>CAWEVG010000001.1:0-67909 GCA_963812395.1 uncultured Actinomycetes bacterium
GACTTCGACAACATCAAGTACTTCGTGCGCTCCACCGAGAAGCAGGCCACGAGTTGGGAGGAGCTTCCCGACGACATCAAGAACACCTACGACCGCCTGGGCATCCCCGAGGCCGAGAAGCAGCGGCTCGTGGCCGGCGTGGCCGCGCAGTACGAGTCCGAGGTGGTGTACCACAAGATCCGCGAGGACCTCGAGGAGCAGGGCGTCATCTTCCTGGACACCGACACCGGCCTGCGCGAGCACGAGGAGCTCTTCAAGGAGTACTTCGGCACGGTCATCCCGGTCGGGGACAACAAGTTCTCAGCGCTCAACACCTCGGTGTGGTCCGGGGGCTCGTTCATCTACGTGCCGCCCGGGGTGAACGTGGAGATCCCGCTGCAGGCCTACTTCCGGATCAACACCGAGAACATGGGCCAGTTCGAGCGGACGCTGATCATCGTCGACGAGGGCGCCTACGTGCACTACGTCGAGGGCTGCACGGCCCCGATCTACTCCAGCGACTCGCTGCACTCCGCGGTCGTGGAGATCATCGTGAAGAAGGATGCGCGCTGCCGCTACACGACCATCCAGAACTGGTCGAACAACGTCTACAACCTGGTCACCAAGCGTGCCGTGGCCTACGAGGGCGCCACGATGGAGTGGATCGACGGCAACATCGGCTCCAAGGTCACGATGAAGTACCCGGCCGTCTGGCTGATGGGCGAGCACGCCAAGGGCGAGACGCTGTCGATCGCCTTCGCCGGCGAGGGCCAGCACCAGGACGCGGGCTCCAAGATGGTGCACGCGGCGCCGTACACGTCCTCGGCGATCGTGTCGAAGTCCGTGGCCCGGGGCGGCGGGCGCACCTCGTACCGCGGCCTCGTGCAGATCCAGGAGCAGGCCCACCACTCGAAGTCGACGGTCCGCTGCGACGCGCTGCTCGTCGACAGCATCTCGCGCTCGGACACCTACCCGTACGTCGACGTGCGCGTCGACGACGTGGCGATGGGCCACGAGGCGACGGTCAGCAAGGTCTCCGAGGACCAGCTGTTCTACCTGATGAGTCGCGGCATGACCGAGGAGGAGGCCATGGCCATGATCGTGCGCGGGTTCATCGAGCCCATCGCGCGCGAGCTGCCCATGGAGTACGCCCTCGAGCTGAACCGCCTGATCGAGCTGCAGATGGAAGGGGCCGTCGGCTGATGTCCGCTGTCGAGGAGCGGGAGGTCAGCCTGACCCCCGCACAGGACCTGCTGCCCCGGGTGACGTCCCGGGACATCGAGGCGTTCCCGATGCCCCACGGTCGCGAGGAGATGTGGCGGTTCACGCCGCTGGCCGCCTTCGCGCGCGTGCTCTCCGGTGACTCCTCCGATGCCGATCTGACGTGGGACGCGAGCCTGCCCGAGGGCGTGACGCTCACGGAGATCCCCGCCGGGGATCCGGCGCTCGACGCGCTGCCGATGCCGGTGGACCGCACCTCCGCGCTCGCGGTCGCGAACGCGCGCGGGGCCATGCGCCTGTCGATCCCGGCCGAGGCCGAGGTGGTCGAGCCCATCGTCCTGCGCCTGACCGGCACGGGTGGCCTCGTCCACGGCCAGGTGGTCGTCGAGCTCGGTGCCCACGCCCGCGCGACGGTCCTGCTGGCCCATGAGGGGACCGCGGACTACTCCGAGCACACGTCGGTCCTCGTCGGCGACGGCGCCGCCCTGGACCTCGTCCACATCCAGACCTGGGACGCCGACGCCGTGCACGCCGGCCAGGTGGCCATCCGCCTGGGCCGCGACTCCCGGGTGCGCTCGACGCAGGTGAGCCTGGGCGGTCGGGCGATCCGGATCGTGGAGTCCGTCGAGTACGCCGGTCCCGGTGGGGACGCCGAGCTGATCGGCGTCTACTTCGCCGATGCGGGACAGCACATCGAGCACCGGCTGTTCGTCGACCACAGCGTGCCCAACTGCCGCAGCAACGTGCTCTACAAGGGCGCGCTGCAGGGCCAGGGTGCGCACACGGTGTGGATCGGCGACGTGCTGATCCGCGCGACCGCCACCGGGACCGACACCTACGAGCTCAACCGCAACCTCGTCCTCACCGAGGGCGCGCGCGCGGACTCCGTGCCGAACCTCGAGATCGAGACCGGCGAGATCGCCGGCGCCGGCCACGCCTCGGCCACCGGCCGGTTCGACGACGAGCAGCTGTTCTACCTGATGAGCCGCGGGGTGCCCGAGTCCGTCGCGCGCCGGCTGGTGGTGCGCGGGTTCTTCGCCGACGTCATCAACCGGATCGGGGTGCCGGCGGTGGAGGCCCAGCTGCTGGCTGCCGTCGACGCCGAGCTCGGGTCCGTCGACCCGCTGTACGACTTCCAGGACTCCGGCGACACCCAGGGCGGTGGCCTGTGAGCCCCCAGCCCGTCTGTGCGGTCGCTGACGTCCCGGAGGGCACGGCGCATCGCGTCGTGGTCGAGGGGGTCCCGATCGCCGTGGTCCACACCGAGGGCCAGTGGTTCGCCGTCTCCGACATCTGCTCGCATGCCGACGTCTCGCTCGCTGAGGGCGACATCGACGGCTGCACCCTCGAGTGCTGGCTGCACGGCTCCCGCTTCGACCTGCGGACCGGGCGCCCCAGTGGCCCGCCGGCCACCACCCCCGTCCCCATCTACCCCGTTTCCGTCGAAGGCGACACCGTCTTCGTGACCGTCGCCTGACCGGCGAGAACTGGAGAACAGCCAATGTCCACCCTCGAGATCCGCGACCTGCACGTCACCGTCGAGGCCGACGGCGGAACCAAGGAGATCCTGACCGGGGTCAACCTCACCGTGAACTCCGGTGAGACCCATGCCCTCATGGGCCCCAACGGCTCGGGCAAGTCCACGCTGGCCTACGCGATCGCCGGTCACCCGAAGTACACGATCTCCTCAGGGTCAGTCACCCTCGACGGCCAGGACGTCCTGGCGATGACCGTCGACGAGCGGGCGCGCGCCGGGCTGTTCCTCGCGATGCAGCATCCCGTCGAGGTCCCCGGCGTGTCGGTGTCGAACTTCCTGCGCACGTCGGCCACGGCCATCCGCGGCGAGGCCCCCAAGCTGCGCCTGTGGCTCAAGGAGATGAAGGCCGCCATGGAGCGCCTGCAGATCGACCCCACGTTCGCCAGCCGCAACGTCAACGAGGGGTTCTCCGGCGGTGAGCGCAAGCGCGCCGAGATCCTGCAGCTCGAGCTCCTCGCCCCGAAGATGGCGATCCTCGACGAGACCGACTCCGGCCTGGACGTCGACGCCCTGCGGGTGGTCTCCGAGGGGATCAACCGGGTGCGGGAGTCCGGGGATGCCGGCGTCCTGCTGATCACCCACTTCACGCGGATCCTGCGGTACGTGCGCCCCGACTTCGTGCACGTCTTCGTCGACGGCCGGATCGTGGCCGCCGGCGGCCCGGAGCTGGCCGACCAGATCGAGGCCGACGGCTACGCGAGCTACACCCCGGCGGTGGCGACGGCGTGAGCACCCTGCTCGACCCGGCTCTGCGGGCGGACTTCCCGATCCTGGCGCGCACCGTGCGCGGCGGGCGGCCGCTGGTGTACCTGGACACGGCAGCCACCTCGCAGAAGCCGGTCTCGGTCCTCGACGCGGAGCGCGAGTTCTACGAGCAGCACAACGCCGCCGTGCACCGCGGCGCGCACTTCCTCGCCGAACAGGCCACGGACGCGTTCGAGGCGGCGCGGGCGGTGATCGCCGGCTTCATCGGTGGTCGCGCCAACGAACTGGTGTTCACCCGGAACGCAACCGAGTCGCTGAACCTCGTCAGCCATGCGTTCAGCTCGGCCACCGCGAAGACGCCAGCATGGCGCCCCCCTGCCGGACGGCGCGCAGAGGTTCGTGCTCGCCCCCGGTGACGAGATCGTCGTGACCGAGATGGAGCACCACGCCAACCTGGTGCCCTGGCAGGAGCTGTGCGACAAGACCGGTGCGGTCCTGCGCTGGATCGGCCTGACCGACGACGGCCACCTCGACCTCCAGGGCCTGGACAGCGTGATCACCGAGAAGGCGCGGGTGGTGTCGTTCGTGCACCAGTCGAACATCCTCGGCACGATCAACGATGTGGCTCCCGATCGTGGCCCGAGCCAGGGAGGTCGGGGCGCTGGTCGTGCTCGACGCCTGCCAGTCGGTGCCGCACATGCCCGTGGACGTCCGCGCCCTCGACGTCGACCTCATGGCGTTCTCCGGGCACAAGATGCTGGGTCCGACCGGCGTGGGCTGCCTGTGGGGACGCACAGAGGTCCTCGAGGCGATGCCCCCGTTCAACACCGGCGGCTCGATGATCGCCATGGTCACCATGGAGCGATCGACCTTCGCCGACCCCCCGCAGCGCTTCGAGGCCGGCTCGCCCAACGTGGCCCAGGCCGTCGGGCTGGCAGCGGCGGTGCAGTACCTCGAGCGCGTCGGAATGCCCGCCATCGCGGCCCATGAGCATGTGCTCACCGAGTACGCGCTCGCGGCGCTGGCCGAGCATCCCCGGCGTGCGCATCATCGGCCCGACCACCGCGCACGGGCCGCGGAGGGGCGGTGTCCTTCACGGTCGACGGCCTGCATCCCCACGACGTCGGGCAGGTGCTCGATGACGAGGGGATCGCCGTGCGCGTCGGGCACCACTGTGCCTGGCCCACGTGCCGGCGCTACGGGGTTCCGGCGACGACCCGCGCCAGCTTCGGGCTCTACAACCAGCCGTTCGAGGTCGACGCCCTGGTCGTGGGCATCCGCCGGGCGCAGCAGTTCTTCGGGGTGGCCTGATGGACTCGCTGTACCAGGAGATCATCCTCGACCACTACCGCAACCCGGTCGGCCGCGGCCTGCGTGAGCCGTTCGAGGCCCAGGTGCACCACGTCAACCCCACGTGCGGCGACGAGATCACCCTGCGCGTGCACCTGGAGGGTGCGGGGGAGTCGGCCACGCGTGGTCGACATCTCCTACGACAACCAGGGGTGCTCGATCTCGCAGGCCAGCGCGAGCGTGATGTACGAGCTCCTCCTCGGGCACAGCGTGGCAGAGGCGATGGCCACTCAGGAGGCCTTCGTCGGCCTGATGCAGTCAGCCACCGACGCCGCGGCGCCCGAGCCCGATGAGGACGTCCTCGGCGATGGGATCGCCTTCAGCGGTGTGGCGAAGTACCCGGCACGGGTCAAGTGCGCGTTGTTGTCCTGGATGGCCTGGAAGGACGCAGTCACCCAGGCCCTGACCACTGGAGGTACCCGATGAGCGTTGCGACCGACGAGGACGTCATGGAGGCCCTGCACGACGTGGTCGACCCCGAGCTCGGCATCAACGTCGTCGACCTGGGCCTGATCTACGGGGTGCACGTCGACGACAACAACGTCGCAACCCTGGACATGACCCTGACGTCGGCGGCCTGCCCGCTGACCGACGTGATCGAGGACCAGACCCGGGCGGCGCTCGACGGGATCGTCGACGACTTCCGGCTCAACTGGGTCTGGATGCCCCCGTGGGGCCCGGACAAGATCACCGACGACGGCCGCGACATGCTGCGCGCCCTGGGCTTCAACGTCTGAGGCACGGACCTGCGTGTCGGCGTGACGGGGGCGGGGCTGGGGCGTAGTGTCGTTCCTCCCCAGTTCGCGACCTTCCCCGCGCGAGCCCTCGAGTGGAGGTGCGACCGTGGATGAACCGTTCCGTCCCGTGGTGGTGGACCCCGCCCAGCAGGCGCTGTTCGCCATCCCGGAGCCCGATCCCCGCAGCGGTCGTGGATACCGCGGGCCGGTCGCGGCGGGTGCGGCCCGCATCACCTACCGGCAGCTCGACTACTGGGCGCGCACCGGACTGGTCGTGCCCTCGGTGCAGGCGGCGCACGGGTCGGGGACGAACCGCCTGTACTCGTTCCGCGACATCCTGGTCCTGCAGGTGGTCAAGCGGCTGCTGGAGACCGGGGTGTCGCTGACGAGCATCCGCGCCGCCGTGAGCACGCTGCGCGGTCGTGGGACGGCCGACCTCTCGGCGATCACCCTGATGAGCGACGGCACCACGGTCTATGAGTGCACCAGTGACGACGAGGTGGTGGACCTCGTGCGCGGGGGGCAGGGCGTGTTCGGCATCGCCATCGGGTCGGTGTGGTCCGACGTCCAGGGCTTCCTGGCCGACGTCCCCGACGAGGCCGCCGAGGAGCCGGGACCAGGCCAGGTCCGAGGGCGCCGGACGGTGGCTGCGGCCCGTGGGCTGAGCCGCGAGCACCCCGGGCGGCAGAGTCCGTCAGTCGGGGACCGGGCCGGCTGCGAACAGGTCGTGGACCGAGATCGGGTAGTCCATGGCGGAGGCGATCCGCTCGGCGGCCATGACCACGCGCGCGGTGCCAGTGAGGGGAGCGGCGGCCACCAGCACCGCCTCCACCTCCTCGACGGTCAGCGCGGGCCCAGCCGTGCCCGCGAGGTTGTACAGGTAGGACGACTCCGAGGCGTCGGAGGCGATCAGGCACGCCAGCCTGACGAGCAGGACCTCGCGCTCGGGCAGGTCCGCGTTTGCCCGTGACGCCTGGGTCATGGCGTAGATCGTGCTGATGAGCGGCGAGGCGCCCTCCTGGACCGTGGTCATGTCTCTCCCTCGAAGCAGGTGCGAGCAGCCTATCCACACCCGCCCGGGTCAGGGTGGCCGACTAGTTCCCGTAGGTGGTGCAGCGGTTGATGTCCCCGCTGTTGAACCCGACCAGGTACCAGGACTCACGCTGCTTGGCCGAGCCGTGGGTCCACGTCTCCGGGTTCACCTGCATCGCCCGACGCCTGCTGGATGCGGTCGTCGCCGACAGCGGAGGCCGCGTTCTGGGCCTGCCTGACCTCGGCGTCGGTGACGGTGACGTTGCCCCGGTCGTCGGCCATCCGGCCCCACGCACCGGCGAAGCAGTCGGCCTGCAGCTCCATCGCGACGCCGTACTTGTTGGCGTTGCGCGCGGATCCTGCGCCTGCGACTGGCCGCACCTGCTTCTCGATGCCGTGATGTTCTGCAGGTGGTGGCCGAACTCGTGGGCCATGATGTAGACGTTGGCGTAGTCACCCTCGACGCCCAGCTGCTGCAGCTGCTCGGCGAAGCCCGAGGTCGAAGTAGATCTTCTCGTCACCGGGGCAGTAGAAGGGCCCGACCGCGGTCGTGGCGCGGCCCGCAGGCGGTGTTCGACCGTGCCGTCGAAGAAGGTCAGCCGCGGGGACCGGTACTCCTGGCCGAGGCGGGCGAACTCCGCGGACCACACCTCGTCGGTCTCGTTGAACGCCTTGGTGAGCAGGCAGTCGGGGTACTGCTGGATCGCACCGGCCCGGTTGCAGCGCGTGGCCAGGTCCCCTGCCGTGCCCTGTGCGGCGGTCACGGCACCCGTGGACGTCGACCGCCTGCTGGTTCGACCCCGCCGCCGCCCATCTGCGAGAAGACCAGGAAGCCCCCGACGATGAGCAGCATGAGCAGCCCGCCCTTGCCGCCCTTGCCGCGCAGCAGCATCGCCAGGATCCCGGCGGTTGCCGCACCGCCCATGCGCAGCCCATGCCCCGCCCCCGCCGCCGCCGCCGGCGTTGCCGTCGCGCAGGTCGTCGACCCTGCTGGTGTCGACCCGGTCGTCGTCGAACTGCATGCCCGACCTCCTCAGGTCGCGTCGCACGTCGGAGCTTCTGGGGAGTATGGACCTGCGCATGGGGGTGACGCAGCATGAGGCGCAGCGGCTCTGGGGGCCGCGTGCGGCGGGTAAACTCAGGCAGTGATCGCAACGTCGGAGCTGGAGGTACGGGCCGGCGCCCGCCTGCTCATGTCGGGCGTGTCGATCAGGATCGGCGACGGCGACCGGGTGGGCCTCGTGGGGCGCAACGGCGCCGGCAAGACCACCCTGATGCGCATCCTCGCCGGGGAGACCATCCCCGAGGGCGGGACGGTGACCCGCAGCGGCAGCATCGGCTACCTGCCCCAGGATCCGCGCACCGGGAACATGGACCAGAGCGCGCGGGAGCGCATCCTCGATGCCCGTGGCCTGCGCGACGTGATCCGGCGGCTGCGGCGCGCGGAGGCGGCGATGGGGGACGCCGATCCCGACGTCCGCGACGACGCGATGCGGCGCTACGACCGGGCCCAGTCCGAGTTCCTGGCCCTGGACGGCTACGCGGCCGAGGCGCAGGCGGCCTCGGTCGCCGCCGGCCTGGGGATCACCGAGCGCAACCTCGGCCAGGCGCTGCGGACGCTCTCCGGCGGTCAGCGTCGGCGCGTGGAGCTGGCGCGGATCCTGTTCAGCGAGGCGAGCACCCTGCTCCTCGACGAGCCCACCAACCACCTCGACGCCGACTCGATCGTGTGGCTGCGCGGGTACCTGGCGACCCACAAGGGTGGGTTGGTGGTCATCAGCCACGACGTGGGACTGCTCGACTCGGTGGTGAACAAGGTCTTCCACCTGGACGCCAACCGCTGCGTCATCGACGTGTACAACGTCGGCTGGACCACCTACCTCAAGCAGCGCGAGACCGATGAGAAGCGCCGGCACCGGGAGCGGGCGAACGCCGAGAAGCAGGCAGCCGTCCTGCAGACCCAGGCCGACAAGATGCGCGCCAAGGCCACCAAGGCCAGGGCTGCCCACTCGATGGAGAAGCGCGCGGAGCGGTTGCTGTCGGGGCTCGAGGACCAGCGGGCCAACGACCGCGTCGCCAAGCTGCGCTTCCCGGAGCCGGTGGCGTGTGGGCGCACGCCGCTGCGCGCGAAGGAGCTGAGCAAGTCCTACGGCTCGCTCGAGGTCTTCGTCGACGTCGAGCTGGCCATCGACCGGGGAGCGCGGGTGGTCATCCTGGGCCTCAACGGCGCGGGCAAGACCACGCTGCTGCGCATCCTGGCCGGCGTCGAGGACCCCGACACGGGCGAGGTGCTGCCCGGGCACGGACTGCGGCTGGGCTACTACGCGCAGGAGCACGACACCCTCGACCCGCAGGCAACCGTGCTGGACAACATGCTGCACGCCGCCGGGGACATGAGCTCCACCGAGTGCCGCAGCGTCCTCGGGCAGTTCCTCTTCACCGGTGACGACGTCGACAAGCCCGCGCACGTCCTCTCCGGCGGGGAGAAGACCCGCCTGGCACTGGCCACGCTCGTGGTGTCGGGTGCCAACGTCCTGCTCCTCGATGAGCCGACGAACAACCTCGACCCGGCCAGCCGCGAGGAGGTCCTCGGCGCGCTGGGGACCTACAAGGGTGCGGTGATCCTCGTGACCCACGATGAGGGCGCCGTGCAGGCACTGGCCCCGGAGAAGGTCCTCCTGCTGCCCGATGCCGTGGAGGACCTCTGGCGCGAGGACTACCTGGACCTGGTCGCGCTCGCCTGATCCAGCACCGGCCGGGGACTGTCTCCGGAACGGACTCCCTCAGGATGCGATCTTGAACGGGACTCGTCATAGTGGGCCCCGGAAGCCGGTCAAGTCGGCCAGCGGAGGGGGAGCACATGGTGGGCAAGGCGCGCGCTGCGCGGGTGACCGGGGAGGAGCGCGCCGAACTGGCCCGCTCCCTGGAGACGCAGTACCGAGCCGGCGCGAGCATCCGCGAGCTGTCGGCGAGCACCGGGCGGTCCTACGGGTTCATCCACCGGATGCTGACCGACGCCGGAGTGCCGCTGCGCGGACGTGGAGGGGCCACCCGGGCTCGGACCACGAGGTTGGCTGCTGGTTGACTGCTCGTATGACCGATACGAGTGCCCTTGCCCTGGACCTGACCGACGGAATCCTCACGGTGCGGCTCAACCGCCCGGAGAGCCGCAACGCCCAGGGCCCGGCCCTGTGGCGGGAGCTGGCCGCGATCGGCGAGAACCTCGACCCGGCCGTGCGCGCGGTGGTGCTGTGCGCGGAGGGTCCGTCGTTCTCCGCCGGACTGGATCGGCGGATGCTCAGCCCGGAGGGCATCCCCGGGGAGGGCTCGCTGCTGCAGTTCGCGACCATGGAGCCCGCCGACCTCGATGCGCGGATCGCGGTGTACCAGCAGGCGTTCTCGTGGTGGCGGCGCAGCCCTGTGGTCACGGTCGCGGCCGTGGGCGGTCACGCCGTCGGCGCCGGCTTCCAGCTGGCACTCGGGTGCGATGTGATCGTCGTGGCCGACGATGTCCAGTTCTCGATGAAGGAGCCGAGCCTCGGGCTGGTGCCCGACCTCGGCGGCACCCTCCCGCTGGTCGAGGCCGTCGGGTACTCGCGGGCGCTCGAACTCGTGGTCAGCGGTCGCTGGGTCCATGCCGAGGAGGCCGTGCGGATCGGGCTGGCGCTGAAGGCCGTGCCCCGGGCCGACCTGGATGCGGCTGCGCGCGAGGTGGCGGTGGGCTGCGCCAGCGCCATGCCCGGGGCGGTCTCGGGCACGAAGGCGCTGTTGCGCGACGCGATGTACCCGGAGGGGTTCGCGGCCGCCCACGACGCGCAGATGGCAGCAGAGCGGGCCGCACAGGGCATCCGCATCCGTGAGCTGGCCGCCATGTTCGCCGGTCGCTGACACGCCAGCGCCGACTCCGACGCCCCCGCAGTGTGCCCCGCCCGTGTGCGGCGTCACGGCGTCGAGGGGAACAACCAGCCGGCGGCAGGTGTTGGGCACTCGGAGGGTTGAGAGATGTCGATGTCGATGGGGGGCGGTGGTCCCTGGCAGACCTACCGATCATTCACTCGTGATCGGTCCGTCTCCGACCAGTCGATCACCAGGGGCACCGTCACGCGGATCATGGGGTTCGCCCGGCCGTACCGTCGGGAGATCTTCTGGTTCCTGGTGACCCTGGTGTTCTCGTCGCTGCTGGTCGTCGCGCAGCCGCTGCTGTTCCGGCGGCTCATCGACCAGGGCATCACCGCCGGCAACCCGACCGTCGTCACCGTCTGCGCGGTGCTCGTCCTCGTCCTGGCCCTCGTCGACGCGGGAGTGGGGCTCATCGGGCGCTGGTACTCCTCGCGCATCGGGGAGGGCCTGATCTTCGACCTGCGGACCCGGGTGTTCCGGCACGTGGAGAGCCAACCGCTGGCGTTCTTCACCCGGACCCAGACCGGTGCGCTGATCTCGCGGCTCAACTCCGATGTCATCGGGGCCCAGCAGGCCTTCACCTCGACGCTCGGCGGGGTCGTCGGCAACGTGATCACGCTGACGGTGATCCTGATCGCCATGTTCGCGCTGTCGTGGCCGATCACGGTCATCAGCCTCATCCTCCTGCCGCTCTTCCTGATCCCCGCCCGGTACATGGGTCGCCGCCTGCAGGCCCAGACCCGCGAGCAGATGCAGCTCAACGCCGACATGAGCTCGATGATGACCGAGCGCTTCAACGTGTCCGGTGCCCTGCTGGTCAAGCTGTTCGGCCGGCCGGAGGAGGAGGCGACGAACTTCGCAGCGAAGGCCAGCCGGGTTCGCGACATCGGCGTGGAGATCGCGATGTCGAACCGGTACTTCTTCACCGCGCTGACCCTGGTGGCGTCGGTGGCGACAGCCATCGCCTACGGGGTGGGCGGCCACCTGGTCATCGACGGGACGATCACGATCGGGACCCTGCTGGCGATCACCGCCCTGCTTGCCCGGCTCTACGGCCCGCTGACTGCGCTGAGCAACGTCCGGGTCGACGTCATGACCGCCCTGGTGTCCTTCGAGCGGGTCTTCGAGGTCCTGGACCTCGAGCCGCTGGTGTCCGAGGCGCCCGACGCCGTCGCCATCCCCGCCGGTCCGACGGCCGTGGAGTTCCGCGACGTGCACTTCACCTACCCCGGTGCCGATGAGGTCTCGCTGGCCTCCCTGGAGTCCGTTGCCCGACCGGACTCACGTGGTCGCGGGGAGCCGGTCCTGACCGGGCGTCGACTTCCGGATCGAGCCGGGCCAGATGTTCGCGCTGGTCGGCCCCTCGGGTGCGGGCAAGTCGACGATCACGAGCCTCGTGACCCGGCTGTACGACGCGAGCTCCGGCGAGGTCCTGGTGGGTGGCGTCGACGTGCGCGACGCCACCCTGGCGAGCCTGTCGGACGCCATCGGGGTCGTGACGCAGGACTCGCACATGTTCCACGACTCGATCCGGGGCAACCTCACGTACGCCCGTCCCGGGGCGACGGACGAGGAGCTGGTGGCCGCCTGCGGCGATGCGCAGATCGGTGACCTGCTGGCCTCGCTGCCCGACGGGCTGGACACGGTGGTGGGGGAGCGCGGGTACCGGCTGTCCGGTGGCGAGAAGCAGCGACTGGCCATCGCCCGGCTCCTGCTCAAGGCCCCGAACGTCGTCGTCCTCGATGAGGCCACGGCGCACCTGGACTCCGAGAGCGAGGCGGCCGTCCAGCGGGCCCTGGCCACTGCCCTGGCTGGCCGCACCTCGCTGGTGGTGGCCCACCGACTGTCCACGATCCGCGCCGCGGACCAGATCCTGGTGATCGACGGCGGTCGCGTGGTCCAGCGGGGCACCCACGACGAGCTGCTCGCCGCCGGTGGCCTGTACGCCGACCTCTCGCGCACCCAGTTCGGCGCCGGCGTCGAGGTCGACGACGCCGACCTGGCCTACTCCTGAGCGGCGGGGGAGTGCGATGTCCGGACCTGCGAGGGTGAACCCGTGCCGGGCCCATTGAGGTTGCGGGGGTCGGTGGTGATCCCCGAGACGGAGCTGGCCTGGAGGTTCTCGCGGTCCTCGGGTCCCGGTGGCCAGGGTGTGAACACCACCGACTCCCGCGTCGAGCTGCTGTTCGACGTGGCCGCGTCCCCGTCGCTGAGCCCGACCCTGCGCTCCCGGGCCCTGGCACGACTCGCGCCTCGGCTGTCTGATGGCGTCCTGTCGGTCACGGCCTCGGAGCACCGCTCACAGCTGCGCAACCGCGAGGAGGCCGAGCGCCGGATGGCCGCGATCCTCTCCGAAGCGATCGCACCACCCCCGAGGCCGCGCCGACCGACGAGGCCCACGCGAGGCTCGGTGAACCGTCGGATCGAGGTCAAGAAGCGCCGCTCCGAGGTCAAGCGACTGCGCCGCCCCGATGACCGGGAGTAGTCGCGTCCGGGCCGGCTGGGCCCTGCTCACAGGGCGCGCAGGGACCCGCCGTCGATCGGGATGAGGCTGCCGGAGATGTAGGACGACGCGGGGCTCAGCAGGAACGCTGCGAGGCGACCGAACTCGGCGGGGTCGCCGTAGCGCCCCAGGGGGATGGCGGCCTCGTTGCGGCGGCGGGCCGCCTGGGCGTTGCCCTGTGCGGAATCCAGGGCGATCGTGCGATCCGTGGCGATCCGCCCGGGCATCACGCCGTTGACCCGGATGCCGCGGGGCCCGAGCTCGTCGGCGAAGTCCTTCACGAGCATCGCGAGGCCCGGCCGAAGCCCGTTGCTGGCCGTGAGCCCGTGGATGGGGGACTTGGCCGACGTCGACAGGACCGCCACGAGGGAGGCGCCCGAGCCGGCCGGTGCGTCGGGGTCGACCGTGGCGGCGGAGGCGACAGCACGCAGCATCCGGACCGCTCCGAGGTGGACGGATTCGAAGGAGGCGCGCCACTGCTCGTCGGTGACGCTCATGGGCGTCCCCGTGGCCGGGCCGCCGACGCTGATGAGCGCGCCGTCGAGACGCCCGAAGCGCCCCACCGTTCCGGCCACGAGGCGCTCGGCGGCGTCGGGGTCGGCGAGGTCGGCGGAGATCGCCACTGCGTTGGCCCGTCCCAGGCGCTCGAGGGCGATGGCCAGCTCCTTGTCGTCCCGCGCAGAGATCACCACGGTCGCGCCCTCGGCGACGAGCACCTCTGCAGCGGCCAGGCCGAGGCCCCGAGAGGCCCCCGTCAGCAGGTAGGTCCGTCCAGCAAGTCCCAGGTCCATGCCCGCATTGTGCTCCGTTCCGGCGCTGCGATGGGGGAGCCGCTCCGGGAATGGTCGCGTCCGCCAACCGGCGGTTCCGGCGCTCGGTCCGCACCCGGGTCGATCGGTGCGCCCGTGGTTCCGGCGACCTCCACCAGGTCGATTGCTCCGCATTCGCGACGATCTGTGGTCGCTACGGCGGATCAATCCAGGATCGGTCCGCGCGAAAGCGGACGAATCGGGGAGGGCAGTGGAGGCCGGGGCGACGAGACAGCGGCGCGGGCGACGGGCGGCGGGTCGCGGCGGGGCGTGGCGGGGCCGGTCTGGGTGGGTCAGGTGGGGATGGACCAGCGGGTGGTCGCCTCGGGTGCCCGGCCGCACGACAGCAGGGCCTGACCGCTCGTGCGGACCAGCTCGAACTCCAGCGCCCGGTGCACGTCGTGGCGATCCCAGCCGCGCACGGTGGCACCGATCCGGTCCGGGTCGTCGGATGCCGTCAGCTCGACCTGCAGGGGGGCGAGCCCCTCGTGCCCGGTGACGGCTCGCGCGTGGATCTCGGCCACCTGGGCCGGCTGGTCGAGCGTGCTGTGGCCCCGCAGGGTGTCGGCGCCCATGCGAGCCACCGAGGCATCCGTGAGCAGGCGGGCCGCGCCCTGCTCATCCAGCCGGCCATGCAGGGCCCCGACCGGCAGGAGCAGCGCCGTGGGGGCGAACCGGTGACCGCCCAGGTGCGTGCAGGTGAGCACGCGGTCGGCGTGCGGACCGCGCCAGAGGGCGTCGGCCAATCGGCCGCCTGAGTGCCCGCAGCAGCGGTCGCGTCGGCCGTTGGCACACACCAGCAGCAGGGGATCGGGGTCCCGCCGGCCCCACCCACGCAGCGATCCCGATGCGATGTCGGCCAGGTCCCAGCCGGCCACGACCTCGGGCCGGTCGACCAGGCCGACCCGAAGGGCGGGGGTCGGCGTCGCGTATGCGACCCACACGCGCACGCCGGCGTCGTAGGGCGGCGAAGCCGTGTCCACCACGCCGGACGCGAATGTGGGTCCGGACGGGGATCCGGCCGCTGCTGCGGACGCGGCACCCCCCGCGGGCGTCGTGCGTCGCCCGCGTGCCATCAGGACCCGCACGCCGTGACCGCTGCGGGTCAGGTCGGCGTCGCCCCACCCGGGGGTGTGCTCCACGGCGACCCAGACGTCGGCCCGAGGTGCCGTGCCGGCCAGGGGCTCCCCGGCCTCGCGGGAGACCTCGCTGCACCGGGGACCACCAGGACCCTGCCCGTCACCGGGGGACCCGGGCAGACCGGTCATACCCGTGCCGACACCGCGGCAGGAGCTGTGGCGCAGGGGGCGCCCGACCCGTCGCGACGGTTGTCGGGCTCGGGAAGGTCGATCGGCTCGCCGCTGCCCGTGGCTGCCGCTGCCGGCCACGTGGTGATCCAGCCACGGGTGAGCAGGTCCTCGCCCTTGAGGAAGCGATGCGCCCGGACCCCTCCGGTGGCCCGACCCTTGCCGGGGAACACCTCGCCGTGCGTCACCTTCAGCGAGCCACCGGCGTCGAGCAGGGCGGCGGAGTCCGAGGCCAGGGTCACCACGACGCCGGCGCTGCCCGGGCTCCAGACCCCGAGCGCGATCACCTGCGCGCCCCCGGCGAGCTTGATCCCGGCCATCCCCCCGGCGGCGCGACCCTGCGGGCGGACCGAGGACGCCGGGAACCGCAGGAGCTGTGCGTCGTCGGCGAGCAGGACCAGCTCGTCCTCGTCAGAGACCGGCCAGGCGCCGACGACGACGTCGCGCTCGGCCAACCGGATGACCTCCCAGGCGTCACGGTTGGGTGCCGGCTCGTCGGCGACCCGCTTGATGACCCCGGAGGCGGTGGCCAGGGCCAGGGTGGGGGCTCCGGGGATCAGGCTCGCGAGGCCGACCACGGCCTCGCCGCGCTCGAGGGTGAGGAAGGCTCCCAGCGGAGCCCCACCGGCCAGGCTCACCGGGCCGGCCGTGCCGGGCAGGCTCGGGAGGTCCTGGACGTGCGCACGCACGACTCGTCCGGCCGAGGTGACGACACCGACGTGGCCCCGGACCGTGGCACTGGCGCGGGCCACGACCACATCGTGGGTCCCACGGGGACCCGTGGCCGGGGCGACACCCGCGGCACCCTCGGGTTCCGGCAGGGCCCGGCGGGCGATCAGCCCCGTGCTGGAGAGCAGCACCTCGCACGGGTCGTCGGACGAGCTCCAGCGGCGCGGTGGCTGCGGCGGCACCGCGCAGGGGCACCGGTCCCTCGAGCAGGACGGTGCGCCGCGGCGTCGCGTGGGCGGCGGCGACATCGGCCAGCTCGGTGGAGACCAGGTCCTTGAGCGCCTCGGGGTCGTTGAGCAGGCGGTCGAGCTCGGCGAGCGTGCGACTCAGGTCGTCGCGCTCGGACTCCAGCTCGATCCGGCTGAACTTCGTCAGCCGGCGCAGCGGCATCTCGAGGATGTAGTTGGCCTGGACCTCGGACAGGTCGAACACGCTCATCAGGCGGGCCCGGGCCGCCGCGGTGTCGTCGCTGGAGCGGATGACGGCGATGACCTCGTCGATGTCGAGGATCGCGATGAGCAGCCCGTCGACCAGGTGCAGCCGGTCGGCGGCCTTCGTCCGGCGGAACTGGCTGCGCCGGCGCACGACCTCCAGCCGGTGGGCCAGGTAGACCTCGAGCAGCCGCTTGAGCCCCAGGGTCTGCGGCTGGCCGTCGACCAGCGTCACGTTGTTGATCCCGAAGGACTCCTCCAGCGGGGTGAGCCGGTAGAGCTGGTCGAGCACCGCCTCGGGCACGAAGCCGCTCTTGAGCTCGATGACCAGGTGCAGGCCCTTCTCGCCGTCGGTCAGGTCGGTCACGTCGGCGATGCCGGTGATCTTCTTGGCGTTGTAGAGCTCCCGGATCTTCTCGATCACCTTCTCCGGGCCCACGTTCCAGGGAAGCTCGGTGATCACCAGGCCGGATCGGCGGGCGGTGATCTGCTCCACCTTCGCGGTGGCTCGCATCCGGAAGGTCCCACGGCCGGTGTGGTAGGCGTCGCGCACGCCGTCGAGGCCGACGATCCGGCCGCCGGTGGGCAGGTCCGGGCCGGGGACGAAGCGCATCAGGTCGTCGGTGGTGGCCTGCGGGTGCGCAAGCAGGTGCCGCGCGGCGGCGATGACCTCGCCGAGGTTGTGCGGGGCCATGTTCGTGGCCATGCCCACGGCGATGCCCGAGGCGCCGTTCACCAGCAGGTTCGGGTACGCGGCCGGCAGGACGACCGGCTCCAGCTCGCGCCCGTCGTAGTTGGGCGCGAAGTCGACGACCTCCTCGTCGAGGCCGGCGACCATCGGGAGCGCAGCGGGGTCCATCCGGCACTCGGTGTACCGGTAGGCCGCTGGGCCGTCGTCGAGGGAGCCGAAGTTGCCGTGGCCGTCGACCAGCGGCATCCGCAGGGAGAACGACTGGGCCATCCTGACCAGGGCGTCGTAGATGGCCGCATCTCCGTGGGGGTGCAGCTTGCCCATCACCTCGCCGACGACGCGGGCGCTCTTCACGTGCCCGCGGTCGGGGCGCAGGCCCATCTCGTTCATCGTGTACAGGATGCGGCGCTGCACCGGCTTGAGCCCGTCGCGGGCGTCGGGCAGGGCGCGGGAGTAGATGACCGAGTAGGCGTACTCCAGGAACGAGCCCTGCATCTCGGTGGTGATGTCGATGTCGACGATCTGGTCGGCGACGGGCTCGCTGGGTGGTGGTGTGCGACGGGCCATGGTGCTCCTTGGTGCGCGGCAGGCCCACATTGTCGCCGACGCAGGGCCCGACCGGGTCGACCGACGTGCCGGGCGCGACCTAGGGTGGTGCCCGTGCCCCCCGAGTACCCGGCCCACTGGGAGGCCGACGTTGTGCTCCGGGACGGTCGTCCCTGCCACGTGCGCCCGATCCGGCCCGACGACGCACCGCGCCTCGTCGAGTTCCACTCGAGGCTGTCGGCCGAGACGATCTACTTCCGCTTCTTCGCGCCCTACCCGGAGCTGTCGGATCGGGACGTCACACGGTTCGTGAACGTCGACTACACCGACCGGGTCGCCCTCGTGGCCACCGAGGGCGGCGAGCTCATCGCGGTGGCGCGCTTCGACCGGCTCAACCCGCGCGACGCCGAGGTGGCCTTCGTGGTGCGCGACGACCACCAGAGCCGCGGCCTCGGTGCGGTGCTGCTCGAGCACCTCGCGGCGGCCGCCTGGGAGGTCGGCCTGCGCCGGTTCGTGGCCGAGGTGCTGCCGAACAACCGCAGGATGCTCGGCACGTTCCGTGAGGCCGGCTACGTGGTCAGCCAGCGGATGGAGGACGGGGTCTTCCACCTCACCTTCGACCTGGAACCCACCGACAAGGTCCTGGACGTCCGGGCGGCGCGGGAGCACCGCAGCGAGGCGCGCTCCGTCGAGCGACTGCTCAACCCCGTGGGTGTCGCGGTCATCGGTGCCTCCAGGACCCCCGGGCGCATCGGCCACGAGCTCCTGCGCCACCTGCGTGACTACGGCTCGCAGGGCCCGCTGTACGCCATCCACCCGGAGGCGGACTCGATCCTGGGCGTCCCCGCGTACCGGCACATCACCGACATCCCCCAGCCGGTGGACCTCGCGGCAGTCGCGGTGCCGGCCGACTCCGTCCTGCCCGTGGTCGCCGAGTGCGCCGCGGCCGGGGTCAGCGGGCTCGTCGTGGTCTCCTCCGGGTTCGCCGACACCGCCACCGACGAGGGACGAGCGCGCCAGCGCCAACTGGTGCGCACGGCGCGTGAGTCCGGCATGCGGGTCGTGGGCCCGAACTGCCTGGGCATCATCAACACCGACCCGCGCGTGAGCCTGAACGCCAGCCTGTCGCCGCTGGTCCCGGGACGCGGCCGCGTGGGCCTCTTCTGCCAGTCGGGGGCGCTGGGTGTGACGGTCCTGGAGACCGTGGCGCGCCGCGGCCTGGGCCTGAGCAGCTTCGTCTCGGCCGGCAATCGCGCCGACGTGTCGGCCAACGACCTGCTGCAGTACTGGGAGTCCGACGCCGCGACGAGCCTGATCCTGCTGTACCTGGAGAGCATCGGCAATCCGCGCAAGTTCACCCGGATCACGCGCCGCCTGAGCCGCACGAAGCCGGTGGTGGCCGTGCGCAGCGGCCGCTACACGCAGACGCTGCCCCTGGGCCACCACGTGCGCCGGACCACGCTCCCACCGGGAGCCGTGGATGCCGTGTTCGAGCAGAGTGGCGTGATCCAGACGTCATCGCTCGGCGAGCTGTTCGACGTGGCCGCGATCCTGGCCTACCAGCCGCTGCCGCGCGGGGACCGGGTCGCCGTCGTCGGCACCTCCGCAGCCCTGGAGATCCTGGCTGCGGACGCAGTCGAGTCGGTGCGCATGACCGTGGCCTACGGCCATCCCAGCCTCCCGCAGTCGGCACCCGCCGACGAGATCGGCGCGGCCCTGCGTGGGGCCGCGGAACACACGGCGTGCGATGCCGTGGTGTTCGTCCACATCCCGAGCGTGGGGGCGGACCAGGCCGATGTGCACGCGGCGATCACCGCGGTGAGCATGGACTCCAACAAGCCGATCGTCGCGATCATGCCGGCAGCGGACGGCACCGGGCTGATCCCGGCCGGAATGGGCCTGCTCCCGCTGAACGGGCCCGACGGCCGCCCCGAGCACGGGTCGGTGCCCACCTTCTCCAACGTCGAGGACGCCATCCACGCCCTGGCCCTGGTGCGCGGCTACGCCAGGTGGCGCGACGCCGAGCAGGTCGACGTGCCGGTGTTCCCGGACGTGGATCCTGAAGCGGCCGGCGAGCTGGTGGCCCAGTGGCTTGCCGAGGCGCGAAAGGACTCCACGGCGGTCCTGCTCGACGAGTCCGAGGATCCCGATGCGTTGGACCCGACGGCCCCGGGCATCGATCTCACCGCCGACCAGGTCGCCGCCCTGCTCGCCTGCTACGGGATACGGGTGTGGCCGGCACGACCGGTCCGCTCCGAGGAGGAGGCGGTGCACGCGGCTGAGGAGCTCGGGTACCCGGTGGTGCTCAAGACGACCGCCCCGTGGCTGGCACACCGGGTCGACCTCGGCAGCGTCCGGCTGAACCTCGAGTCCGAGCGGGCAGTGCGCGGCGCCTACCTGTCGATGGTCGCCCAGCTCGATGAGATGGCCGGCCACAGGCTCGTGGTGCAGTCGATGGCCCCGCCCGGGGTCGCCACGCTCGCCGGTGCCGTGGATGACCCGCTGTTCGGCCCGGTCGTCCGGTTCGGTGTCGGGGGAGTCGCCTCCGAGCTGCTGGGCGATCACGCCTACCGGATCCCGCCGCTGAGCATGGCTGAGGCCCGCCGCCTGGTGGCTGCCCCGAAGGCCGCCCCCCTCCTGCGCGGTTACCGGGGCGCCGATCCTGTTGATGTCGAGGCGCTGTGCCAGATCATCGCCCGGCTCGGGCTCCTCCTCGACGAGGTGCCGGCGCTGGCCTCGCTGGACCTCAACCCCATCATCGTCTCGGGGTCCGGCGCCGCGGTCCTGGGCGCCACCGGTCGGATCAGGATGCAGTGGGAGCGCCTCGACGTGGGGGTACGCAGGCTGCTCGATGCCTGAGGAACGTGGGAGGATTCCCCGGTGAACCCCAAGTCCCAGTTGCGCTCCGAGATCGCTGCGTCCGGGTACTACCCGGAGCTCGTCGCCGACACCATGGCCACCGCCCTGGCAGACGAGGAGCCCATCAGCTACGTCATCCAGCACGAGGCCACGTTCGATCGTGAGGAGCTGCGCAGGCACATCTCGCTGCTGCTGCTCACGGGCACGAGGCTGCTGGTGCTGCACATCGACGACTTCCCGCCGGACGAGACCTGCCCGGTCCCCTACGCCTCGGCCAACTCCGAGGCCGTGCGCCTGGCGGACGTGAAGTCCGTGGTGGTGAACCGCATCGTGGGCAATCCTGCGCTGCACAAGCCCGGCGGTGCCGTGCGCGAGGTCATGCTGACCATCGGCTGGGGCGCCGTGTCCCGACTGGACCTCGAGCCTGCGGGCTGCGGCGACCCCGACTGCACCGCCGACCACGGCTTCACCGGAGCTGCCTCCAACGACGACTTCTCGGTGCGCGTCTCCGAGGCCGGTGACGGTGCCGATGCGGTGGTCCGGACCCTGGAGTTCGCCGCGGCACTCTCGGCCGCGATCAGCCAGCACGCGCAGTGACCCCCCGGCCACTGGCCGAGCTCCTCCCCGCAGCCGCCCACCTCCTGGGCGCCCCGGGGTTCCCGGGGGACGGCAACGGGCTCGTGGGGACCCTGCGCGCCTCCCTCGGGGCACCCCAGCACATGGTCGTGCTGCTGGTGGACGGCCTGGGCGCCGTCCAGCTCGCCGAGCACACGAGCAGCGCCCCCCGGCTGGTGGCCATGCGGGAGATCGGTCCGCTCGCGGCCCCCTTCCCGTCGACCACCTGCGTGTCGCTGACGAGCCTGGGAACGGGCCTGCCCCCGGGGATGCACGGGATCGTCGGCACGTCCTTCCGCCTCGATGACGGGTCCGTCCTGGCGCCGCTGTCCTGGGGTGCGGATCCCAACCCGATCGCCACCCAGCCCGAGCCCACCGTCCTGGAGAGGGCCGCGAGTGCCGGGATCCTCGTGACGAGTGCCGCTCCCGCGGCCCACCGCGCCAGCGGGCTGACGCGCGCGGCCCTGCGCGGCGGGGAGTACCCCGGGGCGGACACCCTGCCGGCCCGGCTGCGCGTGACAGCGGCTGCGATCGGCCGGGCGCGCACGGAGGGGCGGGCCAGCCTGACCTACGTCTACTGGCCCGACCTCGACAAGGCCGGGCACGTCCACGGCGTGCGGTCGGCGGCGTACCGCGCGGCTCTGGCCCGCGTGGACTCACTCGTGGCCGGGCTGCTGGAACTCGTCGCCGACGACGTCGCCCTGCTGGTGACTGCCGATCACGGGATCATCGACGTCCCCGACGACCGTCGGGTCGACCTCGAGACCAGGCCGGCGCTGCGTCGCGACGTCGTCACGATCCTGGGCGAGCCCCGGGTGCGGCACGTCTACACCGACGCCGGCCGGGCGGATGCGGTCCGGCGGGCATGGCGCGACGAGCTCGGTGACCGCGCGGACGTCCGCACCCGGGCCGAGGTCGACGAGCTCCTGGGGCCGGTGGACGAGTGGTACGCCGACCGGATCGGCGATGTCGTGGCCATCGCGCGTGACGACTGGGCGCTGACTTCGGACCGCGTCGACAGGATCGTGTCGGGGCTGCGCGGCCAGCACGGGGGGCTGACCGAGGAGGAGGTCCTCATCCCGCTGCGCGCTGCTGGCGCCTCGGTGGTCCCGCTCCCCTGAGGGGGCTGGTGCGGGTCTACTTGCCCGGGCCGGGCCCGAACAGGATGTCGTCGAAGCTCGGGACGCTGGGCTTGCCGGTCGGCCGGTGCGCCGGGGGTGCAGGGGTCTGGAAGAGCGGGACGTCCTCGGCGTCGGCCGTGGGCCCGGAGTCCGCGGGCTCCTCAGGCTCGTCACGGTCGCCGGCCTCATCGTCAGCGTCGGACTGATCGGACGCCTCCACCTCGGACAGCTCGTCGAGCGCTTCCTCGATCTCCTCGGCCGAGGGCTCCTCGAGCTCCGGCTCGTCGGCGCGCTCCTCGGCGTCGGAGTCGTCGGCGTCGTCCCACGGTCCGACGGCCTCGAGCGGCTGCTCCTCGGCTGCCGTGTCATCGCCGGGCTCCCGCTCGTCCTCGTCCCGGGCTCCGGACTGCTCCGCCTCCGCGCGACCGTGACCCCAGGCAGGCAGCGAGGTCACGACGGCGGGCTCGTCGTCGAAGTCGTCCTCCGCGTCCTCGATCGGCGCGACGGTCGCCAGCACCGGGCGGGATGCGGCCAGCCTCAGGGGTGCCTGTGGATCGATCGCCGACAGGGAGCCGGCGTTGTCGTCGACGACGGTCATCGTGCGGCTGCCACTGTCATAGGTCCAGGTCGCCACATGCGTGTTCGGCGGCAGGGGGAACGTCGCGATGACGACCCACGTCCCATCGTCACGACGCCAGGCGTCCCAGGCGATGTCGGCTGCGTCCACGCCCTCGGCGTGCAGCCGCTCCGACACGAGGTCGCCGAGCTCGATGTCGCCGCCGGGCCTGCGCACCTCCGTGGCCTGCGCCTGCTGGGCGACCCAGGCCCGCTCGGTGAGGACCGGGCCCTCGAAGCGTCGGACGTGCTCGATCGGGAGGCCGCTGGCGGCTGCGACGTCCTCGGCGGTCTGCCCGGAGCGGATCCGTGCCTGGATCTCACGGGGGCGGAGCATGCCCGCCTGCTCGATCTCGACCTGGCCGATGCGGGCCCGGTCGCGCCGCACGGCGGCCTCGATGCGCTCGTCGATGACCACGGAGTACTTCTGTCCGTCCTTGCCCGCCAGGATCAGGCGTGTGCCGTCCGGGGACAGGCCGTCGAACCTCAACTCGCGCATCGCACTCCTCCAGCTGCCTCGTGGCAATCGGGCACATTGTGCCCCACTTGGGGGCCTGCGGTGGCTGGCACGGCCCATGTCGGGGAGTATCAGGGGCGTGGATGTGCTGCTCATCGTGTCGTTCGGCGGCCCTGAGGGCCCCGATGATGTCGTTCCCTTCCTCGAGAACGTCACCCGGGGCCGGGGGATACCCCGCGAGCGACTGGTGGAGGTGGGCGCGCACTACGCCCACTTCGGCGGCGTCTCGCCGATCAACGAGATCAACCGCACCCTCGTTGACCAGATCCGCGCCGAGCTGTCCGCGCGCGGTGAGCAGGTGCCGGTCATCTGGGGCAACCGGAACTGGGACCCCTACCTTGCCGACGCGTTGCGCGAGGCCCGGGGGCTCGGCGCCACCCGGATCTTCGCGTTCCTGACGTCCGCGTACTCCTCGTACTCGGGGTGCCGGCAGTACCGCGAGAACCTGTTCGATGCGCTGGCCGCGGTCACGGCCGAGGACCCCCGCTGGTCGCCGCAGGTCCTGAAGCTGCGCACCTGCTTCAACCACCCGGGATTCATCGACTCGATGGTCGACGCGACCCGCACCAGCCTCGAGGGCCTGCCCGAGGGCAGCCGGCTGGTGTTCACCACGCACTCCATCCCCGTGGCCGATGCCGACAGGTGCGACTACGTCGCCCAGCACCGTGATGTGGCGGCGACGATCGCCGGGGCCCTGGGCCGTGGCCAGGAGTGGGACCTCGTCTACCAGTCGCGCTCCGGTGCCCCGCACATCCCGTGGCTGGAGCCGGACATCGGCGACCACCTCGCGGCCCTCGCCGACGCGGGTGCTCCCGGGGCGGTCATGGTGCCGATCGGGTTCATCAGCGACCACATGGAGGTCATCTGGGACCTCGACACGATCGCCACCGAGCAGGCCCGCGAGGTGGGGATCCCGGTCGCACGGGCGGCCACCGCCGGCACGGATCCGAGGTTCATCGCGATGGTCGCGGACCTCCTGGAGGAGTCCCGGGCCGCGGCGGACGGGGTGGTGCGCGTGCCGAGCCCGACGACGGGGGCGCTGGGTCCGCGGGTGGTGCCGTGCGCCGCGGGGTGCTGCCCGAACCCACGTGGACCGCGTCCGGCGCTGTGCGGGTCCGACTCGTGACCGGCGGCCCGACGGCGTTCGCCGTCACGGACCTCGGGCTCGAGCACGACCTCCTCGCCGTGGCCTGGCGCTCGGCCCGTGCGGCCGGGGACCTGCTCATGGCGGGGCGCGAGCAGGTCCTGACCGTCACCACGAAGTCAACGCTCACCGATGTCGTCACCCAGATGGACACCGAGGCCGAAGCCCTGGTGGTGGGCACGATCCTGGCTGCGCGCCCCGACGACGGGCTGCTCGGGGAGGAGGGCGCCGATCGCGCGGGAAGCACCGGCGTGCGGTGGATCGTGGATCCCCTCGACGGGACGGTCAACTACCTCTACGGGCTGCCCAGCTGGGCGGTGAGCATCGCCGCGGAGGTCGACGGCGTGGTCGAGGTGGGCATCGTGGACGTCCCGCTGTTCGGCGAGACCTACGTCGCGGTCCGCGGCCAGGGTGCCGTCCGGGTGGCGGGAACAGGCGTCGAGCGGATCGCTCCGGGGGCGCCCGAGAGCCTCAGCCAGGCGCTGGTCGCCACGGGCTTCGGCTATGCCGAGGCGCGGCGTGCGGCTCAGGCGCGGACGCTGGCCACGGTGCTGCCGGCGGTCCGCGACATCCGTCGGGCCGGCGCGGCGGCGGTGGACCTGTGCTGGGCGGCAGCCGGACGGGTCGACTGCTACTACGAGCGCGGCCTGAACCCGTGGGACTTCGCAGCCGGCGTGCTGGTGGCCACCGAGGCGGGCCTGGTCGCCGGCGGTCCGGGCGACGGGCCGCCGTCCAGCGAGCTCACGTGGCTGGCCCCGGCGCACCTGGCCGCGGAGTTCCGGGCGCTCCTGGCCCGGGCCGGCGCCGACCGCGACTGAGTCGGCCGACGTCCCGGCGCGGCGGCTGTCAGCCGAGTCGGCGCAGCTGCGCGTTGTACCAGTGGGCGTTCTTCACGTAGGTCTCGACCGACGAGGCGATCATGCCCTCGGGGACCGCGTCGGGCTTGATGCGCGCCGGCACCCCCATGGCCACCGCGCCGGAGGGGACCTCGGTGCCGGGGGAGACCAGTGCCTGGGCGGCGACCATGCCCCCGGAGCGCACCACGGCCCGGTGCAGCACGACCGATCCGGACCCGACGAGGCTGTCGTCCTCGATCGTGCAGCCCTCCAGATGGGCCCTGTGACCAATCACACACCGGGCGCCGATGAGCGTGTCCAACGTGTCCGTGCAGTGCAGGACGCTGCCGTCCTGGATGGACGTCTGGGCGCCGACCACGACCCGGCCGGTGTCGCCCCGAAGCACTGCGGTGGGCCAGATCGAGGCCTCGGCCCCCACGATCACGTCCCCGATGATGACCGCCTCGGGATGGACGAACGCCGTGGGATGGATCGTCGGGGTGCGCTCGCCGATGGCGTACAGGGCCATGTGCGTTCCTCCTGGGGGGCCCTCTGGGCCGTGTCGTGCAGCTCGTGGGACCATCATGCGGCACAATGCGCTCCGCGGCGTGGGCATAAACACCCGGCGCCGCGATGTTGTACCGATCCGACACCGATCCCATCATGGGGGGAGCACGAGCATGGCCACCGACTACGACGCGCCGCGCAAGACCGAGGACGACAGTCTTGCCGAGGACAGCATCGAGGAGCTGAAGGCCCGTCGGATCGACAAGGCGGCCTCCACGGTCGACGTCGATGAGACGGAGCTCGCCGAGAACCTCGAGCTGCCGGGCGCCGACCTCTCCGACGAGAGCCTGAGCGTGCGCGTCCTGCCCCGGCAGGCCGACGAGTTCACCTGCGGGCGGTGCTTCCTGGTGCATCACCGCAGCCAGCTGGCGGGCGAGAAGGACGGCATGCCGATCTGCAAGGAGTGCGCCGCCTGAGCGCTGGGCTCGACCGCCGGGCCGTGAGCCCGCCGATGACTCAGTCGTCGGCGGACTCGAAGATCTGCCAGACGACGACCTCGATCAGCGCGATGGTCGCGGCCATGGTGGCTGCCCAGAGCACCTTGGAGATCACCGACGACTCGCGGCTGTAGACAACCGGTGCCGGCCTGCCGGTGCGCGCCTCATAGCCGCGCATCATCGCCTTGCGCACGACCCAGGTGGCGCCCAGCGTGATCAGCGGGGCTGCGGCGCGGGCCATCGAGCGTGCGGAGTCGGCCGTGGATGCGGGTGCGGTCGCAGTTGTCATGGCGACAGCCTGCCACGAGCCGTCTCGATCGCGCGCGCCAGTCGCTCGCGGGTGGCGCGAGGCCACCAGCCACGTCCGGTGCGGGTCCTCCGGGTCGGTGACCTCGACGACCACGGCCCCGGGCCCGACCCCCGGGCGCAGCAGCATGAAGGCCGTCGGATCCCCCTCGGGGCCGCGTGCGGAGCGGGCCTGGTCGGCGTCCAGCGGCAGCACCCGACCGGTGAACTCCCACTCGATCCGGGCCCGTCCTGCGCGCAGGCGCTGGTCGCTGACCGTGACCAGCGCGGCGCTGCGGGCGATCAGGATCGCTGCGACGGCGCCACCGCCGAGGGCCACCAGCCAGCCGGACACGGCACCCAGGGAGCTCCCGTAGGCGATGGCCAGGGCGGCGATGGCTGCCGAAGGCCACGATCCAGACGACCGGGCCCGGGCCACAGGCGTTCGCGGTACTCGGGCTCTGCGGGGGCATCGGCGTCGGGCACGCGGCCAACTCTGGCACCTCGCACCCCGCACGGGCCGAACGCGGGCCCCGACCAACCCCGCCGACCCGGTGCCCGGTGCCCCGCTCAGTAGGGTCGAGGCCGTGATGGAACCCCAGCCGATCGGTCCCGGGACGACGCCCGGCCCTGAGGCGGTCATCCCGCCGCGCAGCCCGGATGCCGTCCCGCCCGGAACGATGATCGCCTCGCACTACCGCCACTGCTTCGGCTGCGGGTCGGAGCATCCGGCCGGCCTGCACATGCAGGTGATGGCCGGGGAGGGCCTGTCCCTGACGGCCTCGTTCGAGGTCAGCCCGGACCACCAGGGGGCGCCGGGCCTGGCCCACGGAGGCCTGCTGACGGCCGCCGTCGACGAGGTCCTCGGCGCCGTCAACTGGTTGCTGATGCGCCCCGCCGTCACCGCCCGCCTGGAGACCAACTTCGTCCGCCCGGTGCCCGTCGGCTCCGTGCTGGACTTCCACGCGCGGATCACCGGCGTCTCCGGGCGCAAGGTGTACACGGCCGCGATCGGCCGCCTGGGCCCCGACGGACCGATCGCCGTGACGGCCTCGGCGCTGTTCATCCAGGTGGAGATCGGCCACTTCCGCTCCCACGGGCGGCCCACCGAGGTCGCGCTGGCCATCGCCGACGGCGATGCCGGCCCGCCCGCGGAGATGAACCCATGACCGACGTGCTGATCACGCGGCTGGATCCCGGGGTCCCGATCCCGTCCTACGAGCATCCCGGCGACGCCGGAGCCGACCTGGTGACCACCGTGGACGCCACCCTGGCACCCGGCGAGCGCGCGCTGCTGCCCACCGGGATCGCCATCGCCCTGCCCGACGGATTCGCGGCCTTCGTGCACCCGCGCAGCGGGCTGGCCGTCCGGTACGGGGTGTCGCTGGTCAACGCTCCCGGGACGGTGGACGCCGGCTACCGCGGCGAGATCAAGGTCAGCGTGATCAACCTCGATCCCAGCACCTCCGTGGTCTTCCACCGGGGCGACCGGATCGCCCAGCTGGTCATCCAGCCGGTGGTCCGGGCCCGATTCCACGAGGTCGAGCAGCTGCCGGGCTCGGCACGCGGCGACGGCGGCTTCGGTTCCACGGGCGGGCATGCTGCGGGGTAGCCTGTGAGGCCTGTGCACCACCCGACGGGAGGCTTCCATGGCCCTGTTCAAACGACGGTCGACGCCTGACGGTGCCGAGGCCCCGGAGGAGGGCGTGGAGCTCTCCGATGTCGTCGACGAGGTCCAGGACGCCGAGGGTGAGGGATCCGACGCGGACGCCACGGGGGCTCGCGTCCCGCGTTCGACCGCTCGAGGGGCCCGTTCGACGAGTCCGAGTCCGACCTGGCCGACCAGGACGTCCCGCGGCTCGATCTCGGGTCACTGCTGATCCCCGGGCTGCCGGGCATCGGGGTGCAGGTGGAGGCCGACCCGAACACCCAGGAGGTCCGCGCCGTGACCGGCGTCGGCGATGGGGCGGCAGTCCAGCTGCAGGCCTTCGCCGCTCCACGCTCCGAGGGCCTCTGGGACGAGATCCGGGCCGAGATGCTCGCCGAGCTCGCCGAGACGGCTGGCGCCAAGGTCTCCGAGGGGGAGGGATCCTTCGGACCGGAGGTCCGCGGGATGCTGCCGGCGCGCACGCCCGAGGGCGAGCAGGTCACGCAGCCCGTGCGCTTCGTCGGCATCGACGGACCGCGGTGGTTCCTGCGGGCCGTGTTCCTGGGCCGGGCCGCGGTGGAGCCCGACCCGAACGACGCGCTGCACCTGCTGGTGCGACAGACCATCGTGGTGCGTGGTCCCTCGGCGATGGCCCCCCGTGACCCACTCCCGCTGACCCTCCCCGCCCAGCCCGTGACCGCCGAGGAGGCCGCCGCCGAGGAGGTCGACCGACGAGATCGAGGATGGCCGAGGAGCGGTTCGCGGACCTCGACCCGTTCGAGCGTGGGCCGGAGATCACCGAGATCCGCTGAGGTCACGGCCGTCCTCGGCTGCCGATGCCCAGCGATGGGGACCGGGCCGGCGTCGAGGGTCGTCCGGTGTCGGTCAACGCCGCTACCCTTGTGATGTGTCGACGACGAACCCCAACATGATGCAGCGGATCGCGGCGAGCCTGACCAAGAGCAAGTCCGAGCAGCACGCCGAGGCCCTCCAGGGATCGGTCACCGCCGTGGGCGCCACCCCGATCAGCAAGTGCGTCAGCGGCGAGGAGTCGACCGTCTCCGGCGTGCTGCGCTCAGTGACCCTGCGGCCCCGGGAGACCGTGCCCGCGGTGGAGGCTGAGCTCTACGACGGCTCCGGGCAGGTCCGGCTCGTCTGGCTCGGCCGGCGCCAGATCCTGGGCATCACCCCGGGCCGGTCGATCGTCGTCACCGGCAGGATCACCCGCAACCAGACCGAGGCGACGATCTTCAACCCGCGCTACGAGCTGCGCGCCACCTCGGGGGTCACGTGAGCACCGAACCGCGGGATGGGGCCGCTGACGCCCCGACCTCGCTGGGCGCCGACACCCTGGGCGTCGACCGCAGGATGCTCGACCAGGCCATCGGTGGCTGGCGCGGCATGGTCGACTCCGGGCTCCCGGCGGCGGTCTTCGTCATCGCCTACCTGGTCACGTCGCAGCAGCTGCGCCCCTCGGTGATCGCCGCCCTGGTCGGCCGGGCTGCTGATCGCGGTCGTGCGGCTGGCTCGCCACGAGTCCCTGCAGCAGGTGGTCGCCGGGTTCTTCGGCGTGGCCATCTCCGCATTCGTGGCGACCCGGACGGGCAAGGCGGAGAACTACTTCCTCATCGGCATCCTGATCAACGTGGCCTACATGCTGGCCTATGCGATCTCGTGCGTCGTCCGGTGGCCGCTGCTGGGGGTCATCATCGGCTACCTCCGTGGGGACGCCAGCGGGTGGCGCCAGGATCCTCGGCAGTACCGGGCCTACGCGACGGCGTCGTGGATCTGGGTGGCGATGTTCGGCCTGCGCCTGGTCATCCAGCTGCCCGATGTACTTCGCCGGTGCCGTCGGGATGCTCGGCGTGGCCAAGCTCGCCCTGGGCTGGCCGTTGTTCCTGCTCGCCGCGTACCTGAGCTACCGGATCATCCATCCCGTGCTCAAGGAGGTCGATGCCGAGGCGGCGCTCCTGGAGCCCGCCGCCGGGCTGGAGCCGGAGTCGGCCTGATCCTCGCGCCCTGCGCCCGTGGTCACGGGGACAGCAGCGTCTGGATCGCCTCCTCCTGGTCCGGGAGCGGACACGAAGAGCAGCTCGTCGCCGGCCTCCAGCGGATCGTCCGGGCTGGGCGCGATCACCTGAAGGCTGCGCAGGATGGCCACCAGCGATGTGTCCGGGGGCCACGCGACGTCGCCGACCCGCTGGCCGACCACGGGGGAGTCCGCGCCCAGGGTGAGCTCGACGAGGTTGGCGTTGCTCTGGCGGAAGGTGAACAGCCGGACCAGGTCCCCGACGGTGACCGCCTCCTCGACGAGGGCCGAGAGCATCTGCGGCGTCGAGACGGCCACGTCGACCCCCCAGGCCTCGTTGAACAGCCACTCGTTCTTCGGGTGGTTCACCCGGGCGACCACGCGCGGGACGCCGAACTCGGTCTTCGCCAGCAGGGAGACGACGAGGTTGACCTTGTCGTCACCGGTCGCGGCGACCACCACCTGGCAGGTCTGCAGCTGCGCCTCCTCGAGGGCCGAGACCTCGCACGCGTCGGCGCAGAGCACGTGGGCCCCCTCGACGACACCGACGCGGGCGATGTCGGCCTCCTTGTCGACCAGGAGGATCTCGTGGCCGTTGCTGCAGCAGCTCCCGGGCGATGGCCCGACCGACCTTGCCGGCCCCTGCGATGCAGACCCTCATCGATGTCCCTCCGGTGCGGCCTGGAAGATCTCCTGGATGCGTTCCTCGTCCTCACGCATGAGCAGCACGTGGACGATGTCGCCGTCCTGGAGCACGGTCTCGCCGGTGGGCAGCAGCGCGACGCCGAAGCGGGTGAGGAACGCGATGCGCGCTCCGGTGGTGTCCTGCAGGTCGTGGACCAGCCGGCCGACCCAGTCGGCGTGCACCGGCATCTCCGCGAGGGCGATCGTCCCGCTGGGGTCGGTCCATTCCTCCTGGGCGCCACGGGGGAGCAGCCGGCGCAGCATCTGGTCGGTGGACCACGCCACGCTGGCGACGGTCGGGATGCCCAGGCGCTGGTAGACCTCCGCCCGCCGTGGGTCGTAGATGCGGGCGACGACGTTGCCGACGCCGAAGGTCTCGCGCGCCACCCGGGCGGCGATGATGTTCGTGTTGTCGCCGCTGCTGCAGGCCGCGAAGGCCTGGGCGTGGGCGATCCCGGCCTCGATCAGGGTGTCGCGGTCGAAGCCGATCCCGACGACGGTGCTCCCGCCGAAGTCGGGGGACAGCTTGCGGAACGCCTCGGGGTCCATGTCGACGACAGCGACCGAATGGCCCTGCCTGTCCATGGTCTGCGCGAGGGCGGAACCGACTCGGCCGCAGCCGAGGATCACGATGTGCACGACCGGAACGCTACACGCGGCCCATGGGGGTCCGCACTGTGCGTAGCATTCACCCACGTGGGAACCTTCTCCGACGCCACCAAGCGGGTGCTGTTCGGTCGCGCCCTGCACACGAACCAGCTGGGCGAGACGCTGCTGCCCAAGCGCATCGCCCTGCCCGTCTTCGCCTCGGACGCCCTGTCGTCCAACGGGTATGCGACCCAGGAGATCCTGCTGGTGCTGTCGCTGGGCGGGTACGCGCTCTACCAGTACGCGCCCTGGGTGGCCGCCGCGGTCATCGTGGTGTTCCTCGTCGTGGTCCTGTCCTACCGCCAGAACGTGCACGCCTACCCGTCCGGCGGGGGGGACTACGAGGTCGTGTCGACCAACCTGGGACCGCGGTGGGGGGTCTTCGTCGCGAGCGCGCTGATGGTCGACTACGTGCTCACGGTGGCCGTGTCGATCTCGTCGGCCGTGGCCAACGCCGCCTCGGCGATCCCGTGGATGGGGCAGCACGCCGTGCTCCTCGCCGTCGGCCTGACGGTGCTCCTGGCCCTGATCAACCTGCGCGGGGTGCGGGAGTCGGGGACCGCCTTCGCCCTGCCCACCTACGCCTTCATCTTCGCCATCTTCTCGATGCTGATCTGGGCCGGGGTGCGGATGGGCCGTGGGGACGTCCTGCTCGCGGAGTCGGCAGACTGGGTGATCAAGCCGGAGGCGAACTTCGCAGGGGCGGCCCTGGTCTTCCTGATCGCGCGAGCCTTCTCCTCCGGCACCACCGCCCTGACCGGCATCGAGGCCATCAGCAACGGCGTGCCGGCCTTCCGCAAGCCGAAGAGCAAGAACGCCGCCACCACGCTGGCGATGCTCGGGGCGATCGCGATGACGATGTTCGGGGGCATCACGTGGCTGGCCGTTGCCACGAAGGTGAAGGTGGCCGAGACGACCGAGGACCTGATCGGCATGCCGCCCGGGACCGAGCAGAAGACGGTCATCGCCCAGGTCGCCCAGGCGGTGTTCTCGAACTTCACGCCGATGTTCGTGTTCGTGTCCGTCGTGACCGCCCTGATCCTGGTCCTGGCCGCCAACACCGCCTTCAACGGCTTCCCGGTCCTGGGCTCGATCCTGGCCCGTGACGGGTACCTGCCCAGGCAGCTGCACACCCGCGGTGACCGGCTGGCCTTCAGCAACGGCATCGTCACCCTGGCGGGCCTGGCCGGCCTGCTGATCTACGTCTACAAGGCCAACGTCTCGGCCCTGATCCAGCTGTACATCATCGGCGTCTTCGTGTCCTTCACCCTCAGCCAGCTCGGCATGATCAAGCACTGGAACCGGCACCTCCTCGACGAGCGCGACCCTGCCGAGCGGGGGCGCATGAAGCGCAAGCGGCTGGTCAACGGCGTCGGCTTCTGCATGACCGGCACGGTGCTGGTGATCGTGCTGACCACGAAGTTCACGCACGGCGCCTGGATCGTCGTGCATCGCGATGCCGGTCCTGTTCCTGATCATGGAGTCGATCCGCAAGCACTACGACCGGGTCTCGGTCGAGCTGGTGGCCGGCGACGACGAGAGCGTGACGCTGCCCAGCCGGGTGCACGCGATCGTGCTGGTCTCCAAGATCCACAAGCCCACGCTGCGGGCGCTGGCCTACGCGCGGGCGACCCGGCCGACGGTCCTCGAGGCCGTCACTGTCGACGTCGACGACGACGCCACGGCGCGGCTGATCGCCGACTGGGAGCGCCGCGGCATCCCGGTGGCGCTCAAGGTCCTGGACTCGCCCTACCGCGAGATCACCCGACCGGTCGTGGAGTACGTGCGCGGGCTGAGCCGCAGCTCCCCGCGCGACCTGGTGTGCGTCTACGTGCCCGAGTACGTGGTCGGGCCACTGGTGGGAGCATCTGCTGCACAACCAGAGCGCGCTGCGCCTGAAGAGCCGGCTGCTGTTCTCGCCCGGGGTGATGGTCGTCAGCGTCCCGTGGCAGCTGCTGTCCAGCGAGCGGATCGCCGACGAGCCCGAGGCCCAGGCGCCCGGGTGCCCTGCGCCGGGGCGAGCCGGACGCCGAGACGGCTGAGGCCTTCGTGGCCGGTGAGATGGGGGCCGGGCCATCAGCCCGGTAGCCGGTGGCAGTGGCGGTCGGGGACCGCGTCGTCGTCGAGGTCGGTGCGGTGGCCCACGGTGGCCACTGCGTCGCCCGGCACGAGGGCCAGGTGCTCTTCGTCCGCCATGCGCTGCCCGGCGAGACCGTGTCCGTCCGGGTGACGTCGATCGGGCGCAAGGCACGGTTCGTCCGGGCCGACGCCGTGGAGGTCCTGGTCGCCAAGCCCGGATCGGCGACCGGCGCCCGTGCCCGGTCGCCCTCGAGTGCGGGGGCTGCGACTGGCAGCATGCGACGCCCGAGGCGCAGCGTCGGCTGAAGGCCGAGGTCGTCCGGGAGGCGATGACCCGCTTCGCCGGGATCGCCCTGCCCGACGTCGTTCGTCGTCGCACGCCGGTCGCCGATCCCGCGACCACCTGACAGCGCCGTCGCCGACGACGGGCTCGGGTGGCGCACCCGCGGGACGCTCGGCTGTGGACCGCTCCGGGCGCGCGGGGTTCCTGGGCCACCGCTCCCACCGTCGTGGTCGTCGGCGGCCAGTGCCCGCAGCTGCATCCACGGCTGGACCCGCTCGACCTGTTCGGGCAGACCTGGCCCGACGGCCGGGTGGGATTCGTCGCACCGTCGCAGGGCGAGCCGCTGGCGTTCCCGGAGTCCGATCCGCCGACCGCCCCGATCACCGAGCGCGCCGACGGTCGGACGTGGTCGGTGGCGCCCGACGGCTTCTGGCAGGTGCACCCGGGAGCCGCCGACGCCCTCGTGGGGCACGTGCGCCGCATGCTCGACCCGCGGGCGGGCGAGCGGCTGGTCGACCTGTACGCGGGCGTGGGCCTCTTCGGGCTCGAGCCTCGCGGGGGCCGTCCCCGGGGGAGTCGCGGTGACGCTCGTCGAGGGCGATCGACGCGCCTGTGAGCTGGCCGCCGGGAACGCCGGGGACATGCCGGCAACGGTCGTCCGCGCCGGGGTCGACCGATGGGTGGCCCGGCCGGGCGCGCTCGACGGCGTCGACCTCGTCGTCCTCGACCCGCCGCGGACCGGCGCGGGCGCGGCCGTCGTGGAGGCGATCGCCGCCGCACGGCCCCGGGCGGTGGCCTACGTCGCGTGCGACCCGGTGGCGCTGGCCCGCGACGTGGCGACCTTCCGGGACCACGGGCTGGTCCTCGACGAGCTCGTCGCCCTGGACCTGTTCCCGACGACTCATCACGTGGAGTGCGTGGCCAAACTCGTCCCCCGGTGATATCTTGATATCAAGATACTTTCGGATGGCGGGACACGCGGGTCCCGGGGAGGCGCGATAGCCTTCCGCTGCGGTTGCTGAGGAGGAGTCTGCATGGCGAGCAAGGACAGTTTCGGGGCACGGGGCACGTTCGAGGTCGGCGGGACGACGCACGAGATCTTCCGGATCTCCGCGGTCCCCGGTGCCGAGGCACTGCCCTTCACGCACAAGGTCCTGCTGGAGAACCTGCTGCGCACCGAGGACGGCGCCAACGTCACCGCCGACCAGATCCGCACCCTGGGTGCGTGGGATCCGGACGCGGAGCCGACCGACGAGATCCAGTTCACCCCGGCGCGGGTGATCATGCAGGACTTCACCGGCGTGCCGTGCGTGGTCGACCTGGCCACCATGCGCGAGGCCATGAAGGACCTCGGGGGAGACCCGGCGAAGATCAACCCGCTGGCCCCGGCCGAGCTCGTCATCGACCACTCGGTCATCGCCGACTTCTTCGGCACCCACGACTCCGCGACCCGCAACGTGGCCCTCGAGTACGAGCGCAACCGGGAGCGCTACCAGTTCCTGCGCTGGGGCCAGACGGCGTTCGACGAGTTCAAGGTCGTGCCGCCCGGCACGGGCATCGTGCACCAGGTCAACATCGAGGCGCTGGCCCGCGTCGTCATGGTCCGCAACGGGCAGGCCTACCCGGACACCTGCGTGGGCACCGACTCGCACACCACGATGGTCAACGGCCTGGGCGTCCTCGGGTGGGGCGTGGGCGGCATCGAGGCCGAGGCCGCGATGCTCGGCCAGCCGGTGAGCATGCTGATCCCGCAGGTCGTCGGCTTCAAGCTGACCGGTGAGCTGCCCCAGGGCGCGACCGCGACCGACATGGTCCTGACGATCACCGAGATCCTGCGCAAGCACGGCGTCGTGGGCAAGTTCGTCGAGTTCTTCGGCGACGCGGTGGCCGGCGGTGCCGCTGGCCAACCGCGCCACGATCGGCAACATGAGCCCCGAGTACGGCTCGACGGCCGCGATCTTCCCGATCGACGACGAGACCCTGCGCTACCTGCGGCTGACCGGGCGCACCGAGGAGCAGGTCGCCCTCGTCGAGGCCTACTGCAAGGAGCAGGGCCTCTGGCACGACCCCTCGGTCGAGGCGCGCTACACCAGCGTCATCGAGCTGGACCTCGGCACGATCGTGCCCTCCCTGGCCGGCCCGAAGCGCCCGCAGGACCGGGTGGCCCTCACCGCGGCGAAGTCCGGCTTCCTGTCGGCGCTGGACTCCTACACCGCCGATCCCGCCGCCACCGCAGCCCTGAGCATCGAGGAGCAGGAGGTCACCATCGGTCACGGAGCTGTCGTGATCGCCGCGATCACCTCGTGCACCAACACGTCGAACCCGTCGGTGATGATGGCGGCCGGGCCTGCTGGCGCGCAACGCGGTCGAGCGCGGGCTGACCCGCAAGCCGTGGGTCAAGACCACCCTGGCCCCGGGATCGAAGGTCGTCACCGACTACTACGACCGCTCCGGGCTGACCCCGTACCTGGAGAAGCTCGGCTTCGACATCGTCGGCTACGGCTGCACGACCTGCATCGGCAACTCCGGCCCGCTGCCCGAGGCCGTGTCGGCCGCCGTGAACGCCAGCGACCTGGCCGTCGTCTCCGTCCTGTCGGGCAACCGCAACTTCGAGGGCCGGATCAACCCGGACGTGAAGATGAACTACCTGGCCTCCCCGCCGCTGGTGGTCGCCTACGCGATCGCCGGGCGGATGGACCTCGACCTGACGACCGAGCCCCTGGGCACGGACCCGTCGGGCGCGCCGGTGTACCTGCGCGACATCTGGCCGTCGCCGGCCGAGGTGCAGTCGGTCATGGACTCGTCCATCGACGCCGAGATGTTCGCCTCGCGCTACGCCGACGTGTTCGCCGGCGACGAGGCGTGGCAGTCGCTGCCCACCCCGGTGGGCGACACGTTCGCCTGGGCCGAGGACTCCACCTACGTGCGCAAGCCCCCGTACTTCGACGGCATGGGCGCCGAGCCCGATCCGGTCACCGACGTCGTCGGGGCGCGGGTCCTGGCCAAGCTCGGCGACTCGGTCACCACCGACCACATCAGCCCGGCCGGGTCGATCAAGCCGGACAGCCCGGCGGGCGTGTACCTGGCCGAGAACGGCGTGGCGCGCAAGGACTTCAACTCCTACGGGTCGCGCCGCGGCAACCACGAGGTCATGATCCGCGGCACCTTCGCCAACATCCGGCTGCGCAACCAGCTGCTCGACGGCGTGGAGGGCGGCTTCACCCGCGACTTCACCCTCGAGGGCGCCCCGCAGGCGACGATCTACGACGCGGCGCAGTCCTACGCCGCCGCGGGCATCCCGCTGGTGGTGCTCTCGGGCAAGGAGTACGGCTCGGGGTCGTCGCGCGACTGGGCGGCCAAGGGCACGGCCCTGCTCGGGGTGCGCGCGGTGATCGCGGAGTCCTACGAGCGCATCCACCGCTCGAACCTGATCGGCATGGGCGTCCTCCCGCTGCAGTACCCGCAGGGGCAGGACGCCGCATCCTGGGCCTGGACGGCACGGAGGTCTTCTCGATCAGCGGCGTCACCGCCCTGAACGAGGGCGTCACCCCGAGGACTGTGTCGGTGCGGGCGGAGAGGGCCGACGGTTCCGCCGTCGAGTTCGAGGCCGTCCTGCGGATCGACACCCCAGGCGAGGCCGACTACTACCGCAACGGCGGGATCCTGCAGTACGTGCTGCGCTCGCTGGTGTAGCCACCTGTCAGGCCATCCCCACCTCGCCCGGAGCACACTGGATCCGGAGAGGTGGGGATCGCCATGAGTGACAACAACGGTGCGGCCGCAGCCGGTGGGGGAGCGATCTACGGACTGGGCATGTTCGGGGCGTGGGCGTGGTTCTGGCAGCAGGCGGACGGATTCTGGGAGTACCTGCTTGCCATCCTGCAGGGCGTCTTCTGGCCCGCGTTCATGGTGTACGAGGCCTTCCAGGCCCTCGGCCGCTGAGCGCCAGCAGGGCGCCGCGCGATCGCTGCGGGCGCTACAGCTTCGGGCGCCAGCGCCGGCCCTGCAGCGCCTCCTCGACCAGTGCGACCTCGCGCACCTGGGCGGCCAGTCGGGCGCCCTCCTTGCTCAGGGCGACCAGCGTCTCCTCGACCGCCTCGGGCGGCACGCGGCCCGCAAGGTCGCGCCGGGCACCCGCGTAGGCGCTCCTGGCCGCCTGCAGCGAGGCCTCGGCGTGCAGCGCTGCCAGCCGTGCGAGGATGACCGGGTAGCGCCGGAAGACCTCATGGCCCCGGTAGTCCGGGGGGCACAGGTCCAGCAGCCAGCCGACCACCTTGTCGGGGAACGCCGGCGACTCCGGATCGGGCACGGCGCGCGGCCAGCCGGGGGGAGTCGTCACGGGTCCAGCCTAGGGTCGCGCCGCCCGCGTGCGGACGGCCGTTCACTCCTAGACTGTGGCGACGACCGCACGAGTAGGAGGGCCATGACGTGGGCGTGCTGGAGAGCATCGACTCACCCGCGGACCTCCGCGCGCTGACGCGCGATCAGCTCGACGAGCTGGCCGAGGAGATCCGGGCGTTCCTCGTCGACAAGGTCAGCCGCACCGGCGGCCATCTCGGTCCCAACCTCGGGGTGGTGGAGCTGACCATCGCGCTGCACCGGGTGTTCGAGTCGCCCAACGACGTGCTGCTCTGGGACACCGGTCACCAGTCCTACGTGCACAAGATCCTCACCGGCCGCCGCGAGGGGTTCGACCACCTGCGCCAGCAGGGCGGGATCTCCGGGTACCCGTCGCGTGCGGAGAGCCCCCACGACGTGATCGAGAACTCCCACGCGTCGACCGCGCTGTCCTATGCCGACGGGATCGCCAAGGCCTTCGAACAGGCGGGGACCCTCGGGCAGCGGCACGTCGTGGCGGTCGTCGGGGACGGCTCCCTGACCGGCGGGATGGCGTGGGAGGCCCTGAACAACATCGCCGACTCCCACCGGCCCGTGATCATCGTGGTCAACGACAACGAGCGCTCCTACGCCCCGACCATCGGCGGACTCGCCCGGCACCTCGACACGCTGCGCACGACCCGCGGCTACGAGCGGTTCCTCGACTGGGGCAAGGACCTGCTGGGTCGCACTCCGGTCGTGGGTGCGCCGCTCTTCGAGGCGCTCCACGGGGTCAAGCGCGGGGTCAAGGACGTGGTCGCCCCGCAGGGGATGTTCGAGGACCTCGGGCTGAAGTACCTCGGCCCGGTCGACGGCCACGATGTGGCGTCCGTGGAGTCGGTGCTGCGTGCCGCACGCCGGTACGGTGGGCCGGTCATCGTCCACGTGATCACGCAGAAGGGCCGCGGGTACGCCCCGGCGGAGAACGACGAGGCGGACCGCTTCCACGGTGTCGGGATCATCGACCCCGAGACCGGGATCCCGTTGAGCAACGGTGGCCCGACCTGGACCGCAGCGTTCGCCGACGAGCTCGTGGAGATCGGTCGTGACCGGCCCGACGTCGTGGCCATCACCGCCGCCATGCTGTGCCCCACCGGACTCGACCGCTTCGCCGCGGAGTTCCCCGGATCGCACCTACGACGTGGGCATCGCCGAGCAGCACGCACTGACCTCCGCGGCGGGGATGGCCTTCGCCGGGCTCCACCCGGTGGTCGCGCGTGTACGCCACCTTCCTGAACCGCGCCTTCGACCAGGTGCTCATGGACGTCGCGCTGCACCGCGCCGGCGTGACGATCGTGCTGGACCGCGCCGGCGTCACCGGCGACGACGGGGCCTCCCACAACGGCATGTGGGACCTCTCCATGCTCGGTCTGGTGCCCGGGGTCAGGGTTGCCGCTCCCCGCGATGAGGAGACCCTGCGCAGGGCCCTGCGCGAGGCCGTGGCGGTCTCCGACGGCCCGACCGTGGTGCGATTCCCCAAGGGCCGGCTCGCTGAGCCGCTTCCGGCGGTGGGTGTCAGCGACGGGGTGGACCTCCTGCACGCTGACGACGAGCCCCAGGTGCTGCTCGTGGGTGTGGGCAGCATGGCCGGCGCAGCCCGAGAGGCAGCGGCCAAGCTGTCCGCCGAGGGCGTGCCTGTGGCTGTCGCGGCCCCGCTGTGGGTCACGCCGCTGCCGCCGGGCCTCGTGGAGCTCGCCGGGGAGATCGGCCTGGTCGTGACGATGGAGGACAACGGCCTGGTCGGTGGGATCGGGTCGAGCCTCGCGACCGCCCTGGCCGACGCCGGGATGGACGTGCGCATGGAGAGGCTGGGGATCCCCCAGGAGTTCCTCGACCATGCCAGTCGCCCGGCCATCCTGGAGCGACTGGGGCTCACCGCCGAGGGATGTGCCGACGCCGCCCGGCGTTTGCTCGACACGCCGGCCTGATGACCGTGGAGGGGGAGCAGGTCGTGGCCGCCGCACGGGATCACGGGGAGGATGCCCGCGACGGGTTGCTGCGCTCCGTCTTCGACGAGTCGCCCGTCGCGATCCTCCGGATCACCCGGCCTGACGGCCGACCGGGTGTGGTGACCGACGCCAATGCGGCAGCGGCAGCCTTCCTCGAGCAGGCCCCGCGAGGAGGTGATCGGCACCAGCCTCGAGGAGCTGATCCCCGGTGTGACCGCCGCGCACGCCGAACAGGGCGCCCCCGGACAGGCTCGGACTGTCCGGGTGTCGACCCACGGCGGCCGGGGGATCGCTGGGTGGCGGTCTCGATGTCGCGGCTGTCCGAGGAGGACCGGACCGGTCAGCCGCTGGCCCTGGTGATCCTCGACGACGTCACCGAGCAGTGGATCACCCGGGCGCGACTGGATCGCGAGGCGCGCGAGGACCCGCTCACCGGCCTGATCAATCGGGGCGAGCTCCTTCGTCAGCTCGCCGCCCTCGACCAGGGGTCGGGCGGACCACACGTGGCCGTGATCTTCCTGGACCTCGACGGCTTCAAGATCGTCAACGACACCCGTGGGCACCAGGTGGGCGACGAGCTGTTGGTGGCCGTGGCGCGGCGCATCCGGGCAGCCGTGCGCCCCGAGGACTCGTTGGCCCGGATCGGTGGCGACGAGTTCGTGGTGCTCTGCCCTGCGCTTGCCGATCCCCAGGACGTGCGAGCCGTCGCCGAGCGGGTCCGGGCGACCCTCGACCAACCCGTGAGTGTCGAAGGACGATCCCACCGGATCAGCATGAGCGTCGGAATCGCCATCTCGCGCGCTGATTCGATCGATCCGGCCAACCTGCTCCGGCAGGCGGACATGGCCATGTACCGGGCGAAGGACGCGGGCCGCAACACGGTGCGCCTGCACTCGGTGGAGATGGACGAGGAGCTCGAGACCGCCGAGCGGATCCGCGAGGCCCTCGGCGTCGCACTGGGAGTGGAGAGGCCCGCGGAGGCCACGGGCCCCCTGCCGGGCTGGTCCTGCACTACCAGCCCATCGTGGACATCGCCTCGGGTCGTCTTGCCTACGTGGAGGCGCTGGCGCGACTGCAGCTCTCCGACGGGGCCCTGGTGTATCCCTCGCAGTTCCTGCTCGTCGCCGGCGCGCGCGGGGCTCAACGGCGCACTGAGCGAGCAGGTCCTGCGTCGGGCCCTGCACCAGCGCGCGATGTGGCGCACCGACGGGGTGGACGTGCCCGTCGGACTGAACCTGGCGCGCGGACAGGTGTACTCGGCCTCATTCGCCGGCGACGCCCTGCGGATCATCGCCGAGCAGTCGGACGTCCCAGGTGCCGTCATCTTCGAGATGGGGGAGTTCGGGCTGCTGGAGGCCACCGGACCGGCCCAGCTGACCCTCCGCAAGCTGCGCACGTCCGGGATCGGCCTGGCGATCGACCACTTCGGGACGGGCTACTCGTCCCTGGGGGCCCTGCGGTTCCTCGGACCGCACCGGGTGAAGATCGACCGCTCGTTCGTGGCCAGCATCACCGCGAGCCATGCCGATCGGGCGATCGTGGCTGCGGCGATCTCGGCCGCCCACGCCCTGGGGCAGAGGGTCGTGGCCGAGGGCGTCGAGACGCGCCAGCAGCTGGACGTGCTGTCCGAGCTCGGGTGCGACGAGGCCCAGGGGTACCTGGTCGCCCAGGTGCTGCGCCCCGAGGACCTGGGCCTGGGCACGGCCCGCTGGGCGCCCGGATCCTTGGAACGGACGGACGCCGCCGCGGCGCGCTGACCTCAGTCGGCTGGTCGGAGCGCGTCCTCGAGGAGGCCGGCCGTGAGCTCGACCTGCCAGGGTCGCGCACCGGCGGCGCTCAGCGTCGCAGACATCGCGCCCGGCGTCCTGCGGGGGGTTGCCACATCACCCGACGGACGAGGTCAGGGGTGATCAGGTTCTCGACCGGCAGGTCGAGCTTCTCGGCCAGCTGCTGGAGGCCGGCACGGGCGCGGTCGAGCCGGGCCGCCGCGACCGGGTCGCGCTGCGCCCATGCTCGGGGCGGTGGTGGGCCATCGCCCTTGACCACCGCGAGGGGAAGGTCCTTCTCCGGAACGGCCCACGCGTCGCTGCAGTGCGGCGCGCCCATGCGCGCTGGTACCGGGTCGCGCCACGACCGTGGAAGGCCTTGGTCGCCTGAAGGGCGCTCAGGTCGCGGGGGAGTGCGTGGGCGGCGGCGACGATCGAGGAGTCCGGCAGCAGCCGTCCGGGCGCGGTGTCGACCTCCTGGCCGATCCGGTCCCGGGCCACCCACAGGTGCTCGACGATGGCCAGCGCGCGCCGGGAGCGGATCTTGTGGATCCCCGACGTGCGCCGCCACGGATCGACCCGTGGCGGCGGGAGGCGGGGCGTCACGGATGGCCGCGAACTCCTGCTCGGCCCACTCCAGCTTGCCGGCCTCCTGGAGACGGCCCCGCAGCTCGGTGCGCAGCTCGATGAGCACTTCGACGTCGAGCGCGGCGTACTCCAGCCAGTCCTCGGGCAGGGGCCGTCGTGACCAGTCCGCTGCACCGTGGCCCTTGGCCAGGGTCACGCCCAGGACGTCCTCCACCATCGGGCCGAGGCCGACGCGGGGCATGCCGAGCAGGCGCCCTGCGAGCTCGGTGTCGAACAGGCTGGTGGGGGCCAGGCCCAGCTCGGCAAGGCACGGCAGGTCCTGGCTGGCCGCGTGCAGGATCCACTCCGGGCCGCGCAGGGCTTCCGCCAGGCCCGGAACGCCCGGGACGGCGTGGGGGTCGATCAGCGAGCTCCCGGAGCCCTCACGGCGGATCTGGATCAGGTAGGCCCGTTGACCGTACCGGTAGCCGGACGCGCGCTCTGTGTCGACCGCGATCGGGCCGGTGCCGGCCGTGAGGTCGCGCACGACGCGGTCCAGGTCGTCGAGGGTCTCGGTGACTGCGGGGAGCCCGTCGCGCAGCTCGAGCGGGGGCAGTGGCGCAGGCTCAGCGAGCGCAGTGGGCTCAGCAGGCTCGGCCTCGACCACGGCGGGGGACTCGGACACGGTGTCACCGTACCCGCGCCCGACCTCTGCCCCGCAGACCGAACCGCCGATCTGCTCCCCGTTCACCGATCTGCTCCCATCGGGAGGGGAGCAGATCGTGCAATCGGGAGCAGATGCCCCAGCGGCGGCCGGGACGCGCGGACGGTCGCGGGTGTGGGGCGTGGCCGTCAGGCGACGACGCCGTGGCGGAAGCCGATCGCGACCATCTCGGCGCGGTCGCCGGTGCCGAGCTTGCGCCCGATCCGGGCGAGGTGGCTCTTGACGGTCAGTGCCGACAGGCACAGGTCCTCGCCGATCTGGCGGTTGGTGTGCCCCTCGGCCACCCGCTGCAGGACCTGGACCTCGCGTGCCGACATCGCGTCAGCACCCTCGTCGCCGGAGCGGGAGCGGGAGAGCGGGATGCCCGCGGCCGCCGACTTGGTCGGCGGGACGATGGCGGCGCGCGCACCACTGCTGATCGCCTGGCGCACGAGCTCGGATCTCGTCGTGACCACCACGACCCGGCGCCACCCGATGGCGCGCAGGGCGCGCAGCTCCTCGCGGATCTGGGGACCTGTGGCCTCGACCACGCAGAGGTCATGGGGGCCGTTGGGGCTGGGCACCTGCCCTCCCCGGGCCGTGGACGCACGGTGGACGGCCGAGGCGCCCAGGGAGCGCAGACGTGGCGTGAGCCCTGCGACATGCGCGGCATCCACGCCGACGGCCAGTGCGGCGAACCGACCACGCGGCAGCGGGATGATCGGGACTGCAGTGCTCTGGGCGACAGTGATCACGGCACCTCCAACGGCGCATCCGGGCAAGAGCCAGTTGGTAGCCCTATCGGCGGAGGTGGATCAGCGCCTTGAGCAACGTCACCCGAAGGAGTGAGGCCGCCCCGGTCACGGGACCCGCGAACGGCGGGCTCAGCCGCGGGGACGTGGGAGCTGGGCCACGCCCGGGGGCAGGGGCATGAGGCCCGCTGCCTGCCCGAGGACCTCGGCCCAGGCAAGGGCGTGGGGTGCCAGGTTCGCATCGTCCGGGGTCCAGGAGACCCGGATCTCGATCTGCCCCTCGAGCGGGCGCTCGGAGAGCCCGCCGAACGACTCCGAGGTCACTCGCGTGACGGTCCCGGAGATGTTGGAGTATCCCGCACCCTGGGTGTCCAGGGCCTCGACGAGCCAGGACCAGCCCACCTCGGCCAGGAGCGGGTCGGCGGCCATCTCCGGCTCGAGGGTCGCCTTGATGAAGGCCACCACCCGGAAGGTCCCACCCCAGGATTCCTGTCCCTGCGGGTCGTGCAGGACGACGAGTCGTCCGTTGCCGAGGTCCTCGTCGTCGATCACGACCTCGGCGGTCAGGGCGATCGCGAACGGAGCCAGCCGCTGAGGAGCCGGTGCCTCCTCGAGCACGATCTCGGGGCGCAGCCGGACGTCGCGCAACGACGTCAGCGCGGTCCGGAAGTCCGCAGCCTCATCGCCGACGATCGCGTTCATGAGCGGCAGGCTACGCCCTGAAGGCCCGGTTCGGAGGGAGGTCGGTCACCGATGTCGAGCGTGTACCGTCTCGGTCCGTGGCCGCACTGCTCGCTCTGCTCTCCTCGGTGATGTGGGGAAGTGCTGACTACGTCGCAGGAAAGCTGTCGAGACGCCGGCACGTCCTGGTGGTCCTGGGCGGCACCCAGGCGGTCGGGCTGGTCGCCATGCTGGTGACCGCGACCCTGACGAGGGCGTGGTCGGCTCCCCTGGACTACCTGGGCTGGGCGGTGCTCGCCAGCCTGTCGGGGGCAACCGGCCTGGCCCTGTACTACCGGGCGCTGGCGATCGGGACGATGGGCGTGGTCTCGCCCATCGCGGCCCTGGGCGTGCTCGTCCCGTTGACCGTGGGCCTTGCCGGCGGTGAGCAGCCGACCTCCCTGCAGGTGGTCGGGATCGTGCTCGCACTCGTCGGTGTCGTGGCAGCCAGCGGCCCGGAGGTGCACGGCGACGCGGGCTGGGTGCCGGTGCTCCTCGCCGGTGGCGCTGCGCTGTTCCTGGGGACTTCGCTGGTGACGATCGCCCAGGGCAGCGAGACCAGCGTCGTGATGACGATGACCGTGATGCGGATCACGACGGTGAGCCTCATGGGACTGGCCCTGCTGGCGGTGGGGCGCGGCGTTTCCGTGACCCGTTCCGAGGCTCCGGCCTTCGTCGCCGTGGGCCTGATGGACGTCGGGGCCAACCTCGCGTTCGGCCTGGCCAGCACGCTCGGGATGCTGTCGCTGGTCAGCGTCTTCGGGTCCCTCTACCCGGTGGCCACGATCCTGCTGGCGCGCTTCATCGACCACGAGCGCCTGAGGCCGGTCCAACAGGTGGGGGTCGTCCTGGCCCTGTGCGGTGTCGCGGCCATCACCGCCGGATAGCCGGCGCGCGGGTGGATCATGGACCTCATGGCACACGACCCGGCAGCGCACTGGGAGTCCGTCCACTCGACCAAGCCCGTGGAGGGAGTCAGCTGGTGGCAGCCGCAGGACGAGCTCTGGCTCGACCTGGTCGACGACCTCCACCTGGGTGCCGAGGACCTGATCGTCGACGTCGGGTCGGGATCGTCGCTGCTCGTGGACGCACTGCTGGCGCGAGGTCATCGACGACTGTGCGCCGTCGACGTGTCACCGGCCGCGCTGGAGCGCATCCGCGAGCGGGTGGGCCCGGTGCCGGGGATCCAGCTCATGGCGGCGGACGTCCGGACGCTGCGCCTCGAGGCGCCGGTCGCGCTGTGGCACGACCGCGCCGTCTTCCACTTCCTCACCGATCCGGCCGACCAGCGCGCGTATGCGCTGTCGCTGCACGCGGCGCTGGCTCCCGCAGGGCACGCAATCGTCGCGACGTTCGCCCCCGACGGGCCGGAGGCGTGCAGCGGCTTGCCGGTCCAGCGCTACGACGCTGATGCGCTGGTCGCTGCGCTCGGGTTCGCGCACGGGGATGTCGTCAGGTCCGAGGTCCGGGTGCACACCACACCGTGGGGCACGCAGCAGCCGTTCACCGTGGTGGTGCTGGCCGCGGGCTCACGAACCGAGGGCACCCAGGATGTCGCGCACTGAGGGGTTGGTCATCGCGGTCCCGTCCGGCAGGACCACGGTGGGCACTGTCTGATTCCCGCCATTGACGCGTTCCACGACGGCCGCGGCGTCCGGATCGGTCTCGATGTTGATCTCCGTGAAGGCGATGCCCGCGCGCTTGAGCGAGTGCTTGAGCCGGATGCAGTACCCGCACCACGTGGTGGTGTACATCGTGACAGGCTCGACGCCCTCGGCGGCGGCGGTCGGTGCCATGGGTGTCTCCCTCGGGGAACTGGGCTGCGACCCCCATCATGGGGCTGTTTCAGTGGATCAGCGACTCCAGGCGCACGTCCGTGCGCAGCTCGGCCGGGGCTCCGTAGACACCGGGTGGCAGGACTGTGATCGCGTGCAGCGCGGCCAGCGTTGCCTCCGCGTCGCGCCGACCTGACTCGATGAGCGTGGCCGTGGCGGTGAAGTCCAGCTGGGTGGTCTCGTGCAACGTGGACGGTGTCAGCCAGACAACCGGGACCCCGGCACACGCGAGCAGGTCGTTGGCCATCTGCCTGCGGGCGTAGATCGCGGCGGACTGGGTGAGGACCTCCACGAGTGTCCCGGCCGCGCGCGGCGTGACCCCGCTGAGCCCGCAGTCGAGGACGACGAGGGACCGGGCGCCGCGTCGCAGCGCCACCGTGATGGGCACGTTGGCCACGAGCATCCCGTCGACGAGCCTGCGACCATCGCGCTCCACCCAGGGGAAGATCCCGGGGATCGCCGAGGAGGCCAGCAGTGCGGTGCGCAGCTCTCCGGCGTCCAGCTCGGCGAGGCTGCCGTTGGTGAAGTCCGTGGCCACTGCCACGAACGGCACGGCCATGTCCTGGAACGACTTCGCCGGCAGCCGGCTCGTGAGCAGGTCCGTCAGCTGCTGGTTGTCGTAGATCCACGCCCGGGTCTCGGTCAGGGTGCGCATCCCGCGGACCCATCCCCCGGGGAACACATCGGCCTTGGAGACGCTGGGCCACAGGTCCTCGAGTCGCTCCACCGCCAACGCCGGATCGTCGGCGAGGACGGCGCCGTTCAATGAGCCCACGCTCGTGCCCACGACCAGGTCGGGGGTGAGGTCCGTGCCGGCAAGGGCCTGGAGCATCCCGAGCTGGAGTGCCCCCCAGGACCCGCCGCCCCCGAGGACGAAGGCGGTCGGTCGAGGGAGGCGCGCAGCCAGCGCGAGCAGTTCGGTCATGCGGGTCATCGTCCTCAGTTCGGAAGGACCCGCGCAAGCGCGGGCCGCACGCATCAGGAGCCGGAGGCCGCCGCCATCTCCGCGCGACGCTCGAGGGCCAGCTCCCGGATGCGGGTCAGGTCGTCGTCGGAGTAGATGCCGTTGACCCCGGAGATCGCGGCGAGCTTCATGCCGTGCTTGAGGCCGATCTGGTAGATCTCCTTGACCTTCTCCCACTCGATGTTGCGCCCAACCGTGTACGTCTCGTAGCGGCCCTCGAGGGCCAGCGCGATCGTCTCGGCGAGGCAGGCGTAGGCCACGCCGTGCGGCAGGCCGATGTCACGCATGTGCACGTCGCCGGGCAGCTCGATCTCGCCGGACTCGATGACCAGGACGTCGGGCCGCTTGGCCACGTCCTCGGCCGACAGGTCCAGGGGTCGGGCCACGTCGGTGATCACGCAGCCGGGCTTGACGGCCATGATGTCCAGCACGCGCTTGCCCGCGCCGGACGTGGCCGTGACGATCATGTCCATCTCGGGCAGCGCCTCGTTCGGGGTGGCAGCGACGTGGATGACGGCCCGCGGGTTCTCCCGCTCCATGTCGGCCTTGAGGGCCAGCAGCTTCGCGGTCTCCGGCGAGATCAGGTAGAGCTCGTCGCTGGCCAGCGCCAGGAGGCGGGCGCAGACCGAGCCGATGGCGCCGGTGGCACCCACGACCATCGCCTTGCCCTTGATCCGTCCGTGCTCGTCGAACTCGGACAGGCCGAGGCGCTCGAGGGCCTCGTGCGCGGCCCACAGCGCGCCGGACGCGCTGTAGCTGTTGCCCGTGGTGATCGGCAGCGACGCCTGCTTGGCCACCGTGACCCCGGCGTCGCCGACGACCTTGGTGAACGCACCCAGGCCCATGATCTGGGCGCCGAGCTTCTTGGCCTCGTCCGCCGCGGCCAGCAGCCGCGAGTACGTGAACTCCGGGCTGTGCGCCAGGAGCTCCTTGGGCGTGCCACCGACGGTGATCAGCCAGCCCTCGGCCTCGTCCCCGGTGGGTGAGGTGATGCCGGTGACGCGGCCGTACTTCATGGGTGGGGCATAGGCCATCGCCTTCTCGACGCCGTCCATGACGAACCCGGGCGAGACCCGCTCGATGGTGCGCAGCGGCTCGACGTTGGTCAGGAAGCGCTGCGAGAGGGGGTGGATCACGAAGGCGAACCGGCTGCGCCGGCGGAACCCGTTCGGGTAGAGCACGCGCGGCTCGAGGCCCGCCGAGACGATCATGTCCAGCAGGTCGTCGTTGGTCAGCCGCCCCAGGGGGCTCGACGAGGCGGCCAGCATCATCGCCTCGAGGACCGCGGCGGTGATGGTGAAGTCGAAGGGCTGCGGGGTGGAGTCCAGGACCATGTCGACGTCGAGGGCCGCCATCTCGGCCAGGCGCTCGTCGGTGACGCGCAGAGGTGACCACCGACTTGCCCCGCAGCGAGCCGACGCCGAACGCGTCGAGCTCGTCGGGGGTCGCCACGATGACGTGTGCGTCATCAAGGGCACGTCGTGCCATGGCGCTGCTCACCCCGTGGCCGGGGGCCTTCACCTTGGACCGGATCGCACCGGGCAGCTGGCGCACGGGCCACATGCCGACGTTGGCCGCGAGGCCCAGCACGGGGTTGGCGTCCATGCGCTTGAGGACGTCGAGGCGCAGCAGCGGATCGGCGAACTCGAAGTTCTCGGTGTACTCCTGCAGGATGCGGATCGTGTTCGCGTGGTTCATGCCGCCGAGCACGACGACGCGGGCGTTGGTGTAGTAGCCGGGCATCGTGTTCTGCACGTGCCGGATGGACCACTCCTGCAGGACGGCACGCAGGGGGTGCCCGTCGGTGACCGGGATCATCCGCGTTGCCTGCTTGACCCGGTTGACAGCCTCGAGGTCGCCGTCGTAGAGCCCGGCCACCCGAGCCTCCCTGATGCCGGTCACGGCGATGACGTCGGCGTCGTCGGCCCACGTGCGGACAAGCTCCTCGGCCGCGGCGACGTCACCGTTCGTGCCGATCCGTCGCAGGTGGAACTCCTGCTCCAGGAAGGTGACCTGGCGGTCGTAGTCCCGGTCGGACCCGGCGAGGCTGACGTTGACGATGACGGCGGGCTTGGGGGTGGTCACTGTGTGCTCCAGGTGTGTGGGGGGCGTCTGTGCGAGGGGAGTGGGGGCCCGACGGGCTCAGGTCATCGCCGAGGAGTCGAACTCCGGGTGGGCGATCATGAAGTCCAGCAGGGTGCCGGCGTAGTCGGCGAAGGGTGGGCAGGCGACCCCGGTGCCCTCGAGGTCGGTGACTGCGTTGGTCGTGGTGTGCACCGTGCGGTAGGCGAAGTAGTCCAGCCCCTCGGCGGGGAGGCCGAGCAGGCCCTCCAGCCCTGGCACGCCGCCGACGATGGCGTGCGTCAGCCCGAGCGGCAGGGGTACCCAGACCACCTTCTTGCCCAGGTGCTCGGCGAAGACGTCGACCAGCTGTCGCGCTGTGGGCGGGTTCGGGTCGGTCAGCGCGTAGGTGCGGCCCAGGGACTTGTCCATCACGGACAGGGCGTCCATGGCGTCGATGACGTAGTCGCGTGGGACCAGCCCGAAGCGGACCTTGTCGGCGTCACCGACCGCCGGGACGAACGCCACCGAGAGCTGCTTCTTCATGAACCCCGCGTAGGAAGTAGGGCCCGTCGTACTTCTGGGTCTCACCGGTCTGGCGAGTCACCGACGACGACGCCGGGGCGGTAGATGGTGGCGGCCAGCCCGGCCTTCATGGCCCGGCGGACCAGCACCTCGGCCTCGAACTTCGTCGACTCGTAGTGGTTGAGGAAGCCCTGACCGAGGTCGAGCCCGTCCTCGGGGAACTCGCCGTCGAAGTCACCACTGACGTAGCAGGTGCTCACGTACTGCAGGCGGGTGAACTCCTTGCGCGACAGGCAGAACTCGATGACGTGGGCAGTCCCCTCCACGTTGACCCGACGGGCCACCTCCTCGGGGACCGCGAGGTCGTACACCGCAGCGAGGTGCCAGACCTCCGTCACCGACTCCAGGCGGGCGCGGTCGACGTAGTCGATCCCGAGCCCGGGCGCCGTGATGTCTCCCTCGACGAGGGTGATCCGGTCCTTGGTCAGCGGATGCGCGGCCTCGATCTCAGCGATGCGCTCGGTCGCCATGGGGACGTAGTGCGGCTGGACGAGGCACACCGCGTTCACACCCTCGCGGCGGGCGAGGATCCTCGGAAGCAGGGCCGAGCCCAGGAATCCCGGGAAGCCTGTCATCAACAACGAACTCATTCCAACCGCCTCCAGCGACGTCTGCTGACCGAGCACGATCCGACCCGGCATGTTCCTACAGCCTACTGACCGGTAACTTCCGTCGCGCGGTCCAAAGGTCCCGGGCGGCAGACCGGACGGCCCGGACCAGCCCTCTGGCGGCGGTGGCGCGACGTCCGCGGGATCCCCTCCGTCGTGGGACGATTCAGCCCGTGACCGCTTCCCTGGCCGGCCTGTCCGGACGTCCCGCGAACGCCGACGCACTGCTCGGCCCGCAGCACCCCGTGGTGGCCGGACGGACCTCCGATGCCGTGCTCCTGCGAGCCGCGCGCGGGGAGGCGGTGGTGCACACACCGGTGTGGTTCATGCGCCAGGCAGGTCGCTCGCTGCCCGAGTACCGCAAGGTCCGTGAGGGCACCGCGATGCTGGAGTCGTGCTTCACCCCGGAGCTCGTCGTCGAGATCACCGACCAGCCCGTGCGCCGCCACGGTGTCGACGCCGCGATCTTCTTCTCCGACATCGTCGTGCCGTTGAAGGCGATCGGAGTGGACCTGGACATCGTGCCCGGCGTGGGGCCGGTCGTGGCCGACCCGATCCGGGATGCGGCCGGGGTGGCGACGCTGCGCGACCTGACCGACGAGGACGTGGCGCCCGTGCTCGAGGCGGTGCGGATCCTCGCCGGGCCGTCCGGACCGTTGGGCAGCACGCCCCTGATCGGGTTCGCCGGGGCGCCGTTCACGTTGGCCAGCTACCTCATCGAGGGCGGTCCCAGCCGCGACCACGCCCGCACCAAGGCCCTGATGTACTCCGACCCTGCGCTCTGGAACGACCTCGCCGACCGGCTGGCGCGCATCGCGGGCGCCTTCCTGCGGATGCAGGTCCTCGCTGGGGCCAGCGCCGTCCAGCTGTTCGACTCCTGGGCCGGGGCGCTGCCCGCCGCCGACTACGAGGCGTTGGTCCTGCCGCACGTGCGCACCGCGCTGTCGGCGGTCGAGGACCTGTCGGCGGCCCATGGCATCCCGAGGATCCTCTTCGGCGTCGGCACCGGCGAGCTGCTCGCGACGATGTCGCAGGCGGGCTCCGAGGTCATGGGGGTCGACTTCCGGGTGCCCCTGGACCAGGCGGCCGCACGGGTGCGCCCCGGTGCCGCCCTGCAGGGCAACCTGGACCCGGCCGTCGTGCGGGCCAGCCCGCGGCGGTGGACGAGCGGGTCGACTGCGGTGCTGGCCGCGGCCCGGCGCAGCGGTCGCGGGCACATCTTCAACCTCGGGCACGGGGTGCTCCCGGACACCGATCCCGGGGTGCTGACCCGGATCGTCGAACGCGTGCATGCCAGCGGGCCGGTGCCCGGCGGCGAGCCGAATCAGCGGGTCGGGTCGCCCGCCTGAGGGCGGGGGATGGCACAGTGGACCTGTGACCGCGAAGAGAACCACCCGCAGGACGGGAGCATCGGCCAGTTCGCCCACTCCATCGCCGGAACCGGCACCCCGCAGGCACGTGGTCGTCGTCGGCGGCGGCATCTCCGGCCTGGCTGCCGCCTGGTACCTGGTGCGCACCCATTCCGAGATCGAGGTGACGCTGCTCGAGGCGGCCCCGCACGTCGGCGGGAAGCTCTCCGTCAGCGACGTGGCCGGGATCCCGGTGGACGAGGGTGCCGAGTCCTTCGTCGCCAGCCGCCCGGAGGCGCTGCGCCTGGCGCGTGAGGTCGGGCTCGAGAGCGACCTGGTCACGCCCGAGCGTCTTCCAGGCCTCCGTCTTCAGCCGCGGACGGATCCGGGCGATGCCCCGTGGCCAGTTCATGGGGATCCCCACGGACCTCCGCTCGCTGGCGGCCAGCGAGGTCCTGTCGCCCGCGGGACTGCTGCGCGTTCCGCTGGACCGGGTGATCGCCCCGACGCCGATGGGCCAGGACGTCTCGGTGGGCGAGTTCATCTCCGCGCGGGTGGGCCGCGAGGTCGTCGACCGGCTGGTCGAGCCGCTGCTCGGCGGGGTCTACGCCGGGCGCGCCGACGCGCTGTCGATGCAGGCCACGATGCCGGCGCTGTTCCGCGAGCTGCGCCACGACCGGTCGCTGCTCAGCGCGACGCGGCGCGTGGCCGGCGGCGGCATGGAGGCCGCCGGAGCCCGGCGCGGCCTGCCCTTCCGGGGCGTCGTCGGCGGGGTCGGGCGCGTGCCCGGTGCCATGGCCGCGGCGCTCGTGGGCAGCGGCGTGCAGATCCGCACGCGGACGACGGTCCGGGGCCTGACGGCCACCGAGACCGGCTGGGAGGTCGAGGTGGGGCCGGCGTCCTCGCCCGAGGTGATCCACGCCGACGGTGTCATCATCGCCACCCCCGCGGCACCCGCGGCCCGGCTGCTGGCCGACGTCGTCCCCGAGCGTGGCCCTCGAGCTCTCCGGGATCGAGGCGGCGAGCGTGGCCGTGATCGCACTGGCGTACCGCGACGCGGACGTCGCGCGCGCACACGGCCGGCTCCGGGCCTGCTCGATCCCGCCGGTCGAGGGCCGGATGGTCAAGGCCGTGACGTTCCTGGACCAGAAGTGGGGGTGGCTCGGCGAGGCCGCCGAGCGCGAGGGCCTGCGCCTGCTGCGGGTCTCGATCGGCCGCCACGGCGACACCGAGGTCCTGCAGCGCACCGACGAGGAGCTCGTCGAGCTGGCCCGGATCGACCTGGCGCACCTCCTGGGGATCGACGCGACGCCGCATCGACAGCCGTGTGACCCGCTGGGGCGGGGCCCTGCCGCAGTACGCGGTCGGCCACCGCGCACGCCTGGAGCGGATCACCCAGGGCCTGCGCGAGCAGCCGAGCCTGGCGGTGTGCGGCGCGTCCTACGACGGCGTGGGGGTCGCGGCCTGCGTCGGCTCGGCCTACGAGGCGGCCGGTCGGGTCGCCCACGCGCTCGTGGAGGCACCCGGAGGTCGACGTGGCTGATCCCGACCGAGTCCGGCAAGCGCCCGGGCCAGGGCAAGGCCGCGCGCGACCTCAACGAGCAGATCCGCTACACGATGTGGTCGGTGTACCGGCTGGTGCCCGGGGCGCCGGGCCCGTCGGGTGACCTCGCGTCGGTGGTCGCCGGCGCGGCCGCCGACGGACGTGGTCCTGCGCGGCGCCTACGACGTGGGCGGGCTGCGCGGGGACGCCGACCTGATGCTCTGGTGGCACGGTCCCACCGCCGAGTCGCTGCAGGCCGCCTACCGGGCGGTCGCGGACGTGGCCGGCGAGCGGCTGGAGCCGGTCTGGTCGCAGATGGCCCTGCACCGGCCCGCGGAGTTCAACCGCTCGCACGTCCCGGCGTTCCTGGCCGACGAGCGGGCGCGTGACTGGGTGTGCGTGTACCCGTTCGTCCGGTCCTACGAGTGGTACCTGCTCGAGGAGTCCGAGCGGCGCGCGATGCTCGTCGAGCACGGGCAGATGGGCCGCGACTACCCGGACGTGCGGGCCAACACCGTGGCGGCGTTCGCGCTCGGCGACTACGAGTGGATGCTGGCGTTCGAGGCCGACGAGCTGCACCGGATCGTGGACCTCATGCGCCACCTGCGCGGCTCGAGCGCGCGCCGGCACGTGCGCGAGGAGGTGCCGTTCTACACCGGCCATCGGGTCGAGGTGGAGGCGGCCGACGCCCTGCTGCGCGGCTGAGCCGGGCGCGGTCAGCCCTCGGTCGTGAGCCGCAGGCTGATCGAGTTGATGCAGTAGCGCAGGTCGGTGGGGGTCCCGTAGCCCTCGCCCGCGAAGACGTGGCCCAGGTGCGAGCCGCAGGCGGCGCAGCGGACCTCGGTGCGCTTCATTCCCATCGAGCGGTCCTCGATCTCGATGATCGCGTCGCCGGCCAGCGGGGAGAAGAACGACGGCCAGCCGCAGTGCGAGTCGAACTTCGTCTCGCTGCGGAACAGCTCGGCGTCGCACGCGCGGCAGGAGTAGACCCCGACCTGCTTGGTGTCGGTGTACTCCCCGACGAACGGCCGCTCGGTCCCGCCGTCGCGCAGCACCGAGCGCTCCTCGGGCGTGAGCCGGGCGGCCCATTCCTCCTCGGTCAGCGCGACCTCGTAGGGGGTGCCGTCGGGACGGGTGGCGGAGACGTGGTGGCCCATGCGCCCAACGGTAAGCGCCCGCCCGACGCGAAACCGGAGCCCGCGACCGCCCTGCGCCGCGAGGCCTCGGACGGGGCGACGGGCGGGACGCGGGCCGCGGGCGCTAGCGTTCGCGGGATGGCGAAGGACGCGTTCGGGGCACCGGTGATCCGCGAGGTCGACGGGCATGAGATCCGGGTGAGCAATCCGGCCAAGCCGTACTTCCCCGAGGCGTCGGGAGGACCGATCACCAAGCTCGAGGTCATCGACTACTACTCGGCCGTGGGCGAGGTGATGCTCCGCGCCCTGCGCGACCGGCCGACCACACTGGAGCGCTGGCCCGGGCGGCGTCGTCCCGGGGGCGCGGCTGAGCACCCGCGAGGGGTTCAAGGGGGAGGCCTTCTACCAGAAGCGCGTGCCCACCGGGGCGCCCGACTGGGTCCGCACCGCCCGGATCGCGTTCCCGTCGGGTCGGACGGCCGACGAGGTCTGCCCGCACACGCCGGCGACGATCGTCTGGGCGGCCCAGCTCGGCACGATCACCTTCCACCCCTGGCCGGTGCGATCCGGCGATGTCGAGCACCCCGACGAGCTGCGCATCGACCTCGACCCGCAGCCGGGGACGGACTTCGACGACTCGGTGACCGTCGCCCTGGAGCTGCGCGGGATGCTCGACGAGCTCGGCTGGGTCGGGTATCCGAAGACCTCCGGCGGTCGTGGCGTCCACATCTACGTGCGGATCGAGCCGAGGTGGACCTTCACCGAGGTCCGGCATGCCGCCATCGCCATCGGCCGTGAGCTCGAGCGCCGGATGCCGGGTCGGGTCACCACGAGGTGGTGGAAGGAGGAGCGGGGCCAGACGGTGTTCGTCGACTACAACCAGAACGCCCGCGACCGCACGATCCGCTCGGCGTGGTCGTTGCGCGCGGTGGCCGAGGCGACGGTGTCCGCGCCGCTCACGTGGGCGGAGCTGCCCGACGTGGCGCCCCTGGACTTCACGCTGCGGACCGTCCCGCCCCGGTTGCTCGCCATGGGCGACCCGCACGCGGGGATCGACGACGTCGCCCACGACCTGACGCCCGGTCCTCGAGTGGTACGAGCGCGACGTCCGCGACGAGGGCCTCGAGGACATGCCCTATCCGCCCGACTACCCGAAGATGCCCGGCGAGCCCAAGCGGGTCCAGCCGAGCCGGGCCAGGGACTCCGACGATCCCGCGCAGTGACGGCTCGCGAGCCGAGGCGATCTCGACCCGACTGCATTCGCGGGTCGACCGGCGCCGGGAGATGCGTCAGCTGCCGAGCAGGGAGTTGCCCGTGTGGTCGTCGCGCCGGGCGGGCTGCGAGTCCCGCAGGTCCAGCCAGTGGTCTGACGTGCGCCCACATCTCCTGACTCCTGAGGCGCAGCGGCGGGCTGGGCGTCCGTGCGGGTGTCGATGCCGAAGCGTGCGTAGAACGGGTCGCGACCCAGGGCGGCGGTCAGGGTGAAGTACAGGCCCAGCAGCAGGAACGCGATGCTGATCACGCCGGACCTGCCGGACATGACGACCGAGAACCCCGCCAGCAGCAGCAGGCTCAGGGCGATGCAGCCGCGCACGAGGCGATCCTCGCGCCCGACCGTTCCAGGTCCATGGGTGAATGGGATGTGCATGATTCCCCTCGCAGTCATGACGGTTCCCACCATGGTCACCCGGGCGCCACGAAGGGTGCGGGAGGCACGCCGGAGGAGGGGAACAATGCACCATTCTACCGGGAGGAAAGGGACCAAACTCCCGGATCGGGCAATCTGGACGACCCCCGTCGAACGGCCGCACGCGCGGAGCCGGGGGATCTCCCGGGCCCCGGAGCGGCTCAGGCCACGGTGCCGGGCGCGAGGACCTGCTCGATGTCCAGGGGCTCAGGAGCCACGAGGCCGTCCATCGTGCAGTCCCCAGCGGCCTTGTCCGGGCGCCAGCGCACCAGCGACGCGAGGTGGCGCAACCGCCCCGACTCCACCTGGTTGTACGAGACCTCGGCGACGAGTTCCGGGCGCAGCGGGTTCCACGCGCTGCTGCGTCCCGAGGACCAGCGGCTCGGCATCCCCGGCGCCCGGCCCTCGGGCTCGAACCACGGATGGTCCGGACCCGCAGCGAGGCCGGCGAAGCGGGCTGCGAGCTCCGCCCGCTGGGCCATCGGGAACGCCGACATCGCCCCGATCATCTGCAGGACCCCGACCTCGTCGTAGAGCCCGAGGAGCACCGATCCGACCACCTCCCCGCCGTCCGGCCCGGGCTTCGCGTACGGTCGCCAGCCCGCGCACACGACGTCCACCGTGTGCGACGGCTTGATCTTGAACAGCGTGCGCTTGCCCGGCGCGTAGGCGCCGTCCAGCGGGCGGGCGATCAGGCCATCGAGCCCGGCCCCGGGCAGCTCGGCGAACCATCGGGCGGCGACGTCGAGGTCGTCGGTCTGTGGCGTGAGGTGCAGGGGGGCGGCCTCACCGGCCATGCACCGACTCGAGGGCAGCGCGCCGTTCGCCGAACGGGGCCGCGCGCAGGTCCCGGCCGTCCACGGCGAGGATGTCGAACGCCACGAACGAGGTCGGGAAGTCCGCCGCGAGCTGGGCGATCTTCCAGCCGCCCTCCTCCTTGCGCGGGCGCAGCCGCCCCTGGAGGGCGTCGAACGCGAGCCGGCCCTCGCGGATGACCACGAGCTCGCCGTCGAGCACCATGTCCCGGGCGCGCATGCCGCGGATCCGCTCCACCATCTCCGGGAAGGCGTAGGAGAGGTCCCACGATCCGGTGGCCGCGGCATCGGCCGCCCGCATCCGGCCCTGGATGACGACGTCGTCGCCGCGGCGGTAGATGATCACCCGGAATCCGTCCCACTTCGGCTGGAACGCCAGGCCGTCGGACGACTCCGGCAACCCGGCGATCGGCTTGGCCAGCATCGGCTCGATCGGCGGGTCGACGGTGAACCGATCAGCGATCGGTCGCGGGCCGTTCTCGGGGGCATCTGGGGTCACCGGACCATCATGGGGTCTGGCAGGCTTCCACCATGCCCCGACTGGTCGACCGCGTCCCGCACGTGGAGGCCGACCGCCTGATCGCCGAGCTCGTGCCACCGCCGCGCTTCGCGGCCGAGTCGTTCGCGACCTACCTGCCGGATCCGGCCCAGCCCACCCAGGCGGCGGCCGTCGCCGGGCTGCACGCGTTCGCGGCGCAGATGAACACCCCGACCCCGACCACCCGGTCGTGGTTCCGCCGGCCCGCGCCGCCCGAGGGCCGGGCGGGCATCTACCTCGACGGCGGGTTCGGCGTGGGCAAGACCCACCTGCTCGCGTCCCTGTGGCACGAGGCCCCGGGGCCCCGGGCGTTCGGCACGTTCGTCGAGTACACCCACCTCGTGGGCGCCCTCGGGCTTCGCCCGGACCGTCGAGGCCCTGTCGGGCCACCGCCTGGTGTGCATCGACGAGTTCGAGCTCGACGATCCCGGGCGACACCGTCCTGATGTCCACCCTGCTCAACCGACTGGTCGACGCCGGCGTGCGCCTGGCGGCCACGTCCAACACGCTGCCCGACCGCCTCGGGGAGGGCCGGTTCGCCGCCGACGACTTCCTCCGCGAGATCCAGGGCCTGTCCGCGCACTTCGACGTCTACCGGATCGACGGCGAGGACTACCGGCATCGCGGCCTCCCGGAGGCGCCCGCGCCGCTGCCGGAGGCGACGGTCGTGGCCGCGGCCGGCGAGGGCTGGCTCGACGCGTTCCCCGACCTCATGGCCCATCTGGCCCGCGTCCACCCCTCGCGCTACGGCGCCCTGCTGGACGGCGTCGACCGGGTGCACCTCACGGGCGTGGCCCAGCTGACCGACCAGGCTGCGGCCCTGCGCCTCGTCGTCCTCGCCGACCGGCTCTACGACCGCGACATCCCGGTCGTCGCCTCCGGTGTCGCGCTCGACCGCGTGTTCGGCGAGGACATGCTGCGCGGCGGGTACCGCAAGAAGTACTTCCGGGCGATCTCACGCCTGGTCGCCCTGGCCCGGGAGGGCGCCGGCCTCTCGGAGTGAGCCCGCCGCCGCGCATCGACGACGTTGCGTTGCGGTTGCGTCACGCGACACGGACCTGCGCTGCAGTTCGGACGCGGAAACGTCGCGAATGCAACGCAACCGGTCTCACTCGCCGGGGAACGCCTCCGGGTCGGCGCCCCACTCGACCGCGCGGACGGCTGCTGCTGAGGACCTCTCGACCGCCTCGCGGCGGGCGGCTGGCTCGCTGGCGGCGGCGACGTCGGCGTACGTGGCGGCCAGGGCGGTGTTCACGTGCGCCATCAGCCGCCGGCCACCGGCCGCCCCCTCCACCGGGAACGGCTCCACGTAGGCGACTGCCGCCTCGACCGGCGATGCCCCGAGGGACCGCACCTGTCGCCGCAGCTCGTCCCGCGCCCGACGGTGAGCGTCCAGCTCACGCCGCGCCGCATCCCGTCGCCGCCCGCTGAGCTCGCCGGCGGCTCGCCCGCTGGCCCATACGGCGGCGTGCTCGCCGGCCACCGCGGCCTGAAGCGCGTCGAGGTAGGGGGAGTCGCCGCTCATGACCCGGACTCCCGGGCAGCCAGGCCGTCCAGCGCGGCGGCGTGCTGGGCCTCACTGGCCGCGATCAGGCAGAGGTCGCGCGCCAGGGCTGGATCCTGGGCGCGCGTCGCAGGCGGTCGCGCGCTGTGCCTGGGCTGCCGACTCGGCGGCGGCGAGCGCGCTCAGCGTGTCTGCCGCGGACGGGGCGGAGGTCTCCGGAGGGCTCGCGCTCGCGGATCCACTGGGGCTCACGCTCGCGGATGCGCTCGGGCTCGGCTCGCGGATCCGGAGGGGGTGGAGGACGCCGCGAACCCCGGGGCGACCCGGGCCAGGTGCGCCTCGTGCTGGGCAACGAACGGCTCGAGGTCCGCGGCGAGCTCCGGACTGGTCGCGATCGCCGAGCGGTAGGCCGCCACCAGCGCCACCTCCGATGCGGCGACCTCGTCGCGCAGCCGGGCATCGGGATCACTCGGCGCGGTGGCGGTCGCCGGCGCGCTGGGCGGACCCGGCTCCGACGAGTCGGAGGTGCATCCGGCCAGGCCGACGGCCGCGGCGCCGAGCACCAGGAACGTCCGCCTCTCCACCCGCGGAATCCTCGCATCCCGGCCGGACGGCGCCGCGCACGCCCACCGGTAGAATGAGGGCGCACACCACAACTGCTCGTCCCACAACAGGATCCCCACAACAGCATGGAGGAGCGCGCGATGTCGGCATCCCAGGCCAAGGCGCTGCGGTCCCTGGCCGAGCCCATCGTCGCGGGCCTGGACTGTGACCTCGAGGACGTCGTCATCCGCCAGGCAGGCAAGCGCCGCCTCGTGCGCATCGTGGTCGATCACCACACCGGTGGGCTGACCCTCGACCTGGTGGCCAGCATCAGCCGCGAGATCTCCCGGGTGCTCGACGACTCGACCGTCCTGGGCAACTCGGCCTACGTGCTGGAGGTCACCTCCCCGGGCGTCGACCGCCCGCTGACCCTCCCGCGGCACTGGAGCCGCGCCGTGGGCCGGCTGGTCCAGGTCACCCCCAAGGCCGGTGAGGTCGATCGAGGGGCGCGTGCTGCAGCGCCGACGAGGCGCGACGCGGTCCTCGACGTCGACGGGGCCGAGGCGACCGTCGCCTACGCCGATGTGGCCCGCGCGGTCGTGCAGGTGGAGTTCACCCGGATCGAGGAGGTCGAGCTCGACGAGGCGGACCTGGACGCCGAGGCCGACGCCGACGACTCGCCCACCGGCGACGCCGACCACGATCCCGAGGAGGGCTGACATGGACATCGACATGTCCGCGCTGCGCGCCGTCGCAGTGGACAAGGAGATCTCAGTCGACCTGCTCGTCGACTCGATCGAGCAGGCCCTCCTGGTGGCCTACCACCACACCCCGGGAGCGACCACCCGGGCCAGGGTGGAGCTGAACCGCGACACCGGCCACGTCACCGTGTGGGCCGTGGAGGACGTTCCCGAGGGGGCCGAGGAGGGGTTCATCCCGCGGGAGTTCGACGACACCCCCGAGGGCTTCGGCCGGGTCGCCTCCACGACCGCGCGCCAGGTGCTCGTCCAGCGCCTGCGTGAGGCCGAGGACGACGTGACCCACGGTCACTTCGAGGGCAAGATCGGCGACCTCGTCTCCGGCGTCGTCCAGCAGGGCCAGGATCCGCGGCTGGTCTTCGTCGACCTGGGCAAGGTCGAGGGCGTCCTGCCCCCGCAGGAGGCCATCGCCGCCGAGCAGCACCCGCACGGCTCCCGGATGAAGGCCCTCGTCGTGGGCACCCGTCGCAGCGCCAAGGGCACGCAGGTCGTGCTGTCGCGCACCCACCCCGGGCTGGTGAAGGCCCTGTTCGCCCTCGAGGTCCCCGAGATCGCCGAGGGATCGGTCGAGATCGTGGCCCTGGCGCGGGAGGCCGGACACCGCACGAAGATGGCAGTCCGCTCCCACCGGCCCGGGCTCAACCCCAAGGGCGCGTGCATCGGCCCGATGGGCTCCCGGGTGCGCAACGTGATGGCCGAGCTCGACGGCGAGAAGATCGACATCGTCGACTGGTCCGACGATCCGGCCACGATGGTCGGCAACGCGCTCTCGCCCGCCCGGGTCAGCTCGGTGGAGGTCGTGGACCTGGAGACGCGCTCGGCCCGGGTCATCGTCCCGGACTACCAGCTCTCGCTGGCGATCGGCAAGGAGGGCCAGAACGCCCGCCTGGCCGCACGTCTGACGGGCTGGCGGATCGACATCCGGTCCGACACGGCCCCGGTGGACGTCGAGAGTGCGGATGCGGGACTGCGGTGACTTCCGCGCTAGACTCTGGGGCGTCTGCCCAGCCCGGCAAGCCGACTCGAACCTGCGTCGCCTGCCGGACACGGGCAGACAAGACCGACCTGCTTCGGGTCACCGCCCGGGACGGCCTGTGCCTCCCGGATCCCCGGTTCCGGCAACCCGGTCGAGGTGCGTACCTGCATCCGACCACCGGCTGCCTGGATCTGGCGGAGCGGCGCCGGGCGCTACCGCGGGCCCTCCGGGTCCAGGGAGCCCTCGACACCGCAGCCGTGCGCGCGTGGATCGAGGCAGGGTCGGGTCACGACGAAATGACCGCACTTCAACGGTTGAGGAGCGAAACGGAAATGAGCACTCAATGAGCTCGCTGCTATGAGCGTGCCCACCAGCAACCAGCGGTCCATGCCCTGACAGACACCAGGGGCTCGGACCAAGACGAGGAGAGAAGTGTCGAAGGTCCGGGTCAGCACACTGGCCAAGGAGTTGGGTATTCCCAGCAAGGACGCCGTGACGTGGCTCAACGCGAACGGTGAGTATGTGAAGTCGGCGGCCTCGACGATCGAGGCCCCTGTTGAGCGCAAGCTGCGTGAGGCCTTCCCGGCCAAGCCCGCGGCACCGAAGGCAACCGGGGGAGCGACCCCCGGCAAGCCCGCACCCCGACCCGCCGCCCCGGCGAGCACGGATGCCCCGGCTGCTGCCGCAACGCCCGCCGCACCCACGCCGCCGCGGCGCCCGCGCCTGCCGCAACGCCGGCCGGGCCGCCCGCGCTGCTCCGGCTGCCCCCGCCGCGGCCCCTGCCGAGGCACCGGCTGCTCCGGCTGCCGCGGCTCCGGCTCCGGCGGCTCCCGCGGCTCCCGCGGCTCCGGCCGCCGCCGCAGCCGCGGCGAGCACCGAGGCCCCGGCCGATGGTGGCAGCAGGGGCTCGGCCGGCTCCGGGCCCGCGCCCGGGCAACAACCCGTACGGCAGCCCCGGCATGGGCCGTCCGAGTCCCGGACCGCGTCCGGGCAACAACCCGTTCTCCGGATCCGGCATGGGCCGTCCGGCCCCGGCTGCTGCCGGCCCGGCTCCCGCTCGTCCCGCAGCCCCGGCCGGTCCCGGCGGCCCCCGTCCCAATCCCGGCTCGATGCCCCCACGGCCGGCAGTCCGGCCCGGGGCCCCAGGGCGCCCAGGTGGCCCGGGAGCGCGTCCGGGTGGCCCGGGAGCACGTCCCGGCGGTCCCGGTGGGGCTCCCGGTCGCCCGGGCGGTCCCGGTGCCGGTGGCTCACGTCCGGGCGGTCCCGGCGGTGCCGGTGGCTTCCGTCCCGGTGGACCCGGCGGTGCCGGTGGTGGCACCGGTGGGCCCGGTGGGTACCGTCCCGCCGGCCCGGGTGGCGCCGGTGCGGGTGCCCCCGGTCGTCCCGGTGGTGGTGGCCGTCCCGGCGGCCCCGGTCGCGGTGGCACGGCCGGCGCCTTCGGTCGCCCCGGTGGTCGCCCGACGAAGGGCCGCAAGTCCAAGCGCGCCAAGCGCCAGGAGTACGAGAACATGCAGGCCCCCGCGATCGGTGGCGTCCGGCTGCCTCGCGGGAACGGTGCGGTCGTCCGGCTGCCCCGCGGCGCCTCGCTGACCGACTTCGCCGAGCGGATCAACTGCTCGGCGGCCGACCTGGTCACCGTGATGTTCAAGCTCGGCGAGATGCTCACGGCCACGCAGTCGGTCGATGACGACACCCTGCGCCTGCTGGGCCAGGAGCTGGACTTCGACGTCCAGGTCGTCTCGCCCGAGGACGAGGACCGCGAGCTGCTCGGCACCTTCGACCTCGAGTTCGGTGAGGACGAGGGCGACGAGTCCGACCTGGTCGTGCGGCCCCCGGTCGTCACGGTCATGGGCCACGTCGACCACGGCAAGACCAAGCTGCTCGACGCCATCCGCTCCACCAAGGTGGTCGAGGGCGAGGCCGGCGGCATCACCCAGCACATCGGCGCCTACCAGGTCACCGTCCCGGTGGGCGGCGCGGATCGCACGCTGACCTTCATCGACACCCCGGGCCACGAGGCGTTCACCGCCATGCGTGCCCGTGGTGCCCAGGTCACCGACATCGCCGTGCTGGTCGTGGCGGCCGACGACGGCGTGAAGCCGCAGACGGTGGAGGCGCTGAACCACGCGCAGGCCGCCGGCGTGCCGATCGTGGTCGCGGTCAACAAGATCGACAAGGAGGGCGCCGACCCCGTCAAGGTGCGCGGACAGCTCACCGAGTACGGGCTGGTGGCCGAGGAGTTCGGCGGCGACACCATGTTCGTCGACGTGTCGGCCAAGGGACGGCTCAACATCGACGCCCTGCTCGAGGCCATCGTGCTGACGGCGGACGCCACCCTGGACCTGCGGGCCAACCCCAAGCAGGACGCCCAGGGTGTGGCGATCGAGGCGCACCTGGACCGCGGTCGCGGCCCGGTGGCCACGGTGCTGGTCCAGCGCGGCACGCTGCGCCCCGGCGACTCGATCGTGGCCGGCGACGCCTTCGGGCGCGTCCGGGCCATGCTCGACGAGCACGGCGACACCGTGGACGAGGCCACCCCGGCGCGTCCGGTCCAGGTCCTCGGCCTGACCTCGGTGCCCGGTGCCGGCGACTCCTTCCTCGTCGTCGGCGAGGACCGGGTGGCACGCCAGATCGCCCAGACCCGTCAGGCCCGCGAGCGCAACGCCCAGCTGGCCAAGCGGCGCGGCCGCCGGACGCTCGAGGACTTCCTCAAGCAGCTGGAGACCGGCGAGGTCCAGGAGCTCAACCTGATCCTCAAGGGCGACGTGTCCGGCTCGGTCGAGGCCCTCGAGGACTCCCTGATGGGCATCGATGTCGGCGAGGAGGTCAACCTGCGGATCATCGACCGCGGTGTCGGTGCGATCACCGAGACCAACGTCATGCTCGCCGCGGCGTCGAAGGCCGTCATCATCGGCTTCAACGTCCGGCCGCAGGGGAAGGCCACCGAGCTCGCCGACCGCGAGGGTGTGGACATCCGGTACTACAACGTCATCTACTCGGCGATCGATGACATCGAGGCGGCCCTCAAGGGCATGCTCAAGCCGGAGTACGAGGAGGCCCAGCTGGGCACCGCCGAGGTGCGCGAGGTCTTCAAGAGCTCCAAGTTCGGCACCATCGCCGGCACGCTCGTGCGCTCCGGGGAGATCAAGCGCAACAGCAAGGCGCGCCTGGTCCGCGACGGTGTCGTGGTGGCGGACAACCTCACCGTCGGCTCGCTGCGACGGTTCAAGGACGACGTCACCGAGGTCCGCGAGGGCTACGAGTGCGGCATCGGCCTGGGGTCGTTCAACGACATCAAGGTCGACGACGTGATCGAGACGTTCGAGATGCGGGAGAAGTCCCGCGCCTGAGTCGTGGGGGAGCAGCGGTGTTCGTCGGGATCCTCGATGTTGACCTGCTGCTCCCCAACGACGTCCGATCGTTGAAGGACAAGCGCAGCCACGTCCGTGGGCTGGTGGCCGAGTTGCGCCGCCGGTTCGATGTGGCGGCGTGCAGAGGCTGGCCATCTGGACCTCCACAGGCGCACACTTGTCGGGGTCGCTGTGGTCGGTCCCGACCTGGCGCACTGCCGGCAGGTGCTCGATGCATGTGAGCGACTGGTGGCGCAGCGTCCGGAGTTCGAGATGATCGGCGCCCGGCAGAGGTTCGTCGGTGAGGACGACTGAGCTGGGCACGACGTAGTACTGGTGACGGGGACTGACGAGGAGAGGTGGGCATCGTGGGAGCCCATGAGGCGCGCGTGCGCCGGTTGGCCGACAGGGTCAAGGTGATCGTGGCCGAGACACTGGAGACCCGGGTCAAGGACCCGAGGCTCGGCTTCGTGACGATCACGGACGCCCGGGTCACCAACGACATGCGTGAGGCGACGGTGTTCTACACCGTCCTCGGCTCGCCGGACGAGCTGGCGGAGACCGCCACGGCCCTGGAGTCCGCCAAGGGCGTCCTGCGCACGGAGGTCGGTCGGCAGACCGGAGTGCGGCACACCCCCTCGCTGACGTTCATCGCCGACGGTGTCCCGGAGAACGCCCGGCACATCGACGACCTGCTCGCCCAGGCCGCGGCCACGGATGCTGCCGTCGCCGCCGTACGGGCGGGCGCTGAGTACGCCGGCGAGGCCGACCCGTACAAGGCCCCGCGCGTGGACGAGGACGCCGACGGCCTTGACGCGGCTCCCGCCCGCAACCCGCTCGCCGGAATCGACGACTGAGTTGTCCGAGGCTGTCACAGAATCGGCGCCGGCTGCGAAGGTCAGCCCGCCTGAAGGAATCGTCATCGTCGACAAGCCCGCCGGCTGGACGTCCCACGACGTCGTCTCGCGGATGCGCCGGCTGGCCGGCACCCGTCGGGTCGGCCACGCAGGCACGCTGGATCCCATGGCCACGGGTGTTCTCGTCGTCGGGATCGGCCGGGCGACGCGGCTGCTCGGGCACATCAGCGGGTCGGACAAGACGTACGCGGCCACCATCCGGCTGGGGTGGTCCACCGTCAGCGACGACGCGGAGGGGGAGCGCCTGGGCGGCGCGGCGGCTGAGTCGCCTGAACGCCGCCGACCTCGCCCCCGTCATCGCCACCCTGACCGGGCCGATCATGCAGCGGCCGTCGTCGGTCTCGGCGATCAAGGTCGAGGGACGGCGTTCCCATGATCGGGTCCGGGCAGGTGAGGACGTCGAGCTGGCGGAGCGTCCGGTTGTCGTGGGTGCCTTCGATGTCCTCGACGTCCGTCCGCTGCCCGAGTTGGGGGCGCTGGACGTGGACGTGGTGGTCACCTGCTCGTCGGGCACCTACATCCGGGCTCTGGCGCGCGATCTCGGTGCGGCGCTGGGAGTCGGTGGGCACCTCACCGCCCTGCGCCGGACCCGGGTCGGGTGCTTCGACCTGAGCCGAGGCCCGGACCCTCGAGGAGCTCGAGGACGACCTCCAGGTGACCGGGATGGCCTCGGCGGCGCGTGCGGCGTTCCCCTCTGTGACGGTGACGGCTGCGGATGCCAATGCCGTGCGCTACGGCCGGCCCATCGAGTTGGGCATGGCATGGGCGCACGCGAAGGGCACCTCGTATCGTCGACCCCGTGGGGCTCGACCCCCATCAGGCCGCGCTGGCGGCCGCGCATGCGCACACTCCGGGGTGGGCCGACGGCAGCGCACCCCCGCACGCGCTGTTCGCCCCGGATGGAGAGTTCCTCGCCCTGGCTCGTCCCCGCCCCGATGACTCCACGGAGTACTTGGCGGTGTTCTCCCAGCCGTAGGGCGTCGTGGCCCGGCGCAGGTCGGTAGCGTTCGCAGCCGTAGGGCGTCGTGGCCCGGCGCAGGTCGGTAGCGTGCACCCCATGGCGAACCCTGAGGCCCGTCCCGCAGCCCACCGACCGCATCGACACCGCGGACGGTCCCCTGGGCCTGCACGTCGAGGTCCCGGCCGGTGAAGGACCGTGGCCGGCCGTCGTTGTCATCCACGACGCCGCTGGGCTCACCGCGGACACTGTCGCCCAGTGCCGCTGGCTGGCGGACTCCGGGTTCATCGCGGTGGCGCCGGACCTTTTCGCCGGAGGCACGTTCGTCGGTTGCCTGCGCTCGGTTATCCGGGACTACGCGACGTGGGAGGGGTCGGTGTTCGACCAGGTCGAGGCGGTTCGCTCGTGGGTTGCCGACCGGGACGACTGCAGCGGCCGGGTCGGTGTCCTCGGGTTCTGCATGGGCGGGGGCTTCGCGCTCTCGCTCGCGCCGGGGCACGGGTTCGTCGCAGCGAGTGCCAACTACGGGATGATCCCCAAGGACGCGGAGCAGTACTTCGTCGGCGCGTGTCCGATCATCGCGTCGTACGGCGCGCGGGACCTGTCCCTGCGGGGCGCCGGACCGAAGCTGGACGCCGCCCTGACGGCTGCCGGCGTCGAGCACGAGGTGGACGTGTACCCCCAGGCCGGTCACGGCTTCCTCAACGACCACGGCCCGGGTGAGGTGCCGTTCCTGTTCCAGCTGATGGCGCCGCTCATCAGGAACGGCTACCACCGGCCCAGCGCCGAGCTCGCTCGCGAGCGAATTGCGGTGTTCCTGAGGCGACATCTGGTGGAGCCGATCTCCGAGGAACCTGTCAGCTGAGGGCCGGCGCCCCTGCCCGGAAGAACTTGGGATGAAGTTGCCGATAGAACGGCAACAGGTTCCCAAGTTGATGGCCGACCTCTGCAGCGGGACCCTGGGCGGGGACCGCGGGCGACTACGGGACCTCCGTCGGGACGGATTCCCAGATTGAGGCCGGACGGCGCCCTCAGAACGCCAGTGGCGTGGACTGGACCTCGCGCATCCACGCCGAGATGGCGTCGGGGTCCCGGGGGAGTGCT
>CAWEVG010000002.1:0-103405 GCA_963812395.1 uncultured Actinomycetes bacterium
GGGTCATCCCGCAGATCTCGCTGATCATGGGCCCGTGCGCCGGTGGCGCGGTCTACTCACCGGCCATCACCGACTTCACCGTGATGGTCGACAAGACCTCGCACATGTTCATCACCGGCCCGGACGTCATCAAGACCGTCACGGGCGAGGACGTCGAGTTCGAGGAGCTCGGCGGGGCGCGCACGCACAACACCAAGTCCGGCGTCGCGCACTACATGGGCGAGGACGAGCACGACGCCCTGGGCTACGTCCGGGCGCTGCTGAGCTACCTGCCGGCGAACAACCTCGAGCGCCCGCCGGTGTTCGGCGAGGAGGCCGACCTCACGCCCACCGAGACCGACCTGGCCCTCGACACCCTGATCCCGGACTCCCCCAACCAGCCCTACGACATGCACCGGGCCATCGAGGCCGTCCTCGACGACGAGGAGTTCCTCGAGGTCCAGCCGCTCTTCGCGCCGAACATGGTCGTCGGGTTCGGCCGGGTCGAGGGGCACTCCGTCGGGATCGTGGCCAACCAGCCGATGCAGTTCGCCGGCACCCTGGACATCGACGCCTCGGAGAAGGCCGCACGCTTCGTGCGCACCTGCGACGCGTTCAACATCCCCGTGATCACCTTCGTCGACGTCCCGGGCTTCCTGCCGGGAACGTCCCAGGAGTGGGACGGCATCATCCGCCGCGGCGCCAAGCTGATCTACGCCTACGTCGAGGCGACCGTCCCGAAGGTCACGGTCATCACCCGCAAGGCCTACGGCGGCGCGTACGTGGTCATGGGCTCCAAGCACCTCGGCGGCGACGTCAACATCGCGTGGCCGACCGGCCAGATCGCCGTGATGGGCGCCCAGGGCGCGGTGAGCATCCTGTACCGCAAGGAGCTGGCCGTCGCCGAGGACCCCGCGGGCACGCGCGCCGAGCTCGAGGCCGAGTACAACCTGCAGCTGGCCAACCCGTACCTGGCCGGCGAGCGCGGCTACATCGACCGCGTGATCCTGCCGCACGAGACCCGGGCGCAGGTCACCCAGGCGCTGCGGGTCCTGCGCAACAAGCGCGAGACCCTGCCCCCGAAGAAGCACGGGAACATCCCGCTGTGAGCACCGACGGACACCCCGGCACGCCGCGGAACCCGCACCCGCTGCGGATCGTCCGCGGGCGACCCGACGCCCGAGGAGCTCGCGGCGCTCGTGGCGGTGCTGGCTGCCGCCTCCGGCGCGGGGCAGCCAGGCCGGGCCGGCCGCCCCGGTCTCGCAGTGGGCGCCCCCTGCCCGGCTCATGCGCCCGGCCGTGGCACCGACCGGCTGGTGGGAGTCGTCGCTGCCGCGGTGAGGCGACGGCCGACTGCTGGCGCTGCCGCGGGGGACAGGCCACGGGACGCTGCACGCCGGGGCGTCCCGCTCGCCTGCCATTAGGCTGCCGCCGTGATCTCCGAGCGGCCCTTCGCCGACGGCCGGCACACGGCCGTCTTCGTCTTCAACGAGCTCAAGGCCGACGGCGGACGACTGACCCAGTTCTGGTTGGCGCGGCTGCGGGCGTTCGCCGAGGCCGGCTGGGCCACGCATGCCGTGCTGATCAACAAGGACGCCCACCTGCAGCGCACGGTCGACGCGCTGGTCGACGACGGGCGGTTCCCCGCCGACACCGGCCTGCACCACTACGCGCTGCGCGACCGCCGGATCCGCGCGTCGTGGTGGGGGCCGCTGCCTCCGGGTGGGTCGATCGACCCCCGGGTGGGCGACTGGCTCGACTGGCTGACCGCGCAGGTTCCCGGCGCCGTGGTGTTCGCGGACTCGCCGGCCGCCTACCCGTACCTGGCCGCGATGACCAACCCGCTGGTGGCCCGGGTCGCCGGGGTCCACCTGAACCACCTGACGGCACCGGAGCCGGGCCAGGACCGGGCCATGGCGACGATGACCCCCCGGTTCGCCGAGCGGTTCGCCGACCAGCAGGAGGCGTTCGACGCCCTGGTCGTCCTGACCGAGGCCCAGGCCGCGGACCTGCGGACCCGGTTCGGGCCGGACACGCCGACGCTGGTCATCCCGCCCGCGGTGCCGGCGCCGGCGGCGGCGCTGGGGTCGCCCCGAGCGCGCCGGGACGCCGGCGTGCCCGGGGCGCCCGACGCCGGCCAGGACCGCCCGGAACCACGCCGGATCGTCTCGATCGGCCCGCTGGAGACCGCCGCACGACACCACCACGTGCTGCGTGCGGCCCAGCCGGCGCTGGTCGCCGACCCGGGCGTGACCCTCGACATCGTCGGGGAGGGCGCCGAGGGCGACGCCCTGCTGGCACTGGCCGACGAGCTGGGCCTGGGCGGACGGGTCCGCATCGTCGCCCCCACCGCTGACGAGTACGCACCGTTCGACGGGGCCGTCCTGACGGTGTGGGCGGGACGCCGGGAGTCGTTCCCGCTGGCGATCCTCCGCTCGCTGGCCGCCGGGGTGCCCGGTCGTGGCCTACGACGTCAGCTACGGGCCCGCGGAGCTCCTCAGCGCGCCGGAGACCGGCGAGCTGGTGCCCTCGGGGGACATCGGCGCACTGACTGCCGCGATCGGCCGGCGGCTCGGCGCCGCCGGCGGCGCCGGCAGGGTCGAACCGGGCCGAGGAGGTGCTCGCCGCCGCCGGCGCGGTCCTGCGCCGCACGGACCCGCGGGCGGTCTGGTCGCGCTGGACGGCCATGGCCGCGGAGCTGGCCGACCGGGCCTGCGACCACCGGGAGCCGAGCCTGCTCGTCGAGTCGCTGACCACCACGACCCGGGTGCTGCGCATGCCCGGGGTCCTGGCCGACTCCGCCACCGGGCTGACCGCCTGGTCGTGCGAGCTGCCCGGCCTCGCCGAGCCCGCGGGCTGGCTGGTCGACCCGCCGCCGGTCAGCGGGATGGAGGACGTCGAGGACGAGGACCTGCCGGTCCATCCGCACGCCGCCGGGCCGACCCGCGAGGTGGTCGCGCAGGTCCGCTCCAACGCGCTGGCGTTCGTCGCCAACGAGACCGGGCCGTTCCGGGTCGAGTTCACCGACGGGACCACCACGGTCCCCCTGCTCACGACCGGCTTCGAGCCCCGGATCATCGCCGCACGGGTGGGCAACGCGACCCTGGAGCGCCAACCCGACGGCAGCGTGTGGGTCAGCCCGCGCCCCGAGCTGCTCATGGCCACCAACGTCGATGGTCGGCCTGCTCGTGCGGATCGGCGAGGACGGGGCCGCCAGCGACATCACCCACGCCCTGGACTGGGTCGTCGACATCGACTGGGCCGACCTCGCGCCCACGCCGGAGGGCGCCACGTTCACCGGCGTGCTGCGCGCCACGAACATCGCCCCGGCCGACGACTCACCACCGGCGATCTGCGTGGCCGACGTCGGCGGGTTCTCCCGGACGGTCGGGCTGCTGCACTACACCGGCGAGCCCACCGTCGAGGGCCTGGACTGGACCGCCCCGGTCGCCGGGGTGATCGAGACCGACCCGCTGGTGGCCACGACCGACCTGGCTCGCGGCGCCCTGGCCCTGCACGTCGGGTTCCGGGGCCTGCTCGTGCCCATCGGCGGGCTGTGGACCCACGGTCGGCGCTCCCCGATGCACCTGACCTGCCCGCGCGGCATGGTCACCCTGCTGCCCTCACCGGGGGGCCGGGTGCTGGTCGCGCCCGGCAAGGGGTACCGAGCCCGGACCTCCGGTGCCCTGCGGGGGGTCGCGGGCCGTGGCTGACCCCGCCCCGGCGGGCAGCCCCGAGCACGCCCACCACCCGATCCTGGTCCTCGGATCCGCCTCCCCCGCCCGGGCCACGCTGCTCCGCGCGGCGGGGATCACCCCGGTCATCTGGCACAGCGGCGTCGACGAGGACGCCCTGATCGCCTCCGCCGGCGACCTGGTCGCCGATCCACCTGCCCTGACCCAGATGCTGGCCACTGCCAAGGCCCGCGACGTCGCCGACCAGGTCCGGGCCGGCCGGATTCCCGGCGTGCCGCCCGGCGCGCGGGTGCTGGTGGTCGGCGCGGACTCGATGCTCGACTTCGACGGTCAGGTGCTCGGCAAGGCCCGCAGCGCCCAGGAGGTCCGCGAGCGATGGGCGGCCATGTCCGGGCGAACCGGCGTGCTGGTCACCGGCCACACGGTCATCGACCTCGCCAGCGGGCGCGAGGTCGAGCGCGCGGTGGCCACGACGATCCGGTTCGGCCGCCCGGATCCCGTCGAGCTCGAGGCCTACATCGCCTCGGGGGAGCCACTGGCGGTGGCCGGATCGTGCACGATCGACGGTCTCGGCGGGCCCTTCATCGACGGGATCGAGGGGGACCACTCGAACGTGATCGGGCTGGCGCTGCCGACCCTGCGCGGCCTGGTGGCCGAGCTCGGCGTCCGCTGGACCGACCTCTGGGACCGTGCCTGACGGGTGGCCGCGACCGGGCCGACCCCCCCTCCGTAGGATGGCTGGCGAGTCGCCCGGTATCGGGCCCCGGAGTACGTGTGAGGGGTGCGGGAATGAAGAAGGTACTGATCGCCAACCGTGGTGAGATCGCCATCCGGGTGGCACGCGCGTGCCGGGATGCGGGCCTCGCCTCGGTGGCGGTGTACGCCGACCCCGACCGCGACGCCCTGCACGTGAAGGCCGCCGACGAGGCGTTCGCCCTCGGCGGCACCACGGCCGCCGAGACGTACCTGGTCTTCGACAAGCTCCTGGACGTCGCCCGCCGCAGCGGCGCCGACGCCGTGCACCCCGGGTACGGCTTCCTGTCCGAGAACGCCGACTTCGCCCAGGCCGTCATCGACGCCGGGCTCACCTGGATCGGCCCGCCGCCCTCGGCCATCCGCGACCTCGGCGACAAGGTCTCCGCCCGGCACATCGCGGCCCGCGCGGGCGCACCGCAGGTCCGCGGCACCGCCGACCCGGTCACCGGCGCCGACGAGGTCGTCGCGTTCGCCGAGGAGGTCGGCCTGCCGATCGCCATCAAGGCCGCCTTCGGCGGCGGCGGCCGCGGCCTGAAGGTCGCGCGCACGATCGAGGAGATCCCCGAGCTGTACGACTCGGCCGTGCGCGAGGCCGTGGCCGCCTTCGGCCGCGGCGAGTGCTTCGTCGAGCAGTACCTCGACAGCCCGCGGCACGTCGAGACCCAGGTGCTGGCCGACCAGCACGGCAACGTGGTGGTCGTGTCCACCCGCGACTGCTCGCTGCAGCGCCGCCACCAGAAGCTCGTCGAGGAGGCCCCCGCGCCGTTCCTGACCGACGAGCAGGTCGAGCGGCTCTACGCCTCGAGCAAGGCGATCGTGCGGGAGGCCGGCTACTACGGCGCCGGCACGTGCGAGTTCCTGGTCGGCAAGGACGGCACGATCTCCTTCCTCGAGGTCAACACCCGCCTGCAGGTCGAGCACCCGGTGACCGAGGAGGTCTCGGGCATCGACCTGGTCCGCGAGCAGTTCCGGATCGCCGACGGCGAGGAGCTCGGCTACGACGACCCGCCGCTGCGCGGGCACTCCATCGAGTTCCGGATCAACGGCGAGGACCCGGGCCGCAACTTCCTGCCCGCCCCGGGCGCGCTGACCGTCTGGCAGCCCGCCGTCCGGCCCCGGCATCCGCGTCGACGGCGGCTTCCGGCAGGGCGACGAGATCGGCGGCAACTTCGACTCGCTGCTGGCCAAGCTGATCGTCACCGGCCACGACCGGCAGCAGGCCATCGAGCGCTCCCGCCGCGCCCTGGCGGAGTTCGAGGTCGAGGGCATCGCCACCGCCATCACCTTCCACCGCAAGGTGGTCTCCGACCCGGCCTTCGCCCCTGCGGACCCCGACGCGGCCTTCACGGTGCACACCCGGTGGATCGAGACCGAGTTCGTCAACGACATCCCCGCCTACGTCGGGGTCCGCGACGGAGCTGGCCGAGCCCGAGGCGCGGTCGTCCGTGGTCGTCGAGGTCGGCGGCAAGCGCGTCGAGGTGAGCCTTCCCGAGGGGATCTCGCTCGGCGGCGGCGGGGGATCGGCGGCGAAGAAGGCGGCCCCCAAGCGCGCCACCAAGAAGGCCGGCGGCGGCGCCACCGGCGACTCGCTGGCCGCCCCCATGCAGGGCACGATCGTCAAGATCGCCGTCGAGGAGGGCCAGGAGGTCGCCGCCGGCGACCTGGTCGTGGTGCTCGAGGCGATGAAGATGGAGCAGCCGCTCAACGCGCACAAGGCCGGCGTGATCACCAGCCTGACCGCCGAGGTCGGCGCGACGGTGCCCACCGGCACCGTGCTCTGCGAGATCAAGGACGCCTGAGGCACGGCGCGTTCCCCGCCACTCCAGGCGGCGCCGGTGCGCGTTGCGCGCCACATGCGGCGTGGAACGCGCAGACCCCGGGCGGGTTGGCCGGGAACGCGCGAATGGGGCGGTCTGCCCGGTGGGGGGTCGGTCGCGGAGGGGCGTTCGCCCTCTCGGGCTCCGCTCGGCGGCGCGCGGCTACGCGCGGACGGGGGCGAACGGGCGGATCTCGTCCTCGCCGGGCTGCACGACCCCGCACGACGACTCGGGGACCTCCCGCCACGCGCCCTCGCAGGTCACCGAGGGGCTCCGAGACGATCAGTCTCGTCTCGTCGGACACCTCGTGCAGCATGGGGTTGTCCGGGTAGGTGTCGCGCAGCATCGAGACGTTCGTGCTGTGGAACAGCGAGCGGGACTGGCCCTCGCTCGAGTAGCGGAACGCCCAGATGCAGGTGCCGTCCGTGGTCGCGACCGTCATCTGGATGGGGTCCGCCACCCCGTGGCGGTGGCCGGTGTCCTCGATGAACCCGACCGCCCGCTCGACCGCGCGACAGCGGGTCGTCCTGCAGCCCCATGCGTCAGGGCCAGGTAGAAGAACAGCTCGGAGTCCGTCGAGCCCTCGATCATCGGGTAGAGCGACGGGTCCACCGCGAAGGCCAGGTCGCGCTTCACCGTGGCGAACTCGCGGATCAGGCCGTTGTGCATGAACAGCCAGTTCTGGTAGCGGAACGGGTGGCAGTTGGTCTGCTGGATGGCTCCCCCGGTCGAGGCACGCACGTGCGCGAACACCAGCGGGGAGACCAGGTGCTTGGCGAGGTCGGCGAGGTTGCGGTCGTTCCACGCCGGCTCGGTGCTGTGGAACACCCCGGGGGTGTCGCCCACGCCGTACCAGCCCAGGCCGAAGCCGTCACCGTTGGTGGTGGTGGCCCCCATCCGTGAGTGCAGGCTCTGGTCGATCAGCGAGTGCTTCGGCGTGAGCAGCAGCTCCGCGACGGGGATCGCCGATCCCGAGTAGGCCATCCAGCGACACATGCTCCACCTCCGGGTCGGTCTCCTCCCGCAGTCCTATCAGCAGATGCGGGGCAGTTGCTCGGCCAGCGGGAGGTCGACGACGCGGGTGCCGCCGATGCCGGTCCGGGCGACCACCACCCCGGGGTGCTCGGCCGTGACGGTGCCGATCCGGGTGGCGTCGCGGGCGACCTCGGTGCCGCGCATCACCTCCAGCGCCCGCTCGGCGTCCGCGCCGCGCACGAACACCACGACCTTGCCCTCGTTGGCGATGTACAGCGGATCCAGGCCGAGGAGGCCGCAGGCCGCCCGGACGGCATCGGGCACGGGCACGTCGCGCTCGACGATCTCGATCCCGGTGCCGCTGGCGTGGGCGATCTCGTTGAGGGTCGCCGCGACGCCGCCGCGGGTGGGGTCGCGCATCATCGAGACCCCCACGCCCGCGGCGAGCAGCGCCTGGGTGACCGGCGTCAGGGGTGCGGAGTCGGTGACGAGGTCGGCGCCGAACTCCAGGCCGTCGCGGACGCTCAGCACGGCGATCCCGTGCATGCCGATCGGGCCGGACACCAGGACCGCATCGCCGGGGCGCACCTGACCCGGGCCCAGGTCCAGCCCGGCGGGGACCAGCCCGATGCCCGCCGTGTTCAGGTAGACCCCGTCGCCGTGCCCGGAGTCGACGACCTTCGTGTCGCCGGTGACGATCGAGACCCCCGCGGCGCGGGCCGCGGCCCCCATGGTCTCGGCGATGATGCCCAGCTCGTCGAGGGCCATGCCCTCCTCGAGGATCGCCCCGACGGACAGCGCCAGGGGCAGGGCGCCGCTGACGGCCAGGTCGTTGACGGTGCCGTTGACCGCGAGGTCGCCGATGTTGCCGCCCGGGAAGAACCGCGGACGCACGACGTACGAGTCGGTGGTGAAGGCCAGGCGCGAGCCTCCAGCGGAGCCCGGGAGGTCCAGCACGGCGGCGTCGCCGAGCTGGGTGAGCACCTCGGCCAGGGGCGTCCGGCCGAACGCGGGGAGGAACAGGTGCTCGATGAGCTCGGCGGACAGCCGGCCCCCGCCGCCGTGGCCCATCACGACGTTCGGGTGGTCGCGCAGCGGCACGGGGCACGACCAGGAGGTGATGTCCAGGGGCTGGCTCATGCGGCGCTGCTCCAGCCGACGGAACTGGTAGTAGGCGGCGCACGCGCCCTCGCTGGAGACCATGGGCGCGCCCAGCGGCGACCGCGGCGTGCACGCAGTGCCGAACGCCTCGCACTCGAACGGCTTGATCAGGCCCTGGAGCACCTCGCCGGCCCGGCACTGCTCGGACTCGGTGGTGACGATGCCCGCGACGTCGAAGCGGCCCTCGGCGTCGAACTCGGCGTAGGCCTCCGACAGCCGCCAGCCGGACTGCGGGATCATGCCGATGCCGCGCCACGACCGGTCGCAGACGGTGAACACGTCCTCGACCACGGCCCGGGCCACCGGGTTCCCCGCCGGAGCGACGGCGCGCGGGTAGGCGTTCTCGAGCTCGGCGCGGCCCTCCTCGAGCTGGCGGACCGTGCGCCGGATCCCCTCGAGGACGTCGAGCGGCTCGAACCCGGTCACGACGATGGGCACCCGGTACCTCTCCACCAGCGGCTCGTACTGCGCCATGCCCATCACGGTGCACACGTGGCCCGGCGGCCAGGAAGCCCTGGACCCGGCAGGAGGGGGACTCCATGATCGCCGTGATCGCCGGGGGCACCAGCACGTGCGAGACGAGCAGCGAGAAGTTGGTGATGCCCTGGCGCCGGGCGACCTGGACGGTCATCGCGTTGGCCGGGGCCGTGGTCTCGAAGCCGATGCCGAAGAACACCACCTGCTTGTCCGGGTTCTCCTGCGCGATCCGCACGGCGTCCAGCGGCGAGTAGACGATGCGCACGTCCCCGCCGGCGCTCTTGACCCGGAACAGGTCACCCTCGGAGCCCGGCACGCGGATCATGTCGCCGAAGGAGCAGAAGATGACCCCCGGCATGGCCGCGATCGCCAGGGCGCGGTCGATCGTCTCCAGCGGCGTCACGCACACCGGGCATCCGGGCCCGTGGATCATCTCCACGCCCTCGGGCAGGAGCTGGTCGATGCCGTTGCGCACGATCGTGTGCGTCTGGCCGCCGCACACCTCCATCAGCGCCCACGGGCGGGTGACCGTCGCGGCGATGTCGTCGAGCAGCCGGCGCGCGAGCTCCGGGTCGCCGAACTCGTCGAGGTACTTCACGGCGATGCCCCGGGCTCCCGCTCGGCGGCGGGGATCCGCTCAGCGCTCGGCGCGAGCTCCTGCTCGAGCAGGCCGACGCTGCGCATCAGCTCCAGGGTCTCCAGCGCCGAGGCCTCGTCCAGCTTCGTCAGGGCGAACCCCACGTGGACGATCGTGTAGTCGCCGACCTCCACCTCAGGGACGTAGGCGAGGCAGACCTCCTTGCGGATGCCACCGAAGTCGACGGTCGCCATCCGCATGCCGTGGACCTCCCACACGGTGTCGACCCTGCCGGGGATCCCCAGACACACGGTCGGCCTCCTCGGATCCGTCAGCGGGCGGACCAGGCTGCGGCAACCGCTGCCTGACCCAGCGCGAGGCCGCCATCGTTGGGCGGCACCACGCCGTGCACGAGCACTGTCAAGCCTGCCCGCCGCAGGGACCCCTGACAAGCCGTGGAGAGCACGGCGTTCGCGAAGACCCCGCCCGTGAGCCCGACGGTGTCGATGCCGTGCCGGTCGCGGACGCTCAGGACGGCCTCGGTGAGGGCCTCGGCCAGGGCCAGGTGGAAGGCGCGGGAGGACCTCGCCGGGTCGATGCCGGCCGCGTGATCGGCCACCGCCTGGGCGATCCAGCCCGAGGGGTCGAGGACGATCGCCGCCCTCGAGGTCGGTGCGCAGCACCGGGCCGTACGGGCTCCCTGCGGACAGCCAACCCGAGGCCACGCCGGTGGTCGAGGCGGCCAGGGCCTCCAGCTCGATCGCGGCCTGCGCCTCGTAGGCGACCTCGTGGCGCACGTCGAGCAGCGACGCGATCGCGTCGAACAGCCGACCCATGCTGGTCGTCGGGGTGCAGTGCGAGCCGGTGGCCAGCATCCGGGCGAGCACGGCGCCCTCGGCCGGCGTGCAGGCGGCGGCACTCGCGGTGCCCTCCCAGGCGAGCCCGGAGGCGTGCAGGTGCGCCGCCGCCGTCCGCGCGGGATGCCGGATCGCGGCATCGCCACCGGGCAGGGAGACCGGGCGCAGGTGTCCGACCCGCTCGACGGCCGCGTAGCTGCCCAGGAGCAGCTCGCCGCCCCAGATCGTGCCGTCGGCGCCGTAGCCGGTCCCGTCGAGGACCACGCCCAGCACCGGCTCCCCCACGGGCACCCGGTGCTCGGCCAGCAGCGAAGCCAGGTGCGCGTGGTGGTGCCCGACGAGCAGGTGCTCGACCCCCCGGTCCGTCGCCTGCTCAGCCGCCCATCGCCGGGACAGGTAGCCGGGGTGCGCGTCGGACACGATCACCTCCGGGGTGACCCGCTGCAGCGCGCACAGCGTCTCGACGGTGCGCTCGAGCATCGCCAGCGTCTCGAGGTTGGCCGTGTCGCCGATGTGCTGGCTGAGCCACGCGGTCCCGCCGCGCGCGACGCACACGGTGCTCTTCAGCTCGCCTCCCACGGCCAGCATCGGCGGGCCGGCCACGGGCAGCGCGAGCGGCATCGGGGCGTAGCCCCGGCTGCGGCGCACCGGTTGCGGCGACCCGGACACCACCCGGGTGACGGAGTCGTCGCAGGCCACGTGGATGGGCCGGTCGTGGTGGACGAACACGTCCGCGAGGCCGGCCAGGCGCTGCTCGGCCTCGGCCGGGTCGATGCAGATCGGCTCGTCGGCGAGGTTCCCGCTGGTCATCACCAGGAGGTCGGGGGCACCGGCGTCGAACAGCAGGTGGTGCAGCGGGGCGTAGGGGAGCATCACCCCCAGGGTCCCGGTGCCGGGTGCCACGTCGGCGACGAGGTCGGCATCGAGACCCGCGAGGATCACGATCGGCCGCGCCGGGGAGCTGAGCAGCGCCTCGGAGGTCGGCGTCGAGGACGGCCACCCCGCGGGCCGAGTCCAGGTCGGCTGCCATCAGCGCGAACGGCTTGGCGCCGCGCTGCTTGCGGGTGCGCAGCGTCCGCACGGCCGCCGCGTCACGAGCATCGCAGGCCAGGTGGTAGCCGCCGACGCCCTTGACTGCCACGATCAACCCCGCCCGGAGCGCGGCGACCACCTCGTCGACCGGCATCGACAGCCGTGGCCCGCACGCGGCGCACGCGGTGGGCTGGGCGTGGAAGCGGCGGCTGGTCGGGTCGGTGTACTCGGCCAGGCACGGCGGGCACAGCGGGAACCCGGCCATGGTCGTGTTGGCGCGGTCGTAGGGCAGGCCGGTGGTGATCGTGTAGCGGGGACCGCAGTGGGTGCAGGCGATGAACGGGTAGCCGTGGCGGCGGTCGGCGGGGTCGCGCATCTCGGCCAGGCACGCGGCGCAGACCGCGGTGTCCGGCGGGATCGAGGTGACGCCCTGCGCCGTCGCCGCTCGCCACGATGCGGAAGGCGCCAGCAACTGTCCGGCGGCACGTGCCGGGGCCGGCGAGGGCCCCGGGTCGATCGGACCCGGGTCGATCCCCTCGAGGTCGTCCGGGTCGAGCACCTCGACCGTCACCGAATCCACGACCGCCAGTGCCGGCGCCTCCTCGCGGATCCGCCGCTCCAGCTCGACCAGGGACTCGGTCGGTCCCTGCGCCTCGAGGAACACCCCGTCGCGCGTCGTTGCCCACGAAGCCGGCCAGGCCCAGGTCAGCGGCCAGCGCGTGGACGAACGGCCGGAAGCCGACACCCTGGACGACCCCCGTCACGCGTATCCGGCGACGGCCGACGAGGTCGCTCATCGCAGGTCCCAGGTGCGCGCCGAGCATCACGTCGAGAGGACCACGATCGACCGATCGGCGACCGTCACCGTCGCGTCGACAGGCGGTGCGTCGGCGCGCGCCTGGACGTGCTCGGGCGCTGCCCGGGTCGTGTCCACGATCCGGCGCCACTCGCCGGGCACCTGGATGGAGAACTCCAGCGGCTCCCAGTGCGCGTTGACCATCACGTACAGGTCGCCCTCGCCGTAGCGCGCGCCGGACAGGTGCCAGGCCAGGCTGTGCGACCAGGGCGCGGTGTCGGGCGCCCCGGTCGTGCCGAACCACCGTCACGTCCTCGCGCCAGAACCGGCTGCGGGCGATGCTGCGGCGGCCCTTGCGCAGGGCGATCATCGCCTTGAAGAACTCGTACAGGTCGCGGTGGGAGTCCAGGCGGTCCCAGTCCAGCCAGGTGGTCTCGTTGTCCTGGTTGTACGGGTTGTTGTTGCCGCGCTGGGTGTTGGCGAACTCGTCGCCGGCCACGATCATCGGCACGCCGTTGGAGAGCATCATCAGCGCGGCGAAGTTCTTCATCTGGCGCATCCGCAGCGCCAGCACCTCCGGCGGGGCGCCCTCGTCGCCCTCCCAGCCGCAGTTCCAGCTGAGGTTGTCCGACGAGCCGTCCGTGCCGCCGTGGCCGTTGGCCTCGTTGTGCCGCTCGTTGTAGGACACCAGGTCGTACAGGCAGAACCCGTCGTGGGCGGTGACGAAGTTGATGCTCTGGTAGGGCCGGTACATGTCGTTCGGGCCGTCCGGGAACAGGTCCGCGCTGCCGTACACCCGCGACATCAGGCCGCCGACCAGCCCGTCGTCGCCCTTGACGAAGCCGCGGACGTCGTCGCGGAACTTCCCGTTCCACTGCCGCCACATGATGCCCGGGAAGCCGCGGCCGAGCTGGTAGGCGCCGAGGTCCCAGGCCTCCGCGGTGACGCGCAGGTCGTGGGTGCCGGCCAGGATGCCGATCTCGTTGATCATCGGGGGCATGTCGCCCTCGACGGCGCCCTCGGCGTCGCGCGTCAGGATCGAGGCGAGGTCGAAGCGGTACCCGTCGACGCCCATCTGCTCGGCCCAGTGGCGCGAGGCTGCGCAGCACCAGGGCCCGGGTGGCGATGTCCGCGGCCTGGGTGGTGTTGCCGCAGCCGGTGTCGTTGTCGTAGGAGCCGTCCGGTCCGACGATGTAGTACGAGTCGTTGTCGATCCCGGCGAGGTTGTAGGTCGGCCCGCTGCGATCGCCCTCGGCGGTGTGGTTGTAGACGACGTCGAGCCACAGCTCGATGCCCGCCGCGTGCAGCGCGTCGGCCATCTCGCGGAACTCGGCCACGGCGTCGGCGTTCGCGTACTCGGAGTGCGGGGCGAAGAAGTTCATCGTCATGTAGCCCCAGTAGTTGCCCTCCTGGGGGTCGTACTGGTGGACCGGGAGCAGCTCGACGACCGTGACGCCGAGGTCCTTGAGGTGGTCGATCTTCTCGATGAGGCCGCGGAAGGTCCCGCGCAGCTCCTGCGGCCACCCCGCTGTTCGCGCGCGCCGTGAACCCCTTGACGTGCACCTCGTAGATGACCATGTCATGGGTGTGCCGGGGGCCGGGCGCGGGCAGCGGCTCCTCGGCCCATTCGGCCGTGGGCAGCACCCCCAGGACGGCCCGGCCGTCGTTGGCGTCCTCCCCGCGGGCCGCCTCGCGGGAGAAGCCGGGCGGGAAGTGCAGCCGGCGTGCGTACGGGTCGGACAGGACCTTCCTCGGGCACGAACCGGTTGGCGCCCACCGACCGGCCCGTCCATCCGGTAGGCGTAGTAGGTCGCGCCCGGCACCCGCGCGGCGCTGACCAGGCAGTGCCAGAGCCGACCGGTCTTGTGGACCAGGGGGTCGAGGCGGAACTCCAGCAGCGGGGTGGTCACGTCCTGCGCGCCGTAGATCAGGAGGGTGACCTCGGTGGCGGTGCGGGAGTAGATCGAGAAGTTCCACGCCTCCAGCTCGTGCACCCACGTGGCACCGACCGGGACCGGAGCGCCCTCCTCGCGCTCCCAGGCGTCGATCGTGCGCAGGTACCCCATCTGTTCGACCATGTCGACCTCCTCCCGTGAGGCTATTGCGTCGCCTCGCAGGTCGGCTCGCCCACGGGCCACCGGCAGGCGCGTCAGGGGGCCGGCGCTCAGGGGGCCGGAAGCGTGAAGGCCTCCCGCAGCGCGTCGATCGTGGGGGCATCCAGGCCCAGTCCCGCGGAGAAGTACCCCTCGATCGACCCGAACCTGCCGGTCATCTCGTCGAGGCCTGCCGCGAGGTACGCCGGGTGCGACACCGAACACGGCCACCAGCACCGTCGGGTCGCCGCCGGCGTCGCGGAACTGGTCGAACACGGGCTGGAGGGCGGGGAGCAGGAGGTCATTGGTCAGCAGGTACTCGCTCATGACGTCGTCCTCGGACACCCCCAGCAGGAGCAGCAGGGCCGCCGCGGCCCACCCGGTGCGGTCCTTGCCGGCCGTGCAGTGCACGAGCGCAGGGCGCCGGTCGGACACGGCGAGGTCGGCGAAGAGCGCGCGGTAGGCGGCGCGGGCACTGGGCAGGGCGATCATCTCGCGGTAGGCGGCGTCGAAGAGCTCGGTCACCGAGCTCCCGGCCAGGGCGGCCGACGCCGCCGGGGGGTCGGTCAGCAGCGCTCCCAGGTTCGCCGGGACGGCCATCGTCGAGTCGGCCAGGACGTCGAGGGGGAAGTACTCGGCCCCCTCGGGAAGGAGGTCCGGGGCGGCTGCGCGCTCCCCGGGCGTGCGCAGGTCGTAGACGGACCTGATCCCGAGGCCCGCGAACGCGGGGACATCCGGGCCGGACAACCGGGACAGGTCGGTGGAGCGGTACAGGGCGCCGGAGGCCACACGACCCCCGTTGCCGGTCGGCCACCCGCCGACGTCGCGCAGGTTCGGCGCACTGGCCAGGCCCATGCCCGCGCCCGGCGCCCTCGCCGATGAGCCGCCGTCGCCCTGCCCGCTGTCCCCGGTCACGTCACCCACCTCAGTCGAACGCGCGCAGTTGGCGGGCGGCCTCGGCGATCGACCCGGTCAGCGACGGGTACACGGTGAACGTGGCAGCCACCTGGTCGACGGTCAGCCGCTGCTCGACGGCCATGGCGAGGGCGAAGATGAGCTCGGAGGCGTGCGGTGCGACCACCACCCCACCGATCACGATCCGGGTCCCGCGCCGGCAGATGACCTTCACGAAGCCGTCGGTGATGCCGAGCATCTTGGCCCGCGCGTTCGTCGCCAGCGGCAGGGTCACCACCTCGGCGTTCACCCGGCCGGCGTCGAGGTCGGCCTGCGTGTAGCCGACGGTGGCGATCTCCGGGTCGGTGAACACGTTGGAGCTGACCGTCCGCAGGTCCAGCGGGGCCACGGCACCGCCGAGGGCGTGCCACATGGCGATCCGGCCCTGCATGGCCGCGACCGAGGCCAGCAGGAGCACCCCGGTGCAGTCGCCGGCCGCGTACACCCCACGGGCGGAGGTGCGCGACACCCGGTCGACCTCGATGTGCCCGGAGGGCGTGGTGCGGACCCCCGCGTCGCCCAGGCCCAGGTCGTCGGTGTTGGGCACCGAGCCCACCGCCATCAGGCAGTGCGAGCCCTCCACGGTGCGCCCATCGGCGAGCGTGACCAGCACCCCATCGGCCGTCCGGACGGCAGCATCGGCCCGCGAGCGGCGCAGCACGGTCATCCCGCGGCGCTCGAACACGTCCTCGAGGACCTGGGCCGCATCCGGATCCTCGCCGGGCAGGACGTGCTCGCGGCTGGAGACCAGCACGACCTGCGAGCCGAGGGCCTGGTAGGCGCACGCGAACTCCGCTCCGGTGACACCCGAGCCGACGACCACCAGCCGCTCGGGCGCCCGGTCGAGGGCGTAGACCTGCTCCCAGGTCAGGATCCGCTCGCCGTCGGGGCGTGCGCTGTCCAGGACCCGTGGCCTGGCGCCGGTGGCCAGCAGGATCGCGTCCGCCTGGATGCGCTCGCTGCCGCCCGCGGCCAACTCGGCCACGACCGCGCCCGGGCCGTCGAGCCGTCCCCGCCCGGCCACGAGCCGGACGCCTGCGCGTACGCACCGCTCGGCAGTGTCCTGGCTCTGCGCCGCGGCGAGGTCGCGGATGCGCGCGTTCACCGCGGCGAGGTCCACGCCGACGGCCCCCGCTGCACCGGTGATCCCCAGCGCCCCGCTCTGGCGCACCTGCGTCGCGGACTCGGCCACCGCCAGCAGCGCCTTGCTCGGCACGCAGTCGGTGAGCACGGCGGAGCCACCGATCCCGTCGGAGTCGACGAGGGTGACCTCGGCGCCCATCTGTGCTGCGACCAGGGCCGCCTCGTACCCGCCCGGGCCGCCGCCGACGATCACCACCGAGGTCATGGCGCCGATCATCGCGCATGCGCGCCCGGCGCGCGCCGGGGGAGCCCGGATCAGGACAGGGAGACCCGGTACGCCCCGGTCGCACAGCCGATGACCCGCCACCCCCCGGACGGGTCCTGGGCGGCGCTGCCCGCCGGAACCTCCACCGAGCGCAGTCCCGTGACGCCGACCTGGTCGACCACCGCCGGCTGCGTCGAGCCCGGCACCCAGATGTCCAGGGCGCACGAGTCCGGCGCGCCGTCCACCGGTCCGGCACCAGTGGTGTCGCCGTCCACCTGGATCCGCCGGCCGTCGGCCTTGATCGCCAGGATCCGGCCCGGGGCCGTGCGCGGGTAGGCGCGCGCCAGCGGCGCGATCTGCGCGGTGCGCGTCGGCAGCGGGGTCCCCTGCGGGCAGGACACCCGGCGGATGTCGCCCGCCTCGTCGGAGGGAAACACGTGCGGGTCGCCGCAGCCCTGCTTCCACACCCAGACTGCCGAGCCCACCCGCAGGGAGTCCTCGACGGCGCCGTACCGGGCGTTGAGCGCCGCGTTCTCGCTCGATTCCCCGAAGGTTCCCCACTCGCCGGACCACAGGGGAGTCCCCCAGTCCCGCGCGGCCCGCGCGGCCAGCGCGTACCCGCGCTCGATGCTCACCGTGGTCAACCCCAGCGACTGGTCCATGGTGATCGACTCGTTGTAGAGGTGGGGCGCGAAGACGACCTGCGAGTCGGTGGTGAAGCCGTGCGGCGGCAGCGGGTCGACCCCGAACCCGGACCACCAGATGCTCGGCTCGAGGAACACGGGATGGGCGTACCCGCCCGGCGCCTTCTTCTCGCCCTCGCGGATCGCCCGGATCGCCCGGGCGTGGAACCGGCCCACGAGCATCCCGCTGGTGAGCGGTGCCTGCTCGGCGAAAGCCGGCTCGTTGAGCAGGTCGTACCCGACGACCGTCGGATCACCGCCGAACTCGCTGGCCACCCGGCCCCACAGGGCGACGAGCCGCTCCTGGACCGCCTCGCGGTCGGTGTAGAACGAGGTGAACGCGCGCAGGACGTTCGGCGCCAGGTCGCGGCCGGTGAACTGGCAGGGCGGGGCATCGTCGTAGTACGACGCCCAGTCCGGCGCCCCGTCCCAGCCGGTCATCGGCGAGGTCCCGCCCCTGCACACGGTGCCCTCGGGGGCGACCACGCCCTTGCCCCACGCGTCCTGGTGCATGTCCAGGACGACGTGGATCCCGTGCTGGCGCGCCCATCCCACGGCCTGCGTGATCCGGGCGAGGTAGGCGGCGTCGACCTGCCCGGGCTGGGGTTCGAGCGCCGACCAGGACAGCACCAGGCGCACGGCGTTGAAGCCCATCGCCGCGATGTCGGCGAAGTCCTGCTCCGTCAGCGGCTCGACCGTCGGCACGGCCGGGTCGGCCGCGTAGTAGTCCCCGAGCTGGTTGACGTTGATGCCGCGGAGGATCACCTGGGCGCCGCGCTGGTCGGACAGGACCGCGGACCCGTCGGCGTCGCGCCGGACGGTCAGCGGTCCGGGCGGGGCGGGCTCGTCGCGCACGGGCACGAGCTGGGCCGGCAGGGCGACCGGGGCGGGGTCCGGGCCCGCCAGGGGCGGGACACCGGAGTAGGCCTCCGTCTGGCGCACCACGAGGAACACGGCCCCGCCCACGATCGCGACGGCCGCCAGCCCTGCGACCACCGACCACTGCGGCCGGGGGGCTCGGGCCACCAGCCAGAGCCCCAGCGCCGCGAACGGCGCGAGCAGAAGGCCGAACGACAGGCCCTCCGCCAGGCGCAGGTAGGTCGCCGGAAGGATCCACAGGTCGTCGGTCCCGGCGAGGTCGGTGCCGAACAGCAGCTGGATCACGGACTCCGCCAGCGCGAGGCACACCCCTGCGACCAGCGCCCCGAGCGCCCCGGCCAGCAGCCGCGACGACGTGGGCCGCGGGATGTCGATCCGCGCCACTGTGTGCCGGGCGCTCGACCCGAGGCAGAGCGCCACCAGCAGGATCGCGGCGATCTCCCCGGCCCGTCCCGAGGCCGCCGTCGGCGCCAGCAGCCGCCATCCGGTGGTGTGGGCGTACCCGACGGGTGATCCGGTCCACCAGTACCGCGCCAGCCACCCGCCTGCCAGCGCCAGGCCGAGGGCGATCAGGGCGGCGGGGAGCATCGCGCGCGACGGGGCCCCGACCCGCGTGGCGACGCCTGCCCGGCGCGCGCTGCCCGGGCTCCACAGCAGGGCCGCCACCAGTGCGGGCACCCAGCCGTAGACACCGGCCTTGATGCCGGTGAACCCCGTGGCCCAGATCAGGTAGGCCGCCGACGGACCCGGCGGGAGCCCGGCCTCGGATCCCCCGAGCAGCGCAGGGGCCATGAGCACCGCGGAGTAGGCCACCTTGGCCACCATCATCGCCAGGATCACCACCAGCCAGACGCGACTGAACACCCAGCGTCGCGGCGCTGCGGGAGTCGCGCAGGCCAGCAGCCGCCTGGCTCCACCACCACACCAGCACCACGATCAGCGGGGCGAGCATGGCGTACTGCAGCCACGTCCAGGGCTGCCTGGCCATCTGTGCGCCCGTCCAGGCGACCGGGGCAGCCAGTCCGGAGGGGTCCAGGAGCCCGGCCGCCACGATGACCGCGAGTGTGGCGGCTGCCGCACCCCAGGAGGACCGCACATGCCGACGCCGGTAGGCGCCAGCGGTCCCCGGGGAGGGCTCCGACGAGCCCTGCCCGGCGGCGACCGCACCGCCGATCGCCGCGGGCTGTGCCGCCGGGCCCGCGCCGACCTGGGCTCCACCCGGCCGCCCGGGAGGCGGCGCCCCGTCGAGGAACGCGATGACGTCCGGGTCGAGACCGTCGTAGGGGTCCGTGGACCCTCCGGAGGGATCAGCCATGACAGGATCATGGCCTACGACCCCCCTCCGAGCGGGGCAGCCGCACGCGTGCGCACCTCGCCACGGGAGGGCCCCGCCGGCCCTCAGCCCACGGGGACACCCCCCGCGCCGATCTTCCGATGGCCCAGCCGCACCACTACTCTGTGCGACGTGGTCCTCTACGCGGCGTACGGGTCGAACCTCGACCCCCGGCAGATGCTCGAGCGCGCCCCGCACTCCCCCGCGCACGGCCCCGGCTGGTTGGTCGACTGGAGGCTGACCTTCGGCGGTGAGGACCTGGGATGGGACGGCGCCCTGGCCACCGTCGTCGAGGACCCCGGCCACAGCGTGTTCGTCATGCTCTACGACATCGCCCCCGAGGACGAGCCACTGCTCGACCGCTGGGAGGGCTCCGACCTGGGCATCCACCGCAAGCTGCATGTGCGCGTGCAGACCCTCGATGGCGATGAGATGGCCTGGCTCTACGTGGTCGACGCCTACGAGGGCGGCCTGCCCTCGGCGCGCTACCTGGGGATCATGGCCGAGGCAGCCCGCGCCGCCGGAGCGCCCGATGACTACGTCGTGGACCTCATGACGCGGCCCTGCCAGTAGGCGCTCCTCGCCGGTGAGCCGGTCGACCTGACCCGACGGTCACGCGCCGGCGTCGGCGGTCGGGCCGGCCCCCGGGGTGGGACCGGCGTCAGGGGTGGGGCGCGCGTCCGGGGTGGCGTCCGGTGCACTGCCCTCCGCACCGCGTACTGCGACGCGCGCGTCCGGGAGGTCGCCCGCACCCCCGAGGCCCGCCGCCGCCGCGGCCAGCCGGCGCTCCAGGGCCGCCACCCGGGAGCTGAGCTCGGCCACCTGCGCCGGGGAGCCGCCACCGGGCGGGGCTGCCCCGACGGCAGCCGTCGGGGAACCGTCGGCCAGGCCTGCCGGCCGTCGGCCGCGGACGAACTTCAGGTACCCCAGCACCAGCGACACTGCCAGCGCCGCGACGAGGACGAGGAACCGGGTGACCGAGTTGCCCGAGGCCAGCCCCCAGCCGACCCCGTAGAGCATGGTGAACAGGCCCCCGAGCAGGATCCCGTTGCTGAGCACCGACGACCGAGTCCCCGAGGGCCAGCGCGACCGCCATCAGCATCGTGGCGATGACGATCAGGATCACGCTGGTGCTCATCCGCCACTGGCTGGACTTCTCCTCCGAGGCGCGCTGCAGCGCCGTGACCTGCGCGTCGATGGCCTTCGTCCGGGCCTTCTCGGCGGCTGTCAGCTGGTTCCACGTCCTGCACTCGTTCGGCGTGGGCGAGTTGCAGCCGTCGATCGCCGACCGCTCGTCGTAGAGCGCCTGGATCTGGTCCTGGGATTCGTCGCCGGGGTTCGGGTGGAACGTGTACACCCCGACCCCGACCACGGCCGTGATCATCAGCCCGAGGAACACCGCGAAGATCGCCTGCAGGACCCCGCGGCCGATGTTGGGCGCCTGCTTCGTGTCCTCCATGGGCACCTCCTGCGCGCAGGCTACCGCCGCGGGCAGCGTGGGCGGGCGCTCGCCAGCGGTCACGCGCGCGTCGCGCCGAGCAGCCTGGGCGCGACACCCTCGACCGCCTACGAGGTCAGCCGGGCCCGCACGTCGTCGGCCACCGCGGCCAGACGCTCGCCGGCCACCGACCGCGCGGCGGCCACACCGTCGGCACCCACGGGCGCCCGGACCTCGAGGTAGGCCTTGATCTTCGGCTCGGTCCCGCTGGGCCGGATGATCACGCGCGCCCCGTCGACGCCCCGCGCGCCGCCGAGCATGTACTTCAGCCCGTCCGTGGGCGGCAGGTCGGCCGAGCCCGTCTCGAGGTCGATCGCCTCGGTCGACGGCCAGCCCGCCGAACCCGGTGGGCGGCTGCGCGCGCAGCGAGGCCATCAGGGCGGGGATCGCCGACAGGTCGGTGAACCGCAACGAGACCTGGCTGGTCGCGTGCACGCCGTGTGCCGTGGCGAGGTCGTCGAGGACGTCCTGCACGCCGCGGCCCTCGGCCTTCAGGGCCGCCGCCATCTCGGTGACCAGCAGCCCGGCCGAGATCCCGTCCTTGTCGCGCACGCCCGTCGGGTCGACGCAGTAGCCCAGCGCCTCCTCGTAGCCGAACGCGAGGTCGTCGGCGGCCCGCGAGATCCACTTGAAGCCGGTGAGGGTCTCGCGGAAGCCCAGGCCGGCGTCGCGGGCGATCGCCCCGAGCAGCTGCGAGCTGACGATCGAGTTCGCGTACGTCCCGGTGACCGGCGTGCCCGGCGCGCACCCCGCGCTGCAGGATCCACCAGCCGAGCAGGGCGCCCACCTCGTCGCCGGTGAGCATCCGGAACCCGCCGTCGGCCAACGGGATCCCGACGGCGCAGCGATCGGCGTCCGGGTCGTTGGCGAGCACGAGGTCGACGTGCGCGCCCCCGGCGAGGTCCATGGCCAGGTCCATCGCCCCGGGCTCCTCCGGGTTCGGGAACGACACGGTCGGGAAGTCCGGATCCGGCTCGTCCTGGGCGACGACCGCCAGCGGCGCGGGGAACCCGGCACCGGTCAGCGCGGCCCTCATCAGCGGGCTGCCGACCCCGTGCATGGCGGTGTAGGCCACCGAGATGTCGCGCGCGCCGCCCGGCAGGGCGAGCCCGCACACGCGGGCCAGGTAGCTGTCGACGACGCCCTCGTCGAGGGTCGCGTACTCGTCGCTGCGCGGGATGTCGGCCAGGGCGCCGACGGCCTCGATGCACGCGGCGATCCCGGCGTCCGCCGGCGGCACGATCTGCGAGCCGTCCCCGAGGTAGACCTTGTACCCGTTGTCCTGCGGCGGGTTGTGCGAGGCGGTCACGACGACCCCCGCGGAGGCCCCGTAGGTCAGGATCGCGCCGGCCAGCACCGGTGTGGGCAGGGGGCGCGGGCAGATCATGGCCCGGAACCCGGCGCCGGCGAAGATCTCGGCGGTGTCGCGGGCGAACACGTCGGAGTTGTACCGGGCGTCGAAGCCGATCACCACCGGGGTCCCGGCCTGCCCCTGGTCGAGCAGGTACTGGGCGAGCCCGGCTGCGGCCCGGGAGACCACGACCCGGTTCATCCGGTTGGGTCCCGGGCCGAGCTTGCCGCGCAGCCCGGCCGTGCCGAACTGCAGCGTCCCGGAGAAGGCGTCGGCGATCTCGTCGGCCACGGCCTCGTCGCCGGCCTCGGCGGCGTCGAGGGCGGCCTGGAGGTCCGATGCCGTGGCAGGATCCGGGTCCTCGGCGATCCAGGCCCGGGCGGCCGCTGCCAGCGTCCGGGGACGACGCGCTCACAGCTGGCCCACCACGGTCGCCAGCAGGCCGCCCATGCGCTCGGCGGCCATCTTCCCGGCCTCGAGGACCTCCTCGTGGTTCAGCGCCTCCCCGGTCATCCCGGCGGCGAGGTTGGTCACCAGCGACAGGCCCAGGATCTCCATGCCGGCCTCGCGGGCGGCGATCGCCTCCAGGGTGGTGGACATCCCGACCAGGTCGGCGCCGAGGATGCCGGCCATCCGGACCTCGGCCGGGGTCTCGTACTGCGGCCCGCGGAACTGCAGGTACACGCCCTCGGCCAGTGTCGGGTCGATCTCCCTGCACAGGGCGCGCAGCCGGGCGGAGTACAGGTCGGTCAGGTCGATGAACGTGGCCCCGCGCAGCGGTGAGGCGCCGGTCATGTTGATGTGGTCGCTGATCAGGACCGGCGTCCCCGGCGTCCAGTCGGGGTTCAGCCCGCCGCACCCGTTGGTGAGCACGATCGTGCGGCAGCCGGCCGCGGCCGCGGTGCGCACGCCGTGCACCACGGCCTCCACGCCCCGGCCCTCGTAGAAGTGCGTGCGGCCGAGGAACACCAGCGCCCGACCCCCGGACGGCGTGGCGACGCTGCGGATCTTCCCCGCGTGCCCGGCCACGGCCGGCGGGGCGAAGCCGTGCAGGTCGGTGGAGGGGAACTCGGCCAGGGTCTCGCCGAGGAGGTCGACGGCCGGCAGCCAGCCCGAGCCCAGGACCAGGGCCAGGTCGTGGGTCGGCGCACCGGTGAGGTCCGCGAGCTCGGCGGCGGCCTGGGCGGCAGCGGCGGTGGGGTCGTCGAGGGGCGATGGGGCGTGTGTCGTCATGACGGTGACGCTATCCCCCGCGGGGCCACCGGGGCTCCCCGAGCGACAGGCAGGCCGATCGCAGGATCCCGCCGATCGCCCAGGATCGCGGGCCGGGAGCAGCGCAGGTCCCGCCGGTGGGCTGGCCCGGCGGGCGATGGACCCGGCGGCGGGGCCAGAATGCCCCTCATGGCACTCACCCGTTCCGAACTGGCCCGCATGGTCGACCACACGCTGCTCAAGCCCGAGGCGACGCCCGACGACGTCGCGGCCCTGTGCGCCGAGGCCAACGACCTGGGGGTCTTCTCGGTCTGCATCTCGCCGTCGTTCCTGCCGCTGGCCGAGGGGCTGCTGTCACCGGGGATCGCCACCTGCACCGTCGTGGGATTCCCCAGCGGCAAGCACCATGCCGACATCAAGGCGGCCGAGGCTGCACGGGCGGTGGCCGACGGCGCCGACGAGGTCGACATGGTCGTCGACGTGGGCGCGATCAAGGCGGGCCTCTGGCGGGTGACCGAGAAGGAGGTCCGCTGCGGTGCGGGCGGCCACCGAGGGCGTCCTGCTCAAGGTCATCCTCGAGACGGCGGCGCTGACCGACGACGAGATCGTGCGCGCGTGCATCGTGTGCCAGGAGGCCGGCGCCGACTTCGTGAAGACCTCGACGGGGTTCCACCCCGCCGGGAGGCGCCTCGGCCCATGCGATCTCACTCATGGCCAACACGGTCGGCGGCACCCTCGGCGTCAAGGCCAGCGGTGGCGTGCGGACCGCGGAGGCCGCCCTCGAGATGATCGCGGCGGGGGCGACCCGGCTGGGACTGTCGGGCACCCGGGCAGTGCTGGACGGACTCGACGGCGCAGGCGCCGACCCGGCGGCTGCTGCGGGCGATGGCTACTGACGCCGCAGGCGACCACCGACGCGTCATCCTCCTGGCCGGTCCCAGCGGATCGGGGAAGTCCACGATCGTGCGCTCCGTGGGGCTGCCCATGGTCTACCTCGACGACTTCTACAAGGCCGGCACCGACCCCACGCTGCCCCGGCACCCGGAGCTGGACATCGTCGACTGGGACCACCCCGACAGCTGGGACCGGCGGGCCGCCCTCGACGCCCTCGAACGGCTCTGCCGCGAGGGCCGTGCGGAGGTGCCGGTGTACGACATCTCCGCGAACGGACCGGTCGGCACGCACATCGTCGACGTGGGCTCGCAGGCCTTCGTCGCGGAGGGGATCTTCGCCCCGGAGCTCGTTGCGGAGCTCAGCGAGCGCGGGCTCCTGCTCGATGCGATCGTCGTGCACCGCGACCGCTGGAAGAACCTGGTGCGACGCGCCGCCCGGGACCTCAAGGACCGGCGCAAGCCGCCCGGGACGATCATGCGCCGCGGGTTGCACCTCTACCGGGTGGAGCAGGTCGTGGTCGACCGGGCCACGGCAGCGGGGTGCCGGCCGCTGGGCGCACGCGAGACCCGCGAGGCACTGGCGCGGTGCCGCGCTCCGGCGCCTGCCGGTTGAGCGTGTGGTAGTCGATCCGGTCGATTCAATCGACCGGATCGACTACCACAAGCCGCCCGACGGCCCCGGCACCCTGAGCCCGCGTCAGCGCATCATCAGGTCGCTGAGCGCCATGGACGAGTAGCCGGGCTTGATGACCTCGTTGATGATGCGCAGCCGCTGGTCGAACGGCAGGAAGGACGACTTCATGGCGTTGACCGTCAGCCACTGCAGGTCGGCCAGCCCGTAGCCGAAGGCCTCCGAGAGCAGGTGCATCTCCCTGCTCATCGACGTGTGGGACATCAGCCGGTTGTCGGTGTTCACCGTGACCCGGAAGCCGAGCGTGCGCAGCAGCCCGATCGGGTGCGTCGCGATCGACTGGGCGGCGCCGGTCTGCACGTTCGAGCTCGGGCACATCTCCAGCGGGACGCGCCGGTCGCGGATGTAGGACGCCAGCGCCCCGAGGTGGACCGAGCCGTCGGGCTCCCGGGTGATGTCGTCCATGATGTGCACGCCGTGGCCCAGGCGCTCGGCGCCGCACCACTGGATCGCCTCCCAGATGCTGGGCAGGCCGAACGCCTCTCCGGCGTGGATGGTGAAGTGCGCGTTCTCGCGACGCAGGTACTCGAACGCGTCGAGGTGCCGGGTGGGCGGGTAGCCCTCCTCGGCACCGGCGATGTCGAAGCCGACCACTCCGGCGTCCCGGTAGGCGACCACGCGCTGGGCGATCTCCGTGCTCCGGGCCGCGGTCCGCATGGCCGTGAGCAGGGTCCGCATCACGATCGGCCGGCCGGCCGCGGCCGTCGCCTGCTCGCCCTCGGCGAAGCCGGCCAGGACCGCCTCGATGACCTCCTCGAGGGTCAGCCCGCCCTCGATGTGCAGCTCCGGGGCGAAGCGCACCTCGGCGTAGACGACACCATCGGCGGCGAGGTCCTCGGCGCACTCGCGGGCGACCCGGCGCAGCGCATCAGCGGTCTGCATGACCGCGACGGTGTGGGCGAACGTCTCCAGGTAGCGGACCAGCGACCCCGAGTCGGCCGACTCCCGGAACCACCGGCCCAGCTCGAGCGGATCGGTCGTCGGCAGCTCGGCGTACCCGGTCTCGGCCGCCAGCGCCACCACCGTCTCCGGGCGAAGGCCACCGTCGAGGTGGTCGTGGAGCAGCACCTTGGGGGCGCGCTGGCAGGTCTCGAGGTCCAGGGTCATGGCCGACAGGCTATCCGCGCCGGGCGCGACTCATCGAGTGGTGAGTCATCCGCGGTGCCGGGCCAGCTGCTCGCGGGCTGCGGCGAGGACCGCGTCGGGGGTGAACCCGAACCTGCGCAGGAGCTCCTTGAGGGGGGCTGAGGCGCCGAACGTCGACATCCCGATGACCGCCCCATCGGGGGCGAACCGCGCCCAGCCGAGGGTGGACCCCTCCTCGACCGCCACGCGCGCCCGGATCGCCGCGGGCAGGACGGACTCGCGGTAGGCGGCGTCCTGGCGGTCGAACAGCTCCCACGAGGGCATGCTGACGACCCTCACCGCGACGCCCTCGGCCGTCAGGACCTCGTACGCGTCGACCGCCAGGTGGACCTCGGAGCCGGTGCCGATGAGGATCAGCTCGGGCGCCGACCCGTCCGGCGGGTCGGCCAGGACGTAGGCACCCCGCGCCAGCCCCGACGCCGCACCGAACCGCTCCCGGTCGAGCGTGGGCAGCGCCTGGCGCGACAGGAACAGCGCCACCGGCGAGTGCCGCAGCGGCATCAGCACGCGCCAGGCCTCGACGACCTCGTTGGCGTCACAGGGCCGGATGTCGACCAGGCCGGGAACTGCGCGCAGCGACACCATCTGCTCGACCGGCTGGTGGGTCGGGCCGTCCTCGCCGACCCCGATCGAGTCGTGGGTGAACACGTGGATGACCGGGATCTCCATGAGCGCCGACAGCCGGATGGCGCCGCGCTGGAAGTCCGAGAAGATGAGGAACCCGGCCTGGTAGGGCCGGACCTTGCACAGGGACAGGCCATTGGCGATGCACCCGGCGGCGTGCTCGCGGACGCCGAAGTGCAGGTTGCGACCCGCCCGTTCCGCCGCGGAGAAGTCCCCCGCACCCTCGAAGGTCAGCAGGGTCTTCGTCGAGGGCCCGAGGTCCGAGGCCCCACCGACCAGCCACGGCACGTGCTGGGCCACCTCGTTGAGGACCAGGCCGTTCGCCTCCCGGCCCGCCAGGCCCTTCGGGTCGGCCGGGAACTGCGGGAGCGTCTCGTCCCAGCCCTCGGGCAGGACGCGGCGCTGCATCCGATCGAGATGGTCGGCCAGGTCGGGGTACTGCTCGGCGTACCGCGCGAACAGCGCCTCCCAGTCGGTGCGCAGCGCCCGCCCCCGCGCACCGATGCCGGCGTCGAAGTGCGCGTAGCACCTCGTCGGGCACCAGGAACGTCTCGTCCTCCGGCCAGCCGTAGAAGCGCTTGGCACCGCGGATCTCCTCCTCGCCGAGCGGCTCGCCGTGGGCGCCGTGGGTGCCCTCCTTGGTGGGCGCGCCGTAGGCGATCCGTGAGTCCACGATGATCAGCGTGGGCCGGTTGGGCTCGGCCCGGAACCGGTCGAACGCGCGGGCCAGCATCCGCCGGTCGTTGGCGTCGCCCGACCCTCGTGACGTTCCAGCCGAGGCTGATGAACTTCGTGGCGATGTCGTCGCTGAAGGCCAGGGAGGTGCTGCCCTCGATCGTGATCTCGTTGTTGTCGTAGATCCAGCAGAGGTTGTCCAGCTGCAGGTGCCCGGCCAGCGACGCCGCCTCCTGGGCGACGCCCTCCATCATGCAGCCGTCCCCGCCGACGGCGTAGACGTCGAAGTCGAACAGCTCGAAGCCGGGGCGGTTGAACGTCGCCGCCATCCACTTCGAGGCCATGGCCATGCCGACGCTGGTGGCGTACCCCGTGCCCAGCGGGCCGGTCGTGCACTCCACCCCGGCCGTCCAGCGGTACTCGGGGTGCCCCGGGCACTTCGAGTCCAGCTGGCGGAACCGCTTGATGTCATCGAGGCTGACCGACGGCTCGCCGAGCGTCTCGTACTTCGGGTTGACCGCCTTCACCCCGGTCAGGTGCAGCAGCGAGTACAGCAGGGTCGAGGCGTGCCCGGCGGAGAGCACGAACCGGTCGCGGTTGGCCCAGATCGGCACCTCGGGGTCGAAGCGCAGGTACTCCTGCCACAGGGTGTAGGCGACCGGGGCCAGGGCGATGGGCGTCCCCGGGTGCCCGGAGTTGGCCGCCTGCACGGCGTCCATCGCCAGCGTCCGCATGGTGGCGACGGCGAGGTCGTCGGGGTCGGTGATGCTCACGGCGGTGGCCATCGGTGCTCCGTTCGGGTCACATGCGGGTGCGCAGGTCCTCGACGTCGAAGGCGTCGGGCAGGACCTGGGTCATCGGGAGGATCCCGTTGGTCGTGTGCACGAGGCAGGTCGGTCCGCCGTGCTCCCAGAGCAGCTGCCGGCAGCGACCGCAGGGCATGAGGTCCTCGCCGTGCTGGTCGACGCACACGACCGCCACGAGCCGGCCGCCCCCGGAGGCGTGCAGGGCGGAGACCATCCCGCACTCGGCGCACAGGGTGAGCCCGTAGGAGGCGTTCTCGACGTTGCAGCCCGACACGACCCGGCCGTCGTCGACCAGCCCGGCCACCCCGACCGGGAAGTGCGAGTACGGCACGTAGGCGTGCTCCATCGCCGCCACGGCAGCGGCCCGGAGCCCCGCCCAGTCGACGCCGGCCGGGTCCACCGCGTGACTCGCTCACGACTTGATGTACGGGATGCCGTCGGCGGCCGGGGCCCGCGACCGGCCGGCCAGGCCGGCGACCGCGAACAGCGTCGCCAGGTAGGGCGCCATCAGCATGAACTGGCTGGGGATCGGCGTGCCGACGATGCTCAGCACGCTCTGCAGCTGGTCGGCGAAGCCGAACAGCAGCGCCGCGCCGATCGCCCCGAGCGGGGACCACCGGCCGAAGATCATGGCGGCCAGCGCGATGAAGCCCTTGCCCGCGGTCATGTTCTTGCTGAAGGCGCCCACCGAGCCGAGGGTGAAGAACGCGCCGCCGAGGCCGGACACCATGCCGCCGAGCAGCACGTTGCGGAACCGCAGCCTGTTCACGTCGATGCCCACGGTGTCGGCGGCCTTCGGGTGCTCGCCCACGGCCCGCACGCGCAGGCCCCACCGGGTCCGGAACAGCGCGACGTGCACAGCGGCCGCGATGACGTACATCAGGTACACGATCAGCGACTGGTCGAAGAAGATCGGGCCGATGATCGGGATGTCGGACAGGATCGGGATCGCGATCGGCTGGAAGACCGGCGGGCTGTTCCAGGTCTCGGCCTCCTTGTCCAGCACCGAGGAGTAGAAGAAGGAGGTCAGGCCCAGGACGAGGGTGTTGACCACGACGCCGACGATCACCTGGTCGACGAAGTACGTGACCGTGAAGACGGCGAGGATCCAGCCCGACCAGCAGGCCGGCGACGACGGCGGCGATGAGCCCGGCGAGCAGGCTGTCGGTCAGCGACCCGACCACGGCGGACAGGAACGCACCGGCGAGCAGCTGGCCCTCGATGGCGATGTTGACCACGCCGGCACGTTCGCACAGGACGCCGGACAGGGCGCCGAAGATCAGCGGGACGCTGAGCAGCAGGGAGCCCTGGAGCAGGCCGGTCAGCGGGATGGACTTGCCCGACGACCGCCCAGGTCAGGAACGACATCATGAACGCGATCCCGAAGGCGGCGATCGCCCACGCCGGGAGTCGGCTTGCGGCTGCGCGCCCACATCAGGGACAGGCCGGCGATGGCCAGGCAGACCAGCCCCATCAGCAGGGCGAACGTCTTCGACGGCACGGTCAGGTCCGGCAGCGAGATCGTGTCCCCGGGCATGGCCAGGACGAAGGTGGTGCGTCTCCCCGGAGGTCCCCAGCACGCCGAAGAGGACGGTCGCGAGCAGGCCCGAGGACGCCCATGACGATCGGGGCCTTGTAGGAGATCGGCAGCAGCGACGTCCGGCTCGGCGGCCGGTGCGGCCGGTGCAGCAGTGGTGTCGATTGCCATGTCGATCGGCTCCTTCTACTCGGCGCTCGGCGCCCGGAGGCGGAAGATCTTGCGGACAAGGGGTGGTGCTGCGAGGAACAGCACGATCAGCGACTGGACGACCAGGACGATGTCGATGGGCGTCGACGGTGGCGGCCTGCATCGACGAGCCGCCGGCCCGCAGGCCACCCATCAGGATGCCGGCGAACACCACCCCGATCGGGTTGCTCTTGCCGAGCAGCGCGACGGTGATGGCGTCGAACCCGATCTCGCCGGCGATGCCGTTGCCCAGGGCGTACTCCGTGGCACCACCGAGGATCTGGTTGGCGCCGGCCATGCCCGCCAGGCCACCGGCGATGATCATGACGCCGGCCAGCGCGCGCTTGACGTTGATGCCCGCGGTCCGGGCGGCGTTCGGGTTGGCGCCGACGGCGCGGAACTCGAACCCGATGGTCGAGCGCTCGAGCAGCCACCAGACGAAGGCGGCGGCGCCCAGCGCGAGGAGGAACCCGAGGTTCAGCCGGTAGTCCTCACCCAGGATCCTGGGCAGGTGCGCCGAGGCTGGCCACCGGCGGGCTCAGCGGGTCGTCGCGCCCGGGCCGCTGGAACGCGTCCTTGGTGAGCAGGAACTGCAGGAAGTAGATCGCGATCCAGTTGAGCATGATCGTCACGATCACCTCGTGGGCCCCGGTCTGGGACTTGAGCACGCCGGCGATCCCGCCCCAGATCGCGCCGCCGAGGATGCCGGCGAGGATGGCCACGATCAGGTGGATCGGGAAGGGCATCGAGAACGCGAAGCCGACGTAGCCGGCGAGGATCGCGCCCATGATCAGCTGGCCCTGCGCACCGATGTTGAACAGGCCCGGCCCGGAACGGCAGGGCGACCGCGAGGCCGGCGAGGATCAGGGAGGTGGAGGTGTAGAGGGTCTCGGTGAACGGCTTGAGCGCGTCGCCGACCGTGTAGGCGCCGAAGTTGATCACCGAGCCGGAGAAGAGCGCCTTGTAGGCCTCGGACACCGCGGTCCACGCGGCGCTGAGCGTGTCCATCGGCTGCGGAGAAGAAGTACTTGGCCGCCTCGCGCACGTCGGGGTCGGCGAAGGCGATCAGGATCCCGCTGATCACCAGGGCCAGCAGGAACGACAGCGCGTAGAGCACGAGCTGGTCGACCCACCCCCGGCGGCTCCTCTTCGGCTCGGGGGCGGGCGCGGTGACCTCGGTCATCAGCTCGGTGCTGCTCACTTCGCGCCCTCCTGGTCCGTCCGCGGGAGCCGCGCCGTGCGCGGCGGCATCCTGCGGGACGCCGGCCATCATCAGGCCCAGGACGCCGCGCGGGGTGTCCGGCGGGACGATGCCGATGATCTTGCCGCGGTACATGACCACGACCCGGTCGGCGAGGGCCGCGACCTCGTCGAGCTCGGTGGAGACGATCAGGACGGCCACCCCCGCGTCCCGCTCGGCGATGACCCGCTTGTGGACGAACTCGATGGCCCCGACGTCGACGCCGCGGGTGGGCTGGGAGGCGATGAACAGCGACACGACCGGCTTGGAGAGCTCCCGGGCGAGGACGACCTTCTGCTGGTTGCCGCCGGACAGCGACGAGGCCGGCAGCTGCACGCCGGTGGTCCGGACGTCGAACTCCTTGGCCTTCTCCTCGGCGTTGGCCGCGATCACCGACGGCTTCATCATCACGCCCTTGGCGAAGGGCGGCTGCTTGTACTGGTCGAGGATCATGTTCTCGGCGATCGAGAACTTGCCCGACCAGCCCGTCGTCGGAGCGGTCCTCGGGGACGAACCCGATCCCGGAGTCGAGGATGTGGCGCGTCGTGCGGCCGACGAGCTCCTCGCCCTTGAGCTTGGCCGACCCGGTCACGGAGTGCTGCAGGCCGAGGATCGCCTGGGTCAGCTCGGTCTGGCCGTTGCCCTGGACCCCGGCGATGCAGACGACCTCGCCGCTGCGCACGTCGAGGTCGACGTTGTCGACCACGGCCTGGCCGGTCTCCGAGCGCACGGTCAGGCCGCGGACCTCGAGGACGACGTCCTTCGGGGCTGCGGCGGCCTTGTCCACCTTCAGGCTGACGGCGCGGCCCACCATCATGGTGGCCAGCTCGGTCTCCGAGTCGGTGGGCAGCGCCGAGCCGACCACCTTGCCGCGGCGGATGACGGTGATCCGGTCGGCGACGGCCTTGATCTCGCGCAGCTTGTGGCTGATCATCACGACCGAGCGGCCGCTGGCCTTGAGCTGGCGGATGATCTCGAGCAGCTCGTCGGTCTCCTGCGGCGTCAGCACCGCCGTCGGCTCGTCGAGGATGAGGATCTGGGCGTCCTTGACCAGGGCCTTGATGATCTCCACGCGCTGCTGCACGCCCACCGGGAGGTCCTCGACCAGGGCGTCGGGGTCGACCTCCAGGTTGTACTTCTGCGACAGCTCGAGCACCTGGTTGCGGGCGCCCTCGATGTCGAGGAACGCCCCCTTGGTCAGCTCGTGGCCCAGCATCACGTTCTCGGCGACGGTGAAGACCGGCACCAGCATGAAGTGCTGGTGGACCATGCCGATCCCGGCGTCCATCGCGTCGCCGGGGTCGTGGAAGTGGACCTCCTGGCCGTCGATGAGGATCGTGCCCTCGTCCGGCCGGTAGAGGCCGAAGAGGGTGTTCATCAGCGTCGACTTCCCGGCACCGTTCTCGCCGAGCAGGCAGTGGATCTCGCCCGGCTCGATGACCAGGTCGATCGAGTCGTTCGCCGTGAAGGTGCCGAACCGCTTGGTGATTCCCTGCAGCTCCAGTCGCACGCTGCTACCTCCGACTCCCGGGTGTGGACTGTTCGCACACTAGCGATCAGGCAGCCCCGGACTCCTGCTCAGGCATCGGCGATTCGCCATGATTCGCCCCGGACGCGACGAAGCCCCCCGGCGCCGGGCGCGGGGGGCTTCGTCGAGCGATCGGGTAGTGTCAGCCGACCTGGGGCGAGTTGGTCGACTCCACCTTGATGGTGCCGTCGATGATCTGCGCCTTGAGCTCCTCGATCTTGGCGGTCAGCTCGGCCGGCACCTTCGACTCGAAGTCGTGGTACGGGGCCAGGCCGACGCCGTCGTTGGCCAGCGTGCCGATGTACGGCGTGTTGGTGTACTTGCCGTTCACGGTGTCGGTCGTGGACGGTCTCCACGGCGTTGGCGATGTTCTTCTCGACGGTGGTCAGGAAGACGTCCTTGTACTGCGAGGCGGACTCGTAGCCGTCCTGGTCGACCCAGATGATGGACGACCTTGCCGCCCGAGGCCTGGGCCTCAGCAGCAGCGCCCAGGCCGGTGCCACCGGCGACCGGCATGATGATGTCCGCGCCCTGCTGGATCAGGTTCTTGGCCAGGTTCTTGCCGTCGGTCGGCGAGTCGAACTTGCCGGCGAACAGGCCGTCCTGCTTGGCCTTGTCCCAGCCGAGCAGCTTGACGTCGGTGCCGTTGTCCTCGTTGTACTTGTCGATGCCGTCGGACGAAGCCGTCCATGAAGACCGCGACGGTCGGGAGCTTGATGCCGCCGAACGTGCCCACGGTGCCGGTCTCGGTCATGCCCGCGGCCAGGTAGCCGGCCAGGTAGGCGGCCTCGGCGGTGTTGAACAGCAGGGGCTGGACGTTGTCGATCGGCTCGAAGACGTCCGTCGGTGTCGGGGTCGCCGTCGGGGTTCTCGTCGACGATGGCGAAGCGCTCCTCCGGGTTCGCCTGGGCGGCGGTGCGAGTGGCGTCACCCAGGGAGAAGCCGACGGTGACGATGTTCCCGCAGTCCTCGGCCACCAGGCTGTTGACGTTGGGGGTGTAGTCCGACTCGGACTTGCTGGTCACGTACTTGACCTCGATGCCGGTGGCTCGCCGCAGCAGCCTGCAGGCCCTGCCCACGCCGAGGCGTTGAACGAGCGGTCGTCGATGCCGCCCTGGTCGGTGACCATGCACCCGAGGAAGGCGGCGGCAGCGGCGCTGCCCGAGGCCGAACCCTCGGCGGCGTTCTCCTCCGGGGCCGAACCACAGGCGGCCAGTGCCAGCGCTGCGACGGCGCCCACGGCGAGCAAACGAGTCTTCATACGTTCTCCATATCCCATCGACGAGGCGCCGATCCGGCGCCAGACCACGTCAGAACAGGATTTTACCCGCGGTGCGAGGGGGCTCCTGACCATCGAGCCCGTGGCGAGGGACACGATTCGATCACGATTCGCGCGCCGAAGGTCCCCCGTGGCGGCGCCGGAGGTCCTGCGCCGACGTGCGCCGCGGGCCGCAGGATCTCCGGCTCAGAAGACGTCGTGCGGCACGTACTCGCCCCAGACGTCGCGCAGCGCGGTGCTGACCTCACCGACCGTGGCCCGCGCCTTCAGGGCCTCCTTCATCGGGTAGAGGACGTTCTCCGAGCCCCGTGCGGCCTCCCGGACGGCCTCGAGCAGGGCGCTGATGTCGCCACGCTCGGCGCGCAGCTTCTCGAGGCGCGCCCGCTGCTCGGCCTCGATCGCCGGGTTGACCCGCAGCGGCTCGTAGGGCTCGTCGGTGTCGATCGTGAACTTGTTCACCCCGACCACGACCCGCTCGCCGGCATCGATCTCGTTGGCGATCCGGTAGGCCGAGCGCTCGATCTCGGACTTCTGGAACCCGTTCTCGATCGCCGCCACAGCGCCGCCGAGCTCGGCCACCTTGTCCATGAGCTCCTGCGCCGCGGCCTCCACGTCGTCGGTCAGCGACTCGATGGCGTAGGAGCCCGCGAACGGGTCGACCGTCTTGCACACGTCGGACTCGTAGGCGATCACCTGCTGGGTGCGCAGCGCCAGGCGCGCGGCCTTCTCGGTCGGCAGCGCGATGGCCTCGTCGAAGGAGTTGGTGTGCAGGCTCTGCGTCCCGCCGAGCACCGCGGCCAGGGCCTGGATGGCCACGCGCACCATGTTGACCTCGGGCTGCTGGGCGGTCAGCTGCACGCCGGCGGTCTGGGTGTGGAAGCGCAGCATCATCGACTTGGGGTTCGTCGCGCCGAACTCCTCACGCATCACCCGCGCCCAGATGCGCCGCGCGGCGCGGAACTTGGCGACCTCCTCGAGCAGGCTCGTGCGGGACACGAAGAAGAACGCCAGCCGGGGGGCGAAGTCGTCCACGTCCTGGCCCGAGGCGATGGCCGCCTTCACGTACTCGATGCCGTCGGCCAGCGTGAACGCGATCTCCTGCGCGGGCGTGGCCCCGGCCTCGGCCATGTGGTAGCCCGAGATGGAGATGGTGTTCCACTTCGGCAGCTCGTCAGCGCAGTACCCGAAGATGTCGGTGATCAGCCGCAGGGAGGCGGCCGGCGGGTAGATGTACGTGCCGCGGGCGATGTACTCCTTGAGCACGTCGTTCTGGATGGTGCCGGTCAGTGCCGAGCCGGGGATGCCCTGCTCCTCGGCCACGATCTGGTAGGCCAGCAGCAGCACGGCGGCCGGGGCGTTGATCGTCATGGACGTGGAGACCTTGTCCAGGGGAAGGCCGTCGAACAGGGTGCGCATGTCGTCGATCGAGTCGATGGCCACGCCCACCTTGCCGACCTCGCCCGAGGCGAGCGGGTGGTCGGAGTCGTAGCCCATCTGGGTCGGCAGGTCGAACGCCACCGACAGGCCGGTCTGGCCGGCGCCGATCAGCTGGTGGTAGCGGGCGTTGGACTCCGCGGCCGTGCCGAAGCCGGCGTACTGGCGCATGGTCCAGGGCCGGCCGGTGTACATCGAGGGGTACACGCCACGGGTGTAGGGGTACTCCCCCGGGGCGCCGATCACGGCGGGGTCGGCACCGGCGCGCGACTCGGCGTCGTAGAGGGGGGCGAACGGGCGTCCGGACTCGGTGATTGCCATGTGCCCAAGGCTAGGCCCGGGCCGCACGGGAGTCGTGCTGCACCCCGTCCCCTCCGCGCAGGACCAAGGACCCGGATTCCGGGCTCCCCGCGAACAGCGCCGCCGACCGCGACGCCCGATGCCCCCACAGGCCCCCGCTCGCGCCCCACCCCGCCCCGCCCGCGCCCACGCCCCGCCCCGCCCCGCGCCCCGCCCCGCGCCCCGCCTGCGCCCCGCCCCGCCCTGCCCCCCGCCCAACGCCCCCGCCGTGATCCATTCGGGTTCTGGACCATCTAGCGTCCCAACCCACATGGATCACCCCGGGCAGAGGCTGGTCCGGATGTCGGCGCATCTGGTCACCCGCCGTACGAGGCCTGTGGATGACTGCTGGACGACATCGCACTCATGGCTCAGCATCCGTGCATGCCTCGTCGGAATGCACAGTTGACGACCGCCCTTGAGCGCGTCGAGGCAATCGCCGCACGCCAGGCCGGCGTGTGCACCACGGCGCAAGCAAGCTCCGCCGGGCTGCCCGCCGACGCGATCCGCAGGCTGCGGGCCAGCGGTGGCTGGACCTCGCTGCATCGTGGTGTGCACCTCACGCACCGGGGTCCGGCCGGGCTGGGGGCACGGATCTGGGCGGCTCACCTGGCCCTCGGGCCGGGGGGCGTGGTGGGCGGGTCCACGGCTGCGAGGTACTGGGGACTGGCAGATGGGGACCTCCCGCCCGACGAGCCGATCACGATGCTGATGCCGGATGGGTGCAGCCGCCGTGCTCGAGGCGTCCTCGTGACACGGGTACCCGTGCCGGCAGCCCTGGCCCACCCGGCACGGATCCCGCCGGTCCTCTCCATCGAGCACACCGTCCTGAGCGCGGTGGCAGACGCCCGGACCGATGCCGCGGCGGTGGAGGTCGTCCTGCGAGCCTGCCGCCTGCGGCTCACGACCCCCGATCGCCTGCTCGCCGCCGCGGCCACGCGCAAACGGATGCGCCGGAGGAGTCTGCTCAACCAGGTGTGCGCAGAGGTCCGCGACGGCGTGTCAAGCGAGCTTGAGAAGCGCTATCGAAACCAGGTGGCTCGCCCGCACGGACTACCCTCCGCGGAGGTCCCAAGCGCTCGCGGATGCAGGGGTCCGGCGTGCGTACCGGGACGTGCTCTACGACGCCTACGCAGTGATCGTCGAGCTCGACGGGCGCCTGGGTCACGAGCAGGAGTCGGAGGTGCTGCGGGACCAGGAACGCGACAACCACGCGACCCTCACCGGGCAGGCGACCCTGCGGTTCGGATGGCTCGCGGTGGTCGGCGGGCCCGTGCCTCGTCGCCAGTCAGGTGGACGCGCTGCTCCGCGTGCGCGGGTGGACGGGCACGATCCGCGCCTGCGGCCCTTCCTGCCGAGCGCCGCGCCCCCGGAGATCCGACTCGGCGGCGTGACCCGGAACCCCCACCCGCTGCCGACTTGCGGCGACTGGCCGCGAACGGTGATCCGTGCAGGTTCGGTGGTCTAGAAGGTACCCAACGTGAATGGATCACGAGGAGTGGCGGGGAGGCGGGGCGGAGGCGGGGCGAGGCGGGCGGGGAGGCGGGGGCGGGGGCGGGGCGGGGGCGGGCGGAGCGGGGGCCGGGGGCCTGAGCGGGGGCGGCTGGGCTGGGCTCGAGGGCGGGCGTTGCGGCGACGCGGGCTGGGTCCCCTCCGAGCGGGACCAAGGGCCCGGACCATCGGGGACCTCGGGAGGGCATCCTCGCCCACTCACCCACAGCGCTCAGGACTAGACTCCCCACCATGTGGCGGATGCCCCGTCACGTGCGCCCACTTCCGAGCTAGGAGGCTCCACCGATGGCCAGTGCGCCTGCGGGGACCCTGTACCGCGGCGGTGAGGGGATGTGGTCCTGGGTGGCCCATCGCATCACCGGTGTCGCGGTGTTCTTCTTCCTCCTCGTCCACGTCCTGGACACCGCGCTCGTGCGCGTCTCCCCGGACGCCTACGACGCGGTGATCGCCACCTACAAGACGCCGATCGTCAACCTCCTCGAGGTCGGCCTGGTCGCCGCGGTCCTGTACCACGCGCTCAACGGCATGCGGATCATCCTGGTCGACTTCTGGGCCGAGGGCCCGCGCCACCAGAAGGCCATGTTCCGGACGATCGTGGTCGTCTGGCTGCTCATCATGATCCCCGGCGCCTACTTCATGCTCAAGCACACCGTCGAGGCCCTGTTCGGGAGCAGCTCATGAGCATCGAGATCGCCAACCCCCGCAGCGCGACGAGGTCGCGGAGCAGCAGCAACTACGAGCGGTACTCGTGGATCTTCATGCGGGTCTCCGGCCTGGTGCTGGTGTTCCTCGTCCTCGGCCACCTGCTGATCATGAACATCCTCGACGGCGGCGTGCAGCGCATCAACTTCGGCTTCGTCGCCGGCCGCTGGTCCAGCCCGTTCTGGCAGATCTGGGACCTCCTGCAGCTGTGGCTGGCCATGCTCCACGGCGCCAACGGCATGCGCACGATCATCAGCGACTACGCCGAGAAGCCCAGGACCCGCTTCTGGCTGCTCACCCTGCTGGCCGTGGCCATCGTGTTCATCCTCGTCCTGGGGACCCTGGTGATCTTCACCTTCGACCCGAACATCGCCTGATCGGAGAGTGGCGCGAGCCATGCAGAACCACACCTACGACGTCGTGATCGTCGGCGCCGGCGGCGCCGGGATGCGCGCCGCGCTCGAGTCCGGCCCCCGGGTGCGCACCGCGGTGCTCACCAAGCTCTACCCGACGCGCTCGCACACCGGCGCGGCCCAGGGCGGCATGTGCGCCGCACTGGCCAACGTCGAGGAGGACAACTGGGAGTGGCACACCTTCGACACGATCAAGGGCGGTGACTACCTGGTCGACCAGGACGCCGCCGAGATCATGTGCAAGGAGGCCATCGACGCGGTCATCGACCTGGAGAAGATGGGCCTGCCGTTCAACCGCACGCCCGAGGGCCGCATCGACCAGCGCCGCTTCGGCGGGCACACCCGCAACCACGGCGAGGCCGCCGTGCGCCGCGCCTGCTACGCCGCCGACCGCACCGGCCACATGATCCTGCAGACGCTCTACCAGAACTGCATCAAGCAGGGCGTGGAGTTCTACGACGAGTACTACGTCCTGGACCTGCTGCTCAACGAGGTCGACGGCGAGCAGCGCACCGCCGGCGTGGTGGCCTACCAGCTGTCCACCGGCGAGATCCACACGTTCCAGGCCAAGTCCGTGGTGTTCGCCACCGGCGGGTTCGGCCGGGTGTTCAAGACCACCTCGAACGCCCACACCCTCACCGGCGACGGCATGGCCATCGTCTACCGCCAGGGCCTGCCGCTGGAGGACATGGAGTTCTACCAGTTCCACCCGACGGGCCTGGCCGGCCTCGGCGTGCTGCTCACCGAGGGCGCCCGCGGCGAGGGCGGGATCCTGCGCAACGCCTCCGGCGAGCGCTTCATGGAGCGCTACGCCCCCACCATCAAGGACCTCGCCCCGCGCGACATGGTCGCCCGCGCGATGGTCCAGGAGGTCCGCGAGGGCCGCGGCGCCGGTCCGCACAAGGACTACGTCTACCTCGACCTCACGCACCTGCCGGCCGCGCAGATCGAGGAGAAGCTGCCCGACATCACGGAGTTCTCGCGCACCTACCTGGGCGTGGACCCGATCACCGAGCTGGTGCCGGTCTTCCCGACCGCGCACTACGCGATGGGCGGCATCCCGACCAACGTGAACACCGAGGTCCTGGCCGACAACGACCGGATCGTCCCCGGGCTGTACGCCGCCGGCGAGTGCGCCTGCGTCAGCGTGCACGGCGCCAACCGCCTGGGCACCAACTCGCTGCTGGACATCAACGTGTTCGGCCGCCGCGCCGGGCATCGCCGCCGCGGAGTACGCCGCCACCGCCGACTTCGTCGACCTGCCCCCCGTGGGCGCGAGCCGCGTCGAGGCCATGGTCAGCCAGCTCGTGGAGAGCACCGGGACCGAGCGGGTCGGCGACATCCGCCGGGCCATGCAGGAGACCATGGACTTCAACGCGCAGGTGTACCGCACCGAGGAGACCCTCACGCAGGCCCTGAACGACGTGCAGGCGCTGCGCGCGCGGTTCGCCAACGTCGCGATCCACGACAAGGGCGCCCGGTACAACACCGACCTGCTCGAGGCCATCGAGCTCGGCTTCCTGCTCGACCTCGCCGAGCTGCTCGTCGTCGGGGCGCTGGCGCGCAAGGAGTCCCGCGGCGGGCACGCCCGCGAGGACTACCAGACCCGCGACGACGTCAACTTCATGGCGCACACCATGGCCTACCGCGACGTCGGTCCGGACGGATCGGTGTCGATCCGCCTGGACTACAAGCCCGTCACAGTCACCCGTTACCAGCCGATGGAGCGCAAGTACTGATGGCCACCGACGCCCCCGCCGCCCGCCGCCGCTGCACCGCCACCGACATCCCGAAGCCGTTCCCGGTCACCATCCGGCTGCGCCGGTTCCTGCCCGACGAGGGCCCCGAGCCGTTCTGGCAGGACTTCACGGTCGACGTGTTCCCGACCGACCGGATCCTCGACGCGCTGCACAAGATCAAGTGGGAGCAGGACGGGACGCTGACGTTCCGGCGCTCGTGCGCCCACGGCATCTGCGGCTCGGACGCCATCCGGATCAACGGCCGCAACCGGCTGGCCTGCAAGACCCTGATCAAGGACCTCAACGCGAAGAAGCCGATCATCGTCGAGGCGATCAAGGGCCTGCCGCTGGAGAAGGACCTCGTCGTCGACATGGAGCCCTTCTTCGAGGCGTTCCGCGAGGTCATGCCGTTCCTGATCACCACCGGCAACGAGCCCACCAAGGAGCGCGTGCAGTCCGCCGAGGACCGCGCCATCTTCGACGACACCACCAAGTGCATCCTGTGCGCCTGCTGCACGACCTCGTGCCCGGTGTTCTGGACCGACGGGCAGTACTTCGGCCCGGCGGCCATCGTCAACGCGCACCGGTTCATCTTCGACAGCCGCGACGAGGGCGCCGAGCAGCGCCTGGAGATCCTGAACTCCAAGGAGGGCGTCTGGCGCTGCCGGACCACCTTCAACTGCACCGACGCCTGCCCGCGCGGCATCGAGGTCACCAAGGCGATCCAGGAGGTCAAGCGCGCGCTGATCTACCGCGGCTGAGCCCGCCACCCGGGACCCCAGGGGTGCGCGAGTCTCGGGCGCGCGGTCACGGGCGCGATCCCGGCCACCTATGGCCGATCTGCGCCAGCCGGTGGCCGATCCGCGCCATTCTCGTGGCCGGCGCGAGCCGCGTCGCTCCCCGGAACGTGAGCGAGTCGCGCACTTAGCCTGTGACGCGTTATGAGTGCCACTTCCCGCGCGCTCGCCGCGCTCACTCTGTCCGCCGCCGTGCTGCTCCCTGCGCATGCTGCCGCGGGCCTGCCCACCCAGGATCCGACCCCCCCGCCGGCCTCGGCCAGTGCCCCTGCCGCTCCGGCCTCGGAGGCCACGAGCAAGCCCGTGGTCAATGCTGCGGAGGGCGCCTCGGCGCTGCCTGACGTCGCGACCAAGGGCTGGGTCCTGGCCGACCTGGACTCCGGCGAGATCCTCGCGATGCAGGACCCGGACCGGAAGCTGCGCCCGGCCTCGACGCTCAAGCTCCTGACGGCGCTGACGGTCGCCCCCCGGCTCGCCCCCGACCAGCCCTACCGTGCGGTCAAGGCCGACGAGGTGGCCGAGGGCAACCGGGTGGTGCTCTACAACGGGCTGACGTACAAGGTGGCCGACCTGCTGCACGCCGCCCTGCTGCCCAGCGCCAACGACGCCGCCCAGGCCCTGGCGCGCGCCAATGGCGGCATCGACGTCACCGTCGAGCAGATGAACGCCGAGGCGGCCCGCCTCGGCGCGAAGAACACGACGGTGAAGAACCCCAGCGGCCTGGACGCCGACGGCCAGTTCACGACCGCCTACGACATGGCGCTCATCGGCCGGGCGGCCTTCGCCAACCCCGAGATCGCGTCCTACCTGAAGCTGCGCACGGCGGACTTCCCCGGGAAGAAGGAGGCGAGCAAGCGGGTCGTCTACCCGATCTACAACCACAACCGCATGGTGCGCGACGGGTTCGAGGGGTCCCTGGGCGGCAAGTCCGGCTTCACGAGCCAGGCCCGCCGGACCTTCGTGGGTGCCGCCGAGCGCGACGGCCGCCGGCTCATGGTCAGCCTGATGAACATCGGCGGCAACACCTACACGACCGCCGAGGTCCTGCTGAACTGGGGCTTCGCGAACGCCGACAAGCTCAGCCCGGTCGGCAAGCTGGCCGATCCCTCCGCTCCGGCACCCCAGTTCGACCGGGCGATCATGGAGCTGCCCGCGAAGGGCAAGCAGCCGGTGAACCGCGACGTCGCCATCAAGCGCGCGCCGACGACGCCCCCACCGCACCGATCCAGCCGCGGGCGCTGAGCCTGGGACTGCCCTCGATCCCGATGCCGGGGCTGCCCTCACCGCTGACCGTCCTGACGCTGCTCGCCGCCGTGCTGGTGGCCCTGCGCGCCCGCGTCTACTGGATCGGTCACCGCAGCCGTACCGCGTGGACGAGCCTCGACCAGTGGGCCACGAGCCAGGCGCGCTCCTCGAGTCGGCGTGGGCCGGCTGATCGCCGGGTCCGGACCGTGGCGCCTGAGGCCGCGTACCGCCGACGAGAGCCTGATCGGCGCCTCGACGTAGTACCGCCCGGCACGTCGTACCGCCCGATCGGTCGCCATCGCACCGTCGCCCCGGTCGATCCGGCATGCGCGGCCGACCGTCCGGATCCGATCCGGATCTGCGACCCCAGGCGGACATCGGTCGGAGGGCTGGCACCCGGGCGTACCGGTGGCTCCGCCCACACGCCAGGGGCGGGCACCCGCTCGGTGCCCGCCCTGGTCCGTGTCGTTCGTTGTGGTGTGTGTCCCGCTGCGATCAGGCGATCGCGGCGTGGGTCAGGGACTCCTCGATCGCCTCGTCGGTGATCGGGTTCCGCGACTTCAGGGCGGTGACCAGGAAGGCGCTGAGCGCGGTGCCGGCGGCGATCGCCACGATGTACAGGAACGGGTTGGAGATCAGCGAGATGACCCAGATGCCGCCGTGCGGGGCCCGCAGCTCGTAGCCGAAGGCCATCACCAGGGCGCCGGTGAGGGCGCTGCCGGCCATGAGCGACGGGATGACCCGCAGCGGGTCGGACGCGGCGAACGGGATCGCACCCTCGGTGATGAAGGAGGCACCCAGCAGCCAGGCCGCCTTGCCGTTCTCACGCTCGGCCTCGGTGTAGAGCTTCGGCCGCAGCACGGTCGAGGACAGCGCCATCGCCAGCGGGGGAACCATGCCGGCGGCCATGACGCGTGGCCATGATCTGCAGGGCGCGGGCCGTTGTTGTCGGCGATGGCGGTGGTCAGGTTCAGCGTGGCGAAGACGTAGGCGGTCTTGTTGACCGGGCCGCCCATGTCGAAGGCCATCATCAGGCCGAGGATGACGCCGAGCAGGATCAGGTTCGCACCGGACAGGCCGTTCAGCCAGTCGGTCAGGCCCTCCTGCAGCGGCGCCAGCGGCTTGCCGAAGACCAGTGAGCATCAGCGCGCCGTTGAGGAACGTGGCCACCAGGGGGATGACACGACCGGCATGACGCCGCGGATCGCCTTGGGCACGTTGAGGTCGGCGAAGAACTTGGCGATGAAGCCACCGGTGAGGCCACCGACGATGGCGCCGAGGAAGCCGGCACCGACGTAGCCGGCGGCGACGCCGCCGACGAAGCCGGGCACGAGGCCGGGCCGGTCGGCGATCGCGTAGGCGATGAAGCCGGCGAGGACCGCGTTCAGGAACCCGAAGGCGGCCGCACCGAGGATGAACATCAGCCCGGCCCAGTCGTTCAGGTCGAAGAAGCTGAACTGGTCGAGGAACGCCGGAGACGTCGCCGTTGACCTCACGACCTCGTACCGGGTCCGAGCATGAAGCTCAGGGCGATCAGGATGCCGCCGCCGGCGACGAACGGGATCATGTAGGAGACGCCGGTCATCAGGTAGCCGCGCAGGCGGATGCCGAAGTGGCCCTCCTCGACCTTGGTGGCCATGCCACCGGACGCGAGGCGCTCGCCGCGGCCGCAGCGGCATGCGGTCCCGACGGGCACGCCACCGGACTCGACGGCGGCGACGGCCTCGTCGATCATCGCCGGGGCGTCGTTGATCGCGCGCTTCACGCCCGACGGAGAGCGTCGGCTTGCCGGCGAACCGGGCCTTGTCACGCACCTCGACGTCGTTGGCGAAGATCACGCCGTCAGCGGCGGCGATGACCGCGGGGTCGAGCTTCTTGAAGCCACCCGAGCCCTGGGTCTCGATCGCGATCTCGTGGCCGGCGGCCTTGGCTGCCTGCTCGAGGGCCTCGGCGGCCATGTAGGTGTGGGCGATTCCTGTCGGGCAGGACGTCACCCCGACGAACTTCATCGACTTCTTCTCCTTCGGAGTCGGTGCGGGCGCCGCGGCGGCGCGCGGGCGCCGCGGCGGCAGCTGCCGCGGCTGCGGCGGCGGCCGCGGGCGCTTCGGGCGCTGCCGCGGCGTTGATGGTGTCGACGACGACCTGCGGGTCCGTGGCCTTGAGCAGGGTGTCGCGGAACTCGGACTTCATCAGGGAGCGCGACAGGCTGGCCAGGATCTGCAGGTGCTCGTCGCCGGCGCCCTCGGGCACGGCGATCAGGAACACCAGGTGGGCGGGGCCATCGGCGGCACCCCAGTCGATCCCGTTGGTGGAGCGGCCGAACACGACCGTCGGCTCGTCGATCCCGGTCGAGCGGGCGTGCGGGATGCCGATCCCGCCCTCGATCCCGGTGGGGAGCAGCTCCTCGCGGGCTGCTACGTCTGCGCGCAGTGCCGCCGGGTCACTGGCCCGGCCGGCGGCCGCAGCCACGGCGACGAGGCGATCAACGGCCGCGTCCTTCGTGGTGGCCGAGCTGTCGAGATCCAACTCGACGAGCTGAATGGTTGATACCTGCATTGAACTGACCTCCGGTTGTGTGGTTTCTCGGGGTACTGCGGGGGCGTTCCGTCATTGCGATGCTGTGGCGATGGCGCTCACCTCCACAGCGGTCGGGTCGATCAACCCGGCGGACGGAATGCCCGTCCCGGGGGTCTGGACTGCTGCGGTGGCCCAGGCGATGCCCATGCGAAGGGCATCCGGGCCCGAGCCACCCGCGTGCAGGAAGCCGGAGAGCAGGCTGTCGCCGGCGCCGACCGTGCTCAGGACCGGGACCTTGGGACCGGTGCCGTGCCAGCGGCCGTTCGCGTCGACGAGCACCGCGCCCTTGGAGCCCAGGCTGCAGATCACGGCGCCGGCGCCACGGGCGCGGGCCTCGTCGCACCCGGCCAGGACCTCGGCCTGGGTGGTGAGCTCACGACCGAGGATCTCGCCGAGCTCCTCCTCGTTGGGCTTGATGAGGTCCGGCTTGGCGGCGAGCCCGTCGGCGAGGGCCTGGCCGCTGATGTCGAGGGCGAACTTCGACCCGGCGGCGCGGGCGACCTCGGCGACGCGCAGCACGACGTCGGTGGACTGCCCGGTCGGCAGGCTGCCTGCGACCACGACCCAGCCACCGGGCGTGGCCAGCTCAGCGACAGCCGCGACGAGTGCATCGAGCTCGGCGGCGGAGAGCACAGGGCCGGCCTCGTTGAGCTTGGTCGTGGTCCCGTCGGGCTCGACGACGGCCACGTTCGCGCGGGTCCGCCCGGCGATCGGGATGGCCCGGTGCGGGATCCCCGCCTCGTCCAGCGCCGAGATCAGGGCGTGGCCCATCGGTCCGCCCGCGGGGAGCACGGCGATCGAGTCGGTGCCGTGGGCGGTCAGGAAGCGGGTGACGTTGACACCCTTGCCGCCCGGATCCTCCAGGGTGGAGTCCGCGCGCAGGACCTCGCCGCGCACGAGTGTCTGGAACGCCATCGTGCGGTCGAGGCTCGGGTTGAAGGTGACTGTGACGATCATGCGCGTACCACCTGGGGTCCGGCCGCCTCGATCTCGGAGGCGGCCTCATCGGATAGGGCTGAATCGGTGACGATCACGTCGATCTCGGCGAGATCGGCGACATGGGCGAAATGGGCGGTGCCGAACTTCGTGTGGTCGGCCAGCAGGACGCTGCGCCGGGCGGAGGCGACGAACGCCGACTTGACCGCGGCCTCGGCGCTGTCCGGAGTGGTCAGGCCACGCTCGATCGAGAAGCCGTTGATGCCCAGGAAGGCGACATCGACGAAGACCGTGCGCAGGTACTCCAGCGCCGCGTTGTCCACGCTCGCCAGCGTCCGGCCGCGCACCCGGCCGCCGACCAGGTGGACGGTCAGGGCGCTGCGGTTGGCCAGGAGCGAGGCGATCGGGAGGCTGTTGGTCACGACGGTCAGGGCGCGGTCGGCGGGCATCAGCTCGGCGAGGCGGTAGGTCGAGGAGCCGGCGTCGAGGGCGATGGCACCCTCCTCCGGCAGCAGCGCGAGGGCGCGCTCGGCGATCCGGGCCTTCTCCGAGGTGTGCACCGACTCGCGGACGGCCAGGGCGGGCTCGAACCCGAAGAGGTCGACCACGATGGCCCCGCCGTGCACCCGGCGCAGCAGGCCCGCCCGCTCCAGGGCGGTCAGGTCGCGGCGCACGGTCTCCGGGGTGACGTCGAAGGACTCAGCCAACTCGGCCACCTCGACGCGACCGGCCACCCTCGCCCGGCTCACGATCGCCGCCTGCCGCTCCTCTGCGTACATCTGTTTCCCTCCGTTTTCGTCCGTATGGCTGTAGTGAACACCCACAGTCCCACACATGTCAACACCATACGGAAAGAAACCAACACGACTTTGGCGAGGTGTGTCTGCATGGATCCCTCCTGACGGACGATACGGGCACTGGGAGCGGTGCGGGCGGTCGATCGCGGGTCAGCTGTTCCAGCGGATGACGGCCGCCGACTCCTTCTCGTGGCCCATGATCGACACGCTGGCCACCTCGAGCGGGAGGCTCTGGCCGAAGACCATCGGGAAGTCCAGCCAGCAGAGCGCCAGCACACGCGATGCGTGGCCGTGCCCGAAGCAGATCGCGCGGTCGGCACCCGAGGCACGCACCCGGGTGGCCACACGGGTCAGTCGGGCGCGGACCTCTGCGGCGGACTCGCCACCGGGGCAGCCGTTGAACCAGATCCTCCAGCCGTGGTGCTCCCGGCGGATCTGCTCGCTGGTCAGGCCCTCGAAGTCGCCGTAGTACCACTCCGCGAGGTCCTCGTCGACCTCGAAGTCCTCGAAGCCGGCCAACCGGGCCGTGCGCTGGGCGCGCAGGCGAGGGCTGGCCAGGACCAGGTCGAAGTCGGCCGGGTCGAGCCGGGAGTGCAGCGACGTGGCCTGCTCCACGCCGCGGTCCGTGAGGTCCAGGTCGGTGATGGAGGTGTGCTGGCCGGACTTGCTCCACTCGGTCTCGCCGTGTCGGACGAGGTACAGAAGGGTCATGCGGTGTCTCCTTGCGTTCGGCCCGGGGGCGATGGCGACGGGTGGGACCGTGACCGCGGGACGTTCCGGTCACTTCCGTATCTGTCTGTTAGTGCAGGACCCTAGCACCCATACGGATGCAATACAATAGACTCGGATACAAAACCACACCCAGACCTGACAGTGGCCCACACCTTCCCTACCCGGCGGCGGCCATGCCAGACTCGCGGGAACCAGACCCGAGGAGCCCACGATGAGGATCGCCCTGGCAAGTGACCACGCCGGATTCGCGTTGAAGGAGGAGATCAAGGAGGTCCTGGCCAGCCAGGGCCACGAGATCGCCGACTTCGGGGCGCCGAGCACCGACGCAGTCGACCTGCCCGACACCGTGTATCCCGCCGCCCTGGCCGTGGGCGCCGGCACCGCGGACCGTGGGATCTTCGTCGACGGCGTCGGCTACGGCAGCGCGATGATCGCCAACCGGGTGCACGGGGTGTACGCGGCCGTGTGCCAGGACCCCTTCTGCGCCGAGCTGGCCCGTTCGCACTCGGACACCAACGTCCTGTGCCTCGGGGGCAAGATCATCGGGTCGGCCCTGGCCCACGAGATCGTGCGCGTCTGGATGGCCACCGAGTTCCTCGACGAGGAGAAGTACCGCCGGCGCGTGGCGAAGGTGCGCGAGATCACCGAGCGGCACCTGCGCCCGCTGCCGATCTGAAGGCCCCATCCACCCGGCAGCACCGCGGACGCGTGACCGCCGCCGGGTCGTGGCTCAGCGGTCGGTGCGCGACAGGTGCTGGGCCAGGTAGATCGGCCCGATCGACACGATGACCAGGAACGCCGCCACGACCGCGACCAGGGGGCCCTGGCCCGGGCGGAACAGGTTGGTCAGGATCCAGATGGGCAGGGTCACGATCCCCGGGCCAGCGGTGAAGGTGGTGACGATGATCTCGTCGAAGCTCAGGCCGAATGCCAGGACCGCGCCGGCGACCAGTGCGGAGCGCAGCATCGGGAACGTGATCGACCAGTAGGTCCGGGTGCGGGTCGCGCCGAGGTCCATCGAGGCCTCCTCGACGTTGGGGGCCAGGCGCCGCAGGCGGGCCACGGCGTTGTTGTAGACCACCACGATCGTGAACGTGGCGTGCGCGATGATCAGCGTCACCCAGGTCAGGCCACCCAGGTACCCGGTGAAGACGTTGTTGAGCGCGATGCCGGTCACGATGCCGGGCAGGGCGATCGGGAGCACGACCAGCAGGGAGATGGTGTCCCGGCCGAAGAAGTCGTAGCGCCCCACCGCCTGGGAGGTCAGGGTGCCCAGCAGCAGCGCGATCAGGGTGGCCACCGTGGCCAGCCCGACGGACGTGAGCAGGGCCGAGTGGATGGCGTCGTCGCCGACCGCCTGCTGCCACCAGCGGGTCGTGAACCCCGGAGGCGGCCAGACCAGCGAGGTCGCCGACGAGAAGGAGTTGATGACCACCACGCCCAAGGGGATGTAGATGAAGGCCAGGACGGCCGCGGTCATCAGCGAGAGCAGGATCCGCGCGGATCGGGTGAGGTGCACGGGGAGCCCCTACAGGCTTTCCAGGGCGCCGGTGCGCCGGATCGCCAGGAGGTAGATGACCATGATCAGGACGGGGATGGTCGCCATCGCGGCCGCGAAGGGGAGGTTGGTCACGTAGTTCTGCTCGACCACGTTGCCGAGCATGGTGACCTTGCCGCCGACGATCTTCGCGGTGATGTAGTCACCCAGGCTCAGCGAGAAGGTGAAGATCGAGCCCGCCGCCAGCGCGGGCTTGATGCTCGGCAGGACCACGCTGCGCATCGTGCGCCCGGGCCGGGCGCCGAGGTCGGCGGAGGCATCGAGGATCGAGTCGGGCAGTCGCTCCAGTCCGGCGTACACCGGGATGATCATGTAGGGCAGCCACAGGTAGGTCAGGGTCACGATGATCGCGAACGTGCCGAAGCCGGGGCTGTTCCCGCCGAACGGGGCGAGCATCCACGCCACCACGCCGGTGTTCGGCTCGAGCATGGCCCGCCAGGCGTAGACCTTCACCAGGTACGACGCCCAGAGGGGCGTCACCAGCAGGGCCACCAGCAGCGGCCGGAACCGGCTGGGTGCGATCCGCGCCACGAAGAACGACACCGGCAGGGCCAGGACGCCACACAGCAGGGTGACGGCGGCGGCGATCCCGACGGTGCGCAGGACCAGGCCGCGATAGGCCGGGGTCGTGAACAGCGTCGCGAAGTTGTCCAGCGTGAACGTGCGCGAGAGCAGGCCGGTGAAGTCATCGACCTTCCAGAAGGCGGTGATGAACAGCAGCGCCAGCGAGCCGAGGTAGGCCACGACCAACCAGAACATGGGCAGGGCGAGCAGCCCCGTGACGCGCAGGCCGGGCCGGCGATGCAGGGAGGCCGCGCCGCGGCGGGCGAGCCCAGCGTCTGCGGTCATCGGGGGTTCCTCCGGCGGTCAGGGGAGCGGGTTCAGGGTCGGTCGTGGGGATGCCGGCTGGCGCTCGGCACGGCACCCGGCGGGTCACCCGGCGTGGGCCGGGCCGGTGTGGGGGCCAGTCGCCCGGCCCCCACACCGCACCTCAGGTCAGGCGCGCAGCGCGCTCCAGGCCTCGGTCCACTTCGCGTACGGGATGCACTGGACGTCGGTGCGCCCGTCGAGGCACTTGGCGCTCGGCGTGTTCCAGTAGTAGACGTTCTTCCAGTACTCGGTGTCGGCGGCGTGGTACGTGTCGCAGAACGACTTGTCCGAGGTCACCTCGCAGGACTTCGCGTTGGCCGGGGCCTCGCCGAAGTACTCCGCCACGGCAGCGTTCGTCTCGGGCGAGACGATCCAGTCGAGCCACTTGTAGGAGCAGTTGATGTTCTTGGCGTCCTTGGCCACCATCCACGTGTCCGACCAGCCCGTCGCACCCTCGTTGGGCTTGACCGACTCGACCGGGGCCTTGGCCACCGAGTTGACGATGACCTGCCAGGACGTGCCCAGGCTGGTCGTGCCGCTCTCCAGGGCGGAGATCGCCTTCAGGTAGTCCGACCAGTACTCGCTGATGATCGGCTTCTGCGCCTCGAGGACCTTGATCGCGGCGTCGAACTGGGCCTGGTCCAGGGAGTAGGGATCGGTGATGCCGAGGTCCGGCTGCGTCGTCATCAGGTAGAGGGCCGCGTCGGCGATGTAGATCGGCGAGTCGTAGGCCGTCACCTTGCCCGCGTACGGGGAGGCCGGGTCGAACGTGTCCTTCCACGACGTGGGTGCCTCGGTGACCGCATCGGTCCGATAGGCCAGCACGTTGGCGCCGCGGCCGTGCGGGATGCCGTAGTTGACCCCGTCGACGGTGTTCCAGGACTTGTCCTTCAGGTCCGGGAAGATGTCGGCGTAGTTGGGCACGAGGGAGGTGTTGACCGGCGCGACGGTGTCGCCGGCGATCAGGCGCAGCGTCGCGTCACCGGAGGCCGAGACGACGTCCCAGCCGCCACCCTGCATGAGCTTGACGGCCTCGTCCGAGGTGCCGAACTCCTTCAGGTTGACCTTGCAGCCCGTGCTGGTCTCGAACTCGGTGACCCAGTCGACGCCGTTGTCGGGGTCCTGGACGACGTATCCGGGCCACGCCAGGATGTTGACGGCACCCTCGCCGTCACCGACGGGGCCGGCGAAGGCCGGGGCGGCGGACTCGGTTGCCGAGTCCGATGACGAGCTGCAGCCCGTGGCAAGCAGCACCAGCGCGGCGCTGGCCGCGGTGGCCTTGAGCAGACGCGAAGTGCGCACCTGCTACCTCCTTGTGTGTGGTTCATCCGTCGCCCGATGCGACGGAAGCGATGGGGATCGGGCTAGGCGCCGATCCGGGTCTCGAACTCGCGGCTCCAGACCAGCGTGACCTGCTGGCCGCGCAGCTGGCTGGCATCGGCACGCGGGCGGTCGACGTTCTGCTCGAGAGCGGCCAGCTCACCGCCGACCGAGAGGTCGACCAGGTAGCGGGTCGCCGAGCCCACGTAGATCACTTCCCGCACGACTCCGGCCACCGCGTGCTCGCCGGGGCCGGCGTCCGTGCCCGCCTCGGCCAGCCGGATCTTCTCGGGGCGCACGGAGATCAGCTCGTCGCGACCGAGGACGGCCGCCGCCGAGGCACCCTCCAGCAGGTTCGACGTGCCGACGAACCCCGCCACGAAGCGGGTGGCCGGCTGTTCGTAGACCTCGGCCGGGGTGCCCACCTGCTCGATCCGGCCCGCGTTGAAGACCGCGATCCGGTCACTCATGGTCAGGGCCTCCTCCTGGTCATGGGTGACGAAGACGAAGGTGATCCCGACCTCGCGCTGGATCGCCTTGAGCTCGACCTGCATCTGCTCGCGCAGCTTCAGGTCCAGCGCGCCCAGGGGCTCGTCGAGGAGCAGCACCTTGGGGCGGTTGACCAGCGCGCGGGCCAGGGCGACACGTTGCCGCTGGCCCCCGGAGAGCTGGCTGGGCCGGCGGTCCCCATAGGAGCCCAGCCGCACGGCCTCGAGCGCCTCGGCGACCTGCTCCCGGCGCCGCGTCTTCGGCACCTTGGCAACCTTCAGCCCGTACTCGATGTTCTGGGCGACCGTCATGTGGCCGAACAGCGCGTAGTCCTGGAAGACGGTGTTGACGTTGCGCTCGAACGGCGCACGATTCGTGACGTCCTGGCCGGCCAGCTCGATCGTGCCCGCGGTGGGGAGCTCGAAGCCGGCGACCATGCGCAGGACGGTCGTCTTGCCCGAGCCGGACGGTCCGAGCAGCGTGAGGAACTCCCCGTCCAGCACGTCGAGGTCCACGCCATCGACGGCAGCCACGGCGGAGTCCCCGTGCCCGAACTGCTTGCGCAGCCCTCGCAGGGAGATCGCCACGCTCGGCGTTGCTTCCATTCGATCGACCTCAGGGACTTTGGGGTGCACATCGCCGGGACCAAGGTCCCGACTGGACGGAGCGCACTCTAGAGGTCGGCCTCCACGAATCCAAATCCAACACGACGAAATCCGCGATCCAAGGAGGCCCCCGCGGTTGGATCAGCAGCCCACACGGGTCGAGTGCCACGGTTAGCGTCGCTGCAGGGAGCGCTCCCCGCATCCGGCCTGATCCCCCCGGGACGAGGAGGACCCGGGGGGATGCAGGGGCCCATTCAGGTCGTCGGAACTGCCGTCGTGGCACTGACCGCACCCGTGGGTGCCGTCAGGTCGTAGAGCGTCACGGAGTCGACCGTGGTCGCGGTGAAGTTCTGCGCCACCCAGTCGGCGATGTCCGACGACGCCTGCGACCCACCCATCTGCCCGCCGCCGAATCCCTGCCCGCCGGAGATGAAGTAGTGGATCTCGCCAGCCTCGACGCGGGCCTGGAACTCCGCCAACGTCGGAGCCGGATCGCTGCCGTTGAACCCGCCGATCGCCATGACCGGGCGCTCGGTGGCCAGTTGGTACCCGGCTGCCGAGTTCGCGCCGACAGCAGCAGCCACCCAGGTGAACTCGTCGGCGTCGGCGAGCAGCGCATCGGTCAGCGCCTGGCTGGGGGTGCTGCCGTTGAGCAGGCCACCGGCTGCGCCACCGACGGCGCCCCACCGGGCGCCGTCCCGCCCTGTGCCGTGCCACCGGGTGGCGTCGGGAGGGCACCCGGCCGTGCCGCCCTGCGTCGGCTGGCCTGGGGGCGCCTGGCCCGGACCCGCTCCGGGCATGCCGCCGGCCTGGCCCTGGGGCCCCTGCCCGCGCATCCCGGGGCCGCCCGCGCCGCCCGGGCCCCGGGAGCCCGGCGACCGCGGGGCCGGCCGAGGGCAGCGAACCGGACGCGGTGCTCGACGCCGTCTCCAGCGAGTAGGCCGCCGGACCGGCCAGCACGGCCACCAGGCCGACGAGCGCGGCACCGAGCGCGACCCTGCGTCCGACCGGACGTGGCAGGTACGGGGCCAGCACGATGGCGGCAGCGGCGGCCAGCCCACCCACCAGCACCACCGGCCCCAGCCAGGTCACGAACCCCGTGGACCGGCTGAGCAGGACCGTCGACCACCAGGCGGTACCGGCGATGAGGGCGGCCAGGACCAGCCGCGCCGACAGGTGGTCCCGGCGAGCCCAGAGCGCGACCGAGCCGATCCCCACCAGGGCGCCGATCGCCGGCGCGAGGGCCACTGTGTAGTACTCGTGGATGATGCCCGCGCTGAAGGAGATGACCGCGGCCGTGACGACCAGCCAGCCACCCCAGCCGAGCACTGCAGCACGGGTCAGGTCGGTGCGACCACCCCGACGGGAGGTCACGAGCAGCACCACGATCATCGCCAGCGCCGCAGGCAGCAGCCAGGCGACCTGGCCGCCGTAGGACGCGCTCAGGAGGCGGTCCCACCCGGTCTCCCCCCACATCGACCCGCCCTGGCCGCCCCCGGCGACGACGCTGCCGGTCTCGTCGCCGGTCAGGCGGCCGAACCCGTTGTAGCCCAGGATCAGCTCGAGCATCGAGTTGGTCTGCGACCCGCCGATGTACGGTCGGGAGCTCGGCCGGCCACAGCTCGACCACGGCGACCCACCAGCCACCCGCGACGACCATCGCGGCGAGTGCCGCCAGCAGGTGCCCGATGCGCCGCCTGCAGGTCGATCGGCGCAGCCACGGCGTACATCGCCACGAACCCGGGCAGCACCAGGAACGCCTGCATCATCTTGGCCAGGAAGGCCAGCCCGACGAACCCGCCGGCCAGCACGATCCAGCGCATCGAGCCGCGCTCGGTGGCCCGGCCCATCGCCCACGCCGCGCACACCAGCAGGAACACGAGCAGCGCATCGGGGTTGTTGAAGCGGAACATCAGGGTCGCCACCGGGGTGAGCGCCAGGACGGCCCCGGCGATGAGTCCGGCCGACGGCCCGAACCAGCGCCGCACCGTCACGTACAGGACGCCGACCGAGGCCACTCCCAGCAGCGCCTGGGGGACCAGGACCGACCACGAGCTCAGCCCGAACAGCGCGCACGCTGAGCCCCATCAGCCACAGCGATGCCGGTGGCTTGTCGACGGTGATGGCGTTGGCCGCGTCGAAGCTGCCGAAGAACCACGCCTTCCAGCTCTCGCCGGCGGCCTGCGCGGCAGCGGAGTAGTACGAGTTCGCCCACCCGTTGCGGCTCAGCCCCCACAGGTAGAGCAGGGCCGTGCCCGCGAGCAGGGCGGCCAGCGCCCAGCGCGCCCAGGTGGGCGTGGGTCGCGTGTCGGGGACGTCGGACGACTCGGCCGGAGCCGGGCATGGCGGGCACACCCGCGGAGTCGGCGTCGGCCGGGCTGGCCGGGCTGGCCGGATCGGAGCCGCGGCGCCCTGGTCACCCGGCGCCAGCTCGGGCTGCCACCAGGCGTCGGCGGGGTTCTGCGTGGACGTGGTCATCGGGAGACCTCCGTGGATAGGGCGGCGGGAACCGCGTGGGGAGCCGGTGGGGAGGCGTCCGCGAGGCGGTCGCCGAAGACCCAGGCCCGGTAGAGCAGGAATCGGATGAGGGTGGCCAGGACGTTGGCGGCCGTGAGGACCACCAGCTCGACGGGACGGCTGGCGTCGGGGGCGAGCGCGTCGAGGGCCATCAGGGCCCCGCCCGTGACCGCCAGCCCGATGCCGAACACGACGAGGCCCTGGGCCTGGTGACGCAGCCGGTCCGGCCGGCCGCGGACCCCGAACGTGAACGATCGGTTGGCCGCGGTGTTGCCGACGGCGGTGAGCATGAGCGCGACGGCGTTGGCCCATTGCGCCGACATCCCCGAGCGCAGCACCCAGTACAGCGCCGCGTAGGCCAGGGTGCTGGCGACGCCGATCAGGGCGAAGCGCCCGAGCTGGCCGACGACGCCCCTCGGGGAGTCGCTGGCCGCCTCGGCCCGCGACGGGTCGCGCAAGCGTGCCCAGCGGGATCCGGCCGCTGCTCAGGCCCCGGCCGAGCCGCCAGATCCCGGCGAGGTCCTTGCGGGCGGTGTCGACGATGTCCACCGTCGAGCTCGGGTCGTCGACCCAGTCCACCGGGACCTCGTGGATGCGCATCCCGGATCGCTCGGCAAGGACCAGGAGCTCGGTGTCGAAGAACCACTCGGGGTCCTCGACGAGCGGCAGCAGCTCGGCGGCAGCCTCGGCACGGATCGCCTTGAAGCCGCACTGGGCGTCGGAGAACCCCGCGCCCAGGCTGGTCGCGCACGATCAGGTTGTAGGCCCGGGAGATGATCTCCCGCTTCGGCCCGCGCACGACCCGGGAGCCGCGGCCCAGGCGGGTGCCGATGGCCAGGTCCGAGTGCCCTGAGAGCAGCGGGGCCAGCAGCGGCAGGACCGCGGCGAGGTCCGTGGACAGGTCGGCGTCCATGTAGGCCAGGACGGCGGCGTCGCTGCCCGCCCACACCTGGCTCAGCGCCCGGCCGCGGCCCTTGGCCGACAGGTGGACGACGCGCACCTCGGGCACGTCGCGCGCCAGCCGGCACGCGATCTCCCAGGTCAGGTCCGTGCTGGCGTTGTCGGCGATCGTGATCCGGAAGGTGTAGGGAAGGACGCAGCGCATGTGGGCGTAGAGCCGCAGGACGCTGCGCTCCAGGGTCTCCTGCTCGTTGTGCACGGGGATCACGATGTCGACGGCTGGGGCGCAGGGCGTCATGCGCTCCTCGGTCAGGTACGGGGCCGGAGGCCACGGCCAGATGGGTCGGGTCGTCAGGTTCGAGGTGGTCATGTCCTGAAGGCAACCGGACGAACCTTGGAGGAGCCTGTGAGCCTCCTGTGCCGTTCTCGCGAGGAGCCCGCCGGTCCCGGGGACGCCCCCAGGGCAGCTGGGATTCACAGGCTTCTCACAGGCAACTGCCAGACTCCTGCAACCGGGGCCGCGCAGAATGGGCCCATGAGCACCACCGAGCTCCCGGCACCCCCCGCGTCCAGCACCGCTCCCGGAGGCCCGCCTGCTGGTCGTCGACGACGAGCCGAACATCGTGGAGCTGCTCTCGGCCAGCCTGCGCTTCTCCGGGTTCGAGGTGCACACGGCCGCCAACGGGACCCAGGCCCTGGCACAGGTCGCGGCCCTCGCGCCGGACCTCGTGGTGCTCGACGTGATGATGCCCGGGCTCGACGGGTTCGAGGTCGTGCGCCGGATGCGTCAGGAGGGCCACCACTGCCCCGTGCTGTTCCTCACGGCCCGCGACGCGGTCGAGGACCGGGTGACCGGCCTGACCCTGGGCGCCGACGACTACGTCACCAAGCCGTTCAGCCTCGGCGAGGTCCTGGCGCGGATCCGGGCGATCCTGCGCCGCGCCGGGTTGGCACCGCAACCCGGGTCCGAGCGGATGACCTTCGCCGACATCGAGCTCGACGAGGACGCCCACGAGGTGTTCAAGGCCGGCCAGTCGGTGGACCTCTCGCCCACGGAGTTCAAGCTCCTGCGCTTCCTGATGGCCAACCAGGGCCGGGTGATGTCCAAGGCGCAGATCCTGGACCACGTGTGGCACTACGACTTCGGCGGTGAGGCCACCGTCGTGGAGTCCTACATCTCCTACCTGCGCCGCAAGGTCGACACCACCGAGCCCCGGCTCCTGCACACGGTGCGCGGCGTGGGCTACGTCCTGCGCGTGCCCCGGGGGTCCTGATGCCGCGCCGCCTGGCGGCGCGCCTGCAGGCCACGCCCCTGCGCTCCCGCCTCGTCGGGCTGCTCCTGCTGCTGGTCGCCGCGGCCCTGCTCGTCGCCGGTGCGGCCACGGTGGCCGCCCTGCGCGGGTACCTGTTCAACCAGGTCGACCGCAACCTCGCCGACATGGCCCGCCCGATCGCCAGCGCGCAGTTCCGACCCCTGCCGGACGACGGGCGTCGGCCCTCCCCGGCCGGGACCGATCGGTCGGGATGTGATGTACGTGCGGCTGTCCGACGCGACCGGGACGACCCACGAGGTGTCCAGCGACGCCTCGACGGTCACCGACCCCCCGGCGCTTCCTGACCTCACGGTGGCCGAGGCGACGGCGCTGGACGGCCGTGGCTACGTGGTCGACTCCGACGTCCGGCGACACCCGGTGGCGGGTGGTCAGCGCGCCGCTGGCAGACGGCTCCGGCTCGGTGTCGGTGGCCCAGGACATCAGCGGCATCGACGCCACCGTCAACCGGCTGATCCTCATCGAGCTGGCGATCGGCGCCCTCGTGCTGGTCGTGCTCGGCATCACCGGGCGGATCCTCGTCCGCCGCAGCCTGCGCCCCCTGGCAGAGGTGGAGGAGACCGCCGCAGCGATCGCCGCCGGGGACCTGGACCGGCGCGCGCCGGCGTCCGACCCGCGCACGGAGGTCGGCAGCCTGGCCCACTCCTTCAACACGATGGTCGATGACCTCGCCGGCGCGCTGGCCGCGCAGCAGGCCTCCGAGCAGGCGGCGCGCGAGTCAGCGGGGAAGGCCCAGGCCTCGGAGGCGCGGATGCGCCAGTTCGTGGCCGACGCCGGCCATGAGCTGCGGACCCCGCTGACCTCGGTGCGTGGGTTCGCCGAGCTGTACCGGATCGGGGCGGTCGACCAGGGACCCGCCGCTCGACGACGCCATGTCGAGGATCGAGGCCGAGGCCGCGCGCATGGGCGTCCTGGTCGACGACCTGCTGCTGCTGGCCCGCCTGGACCAGCAGCGCCCGCTGGAGATCACCGAGGTCGACGTCGTGGACCTCGTGGCGGATGCCGTGACGGCCGCCCGCGCGACTGCCCCCGAGCGCGAGCTCTCGGTGCACGTCAGCGACCCGGCCGAGGGGCTGTCCGTCCCCGGGGACCCCCTGCGCCTGCGCCAGGTCGTGGACAACCTGGTGTCCAACGCCCTGCGCTACTCACCGGCCGACCAGCCGGTGGACGTGCGGATCGGGGTCACTCCCGCCGCGGGGGGCCAGCCGGGATGGGCGACGATCGCGGTCGTCGACCACGGTGCGGGGATGCCCCCCGAGGTGGCGGCGCGGGCGTTCGAGCGGTTCTACCGGGCGGACGCCGCCCGCTCCCGGGCCGAGGGCGGTTCCGGGCTGGGCCTGTCGATCGTCGCGGCGATCGTCGCCGCACACGGTGGCCGCGTGGACCTCGACACGGGGTCCGGCCAGGGATGCCAGGTCACCGTGCGCCTGCCCCTGGAGCGCAGGAACCGCTCAGCCGCGTCACGCCCGCGGGCGCCATCGCCCCGGGGGCGTGACCAGCGCGAGGCCCGGCTACAGCCGCCCGGCCTCGTGCACCCGGCGCAGGAAGTCCCTGGTCCGCTGGTCCTGGGGGTCGTGCAGCAGCTGACTGGGGGGCGCCGCGCTCGACGATGGTCCCCGCCGACAGGAAGCACACCTCGTCGGCCACCTGCTCGGCGAACCCCATCTCGTGGGTCGCGATGACCATGGTCATCCCCTCGGCCTTGAGCTCGCGCACCGTGGACAGCACCTCGTTGACCAGGACCGGGTCCAGGGCGGAGGTCACCTCGTCCATGAGCATCAGCCGCGGTGACACGGCCAGCGAGCGCACGATCGCGACGCGCTGCTGCTGGCCCCCGGAGAGCCGGTCGGGGTACTGCTGGGCCTTGTCCGCGAGCCCGAAGCGCTCGAGCAGCTCCAGCCCGTCGGCCTCGGCGGCCGCCCTGGACACCTTGTGCACCTTGCGCGGGGAGAGCGTGATGTTGTCCAGGACGGTCAGGTGCGGGAAGAGGTTGAACGACTGGAAGACCATGCCGACCTTGCGGCGGACCTCGTCGGGGTCCACCTCGGGGTCGGTGATGTCCCACCCGTCGAGGCGGATCACCCCGTCGTCGACGGACGTGAGCAGGTTGATGCAGCGCAGCAGCGTGGACTTGCCCGACCCGGACGCCCCGATGAGCACCGTGACCGTGTGCTCGGGCACCTCGCAGCGAGACGCCCTCGAGGACCTGCTCGGCGCCGAACGACTTGTACACCTGCTCGACGCTGAGCACGGGGTGGCGCCAGGGCCGTCATGCGCCGACCTGCGCGTTCTGGCGCTGGATCGAGCGGTGCATGAACCGGTCGGTGATCCGCGTCAGCGGGATGGTGAGGATGAGGAACAGGACCGCCGCGACGACGTACGGGGTGTAGTTGAACGACCTCGAGGACTCGATCTGGGCGGCACGGATCGCATCGACCACGCCGAGGACCGAGATCAGGCCCGTGTCCTTGAGCAGCGAGACGAAGTCGTTCATCAGCGGCGGGATGACCCGACGGATGCCCTGCGGGAGCACGACGTAGCGCAGCGCCTGCCCCGAGGTCAGGCCCGAGCGAGCGAGCCGCGGCACTCTGGCTGGGGTGCACCGACAGGATCCCGCTGCGCAGGACCTCGGCCACGTAGGCCGAGTAGGTCAGCACGATCGCGGCGGTGCCCAGGATGACCACCGAGGACGTCACGCCCGTGAGCCCGAGCGCGGGCACGCCGAAGCCGATGAGCAGGATCACCAGCAGGGTCGGCACGCCGCGGAACAGGTCCACGTAGCCGGTCGCCAGGATCCGGAACGGGGCCAGGGCCGGCGCCTTGGACGTGCGGGCCAGGGCCAGGGCCAGGCCGAGGATCGCGATGAGGACCGTGGCAACGATCGTCAGCCTGATGTTGAGCAGCAGGCCCGCGAAGACCGCCGGCAGCACCTCGCGGGCGTACTGCAGGTCGAAGAAGGTGCTGCGGACGACGTCCCAGCCCGGCGAGCTGACCACGACGGCCACCAGCGCCCCGATGACCAGGACGCTGGAGACGGTCGCGATGACGGTGCTGCGGCGCGCCTGCTTCGCGCGCACGGCACGCCGGCGCAGCTCCTCGTCACTGGGGCTGCGGGTGCCCCCCGGCTGGCTCACCCAGCGCTACTGGAGGGTGGGTGCGCCCGCGTCCGAGCCCAGCCAGGTCTGCTCGAGCGTGTCGAGGGTCCCGTCGGCACGGAGCTGGTCGACGGCCTGGGTGGTGCACTCGGTCAGCGGGCTGTTGTTGGGCAGCAGGATCCCGAACTGGTCGGTGGTGGCGCCCTCGGCGGCGGGCAGCTGGCCGACGATCACGCCCTCGTCGAGCTCTGCGGCGACCAGGTAGAACGCCGTGGGCAGGTCGACGACGAGGCCGTCGATCTGCTTGTTCTTCAGGGCGCTGACAGCCGCCGCGTTGTCGTTGAACACCGCGACCTCCTCGCCGGTGGCCAGCCCCTGGGCCGCGTCCAGCGAGGTCGAGCCGACTGCGGCACCGAGCTTGGCCGACTCGAGGTCGGCCAGGGTCTTCGCGTCGGCGATCGGGGAGCCCTTGTAGGACACGATGGCCTGGTTGACGTCGTAGTACGACGAGGAGAAGTCGACCGCCTTCTCGCGGTCCTCGGTGATGGAGAACTGCTGGATGTTCCAGTCGAAGTCCTTCGCGCCCGGGGCGATCGCGACGTCGAAGGTGGTGCGGACCCACTGGACGTCGGCCGGGTCGTAGCCCAGCTTCTCGGCGGCGGCGTAGGCCACGGCGGCCTCGAAGCCCTCGCCGGACTCCGGGGCGTCGTCCTTGACCCACGGCTCGTAGGCGGGCTGGCCGGTGGCGATGACGAGCTTGCCCGGCGTCTTGGTCTCGAGGGTGGCCTTGTCGCAGCTGGCCCCCGACGCGGAGGCAGAGGCCTCGGTGGCGGTGTCGGCAGCCGGCGAGCAGGCCGCCAGCGCCAGTCCGGCAACGGCGAGGGCGGCAAGGGTACGGGTGCGGTTCACGGGGTCCTCCGGGAGTCGGGTACTGGCAGGAGGATACGTGCTCAGACCCCGGGGGTCCGAATCCCCGCATGCGCCGAGGGCGTCTCGATCGGGGTGCGCTGCGCCTCGTCGCCTGCGGGGGCCTTCTCAGGCAGCAGCGCGCGCACCGCGAGCACCATCGACGCGAGCAGCGCCACGATCCGCACGGTCTGGACCGCCACCCCGATGACCCCGCCGTCGACGATGTCGATGTACGAGAACGGGTAGAGCACCTGGGCGGCGACCGCGGTGACCGCCACGGGGATCGTCGCGGTCCGCATCCGCGGGGATCCCGCTGCCCAGACCAGGGCCGCCATCCCGACCAGCCACACGTTGTACTGCGGGCTGAGGACCCGGGAGGTGACCATCAGCCACAGGATCGCGACGAACGCGATGTCGGCGACCGGTGCAGTGGTCCAGCCGGCCGAGGGCCCGCGCCAGGATCAGCAGCAGCAGCCCGAGGCCCGTGAGCGGGATCAGCCACGGGGCGATCGCGTCGGCCAGCGGGACGCCCACCTCGGAGGATCCGTAGCGGAAGGCCTCGGGGACGCCCTCCTTGCCCACGAACATCCGCGCCCAGACGAAGGGCAGCGCGGCCACGGACTCGGTCTGCAGGCCGCGGGCCTCGCCGTTGCCGACGAAGCCGCTGATGACGCCCGGGAAGGCCCAGGCCGCCGTGGCGACCACGACAGCGGTGGCCATCGCGGCCCCGAACGCGCCCCGCAGCCAGGCCCGCTGGCTCAGTGCCAGGGCCATCACGGCGGGCCAGACCTTCAGCCCGCCACCGATCGGCCAGGATCGCGCCGGCGGCCACCGGCACGGCGAGCGCCAGCAGCCCGGCCATCGCGGCCAGGGTCGGGATCGAGTCGTAGCGCCCGTAGAGGATCGGCCCGAGCAGCAGCGGCGCCGCCAACCAGACCGCGTAGCCGTCCCAGCGGTCGCGCCGTGCGGCGTCCCGGGCGAGCAGCAGGCTGATCGCGATGTCCACGGCGACGAACAGCAGCAGGAACAACCACGGCTGGGAGCCCAGCAGGCCGATCCCGCCGAACACGAAGGCCGCCAGGGGTGGGTACTGCCACATCGGATCCGACGAGGGCACGCGACCCTCGGCCAGCCCCTCACCCCAGCGCGAGTAGACGTTGAGGTCGTCGAAGATGTGCTTCCAGTCGTGGTGGAACATCATGCCCACGGCCATGAGCAACACGAAGCCGCGGGTGACGAGCCACCAGGTCACGCGGTACCGGCGCTGCTGCCAACCGCGGGATGCGCGACTGCAGGAACACGCCTCCATTCTGCCCGAAGCGCCCGGCGCCGAAACCCCCTCGACCGCCCAGCCGCGGCGCCACGCGGATCTGCTCCGTCCGACGATCTGCTCCGTCACGGGAGCGATCGTCAGGGAGCAGATCGTCACGAGCTCGTTCGGTGGGGTTGATCGACCGGCCGGGGTCGCTCGGGACGTCGGCGGGGTCACTCGGGACGTCGGTGTCCGCGACCTCGGGTGCCGGGTCGCCGATGACGTCGCACGGATCGATCCCCTTGGCGGCCAGGACCGCCGCGGCAGCGTCGTTGAGCCGCTCCTGGGTCACGGTCCCGTCCTTGAGCGCCTTGCGCAGCGCGCGACGGCCCTCCACCGAGCCGCCGGGTCCGACGATCCCGAGGTCGCCACCCGCAGCGATGAACCCGACCAGGGCCCCGCCCTGGGTCGGCTCCCCGGAGGCCGCCATGCCCAGGGCGTCGCTGATGATGAGCCCGTCGAAGCCGAGCTCGTCGACCAGGAGTCCCTCGATCGCCCGCCTGGACTGGCTGCTCGGTTCCTTGGAGTAGCCCGGGATCGTCGTGTGACCGACCATCACCGCGACGTCGACCTCCTGGGGGATCGCTTCGAAGGGCAGGAGGTCGCTCGCCCGCAGCTCGTCGATGGACGGGCCGACGGCGAGCTCGTAGTGGGTGTCCCCGGTGGCGCTGCCCTGTCCGGGGAAGTGCTTGAGCACCGGGAGCAACCCAGCCTCCGCGTAGCCCTGGGCGGCGGCTGTGCCGTACTCGGTGACGACCTGCGGGTCCGTGGAGTAGGCGCGCGACCCGATGCCCGGGCCGTACCCCACGTCGACGACGGGCGCGAACACGAGGTCGACGCCCCAGTCGGCCAGTGCGGCCCCGTGGGCGGCGTACATGGCGCGGACCTCGTCGGGAGTCATCGTGGTCGCCTGCGCTCGGGCCGACGGGATCGGGCCGATGACGTCGGCGTAGCGCTGGACCTGGCCACCCTCCTCGTCGGCGGCCAGCAGGGCCCCGTACTGGTTCCCCGTCGTCGCCCCGTCCAGGGCGCCGGCCACCTCGGGGGTCAGGCGGCCGTTGGAGAGGATCCCTGCGATCAGCCCGTCATCGAGCCAGCCCTGGACCCGGGTGATGTCCGTGGTGGTGACGAGCATGGTCTGGCCGATGCGCACATCCTCGGGAAGCTGCGCGACGCACGCCAGGACCGGATCCACGGGGGCCTCGTGGGCTCGCGGAGCCGGCGGAACGCGAGGGTGGCACGCGGGTCGGCGCCGCCGACTCGAGGGGAGCGGCGACGGGGGTTCCGCATGCTGCCAGGCCGAGCGCGCACGCCACTGCCCACACCAGGATCCGACCGGCACGTTCACGCACCGGCCAAGCATGCCATCCACAACTCCCGGCCGGTGCCGGCATCGGGGCGCACCCGGGTCGTCAGGCGCCCACCCGTACGACGCGGCGAGGAGTCCTCACATCCCGGCGAACGGCTGTGCACTGGCCCTGCGGGTCACTCGTCGACTTCGACCACCGGCGCGTCAGCGGAGTGCTTGCGCACGGACTCGATCCCCTCGAGGGCCGACTTCTTGGAGGCGTAGCCCTGGCTGGCGGCGATGGTCTGGCCGTTGCTGGCCTTCAGCCGGAACCGGAACTTGCCTGCGTTGTCCGTGTAGAGCTCGAACTTGCCCGACATGCTCTCCCCTTCCTGGGAGTCGTGGTCTGCGGTGAGTATGGCGCCACGTCGGCACCGGATGCGCTGCGAGCAGCCTTGGGCCATCCGGGCGAATCCCAGTGTCGGCGGCACCCCATCCGGACCTACCGTGGGACTACCGCTTTGTGCGGCAGCGAAGGGACGCATCATGGACGCCGATTTTGCGCGGGAGCGCCGGCGGATCCTGCTGGCCCTGATCATGGCGCTGACCGCCGGGTTCCTTCCGATCATCGTCGGCACGTGGCTGGCAGCGACCAAGGCCGTGCGAGGCCGATCTGGGCACCTTCGGGTTCAGCCTCGCGTTCGGGGCCATGTCCTGCCTGGCGATCGTGGCCCTGGCCTGGTCGTCATCAACCGCTACCACCGGACCCTGATCCACGCGGCCACCCGCGACCACCTGACCGGCGCGTACAGCCGGCAGGCCTTCGAGCCCATGGCCGACGGAGGCGATCAGCTACGGCCACGCGCAGCGGACAGCCGCTGTCGGTGGTGCTCTTCGACCTCGACGACTTCAAGCGCTACAACGACACGCACGGGCACAATGCCGGTGACGCGGCCCTCAGGGAGGTCGCCCGGGTGGCCACGACCGTCGTGCGCCGCAGCGACGTGGTGGGCCGATGGGGTGGGGATGAGTTCCTGCTGCTGCTGCCCGCGTGCGAGGCCGCAACGGCCACCCGGATCGCGCGGACCCTCGCGGCGGCGGTGCAGACCGATGATCCGCAGTCGGCGGGGCTGCCCGCCGGGATCTCGATCAGCACCGGAGTCGCTGAGCTGCAGAGCACCGACCGGATGGTGGACCTCGTGGCCCGCGCCGACGACGCCATGTACCGCAGCCGCCGGGCCCGCCGGGCGGCGAGCCAGCGCCCGGCTCCGCACTCCCACGTCACACGTTGAGCCCAGCGGTCGCGCGACCTACGTGCGACGGAACGCAGCCCGGGTCGACCGCCTCAGCTTGGCCATCCGCCACTCCCGGGCCTCCCCGAGCCGCAGCCTGAGCAGGTCCGCGGCCTCGCGGGTGCTCAGCCGTTGGACGGCGGGCAGGTCGAGCTTGTTGATCGCCTGGTCGGACTCGGGGGCCACCGGCTTGCCGGCCATGGCCCCGGAGATGGCGCCGAGGACGGCTTCGGCCGCCGCGTGCACCGGCAGCCGCAGGGCGTCGGTGGGGGGCTGGCCGGCCGGGATGGGATCGGCCAGGCTGGCGAGGTCCCCATGCACCGTGACGCCCAGGGCCGCGACCTGCTCGGCGGTCGCCGCGCCCACCTCCTGGGCCGCCCGGATCGCCCACTCGGGCGTGCCCAGCGACTCCTCGTCGGGCTCGGGGGTGCGCGACTCGACCATCCGGAGGATCGCGCCACGGCGCACGAGCTTCTCGTACTGGGGCCAGTCCCAGCGCTTGGCCCCGCCGGCGTTGACCTGGCGCAGCATCTCGGCCTCGGCTGCGGTCATCGAACGGTTGCTGGCGCTGAGCTCCGGGTCGGGGACGAGCAGCCCGCTGGGCAGGGCGAGCATGTGCTCGAACGTGCGGAACAGGTAGTCGCGGTCGCCCTCGTCGAGCACGACCAGGCTCACTCGGTCCGGGCCCAGTCGCTGCGCCCAGCGCGCCATGATCCCCGCATGGTCGTTGCGCCGCCAGAAGTTGGGGGTCGGCGGGCACTCCGGGGGGGCGGCGAAGACGTTCTTGAGCCAGTTCTCGTAGCGCATGGCCAGCCCGTACTTCAGGTACTGCTGCCAGGAGGAGGCCAGCAGCCGCGCCATCGGGCGCAGCGTGAAGACCGCATGCAGTCGCTGCGCACCCAGGCGATCCACGATCCTGTCCAGGGCAGCATCGTCGGCCAGGGCGAATCCCTCGCTGGAGATCACGACCCGTCCCTCGTGCGCCAGGGACGCTCGGGCCACGCGCCCCCAGTACTTGGGCTCGGTGCGCCGTCCGCCGCGCTCCTCCCACCCCCAGGTGCGCTTGGTGACCACCATCGCCGCCCGATGGTGCGAGCGGCGGTTGCCCGGGTAGAGCACCCCGGCCTCGAGCAGCTGGGGGCGACTGCTCGCGAAGGCTGACTGCAGGGCCGTCGTCCCGGTCTTGTGGAACCCCGCGTGGAACATGATCGCGCCGTCCGGCAGCGGCTCGGGACGGGCGGGCATGCGACCTCCTGGGGCGGGCATCACGGTCGTACTGCAGGCTACCCGCGGCGCAGCCGTAGCCCGTGCAGGCAGAGCCTCGCGTCTGCCCCGAGGTCCGTCGTCACGGCTCGGTCGAGGTCCCCGTTGCCGCGTCGGCGACCGGTTGGGTGCTCGCCTGCGCCTGCCCGGGCCTGGAGCGCCTCCCGGATGTACCGACGCTGCTGGTCGAGGGGCACCACGTAGCGCACCTCGGTCTGCATCAGCCGGTCCAGCCAGGAGCGCCGTTTGGAGTCGAACAGGCTGAACACCCCGCTGGCGATCCACACCACGAGCCCGAACACGCCGACCCAGGCCCGGACCAGCGCCCTGACCAGCCCCGGGTTGCGCCCGTCGGGAGTGCAGACACGCGTGCCCACCAGCAGGGAGCCGATCGTGCGCCCCGCCAGCCACCAGCACACACCGAGGTAGATCGGCACCACCGAGGCCGCGATGCCCGTGAGGATCCCGACCAGCCAGTTCGGCGCGCTGCCGAAGATCGCGTCGAGGACGCTGATGAGGGCAGACAGCCCCTGGCTGACCAGCCACGACACGAGGGCGACATCGACGCCGAAGGCCACCAGCCGGGTCACGACACCGGCATGGGCGAACTCCCGGCCGGGCGGGGCCGGCGGGACCGGCATGGCGCGCCAGGCACTGCGCTGTGCGGCGAGGTTCTCGCGGGTCAGCCGCGCTGGGGTCGTGTCCTCGTCGCCGGCGGCGTCGAGCATCAGGCTGACCGCCGACTCGGACTGCGGGCGCGGGGGCTGGCGCACCAGTCGTCGCCCGAACCGCTCCACGAGCACGTCGGCATCCGCCAGGTTCTCGCGGACGGACTCCAGCGCGTCGAGCAACAGCCCCTGGCTCTGCTCGCGGATCAGGTCGCGCACCCGCGGGTCGTCGATGATGTCCTCAAGGATCAGCGGGACGACCTCGGTGCGGATCTTCGGCACCAGCGAATCGACGAGCTGCGGAGCGACCTCGTCCTGGATCTTGGGCATCAGGCGCAGTCGCACGAGCTGGGGCGGCGACCTCGATCGCGGATCTTGGGCATCAGGGCGTCCACGAGCTGCGGCGCGATCTCGTCGCGGATCCGGGCATGAGCGCCTCGACCAGGTCCGGGGCGATCTCGTCGCGGATCTTGGGCATCAGCGCGTCGATCAGCTGCGGGGCGATCTGCTCCTCGATGCGGGGCATCAGGGCGTCGATGAGCTCCGGCGCGACCTCATCGCGGATCTTGGGCATCAGCGCGTCGATCAGCTCCGGGGCCACCTGCTCCTGGAGGTAGGGGACGAGGCCCTCGACGATGCGCGGGACCAGCTCGGCCTCGAGGTAGGGGCGCAGGTCCTCCAGGAGCTTCGGCAGGAGGTCCGCCACCAGCCGGGGGGTCACCCCGTCGACCACCTGCGGCACCGTGACGGCCACCAGGTGGGCCGTGACGCCATCGACGATGTCCGGGACGGTGTCGGCGACGAGGTGATCGGTGATGCCCTCGAGCACCTCCGGCACGACCGTGTCGGTCAGGTAGGGCGTGAGCCCATCGACGATCCTCGGGATGGCCTCCTGGATCAGGTACGGCTCGAGGTCCTCGATCACCTGCTGGGCGGTGGCTCCGGTGACCTCCATCGCCGCCTCGGTGACCGTGTGGCTGACGCGGCCGACGGTTGCGTCGAGGGCACCACCGACCGCGCGGCGCACACCGCTGCGCAGCCCTGCGTCCGGCGGTTCCTCGGCCATGCGTGCAGGCTATGCCCGTGAGGGCGCGCACGGTCGCCGTGAGGGGCGCCCGGCGAGCCCGTGTCCCCCGCAGGTGCGACGCCCCGCGCCCCGTCGGCGGTCAGGCGTCGAGCTCGGGGAACTCGTCCTCGACGGCCCCCCGCCCCTCGGCGCCCGGTACGCCCCCGACCGCAGCGGCGATCGCCAGGCCCTGGGCAACGGCCGGTCCGATGAGGACCGCGAACAGGATCGTGCCGAGCCCGACCGTCCCGCCGAGCAGCCAGCCGACGACGAGGACCACGAGCTCGATGCCCAGCCGCACCCGGCCCACGGGCCACCCGGTGCGCAGGTGGATCCCCGTCATCCAGCCGTCGCGTGGGCCGGGCCCGAGGTTGGTGGTCAGGTAGAGCCCACTGCCCAGGCCGATCATCGCGATCCCGAGCAGGACGAGGGCGAGCTGGGCGGGCCAGCCCTCCGGCTCCGGGATCAGGGCGACTCCGACCTGCAGGGCGACGGCGATCACGATCGCGTTGGCGATCGTGCCCAGCCCGGGCCGCTCGCGCAGCGGGATCCAGAGCAGGAGCACCAGCGCGCTGACGAGGAACGTGGCGACGCCGATCGACACGGGCAGGATCGTGGACAGGCCCTGCGCCAGCACCGTCCAGGGGCTCACGCCCAGGCCGCCCTGGACGATGAGCGCCTCGCCCGTGCCGAAGGCGTAGAGGCCGACGAGCAGCACCACCAGGCTCGCCGGGGTCGGCGACCAGCGCGAGCGGGAGCGCCAGCGCGTGATCGGGACGGTGCGCGCCGGGCGCATCCACCCCAGGATCATCCACCCGCCGGACTATAGGCGCCAGAACTTGGTAGGACTGACCCATGCGAGATGACCTGCCGACCGGGATCGAGTTCCAGCTGATGGTCTCCGGCGAGCCGTACCTGTCCAACGACCCCGAGCTGCGTCGCGGCCCGCGCACGGGCGCGCTCCCTGGAGTTCCGGTTCAACCACACGCCCCCCGAGGCCGCGGAGCAGCGCAGGGCCATCCTGACCGATCTGCTCGGCAGCACCGGGCGACTGGTTCGAGATCGAGCCGAACCTGCACGTGGACTACGGCTTCAACATCCACCTCGGCGAACGGTTCTACGCGAACGCCAACTGCGTGCTGCTCGACGTCGCCGAGATCCGGATCGGCGACGACACGATGCTCGCGCCCGGCGTGCAGCTGCTCACCGCCACGCATCCGGTCGACGCCGAGGAACGGATCTCGGGCCGCGAGCTGGGGTTCCCGATCACGATCGGCAGCCGGGTCTGGCTCGGCGGCGGGGTCATCGTCGGGCCCGGTGTGACGATCGGCGACGACGTCGTCGTCGGGTCGGGGGCGGTGGTGGTCAAGGACCTCCCCGACTCGGGTCGTGGCGGTCGGCAACCCGGCGCGGGTGGTCCGGGAGCTGTGAGCGGTCGGTCCGAGGCGGTCGAGGTGGCGGCGACTGCGTACCGGGCGGTGGTCTTCGACCAGGACGGCACGCTGATCAACACCTTCATCCCCGCGATGCACGCCTACTCGGTCGCTGTGGGCCGGGAGATCACCCTGGCCGAGCTCGAGCCGGTGGCGCACCTGGGGGCGGCCCGCAACCTGGTCAGCGCACTGCTGGGGCACGAGGCCACCGACGCCGAGGACGACGTGTTCCACGACGCGCTGGCCGAGGAGGTCGCGCGGATCGAGCCCTACCCGGGGATCGTCGAGCTGCTGGTCGCGCTGCGGGACGCCGGGGTGGCGACCGCCGTGGCGACCAACTCCGACGCCCGGTCGGCCGCGGTGGTCCTCGGCGCGCACGGGCTCGACGCCCTGTTCGACACCGTGGTCACCGTGGACCTCGTCAGCGGCCCCAAGCCCAACCCGGAGATGATCCACCTCGCCCTCGAGCGGCTCGGCCTCGCTGCCGGCCAGGTGGTGTTCGTCGGCGACAGCCCGGGCGACATGATCGCTGCCCGCACAGCGGGCGTGCTCGCGGTCGCAGCGGGGTGGGGCCACCAGACCCCCGGCATCCCGCGGGGGGACATCGACGTGCTGGCCCAGTCGCCCGCAGAGGTGGCCCGACTCGTCCTTGGCGACGCCTGAGGATCCGAGCCGGATCCACCTCCTGGCCCGGCAGGGGCAACGGTCCCCGCCAGGTCGGCTCCACCCGCGGCTCAGGCGGCCACCCCATGTGCCCACATGGCAGGCTGCGGACCATGACCACCCCGTGGACGCCGGGTGACCCCGGCACGTGTCAGACGGCCGCACCCGTGCGGCGTTCCGCCCGGACTTCCTCTGGGGGACCGCCACCGCCGCGTACCAGATCGAGGGGTCGCCGGAGGCCGACGGCAAGGGGCCGTCGATCTGGGACACCTTCGCGCACACGCCCGGGCGGATCGCCGACGGCTCCACCGGCGACATCGCGTGCGACCACTACGTGCGCTGGCCCGACGACGTCGCGCTCATGGCCGACCTCGGCGTGAACGCCTACCGCTTCTCCGTCTCCTGGCCGCGGGTCGTGCCCACCGGGGAGGGCGCGGTCGAGGCGCGCGGGCTCGACTTCTACGAGCGGCTCGTCGACGGGCTGCTCGAGCAGCGGGATCGCCCCCGTCGTCACGCTCTACCACTGGGACCTGCCCCAGCCGCTGGAGGACCGCGGCGGCTGGCTGGACCGTGACACCGCGTATCGCTTCGCCGAGTACGCCGGCCATGTCGCCGCGGCGCCTCGGCGACCGCGTGCACACGTGGATCACCATCAACGAGGCCGTCGTGATCTCCACCCACGGCTACGCGTTCGGCACCCATGCCCCGGGCCGGGCGCTGCTCTTCGACTCGTTCCCGGCGACCCACCACGTGCTGCTCGCGCCACGGCCTGGCCACCCAGGCCATCCGCGCCGCAGTCGCCGGGCGCATCGGTCGGCATCACCCACAACCTGTCGCCGATGGTGCCGGCCAGCGACTCCCCCGAGGACGCCGCCGCCGCAGCCGCCCTCGACGCGATCCAGAACCGCACGTACCTGGACCCCTGCCTGCTGGGCAGCTACCCGAGCCTCGAGGAGGTCGGGATCCCGACCGACCGCTCGTGCGTCCAGGACGGCGACCTCGCGATCATCGCCCAGCCGCTGGACGTGCTCGGGCGTCAACTACTACAACCCCACCCGGGTGAAGGCTCCCGGGCAGGGCAACCCGTTCCCCTTCGAGCTGGTCGCGATGGACGAGTTCGAGCAGACCGCGATGGGCTGGCCGGTCGTCCCCGAGCGGCCTGCGCGACGTCCTCGTCGGGATCCACGAGCGGTACGGCGACGCGCTCCCGCCGGTGATGGTCACCGAGAGCGGCGCGGCGTTCGCCGAGGAGCTGGTCGAGCGAGCCCGCGCCGCACGTCGACGACCCGCGGCGCGTGGAGTACCTGCGCAGCCACGTCGCAGCGGTCGGCGAGGCGATCGACGCCGGCGTCGACGTCCGCGGCTACTTCGTGTGGTCGCTGATGGACAACTTCGAGTGGGCCGAGGGGTACCGCCCGCGCTTCGGCCTGGTGCACGTCGACTACCCGACGCAGCGGCGCATCCCGAAGACGTCCTACGCCTGGTACCGCGCGTTCCTGCGCGGTCAGGCATGAGCACCGACGCCGGCCACCGCTCCCGGGGGCGCTGGAGGAGCCGACCGTCCCGGTCCGGCGCGGCTACATCGCGGCCGTGGTGCTGGCCAACCTCGGCATCATGATGGCGTTCTACACGCCGATCCAGAACCTGCTCCCGCGGCTGGCCGCAGGACGTCGCCCCGGACAGCAAGGAGGCCGCGCTGGCCTGGATCACCGGTGCCGGGGCGTTCGCCTCGATCGTCTTCAACCCGCTCGCCGGCGCCCTGTCGGACCGCACGACCGCCCGCTGGGGGCGGCGCAAGCCGTGGGTGCTCTTCGGCGCGCTGGTCGGCGCGCTGGCCATCGTCGCCCTGGGCGTCCCGGGCACCGTCCTCGGCCTGGCGGTGATCTGGTTCCTGGCCCAGATGGCGATCAACGGCGCGTACGCCGGGCTCACGGCGACCGTCCCCGACCAGGTGCCGGTGCGCCAGCGCGGTCTGGTGTCGGGCTGGATCGGCCTGGCCCAGACGGTGGGCGTCGTGCTCGGGGTCGCGATCGTGTCGTTCGTCGTCACCGGCCTGCGCGCCGGGCTCATGGTGACCGCCGTGCTGCTGGTCGTCCTGGTGCTGCCCTTCGTGATCAGGGCGCGGGACATCCCGCTGGGCCGCGGAGAACCAGCCGCCGTTCCGCCTCGGGGCGTGGCTGCGGGGGTTCTGGATCTCGCCGCGCCAGTACCCGGACTTCGCCTGGGCGTGGCTCACGCGCTTCCTGATGATGCTCGGCAACGCGATGGCCACGCTCTACCTGCTGTTCTGGCTGCAGGACGAGGTCGGGTACGCCGAGCCGGAGCAGGGGCAGACCGTGCTGATCGCCCTGTACGCGCTGGGCACGATCCTCACCGCGGTCGTCTTCGGCACGCTGTCGGACCGCTCCGGGCGTCGCAAGGTCTACGTGATCGCCGCCACCGGCGTCATGGCCGTGGCGGCGGTGATCCTGGCGTTCTTCCCGGTGTTCCCCGCCGCGATGCTGGCCGCGCTCATCCTCGGACTCGGCTACGGCATGTACCTCGGCGTCGACCAGGCGCTGGTGACGCAGGTGCTGCCCCGCGCGGTCGACCGCGGCCGCGACCTCGGCGTGATCAACATCGCCAACAGCGCCCCGCAGGTGCTGGCCCCGGTGATCGCGGCACCGATCGTCACCAGTGCCGGCGGGTACACCGGGCTCTACCTGCTCACGGCCGCGATCACGCTGCTGTCCGCGGTGCTGGTCACGCGGATCCGCAGCGTTCCGTAGCGGGTTCGAGGGCCTCAGCCGGTGCTGATGGTCAGTGTGTTGTCCGTGACGGGGATCTCGCCCTGGACGTAGGTGAACGCGATGACCGTGGTGTTCCTGCCATTGGGGGCGTTGAACACGTAGTCACCGTCCGGGGTCGTGTACACGATCTCGCCTCCGCCGGAGACGATGTCGACCGCCGCGAGCGTGGCCTCCGGGCTGAGCCCGGGCAGGAGGTTGGAGGCGAGGGTGCCCTTCTTGTCCACTGACTCGGTGAGGGCGAGGGTCGGGCCGGCCGCCGGAGGGGGCGTGGGCACAGCCGTCGGTGCGGGGGCCGCGGGGGTCGGGGGCTCGGGGGCACGGGGGTCCGACGGTCGCCGGTTCCGGAGCCATCGTCGTCGGGGCTGCGGCGTCGGAGTCGCCGGAGCGGGTTCGACGGGTGCCGCCGTCGTCGGTGGTGACGTCGTCGGCGCCGCCCTGGTCGGTGGCGCCGCCTTGGTGGGCTCGGCAGCCGTCGTCTGTGCCGGAGCCGCTGTCGTCGGTGCTGCAGTCGTCCGGGTCGTGCGCGCTGGTGTCGCGGACGCCGACTTCGACGGCCCCGCGGTCATCGGTGACGGGTCCACCGTCGATGGTGCCGCCACGATGTCGGGCTTCAGGGTCGGTGGCGCCGACGGCGGCGGCGTGGCTGTGGTGAGGGTCGTGTCCCCTGCGGCGGCGGTGTAGACGTCGCGAACACCCTGCTGGAACATCACGACGCTGACCATGACCCACGTCGCGAAGATCGCCACGATGACGGCGAACTCGACCTTGGCCGCCCCGGCCTCGCGGGGTCGGCGGAGCAGGCCCAATCGCACGGCGGAGGACGACCTCACGTACCTCATACTCGGCTTCGGCTGTGACCGACTTGAGGGAGTTCCCGCTCCATCAGGCTGGGACTCTGGACGGTCGAACCGTGTGCCACCGGTCGACAGTCCGTCACGTGCGATGAACGCGATGCTTGGCGAGGTACATCGCGGCATCGGCTCGACCCACCGCGCGCAGCACGTCCGCCTCGTCCGGGTTCCAGAGCACCGTCCCTGCTGACCATCTGGTGGGGGACGCCTCACGCAGGCGGACGAGCAGCGACTCAGCCTGGATCTCGTCGCAGTTCGGCAGGACCAGGACGAACTCGTCACCGCCGATCCGGGCGAGCTGGTCCCCCGGCCGCAGGGTCTCGGACCACGACTGGACGAGGCTGGTGAGGACCCGGTCGCCTGCGGCATGGCCGTGCTCGTCGTTGATCAGCTTGAATCCGTCAAGGTCGATGACGCACACGCAGGTGGGGGCACCCGAACGGGCGGCCACCGCGCGGACTGCAGGCGCCCGTGCCGTCAGCCCGTATCGATTCAGGGCACCCGTGAGCGGATCGGTGAGCGACGCCTGACGCATCCGGTCCACCAGTACCCACACATGCCAGGTGTTGAAGGCCAGCATCGCGACGACGGCGGCCGCGAGCCATCCCGCGTCGGGCGTCCCGCTCGCCACGATCGCGGTGATGTAGGCGGCGGAGGTGATCACCAGGAACGCGATCACCCGCGGTAGGGGCAGCTTGTGGGCCGCGAACACCCCGAGGACGACCATGCCGACGGCGTTGCACACCTGGACGCTCGGCTGCTCCGTGAGGAATGTGCCCACGCCAAGCATCAGCGACGCGGCCATCAGTGAGGCGTCGAGGGCCCAGGGTCCCGCTCTGGGCACGAGCAGCCCCGTGAGCAGCCCCAGCAGCACCCAGAGGACGCCCAGGATGGTCTCAGCCGGGTGGTTGGACTGCGGATCCAGGCCCAGGAGGCCGAAGGACAGGACGATCAGCCCCGCCGCCACCTGCAGGAGAGCGAGAAGGCGGTACTGATCCACGTCGTCGTGCACCCTCGGCTCCTGACCGGACGCCTCGCCGGTCACGGCAGCGGGTCTGGACTCAACGGACTCCTGCCGTCCTGAATCCCGACCTGGCCCGTGATCGGTCCATTGCGACCGTACTCCGATCGACGGCCGCGGGGAAGGAGTCGCACCGGGATCGACCGTTCAGCGCCCCAGGACGGACTGTTCGATGTCGGCCGCGCAGCGGCACGTGCCACGGGGCCGGGTCCCTGACACCGCACGTCAGCGATGTTCGTCGCGGGGCCCGGGTCCGCCGCAGTCACAGCGTACGCGCGCCATTGTCGTGCTGCTCCATGCCGGGCGAAACCGGCACGGCCAAGGAGCGTTGTCGGCGCAGTCGCAGACGGGCCAGCGCGTGCGGCAGGACGGAGGCCCATTGAATGGCGACGACCCGGGGAGTATGGTGAGGACAGCCTCACCTAATTTGGTGGCCAGGCGACTCATCGCCGCGGGACGGCCTTCTTCGGCGATGTGCGTGACGAGGTTGGATCGCCACTGAGAGGAGCCTGCGGTGGCCAGTTTCGAGCTGAACCCGTCGAGGCGATCGACTGGGGCGGAGCCCAGGTCTGGGGCCGGGCGGCGGGGTAGCGGAGGTCCACATGTCTGACACGGCATCGACGGTCGCGCCCCGCGACCTGGACACAGTCGTCGGGCGGCTCGTTGAGGCGCTCGCTGGTGCGATGGACCTGTACTCCATCTACCTCGGCGATGCCCTGGGCCTGTACCGGGCTCTCGACGGCGGGTCCGGGTTGACCGCCGATGAGCTGGCCGCGCGGACCGGCGTGATGCCCCGGTACGCCCAGGAGTGGTGCGAGGCGCAGGCTGCCGGCGGCTGGCTGGAGTGCCACAACCACGAGGACCCACCCGATGCGCGCCGGTTCTCCATGCCCGCGTCGGTCCGTGAGGCGATGCTCGACCGGGACTCCCTGGCGTTCCTGGCCCCCTCGGTGCGGTGCACGGTGGTCGCCGGGCGGGCGTTGCCGGCGCTGCTGGACACCTACCGCGGTGAGCGGACCTTCGGATGGGAGGACCACGGCCCGGAGATGCGCCACGGCCAGGCTGAGGCCAACCGACCCATCTTCCGCACCCTGCTGGTCAACGACTGGTTGCCGCGGATGCCCGAGGTGGCCCAACGACTGGCCGCACCAGGCGCCCGAGTAGCCGACGTGGGCTGCGGCATGGGCTGGGCAGCGATCGCCCTGGCCGAAGGCCTGCCCCACCTGCGGGTCGACGGGTACGACATCGACGCCCCCAGCATCGAAGCTGCCCGCCACCACGCCCAGGAGCACGGAGTGGCGGATAGGGTGGCGTTCCACGTCGCCGATATCGCGGAGCTGGCCAAGGACACCGCCTACGACGCCGTGTTCGCGTTCGAGTGCCTCCACGACATGAGCCGGCCCGTCGAAGCCCTGGCCTCGATGCGCCAGATCGCGAACGGGGGCGAGGTCCTCATCATCGACGAACGCACGCTCGATGAGTTCACCCCTGACGCACCGCTGATGGAGCGACTGCTCTACGGGTACTCCCTGACCGTGTGCCTGCCCGATGGCATGTCGGCCACCCCCTCCGAAGCGACCGGCACCGTCATGCGCCGCGACCGCGTCGAGGACTACGCCCACCGCGCCGGGTTCACCGCCGTGCAGAGCATCGACCTCGACCACGACCAGTTCCGGATGTACCGGCTCACCACCTGAGTCGACGCGCTGTGGAACCACGACCCGACGAATGCCGAGAACGGACCATGAACCAGCGGGGTAGCGCAGGTGGCGCCGTGACCCCGACTGCGCACCCGGCCGAGTGGTGCCCGGTCAGCTGGCCGCGGGGGCGGGTTGGAGGATGGAGGTGCGCGGTGCTCCGACCAGGGCGGGGGCGCTGGACGTCGAGGCCCAGACCTTGTTCTGCAGGAATGCCAGGAACGAGGCAGCCTCCCCGGTTGTGTCGAAGTCCAGGTCGATGACGATGTAGTGCGGGTCGTCGACGGGCTGGGCGACGCGTGCGGCTCGCACGCCACCGGCGATGCGCGCCTGGGCGAAGCCGTCGAACGCTGTGCGCCATGTGCGGTAATCGGTGATGGGGTGCTCGATGTGCAAGGTGATCATGCAGTCACGCTACGGACCTCCGTGAGCCCCTGCCATCCCAGGTTGTTGGGGTCTCAGTCGGGCGTAGCATCCGCCACGTGGCAGCGCTTGAGGGGATCGAGCGGATCTGTGGCCGCGGGCTCGGGGATCGGGCGCTGCGGGCCGCGGTGCTCTCCGAGCTGCGCCGCGACGTGCCCTTCGATGCCTACGCCTGGCTGCTGACCGACCCGGAGACCTGCGTGGGCACTGCCCCGTTGGCGGACTTCCCCTCCCCGGCCGACCTGCCCACCCTCGTGCGCCTGAAGTACCTCACCGCAACGAACCGCTGGACAGCCTTGGCCCCCGGCACGGCGACCTCCTTGCTGGCTGCGACCGGTGGGGACCCTTCTCGGAGCCGGGTCTGGCGCGAGCTGTTGGCCGGTTACCGGGTCACCGACATCGCGTCACTGGTCTTCGGCGACCAGTTCGGGTTCTGGGGATGGCTCGACCTGTGGCGCACCGATGGGCCGTTCACCGCCGACGAGCTCAGCCTGCTGGGCGGCCTCGACCGGCTGGTCACCCCTGCGCTGCGCCACAGCCTCGCTGCCACGTTCACCGGCGCCCCCGCGGCGCCTCTGCGGGCAGCCGAGCCGGTGGTTCTGATCCTGTCCGACGACCTGCAGCCGGTGACCCAGACACCGCTGGTCGACGCGCACCTGCGCGCCCTGCTGCCCACGGACGCCGACCGGGAACCCATCCCGGCCGCCGCGTACAACGTCGCCGCCCAGCTCCTGGCCCGGGAACAGGGCATCGACAATCACGACCCATCTGCCAGGACCCACCTGGGTGACGGTGCCTGGGTCACCGCCTCTGCCGCGCGGTTGGGCCGCTCGCCCACCGGGACGACGGGGATCGCGGTCAGCATCGAACCGACGTCAGGAACTGCGCGCTCAGGGCTGTTCGCCCGCGTCATCGGTCTCAGTGAACGGGAGTCCGAGCTGTTGGGGCACCTGGTGGCCGGCAACGACACCCAACATCTCGCGCGGCTGATGTTCCTGTCCGAGCACACCGTGCAGGACCACCTCAAGTCCATCTTCGCCAAGGCCGCCGTGCACAACCGGCGCCTGCTCGTGGCTCGGGCCACCGGAATGCGATGACCAAGCCGGCCGACATCGGCACTTGTTCGGCGACCGGACAGCTGCTGGATCGGACTAGGCTGCGTGCCCCAGGACGAGCCGACGAGGTGTGGCATGACCATGCGTGATGATCGAGTCACTGAGTTCCATCGCCTGCACACCTCCGGGTGCTTCGTGATGCCCAACCCGTGGGATGCGGGCAGCGCGCGAGCCCTGGAACAGCTGGGATTCACGGCCCTGGCGACGACGAGCGCCGGCTTCGCCTGGACGTTGGGTCGCGCTGACAACAGGGCCGCCACACTCGATGAGGTGCTGGAGCATCTGCGCGTCGTCGCCGCCGCGGTGAAGGTGCCAGTGAATGCGGACTTCGAGGGCGGCTTCGCCGTCGACCCGCAGCAGGTCGCGCACAACGTCACCCTCGCCACCGCCACGGGAATCGCCGGGCTGTCCATCGAGGATGCCACCGGCGAGCCGGATCATCCCCTGCATGAGTTCGATCTTGCCGTCGCGCGTGTTCGGGCCGCTCGCCGCGCCATCGACGAGAGCGGCACCGGCATCGTCCTCACGGGCCGATCCGAGGGGTTCGTCGTGGGACGACCGGACATCGATGAGACGATCCGACGGTTGTGCGCATACGCCGAAGCCGGTGCCGACTGCCTCTACGCCCCACGGATCGACACCGTGGAGCACGTTGCCGCGATTGTCGCCGCCGTGGCACCCAAGCCGGTGAACCTGCTGATCAACGCCCCGTTCATGACCGTTGCGCAGGCAGCGGACCTGGGAGTCCGGCGGATCAGCGTCGGGGGCACCCTCGCCCGCACCGCATGGGCGGGATTCCTCCAGGCCGCACAGGAGATCGCGCACAAGGGAACGTTCTCCCGATTCGAGCACCTGCCCAACGTCGACGCCCTGTTCCGCACCGAATAGGGCGCACGGCCGATGTGGCGACGACCCCTTGACACCAGAGCTGGTGCCGCGAGTTGCTTTCGCGGCACCCTGGCACGGAATGGCCCGGTGTCCCGCGGGACAGGATATTCGGCCCATTCGTGCTCAATCTGTGCGCGCCTGAAGGGATTCGAACCCCTGGCCTTCTGATCCGTAGTCAGATGCTCTATCCGCTGAGCTACAGGCGCACTGCCCCCGTGGGGCGCCCCAAGGTTACCCGACCGGGGTGGGGATGGGGAAATCCCGGGACCGACCTCCGCGACCAGCCTCCGGCCCCGGAAACGCCGCGGTGGCCCCGGGCGGACCCGGAGCCACCAGCGTGCATTCGGCGGAGGCGGAGGGATTTGAACCCTCGATGGGGCTCTAAACCCCAAACCCGCTTAGCAGGCGGGCGCCATAGACCTGACTAGGCGACGCCTCCCCGTCCGACGGACGCCCACAGGGTACCCGAACGGTCGCGGCGCGCGGTAATCGCCGGTCAGCCGGCCAGGCCCTCGACAAGGTCGGCGTACGCAGCCTTGGCGTCGTCGGCCGACATGCCCTTGATCTTGTCCCAGGCGTCGTACTTCGCCTTGCCGACAGGGTCCGTGAAGCCCGGCCGCTTGCCCTCGACGTCGCCGACCGTGGCCTGCTTGTAGAGCGCGTACATCTGGAGCAGCGTGTCGTTGTCCGGGCGCGCCGGCAGGGTCTTCGATGCGTCGGCGGCAGCGGTGAATCGATCGTCGAGCTCGGACATGCAATCCTCCTGCGAGTGGTGATGACCGGCCCATGGTGGCATGTCAGCCGGTCGGTTGCCCGGCTGGATGGACTGCGCCCGGGAGTCCGTGCAGCCCGCGGCCGACGGACAGCCAGACCGGACTCAGTGCAGGGGCGCTGGCTCGTCCACCTCGGGGATCAGGGCGGCAACGGGAGGACCGGCCCGGTGCACCCGAAGCGCCAACATCCCCGTGGCCACCACGATGCCGAGGACCAGCGCGCCCGCCAGGGCACCAGGAACCCCGAGCACCTTGGAGATCACCGCCGTGTTGCTGACCAGCACCATCCCGCCGACGCACACGCCCAGGATCGCTGTGGGCGCGCGGCGGGCCAGGCGGGCGGCGAACGGCGCGACGATCGCACCCCCGAGGACGAGGCCGAGCACCGGCCACCACGGCACCCCCGAGTCGCCGGCGCCGAACAGGAAGCCCGCCGAGGCTGCCACCGCCACGAAGAACTCGGCAGCATTGACGGTCCCGACCACGCGGTGCGGCTCGTGCCGGGTGAGCGTCAGCAGCGACGGCGTCGCCACCGGCCCCCAGCCGCCGCCACCCGTGGCATCCACGAGCCCACCGACCAGTCCGACCGGCCACAGGTGCCGGGTGCGCGCGTTCACCTCGGGGAAGAGGTTCCGGCCGAAGCCGAAGCGCGCGATGATCACCAGCCCCAGGACGAACAGGATGCAGGCCATCCACAGCCGCGCGGAGTTGGAGGCGACGGTCGTGAGGATCACGGCGCCGACGAAGGCCCCGACCGCCCCGGGAACGGCGATGACCGCCAGCACGCGGTAGTCCACGTTGCCCTCACGCCAGTGGCTGATGCCCGGAGACGAACGTCGTGCCCATCTTCGCCGCGTGCGTGCCGGCGGACGCCGCGACGGCCGAGTAGCCCAGGAGGGTGAGCAGGGTCGCGGAGGTCACCCCGAAGCCCATCCCCAGGGTGCCGTCCACCATCTGCGCCGCGGAGCCGACGAGGGCGAAGACCAGAACCGTGAGGAGCATGGACCGAACCATACCCGATCGGGATGATAGGGAATAGTCGATCGCCCAGCGAGCCTCAGGGGCTCAGCGAACTGCGGGCTCCCACCGGGGCGTGAGGAACGCCCCCACCATGAGGAGCACGGCGCCCAGGAGCGCCAGCCACGCACCCCCCTGGAGCTGGGAGACCAGGAGGTCGGCCCGCGATCGCCGGAAGGACTCCGAGGCGAACCATGCGATCTCCAGGCCCAGCGCCACGAAGGACAGCGCGATCGCCAGCCCGCGCACCCGGACGAGGATCGCCAGCAGGCAGAATCCCGCCGCCAGGACGATCGGCAGGGCGATCGAGGTCAGCATCGACGACGACTCCGGCCTGGGCAGGTCCCACGGGAGCACCGAGCGCCAGGGCAACGTCGACCCCTCGCGATCATCGACCCACGGCAGGGCCATTCCCGCGACGATCAGCCCAAGGCCGGCCAGCCCTGAGAGGAATGCCGGCCAGACGCTGCGACGAGCCTCCACGTCAACCCCCCTGCATCGTGCGAACGGCAGCCGATACGACCGCGGCCACAGCCTGCTGCAATTCGCCGTCGCCAGCAACTACGAGGTCGGGGGACAGCGGCTCCTCGTAGTCCTGGCCGACGCCCGTCAGGTTGGGCAGCTCCCCGGATGCAGCCTTCGCGTAGAGGCCCTTGGGGTCCCTGGCTGCGCAGACCTCGACGGGCGTCCGCACGAACACCTCGACGAAGTCGCCGGGATCGAACAGGTCGCGGGCCGCGCGCCGGTCACCCCGGAACGGCGAGACGAGCGCGACGATCACCACGGTGCCGGACTCGACCATGAGCCGGGCGACCTCGGCCACGCGCCGGACGTTCTCGGCCCGGTCCTCGGCGGTGAAGCCCAGGTCCTTGTTCAGGCCGTGACGGACGTTGTCGCCGTCGAGGACGAACGTGCGCACGCCCTGGGCGTGCAGGTCGCGCTCGACGGCATCGGCGATCGTGGACTTGCCCGACCCGGACAGCCCGGTGAGCCACAGGACCCGGCCGTGGTGGCCGTTGAGCCGCTCACGGGCGGCACGGTCGACGACGAACTCGTGGCTGCGCACGTTCGCCGAGCGGCGCAGCGCGTAGCGCACCATCCCGGCGGCCACCGTGTCCGCGGACAGGCGGTCGACGAGCACGAACCCGCCGGTGTCACGGCTGTGCAGGTACGGCTCGATCGGCACCGGCCGGTCCGTGGCCACCTCCACGCGACCGACGTCGTTGAGGCGCAGGACGCGGGCAGCGTCCTCGGATCCGGTGGTCACGTCGAGGCGGTGGCGCACGCTGGTGACCACCGCGGGCACGACCAGCGGTCCGCAGACGAGCAGGTAGGACCGTCCGTGCGCGAGCGGCTCCTCGCCGAGCCAGACGATGTCGGCGGAGAACCGGTCGGCGGGGACCACCGGATCACCGGTCGCCGACTCGAGGAGGTCGCCCCGCGTGACGTCGAGGTCCGGGAGCAGCTCGACGGCGACCGCATCACCGGCGGTTGCCCGATCCCGCTCCGCGCCCGCGACGAGCAGCCGGCCGACGCGACCCGTCACGCCCGCGCCGGCCACCGACACCTCGTCGCCGACGGCGAGCTGCCCGGTGACCAGCGTGCCGGCGACGCCGCGGAACCCGTCCGCGCGGACGACGGTCTGCACCGGGCAGCCGGGCCGGCCGGGACGCCGTCGCGGGCGGTGCGTCGAGCTCGTGGGTCTCGCCGATGGCGGTGATGACCGTGGGCCCGGCGTACCAGTCGGTGCGCTCCGAGGCGGTGGTGACGTTGTCGCCGGCCAGGGCGCTGACCGGGACGACCGTGACCCGGGAGAAGTCCAGCCGCGCCGCCGCACCGGCCACGGCATCGGCGAGCTGCGAGAACCGGGCGTGGTCGAAGTCGACGGCGTCGAGCTTGTTCACGGCGATGATCACGTGGTGCACGCCCATGAGCGCACAGATCGTCAGGTGCCGGTAGGTCTGGCGGGTCACCCCGCGGGCGGCGTCCACCAGGAGCAGCGCGACGTCGGCCGTCGAGGCCGCCACGGCCATGTTGCGGGTGTACTGCTCGTGCCCCGGGGCGTCGGCGATCACGACCCGTCGGCCGTCCGGCAGCGCCATGTGCCGGTAGGCCACGTCGATCGTGATGCCCTGCTCGCGCTCGGCCTCCAGCCCGTCGGTGAGCAGCGAGTAGTCGATCTCACCGGCCGGGATCGTCGAGCCCGCCCGGCGGACCGTCCGGGCCAGCTCGAGGGTGTCCTCGGGCACGGAGTCGGTGTCGGCCAGCAGCCGGCCGATCAGGGTGGACTTGCCGTCGTCGACGCTGCCGCAGGCGACCAGGCGGATGAGGCCCATCAGAAGTACCCCTCGACCTTCTTGGCCTCCATCGACGCACCGCCCTCACCGTCGATCATCCGACCGGCGCGCTCGGACTGCCGCGAGCCCTCCATCTCGGCGATCACCTCGTCGAGGGTGGCCGCCGGGGAGGCCACCGCCGCGCTCAGCGGGTAGCAGCCCAGGGAGCGGAACCGGACGAGCCGCTCGACGGGGACCTCGCCGGGCTCGAGGGCCATCCGGTCGTCGTCGACGACGATCAGCTGCCCGCCGCGGACCACCGTCGGCCGCATCGCGGCGAAGTACAGCGGGACGACGGGCAGGCCCTCGCGGCGGATGTAGTGCCACACGTCGATCTCGGTCCAGTTCGACAGCGGGAACGTGCGCATCGTCTGGCCGGGGGCGAGCTGGGCGTTGACCGTGTGCCACAGCTCCGGGCGCTGGCGGCGCGGCTCCCACCGGTGGCCCGGCATCCGCAGGCTGAAGATCCGCTCCTTGGCGCGGCTGCGCTCCTCGTCGCGGCGCGACCCCCCGATCGCCGCGTCGTAGCCGCCCTCGTCGAGTGCCGCGCGCAGCGCGACGGTCTTCATCAGGCGCGTGTACTCCTGGGCGCCGTGGCTGAACGGCGTGACGCCCTCGGCCACCGCGTCGGTGTTCGTGGCCACGCGCAGGTCCAGGCCGTACTGCTCGACCATCTGGCCGCGGAACGTGATCATGTCGCGGAACTTCCAGGTGGTGTCGACGTGCAGCACCGGGAACGGGATCGGGCCGGGCGCGAACGCCTTGGCCGCCAGGTGCAGCATCACGCCCGGAGTCCTTGCCGATGCTGTAGAGCATCACCGGGTTGCGGAACGCGGCCGCGGTCTCGCGCAGCGCCCAGATCGCCTCGGCCTCCAGCGCGTCGAGCACGGCGTCGGCCACCGGCTTCGGGGCGGGCGGCGCTGCCCGCTGCGCTCCCGGAGGCGGTGCGTGCGACGTCACAGCGCCGATTCTGGCCCATCCACGCCCCCACCCGCCGCACCCCACCCACCGCGCCCCATCGCTCCACGCGCCCCTCCCCCGCGCACCTCCTCCCCGGATCGCGTCGGGTTTGCATCGATCCCGTTCGTCGAGATCCGACGCGATGCCGCTGGGCACCCAGCAAACCGAACGCGATCCCGGAGGCCCTCGGGAGCGGGCGGCGAGGGGCGGGGGCTCGGCGCGCGGTGGCACGGGCGGCTCCCGGGGCGGTGGCGGCTTCGTCCACAGATCTTCCGGGTGCCCTTCCCGTGGCGGCCACCTCGATTGAGGATCGGGGCGTGCCACATCTGCGACTCGCACCTCGGTTCGAGGTCCCGACCGACCTGCTCCAGCCTGCCGTCGCGGTCCAGCAGGACGGTGTCTTCACCCGACCGCAGGCGCGGGCCGAGGGCTGGAGCGACGACCGCCAGCGCGCCCTGATCCGGAAGGGCACCTGGGTGGCGCTCACCCCACGGGTCCTGCGCAACCGCGAGGTGGAGCCGGGCCCGTGGCAGTGCGCCCGGGCGGTGGCCCTCGCCGGCCGACTGGTCGTCAGCCACGCGACGGCAGGTCAGCTCTGGGGACTTCGCTCAGGCGGCGGCCTGCACGGCACCGCCACGTTCGCGGTCGCGGCGCCGGGGGTGCACGTGCACCGATCACGCCTCACTGCATCCACCACGGTCTCTGTGGACGGAATGGCCCTGACCGCTCCGCTGCAGACCATCGCCGACTTGATCCGCACCCTGCCACCAGCCGCGTCCGTGGAACTCATCACCGACGCCCTGCAGCGCGGACTGGTCGGCGCGGACGACCTCGTCGATGCAGCCGGCCTGGCGCAGGGCATGACCGGGGCGGGGCGAGCTCGTTGGATCTCACGGACATGTGCCACCGAGCCGCACTCGGTCCTCGAGTGGCGGTTCCACCGCGGGATCTGCACGGTTGGCAGTGGGTGGGAGTTCAACGTGCCCATCTACGACTCCGACGGCCTCGTGGGGGTGGTGGATGCGTTCCATCGAGCCACGGGGACGGTCGTCGAGCTCGACAGTCGCGCCTTCCACGGACCCGATCGCTACCAGCCGGACCGGACCCGCGACCAGCGCCTCGCCGCACTCGGGCATGTGACACTCCGGTTCACCTGGGAGGACCTCGATCGGCGCCCGGAGCAGGTGTGGGCACGAATCCGCCAGACCTGGCAGTGAGGTCCCGCACCGCCACGCCCGGAGGACGAGCGGCCTGACTCCCACGCGCGCGCCGGCCCGTCGCGCCACCTCTGCGCCCACCCCTCACCCACACGTGCGCCCACCCGCCCGTCGCGCCCGCACCGCCCCGCCCGGACGAGGAGCGGCGCGACTCCGACGCGCGCGCGGGCGCGGGCGCGCCCGATCGCGCCTGCCCTCGGACCCGCACGAACACCCGCGCGCCCGTCGCGCTCGCCGATCGTGATCGCGTCGGGTTCCAGCCGATCACGTTCACCGAGATCCGACGCGATCACGCACGGCACCCAGCAGATCCGACGCGATCCGGGGCAGGTCGATGGGTGGGCGCGATCGGCGGGAGGGCCGCGCGCGTTCGGCGCGCTCCGGGCGGTCGCGGGCGGGTCGCTGGGCAGGTCGCTGGGCAGGTCGCTGGGCGGCCAGACGCGGTACCGGCGGTGGGAACCCTGCCCGTTGCGCGCGGGACCCGCCCGATGCGGCACGCTGTGCCGCGTGGAACTCGAGCGCACACTGGCCATCGACTGCGGGGGGAGCGGGCTCAAGGGCTCCGTCCTTGACCATGACGGGGCGATGGTCGCCGACAGGGTGCGGATCCCCACGCCCTACCCGATGACGCCGGAGCGCTTCGTCGAGGTGCTCTGCGAGCTGGCTGAGGCGCTGCCCCCGGCCGACCGTGCAACCGTGGGCGTGCCGGGGATGATCCGCCACGGCCGGGTCATCACCACCCCGCACTACATCACCACCAAGGGCCCGTTCTCCCCCGTCGATCCGGACCTGGAACGGGCGTGGGACCACTTCGACGCGCAGACCGCGCTGGCCCGAGGGCTCGGGATCCCGACGCGGGTGGTCAACGACGCGGAGGTCCACGGCGCTGCGGTCGTCACCGGCGAGGGCCTCGAGGTCGTGCTCACCCTGGGCACCGGACTCGGCTGCGCCGTGTTCGACGACGGGAGCCTCGCGCCCAAGATCGAGCTCTCCCGCTCGCCGGTCCGCAAGGGCGTGATCTACGACGAGTGGGTCGGCGACCTCGCACGCCGGGAGCTGGGCGCCAAGCGCTGGTCGCGGCGCGTGCGCAAGGCCGTCGACGGGCTGCGTCCCATGTTCGTCTGGGACCGGCTCTACGTCGGCGGCGGAAACGCCAAGCGCCTGACCCTGGACCTCGGCGACGACGTGACGATCGTGCCCAACGAGGCGGGCATCTCCGGTGGCATCCGGCTCTGGGAGCTCGGCCACGGAACAGTCAGCCACCCCGAGGACGACCTGCGCGACGGCCCCGGAGACACTGAGCCAGCACCACAGCTCCCGGTCGTCGATTCGTCGATCGACCGACTCGGATCGACGACCGGCACCGGCCGGTCCGCGACCGAGTCCTACGACGAAGGTCCGATGGTGGACCGGACCTCGCACGCCGCAGACTCGAGGCACCAACCACCACCAGGAGGTACCTCGCATGAACACCACCACCCGCCGCCTCGGATCCACCGCCCTCGCCGTCCTCATGATCGGCGGCCTCACAGCCACAGCTCCGGCCTCGGCCAAGGACGGGGACGGACGGGTCATCGTCCGCGGCGACTGCTCGAGCCGCTCGGACTGGAAGCTCAAGGCGAAGCCGGACGACGGCCGCATGGAGGTCGAGCTCGAGGTCGACTCGAACAGGAACGGGCAGAGCTGGACCTGGACCCTGCGCTCCGAGGGAACGGTGTTCGCCTCGGGAAGGCGGACCACCCAGGCTCCGAGCGGCTCCTTCAGCGTCGAGCGCCGGACGTCGGACACCGGCGGAAGCCAGCGGATCTCGGCGACCGCACGCAACGCCCGCACCGGTGAGGTGTGCCGCGCCTCGTTGACGATCTAGGTGTGGCTCCACCCCAGGGACGGTCACGCGCTCACAATGGGCGCGTGACCGTTCGCCGCGAGGTGGCCGTCTCAGCCCTGCTGAGCACGGTCGCCGCCGCATGCATCGGCGTCGGCGGCTTCTGGGCAGCCCGCACCGTGGCGACCGGGGAGGCCGTCCACCAGGCCGAGCAGGCGACCGAGCTGCTGGCCGCGGCGGTCATCGAGCCCGGCCGTCACGTCGGGCCTGACCGACGGGCGATCCGGGCGCCATCGAGGCGGTGGACGCAGTCGTCGGGACCTCGGTGCTCAGCGAGCGGATCGTCGCCGTCAAGCTCTGGCGCGACGACGGGACGGTCCTGTACTCCGACGACCTCGAGGGGATCGGCACCCAGTTCCCGCTGGGCGAGGACCAGCAGGCGGTGTTCTCCACGGGCGAGTCGCACGCGGAGCTGTCCGACCTGTCCAAGGAGGAGAACGCCGACCAGTCCGACTTCGCGCAGCTGCTCGAGGTGTACGTCGCCATCGAGGATCCCGACGGCAGGCGACTGCTGTTCGAGACCTACCAGTCCACCGCGGGGATCGATGCTGCCACGCAGCGGATCCTGCGTGCGTTCGCCCCGGTGGTGCTCGGTGGGCTGCTGCTGTTCGGCGCCGTCCAGGCCCTGCTCAGCTGGCGCCTGGCGCGACGGCTGCAGAGCAGCCAGGACGCGCGCGAGCGACTGCTCGCCCAGTCCCTGGCGGCCTCCGACCACGAGCGCCGCACGATCGCCGCCGACCTGCACGACGGGGTGGTCCAGGACCTCGTCGGGGTCACGTACTCCCTGGACGCCCTGGCCGCCGAGGACGCGCCGCACACCAGGGAGCTGACCGCGGCGGCCACGTCGACGCGGCGCAGCGTGCGCAGCCTCCGTTCGCTGCTGGTCGAGATCTACCCGCCGAACCTGAGCCAGGTCGGGCTGGCCGGTGCCGTGGCCGACCTGGTCGCCGCTGGACCGTCCGATGTCGACATCGAGATCAGGATCGATCCGGCGATCGCCCTGTCCGGAACGCACCCAGCAGGCCGTGTACCGAGCCATCCGCGAGGCGCTGTCGAACGTCCGGCGGCACGCGCGGGCCTCGCATGCGGTGGTCCAGCTGGAGACCGCCGAACCCGGCGCCGTCGTCCTCACCATCACCGACGACGGCGCCGGGTTCGATCCGGCCGCGGTGGAGCCGGGGCACGTGGGCCTGCGCCTGCTGGCCGACCTCGCGCACTCCCTGGGCGGGACGCTGCGACGATCGACTCGGCGCCCGGGTCGGGAACGACCGTGCGGATGGTGGTGCCGCGATGACCGCCGAACCGGGCACCGGCGGCCCGATCCGAGTCCTCGTGGTCGACGACCACGAGGTCGTCCGCGCCGGCCTGCGGATGCTGCTCGGCCGGGCCGCCGGGATCGAGGTCGTCGGGGAGGCCGCGGACGGCGCAGCGGCGCAGGCTGCGGTCGCGCTCACGGCGCCCGACGTGGTGCTCATGGACCTCTCGATGCCGGGGATGGACGGGGTCGAGGCGACGGCCCGGCTGACCGCGGAGCACCCGTCGGTGCGGGTGGTCGTCCTGACCACCTTCGCCGACCGCGACCACGTGACGGCGGCGATCGACGCCGGCGCAGTGGGCTTCATGCTCAAGGACGCCGACCCCGGCGCCCTCGCCGACGCGGTGCGCTCAGCCGCCCGGGGCGAGGCGCCTCTGGACCCGCGTGCCGCGCTCGCGCTGATCGATCGCCGCCGGGACCCGGCCGAAGCCCGGCGGCAGCAACGCGGCCGCGCGAGCGGGCCCGGGCGAGAGGCGGCGACCCGTCCCTGACCGCCCGGGAGTGGGAGGTGCTCGCGCTCATCGGCGAGGGCCTGAGCAACCGGCTGATCGCCCGCCGACTCGGGATCGCGGAGAAGACGGTGAAGGCGCACCTGACCAGCATCTTCGCCCAGATCGGCGTCACCGATCGGGTGCAGGCGGCGCTCTGGTGGTCGCGCCATGGCAGGCCAGCGCAGTCCTGACCGCGGCACAGGTTGATCGAGGTCCTGAGAGGGCGAGGCGCCGGCACCGGGCCGGCACCGGGGGGCGATCCGGACCATCCACGCGACCGGATCGACCACCGAGCAGCGCGCGGTCAGCCGCCGACGGCCTTCAGCGCCTTGCGGCGCAGCCGTTCGCTGAGCTCGACGGCACCGGCGCGCTCGGCCTCCAGCAGCCGCTCGAACGACCCGGGCTCGACCGGCGGCAGCAGGGCGGCGACGGTCACGTCGTGCGCCGGCTCCGCCAGGGCGACGACCTCGTCCCCGGCGCTGATCACGCCCGGCTCCACGACCCGGGCGTAGGCCCCGGGGCACGGCGCTCGGTGAACCGCTTCACCCAGTGCGGCTCGTCCATCCGGCGGGCGAACGTGACGCAGGGCGTCCGGGGGGCGGTCACCTCCAGGACCACGGAGTCCCCGACGCGCAGCCGCTGGCCGATGCGGGTCCCGCTCAGGTCGATCCCCGAGGTCCGCAGGTTCTCCCCGAACAACCCGGGCGGGATGTCCCGGCCGAGCTCGGCAGCCCACCAGTCGGCGTCCTCGTCCGCGTAGAGGTAGACGGCCTGGTCCTCGCCCCCGTGGTGCTCGGTGTCCGCCTGCCGGTCGCCGGCGAGCCCGAGCGGACCCAGCGCGACCGGACCCGTGACCGCGCGCTTGTCGATCGCCGTCGTCCCGTCGGGGTTGGTCGGCTCAGGATGCAGGGTGTGCAGCACGCACACGGCGCTGATGTGGGCCATCGCCGCAGCGTAGTGCGCTGAGGGTCCCGGCGGTTCGGTCCGTCGCGGCCGCGCGACGCCGACGCGGCCCAGCGGCGCGAGCGCCGGCCAGCCGCACTCACGCCGCTGCGGTCAGGAGCCCAGCGCTCGACGAATGCCAGCACCTCATCGGACTGCTCGGGCGTGAGTCCGATCGCGTCGTCAGGGGCGACCACGAGCATCGGGGCCGGCGGGTCGCCGTAGGAGGACAGGCCACGCCGATCGGCGCCGAAGTCGTCGACCCACACCAGCGGGTGGCCCGGGAACGCCGCCTGCAGGCCCGCGACCTTCCAGTCCGCGGTGCGCAGCGGGTGCTGCCCGGCCAGGACCTTCGAGATCTCCAGCACGGGCAGCTCGGGGATGTCGCTGAGGTGCGCGTTGCGCAGGACCGCCCGCTCCCAGGTCGTGGCCCAGACCACGCACGCCCCCGCCGCGAGCCACTGCCTGACCATCGACCCGTGGGCCCGGCTGACGACGACGGCGTGCAGGATCGGCCCCCGGCCATCGGGAAGCGGGCGGATGTAGGGGTGGTGCGGCCAGTTGTCCCGGTCGAGCTCGACGATGTGCAGCGCGTAGCCGTCGGGGCAGGGCATCGCGGGCGGTGATGTTGAGCACCCCGTCGAAGTCCAGGCCGACGACCGGCTGGCCCGGGGCCACCGCGATCCCGTGTGCGTACTCGGTCATGTCCCTCCTCCGCGCACCTGTGCTCGTCGCCGACGGGCCCTCGGGGAGCCGAACCCCTCCACCCCGAGCTTCCAGCTCGGCCAGCCCACCGACCGGAGACCGGTCACCTCGACGAGTCCCCCCATCCTGCTCCGCCACGAGGCCTGAGCACCAGACGTCGGGGCAGGATGGACCAATGGACGGACGTCGACTGCGCGTGGGGCTGATCGGGCTCGGGGACATCGCGGCCAAGGCCTACCTGCCGGTCCTGGCCGCTGATGCCGGCGTCGAGCCGGTCCTGATCACTCGCGACCCCGCGCGGCGGGCGATGCTGGCCTCGGCCTGGCGGGTCGCCGAGGGGTACGCGACGATCGAGGAGGCCCTGGCCTCGGCCGCACCCCTGGACGCCGCCTTCGTGCACGCCGCGACACAGGCGCACCCCGGGATCGCCGTGGGACTGATCGACGCCGGGATCCCGACCTTCGTCGACAAGCCGTTGGCGCTCTCGGCGCAGGAGGCCGACGCTGTCGTCGCGCGTGCGCGCGGTGCCGGCGTCTCGCTGGCGGTCTGCTTCAACCGACGGTTCGCTCCCGCCTACGCCGAAGTGAGCCGATGGCCGGGACTGGACACCGTCGTGCTGACCAAGAACCGGGTCGGCCTCCCCGACGACCCTCGGGTCGTGGTGTTCGACGACTTCGTCCACGTCGTGGACACGCTGCGGTTCCTGGCGACGCCGGATCCCGACGACGTGCAGGTCGTGGCCCGTCCGGGCGCTGACGGGACGCTGGCCCGCGTGGCCATCACGCTGCGCCAGGGCGGGTGCCTCGGTGTCGGCATCATGGATCGCGACAGCGGGCAGACGATCGAGGCGCTCGAGGCCATGGCGCCCGGCCGCTCCCGACGCGTCACCGACCTCGTCGACGTCGTCGACCGGGTCGGGGGCATGGCCCAGCACCGACAGCCCGACAACTGGGCCTCAGTGGCGCAGCAGCGCGGGTTCACCGCGATGGTGGGGACGCTGCTGGATTCGGTGCGCACCGGTGAGGTCCTCGATGCTGGCGACGCCCTGGCCACCCACCTGCTGTGCGAGGAGATCCTGGCCCGGGTTCACGACCAGGTCGGCTGACGGGCGCTCGCGTCGGACCGAACGCCGGCGCAGGTGGACGAGCCGCACGAATCGGCGACCGAACAAGCGGACCGAGCCGGGTGATCGGAGGGCCGGAGGCGCCGCGCCCCGCGTATCGTGCCGCGCGTGGAGACCTCCGCCGCGTTGAAGGCGCGCTACGACGCCGCCGTGAGGGGTCTGCCCGCACCGCTGGCGATCCTCGACATGGACGCCGTCCACGCCAACGTCGCGGACCTCGTCCGCCGGGCTCACGGCACCCCGATCAGGCTGGCGACCAAGAGCCTGCGCGTCCGCTCGGTGATCGAGGAGGTCGCGGCCGGGCCGGGGTACGCCGGGCTGCTGGGGTACTCGCTGGCCGAGGCGCTGTTCCTGGTCCGCGCCGGATCGTCGGACGACATCGTCGTGGCCTACCCGACGGTGGACGCGCCGGCCATCGCCGAGCTCGCCGGCGACGAGCGGGCCGCCGCCTCGATCACGCTCATGGTGGACTGCGTCGAGCACCTGGACCTGATCGAGTCGGCCGTCGGACGCGCGCCCGGATCCGCCGCCGGGCCGATCAGGGTCGCCATCGACGTCGACGCCTCGTACCGGCCGCGCGGGTCCGCCCGGATCCACCTGGGGGTCCGCCGCTCCCCCGTGCGCACCGCTGGCGAGGCGGCGCCCTCGCCCGCGAGATCGCGCGGCGGCCCGCGCTGCTCCTGGACGGGCTGATGGCCTACGAGGCCCAGATCGCGGGGGTCGGTGACCGGCCACCGGGCCATCGGGCGAAGGGGGCGGCGATCCGTGCGATGCAGGCCCGATCGGCAGCCGAGCTCGCGCAGCGGCGGGCCGAGGTCGTCGCCGCCGTCCGCGCGGTCGCCGACCTGCGGTTCGTGAACGGCGGCGGGACAGGCAGCCTCGAGGGGACGAGCGCCGAAGCAGCGGTCACCGAGGTGGCCGCCGGGAGCGGGGTGTTCGGACCGCACCTGTTCGACACGTACTCCGGGTTCCGGCCACAGCCGGCTGCGCTCTTCGCGCTGCCCGTGGTCCGCAGGCCCGCACCCGGCTGGGCCACGCTCTTCAGCGGCGGCTACCTCGCCTCCGGCCCGGCGGATGCGCAGAGGCTTCCCGTCGTGCACCTTCCCGAGGGCCTCGCGCTGAGCGGCACCGAGGGCGCCGGCGAGGTCCAGACGCCGGTGCACGGGGCAGGCGGCCGACCGCCTGCAGATCGGCGAGCTCGTGTGGATGCGCCACGCCAAGGCCGGTGAGCTCGCGGAACGCTTCACCCGTTTCCACCTGGTCGAGGGCGACCGGGTCGTCGGTGAGGCCCTGACCTACCGGGGCGAGGGACGGTCGTTCGGCTGAGCCCGCCCGACGCGCCCCGTCGCGCGGCGGCGCTCGACTCCCGCCACGCTGCGGTCCGGATCGCCCACCCGATACTGGCTCCATGCCCGTCCCCACCTCGCGCCTCCGCCGCAGCGCCACGCTCGCAGGGCTGCCGGCCCGCGCGGTCGGCCGGGCGGTGTCGATCCAGGCCAGGGGGATCCTCGGCCAGGACCGCGCGGCGCTGCGCGAGCAGGCGCGCACCGCGACCGCCGCCGACACCCGGGCCACGCTGGGCCGCCTCAAGGGCGGGGCGCTCAAGCTCGGGCAGCTGCTGTCCACCGTCGATGCGCTGTTCCCCTCCGACCCCGACGACTCGTGGCAGCACGCCCTGGGCGCCCTGCAGGAGGACAACCCCGGGTCTGCCGTTCGCCGAGGTCCGCCCCGTGCTGGAGGCGGAGCTGGGTTCGGGCTGGCGCTCGGAGTTCCGCGAGTTCGACGAGCACCCGACCGCCGCGGCCTCGATCGGCCAGGTCCATCGCGCGGTGTGGTCCGACGGCACGGACGTGGCGGTCAAGATCCAGTACCCGGGGGTGGCCGACGCGGTCGCCGGGGACGTCCGCTCGCTGGCCGTCACACTGCGGTTGACCTCGCTGGTGGCCCGCGGGATGGCGATGCCGCCGCTGGTGGCCGAGCTGCGCACCCGCCTCGGCGAGGAGCTGGACTACCGCACCGAGGCCGATCACCAGCGGGCCTTCGCCGCGGCGTACGCCGGCGACGCCCACTACTACGTGCCGCCCGTGCTGGCCGCCACCCGCGGGGTGCTGGTCGAGCCACTGGATGGACGGGGTCGGACTGGCCCAGGTGGCCCGCGACGGCACCGCCGCGGAACGGGACCACCTCGGCGCGGCCTACCAGCACTTCTTCCTGACCTCGCCGGCCCGCGTGGGGCTGCTGCACACCGACCCGCATCCCGGCAACTTCCGGCTGCTCGACCGACGGCCGGATGGGGGTGCTCGACTTCGGCTCCGTCCTGGTGATGCCCGGCGGGCTGCCGCCGACGTTCGGTGGGCTGATCCGGGCCATGACCGCCACCGATCCGGCGGCGGTCGAGCGCCGGCTGCGCGAGGGCGGGTTCGTCGCCCCCGGCCAGCACATCGAGGTCGAGAAGCTCATCGACTACCTCTCGCCGTTCAGCGAGCCGTCACGCCACGACGAGTTCACGTTCAGCCGGGAGTGGCTGAAGTCCGAGTTCGGTCGCGTCAACGACCCCCGGAACCCGGACTTCACGGTCGCCCTGCAGCTGACGATCCCCGCCGACCAGCTGTTCACCCATCGCCTCTGGCTCGGGCTGGTCGGCGTGCTGTGCGGGTTGGGCGCCACGGTGCCGGTGCGCGCGGAGCTCGAGGCGCACCTGCCCGGTTTCGCCGACCCGGTGGCGTGACGATGACCCACTGGTAGTCGATTCGGTCGATCCGACGGTCGTTATCGACTGCCACTGACGCCCGGAAGGCCCAGCCGGTCGCGAACGATGTCGATGCTGCGCTGCTCCTCGACGCTCGTGCGGCGACCGAGGATCGGCCACGCGTGGACACCGATCCCGCGGTGGGCGTCACCATCCCATCCGCGCCGGAGCCGGCCCGCGCAGCGCCAGGACCAGGTGACCGTGGCGCGCCAGGGCCCCGTCGGGGACCGTGACGACCTCGGCGCCGCGGGCCAGGGCGGCCTCGATGAGCTCGTCGACGGCGTCGTCGAGGACGCCGAGCTCCTCGGGGTCCTCGACGAGATCGAGGCCGTTCTCGGACAGGCGGGCAGCGGCCTCGTGGGTGCGCTCGACCACCAGGAGGTCCGGGTCGGAGTGGTCGATCGCCTCCCATGCCGCCGTCAGCCCGGCGACCGCCCTGCCGTGCGCCAACCTGACGGACACCGTGTCCAGGGCCGCTGCCGCGCGGTCGCTCACGTGCACGGCGAGCGCAGCCCGTGCTGCCCGTTCCAGATCCGCCACCGGGGTGTTGCCGTTGCCCGTGCGCACGACCGCGGCGATCCGGCGGCCGGGGCGACGCCGAGGTACTCCGCCGCCGTCCGTTCGCTGGCGACAAGGACCACCGGGAGTCGGAACTCCTCGACACGGGCAGCCAACCGGGAGTCGACCTCGCGGAGGAAGGCCCGGGTGCGCTCCTGCCGGGCTCGGTCGCCGCTGACCGTGGAGCCGGAGGCTCCGCTGACCCTCGTCGGGGCGGATCATCGGGAAGTCGTGACCGAGGATCGGGCGGGTGTACCGCTGGCCGTAGTGCAGCAGCCGCGCAGCCCGGCCGTCGATGACCAGCGTCAGGAACGCCGGGTCCTCAGCGGCTGATCGGAGCAGGTCACGGGTGGCGAAGGTCGGGTCCAGCACGACCCGGTCGCGCGGGGCAACGCGCAGGTGGAGCAGGTGCGTCCCTTCCGGGCTGACCAGGATGGCCAGTCCGCGATCGGTCGGTCCGTCCTTCGCCCTGGCGATCGGTGGCCGCGAGGGCTGCCCGGGTCGGGCAGCGGCCTCGCAGGTCCGGCTCGTCGTCCAGCCGGCGCAGCGCATCCAGGGTCAGGCCCTGCAGGGTGGCCCGGTCACCGGGCAGCATGACGCTCGGACGGGGTGGTGGTCATCAGCACCGACAGGCACATCGGGTGCCGCTCGGCGGCCAATCGGGCCACGTCGGCCGCGGTGGGCAGCCGCAGCTGGGGCTGCGGGGTGGTGATCGTCGAGAGTGGACTGCGGACATGGTTCCTCCGGCGTCGGGTGCCAGAGGTCTTCCCCGGCCGCCGAGGCGACCCCCGGGCCGGTCCGATGTCGGATCGGACGTGCTGACGACCGCCGGGTGGTGGGGTACTCCCCTCTTGGTGAAGACCATAACATGCATTGCATGTCATGCAACAGCCCCAAGGACTTGCACTCCGTGACCGATCCCGGAGACGATAGATGTACTGCAATTCGTGAATCACTCACTACTGAGAGAGAGTTGAGCAAGCGATGGACGTGCCGTTGACGATCTGGCTGGCGGTCCTGGGGGTGATCGTGGTCATGCTGGCCATCGATCTGTTCGCCCACCGGGACGCCCATGTGATCACGGCGAAGGAGGCCGCGATCTGGTCGGCGGTCTGGGTCGCGATGGGCGATCGGCTTCGGGCTGATCATCTGGGCCACGGCCGGGGGGGAGTTCGCCGGGCAGTACTACGCCGGCTACCTGATCGAGAAGTCGCTGGCCGTGGACAACGTGTTCGTCTGGGCGATCATCTTCAGCTACTTCGCGGTGCCCGCGCGCTACCAGCACCGGGTGCTGTTCTACGGCGTCGTCGGGGCGCTGATCATGCGCGGGTTGTTCATCTGGGCCGGGTCCGCCGCGATCAAGGAGTACATCTGGATCCTGTACATCTTCGGCGCGTTCCTGGTGTTCACCGGCGTGATGATGATGCGCCACCGCAACACGCACTTCGACCCCTCGAGCTCCGGAGTCGTGCGCCTGTTCCGGCGCTACGTGCCGATGACCGACGAGTACGACGGCCAGAGGTTCTTCACCCGGCGCAACGGCGCCCTGGTGGCCACCCCGCTGCTGCTGGTGCTGGTGCTGGTGGAGTTCACCGACATCGTGTTCGCCGTCGACTCGATCCCGGCGATCTTCGCGGTCACCCAGGAGACGTTCCTGGTGTTCACCGCCAACGCGTTCGCGATCCTGGGCCTGCGCGCCATGTACTTCCTGCTGGCCGACCTGATGCACCGCTTCGTCTACCTGAAGCTGGGCCTGGGCCTCGTGCTGGTCTGGGTCGGGATCAAGCTGGTCCTGCAGGTCGACCTCTACAAGATGCCGACCTGGCTGAGCCTGGGCGTCGTGGCCACGATCATCACGGTCGCGATCGTCGCCAGCCTGCGGGCCACCCGCGGCCAGGGGCCGGTGCCGCACGCGGACCCGGAGCAGCTGAGCTCCGCGCCCGTCGAGCAGGCCGAGGGCCCCACCGCGACCGCCACCGCGGCGGAGGACGCCGCACCCACCGGGACAGCACCGGTCGCCCCCCACACATCCGCGGACGACAAGGAGCAGGTCCATGGCTGAGCCGACCGCAGGCACCGCCCGCACCTGGACGCTGCTGACCAACCACGGTCACGTCCTGGTCTTCGTCCACCGCAACCCCGACGCCCGGGTCCGCGACATCGCCGACGCGGTGGGCATCACGGAGCGGGCGACCCTGAACATCCTGCGCGACCTCGAGGAGGGCGGCTACCTCACCCGGGTGCCGCAGGGCCGCCGGACGCACTACGTCGTCAACGAGCGCCGGCCGTTCCGGCACCCCGCCGAGGCCGACCACCAGGTCGGCGACCTGCTGGCGCTCTTCGCCTGATCGATGGACACCTGGCAGCTGGCGGTCGCCAACCTGACGTCACCCGCCGGTCCTGGCGTTCCTGCTCGGGCTGCTGGCCACCTCGATCGGCGGCGACCTGCGCCTGCCCGAGCCGATCTACCAGTTCCTGAGCTTCTACCTGCTGCTCGGCATCGGCATCAAGGGTGGCGTGGCGCTGTCGCAGGCCCCCGCCGGCGAGGTGATCGGGCCGATCCTGGTCACCCTCGCGCTGGGCGTCCTGATCCCCGTGCTGGCATTCGTCGTCCTGCGCTGGACGACGCGCCTCGGCCCGGTCGACCGGGGGGCGATGGCCGCCCACTACGGCTCGACCTCACTGGTCACGTTCACCGCCGCAGCGGTGTTCCTCACCAGCGCGGGGATCAGCTACGAGGGGTACGTGACCACCCTGCTGGCCGTCCTGGAGGTGCCGGCGATCATCGTCGGGCCTGATGCTCGCCGGGCGGCATGTCACGCGCTCGGCGTCGTGGGGCGAGTCGCTGCGCGAGATCCTGACCGGTCGCAGCATCCTGCTGCTGGTCGGCGGTCTCCTGCTCGGGCTGGTCACCGGGAAGGCCGGCTACGAGAAGGTCGAGCCCTTCTTCGGCGGGCTCTTCGTCGGCGTGCTGACCCTGTTCCTGCTCGAGATGGGCGTGATCGCGGCCAAGCGCCTGCGCGACCTGCCGAAGGCTGGTCCCGGGCCTGGTGGTCTTCGCGATCGGCTTCCCGATCGTGTCCGGCACGCTGGGCATCGTCGCCGGCCTGGCGGTGGGGCTCTCGACCGGTGGTGCGGCGATCCTCGGGGTCCTCACCGCCAGCGCCTCGTACATCGCGGCCCCCGCCGCCGTGCGCCTGGCCCTGCCCGACGCCAACCCCGGCTACTACCTCACCGCCAGCCTGGGCATCACGTTCCCGTTCAACCTGATCATCGGAATCCCGCTGTACCTGGGCATCGCCCAGGCGTTGAGCGGCTGAGAGGAGCACCATGCAGACCGAGGCCCTCGTCCTGGTGACGGTCGTCGCCGAGGCCGTCGTCGAGCACCGACTCGTCCGCGACGTGGCAGCCGCGGCGGCGCACATGGCTGGACCGTCTGCGACGCACGCGGGCCAGGGCTCCCGCGGGGTGCGCGCCGGCGAGTTCGAGGGGTCGAACATCCGGCTCGAGACCCTGGTCTCCGCCGAGGTCGCCGACCGCTTCCTCGAGGTGCTCGCCCGGGACTACTTCCCGCGCTACGCCGTCGTGGCCTGGACGACGTCCGCCCAGGTGGTGCGCGCGGCGAAGTACGTCTGACCGGTTCGGCGTCGAGTCCCGCGTCCGGAGCCGCCGCCTGGGACCTCGCTTCCGGCGTCCCGTGCGGGCCCTGCGGTCTCCCGCCGGAATCCCGTGCGGCCCTGCGTTCGCCCGCCCGCAGTCTCGTGCGGACCTGCGGGAGCGACCCGGAGCCTCCGAGCCGGACCTGCCGGAAGCGGCCCATCGCATCCCGCGACTACTGTCGCCGACGTGACCGACGCCGCCCGACCCCGCACGGTCGACACCACCACCGACGACGCCCTGGGCACCAGCGACGCCACCGACCTGCTCGAGCGGCTGGCGCGGCGCGAGGTCTCGGCCGCCGAGCTGCGACAGGCTGCGATGACCCGCGCCCGCGCGGCGAACCCGCACCTGAACGCCGTCGCGCACTGGTTCGACGATCCGGTCCGCACCGAGGTGGTCGTCCCGGACGACGCCCCCCTGGCTGGGATCCCCACCTTCATCAAGGACAACGAGGAGGTGGCTGGCTTCCCGACCACCCAGGGGTCGCGGGCCGTACCGGACATCCCCGCACCGGCCTGCTCCCCCATCGTCACCGCGCTCCTGGGACTCGGGCTCGACCCGCTCGGCGCGACGACCCTGCCCGAGTTCGGCCTCACCGCGAGCACCGAGTCCAGCCGGTACGGCCCGACGCGCAACCCCTGGGACACCGGCCACTCGACCGGCGGGTCCAGCGGCGGCTCGGCGGCCATGGTGGCGGCCGGGGTCGTCCCGATCGCCCACGCCAACGACGGCGGCGGGTCGATCCGGATCCCCGCGTCCTGCTGCGGCCTGGTCGGGCTGAAGCCCTCGCGGGGGCGACTTCCGATGAACCCCCTGAAGGAGCGGATCCCGGTGCGCATCGCGGCGCAGGGGGTCGTCACCCGGTCGGTGCGCGACACCGCACTGTTCCTCGCCCTGACCGATCCCGCCCGACCTGACGCCGGGCTGCCGCCGATCGGACACGTGACCCGTCCCGGCGCCGAACGGCTGCGGATCGGGATGTGCGTCACCACCCTGCGGGGGCTCCCGCTGAGCCCGGACACAGTGGCAGCGGTCCGGTCCGCGGGCGCCCTGTTCGAGGATCTCGGGCACCACGTCGAGGAGGTGGGTCCGCCGGTCGGCGAGGAGTTCGCGATGGACTTCCTGCGCTACTGGGCGCTCCTGGCCTTCGTGCTGCACCGCAGCGGCTCTGCGGCGTACGGCGCGGGCTTCGACGGCGCGCAGGTCGAGGAGCTGACCAAGGGCCTGAGCGGGATGCTGACCCGCCAGGCCGACCGGGTCCCCGGATCGCTGCGACGGCTGCGCCGGCTGTCGCGCAACCCCGATGCCGGGTTCGACAAGTACGACCTCTTCCTCTCCCCGGTCACCGGCTACCCCGCACCCCCGATCGGCCACCTCGGCCCCGATGTGGAGTTCCGCACGCACCTCGTGCGCCTGCTGCAGTTCGCCTCCATGACGCCGGTGCAGAACGTCTCGGGCGCGCCGGCGATGTCCCTGCCGCTGGGCCGTTCCGCCGCGGGACTGCCGATCGGGGTGCACCTCGCCGCACCGTTCGGCCACGAGCGACGGCTGCTGGAGGTCGCCCTCGAGCTGGAGGCGGCAGCGCCCTGGCCGGTACGCACGCCGCACTGAACCACGGCCGCGCTCGTCAGGCGTTGAGCCGCGCGTACCCGAAGGCCAGGGACGTGGCCAGGCTCACCCAGATCAGGTACGGCAGGAGCGCGATGGCACCACCCCGGGTGGCCGACCAGGTCAGGCCGACCAGGACCAGGGTCAGCACCGCGGCGCCGGCCAGGGCGATCGCCGATGCGGTCAGCTGGTGCGGCACGTAGAACAGGTAGGCCCAGGACAGCGCGCAGACGACGCTCGCTGCCCCCACGGCCAGCCACGCGCCGACGATCCCGGGGCTGCCGCGCTGGGCGACGATCACCCCGACCACGGCCAGCGCGACGAAGTTGTAGGGCCAGATCAGTCCGAACACGATGTCCGGCGGCTGCCAGCTGGGTCGGGTCAGCCCGGCGTACCAGCCGGGGTTGGCCGAGACCCACACCCCCGAGCCCACCGCGTACACCACCACGAGGGCCACGACCGCCACGGACGCGAGCACTCGCCAGGTGGTCATGGCCCAAGGATGCCGTCAATCCGACCGGTGCGCTGGCGATCCGTCGCGCGGGCCGTCAATCCGACCGTGCGCTCACGCCTGAGACTCGGGCCGTGAACCCGACTGGTGCGCTGGCGAGTCCGAGCCGCGCGGTCCGGCCGCAGTCGTCAGCGCGCCGTCACAGGACCTCGTCCAGCCAGGCGGCGAGCCTGCGGGATGCGGCGACCAGCGACTCGCTCCACGTGGTCGCCGCGCCGTGACCGGCATCGTCGCTGATCGTCTTGGCCAGGCGTACGGGGATGCCCAGCCGCGTGGCCGAGGCCGCGACGGCGTAGCCCTCCATGTCCACGAGGTGCGCGTGCTCGGCCAGGGCATCGCGGTCCTGCGGCGAGGAGATGAAGCGGTCGCCGGTGGCCAGGACGACTCCGGAGTCTCCCAGCTCGATCCGCGGGGAGGGATCCGACCCCACGAGCCGGGCGATCGCGCGACCGTTCACGTCGTGCTGCAGGACCGTCCCGATCTCGTGGACGAGGCCTGCAGCGAGGTCTCCGGGGCGCAACGCACCGGCCGTCCCGAGGTTGAGGATCACGCTGGGTCGATGCGCCATCGCCGCCCACGTCGTGGCCGTGGCCGCGCGCACCTTCCCGACCCCGGTCACGAGCGTGGGCACGAGGTGGGCGAACGCCTGGGCCTCCTCGATGACCGCGACCACGACCAGCGGCTGGCCGGACCGGGGAGAGGGCCCATGAAGCTCGAACACGCCCCGAGACTACCGGCCGCCGGGAGGCGCCCCGCGCGATCACGTCGGGTCTCAGCGGATCGCGTTCGTCGAGATCCGACGGGATCGGCGCGCAGGCCAAGCAAACCCGACGCGATCGTCAGCGGCCCGGCGGCCCGGCGCGGCGATCGGCTTGCCCCGAGGGCGTGCGCCGCGCGGGGGTTGGGGGAGGATGGGGGCAATCCGGCGCCGACCTTCGAGGAGCATCGTGGCCCGCACCCTGCGTACCGCTCGGCCCGCACGCTGCGCACCGCCCGTGGCCCGCACCCTGCCAACCGCCCTGGCCTGCGTCCTGGTGCTCCTGCTGCTCCCCGCGTGCAGCTCCGGGGCGGACCAGGAGGCTGCGCAGGGGCTGGCCTCGGACCTGGCGACGGCGCTGAGCACCGGTCAGCTCGGCGACGTGCCGGTGCAGGGGGGCGGCCAGGAGCAGCTGGACACGATCGTGGCCGGCATGGACGACATCCCCGCCACGGTCACCGTCGACACGGTCGAGGTGGAGGGCGACACCGGGACCGCCACCCTCGACTGGCAGTGGGAGACCCCGGCGGAGCCCTGGCGCTACACGACGACGGCGCAGCTCCAGAAGGCCGATGACCAGTGGGCGGTGCAGTGGGCGCCGACCGTGGTCGAGCCCTCCCTGGCCGCCGGCGAATCCCTTGACGCGACGACGCAGCGGCCCGTCCGGGGAGACATCCTCGGAGCAGGCGACGAGCCCCTGGTCACCCTCCGACCGGTGATGCGCATCGGCATCGACAAGACGAAGGTCCCCGCGGAGCAGGCGCCGGAATCGGCCCGCGCCCTGGCCAAGCTGCTCGACATCGACACCAAGGCCTACGTCAAGGCCGTCAGCCAGGCGGGCCCGAAGGCCTTCGTCGAGGCACTCGTCCTGCGCGACGAGGACACCCGCACGATCTCCCAGGCCGCGGTGGAGAAGATCCCCGGCGCGGTCGGCCTCGCCGAGGAGCGGCCCCTTGCGCCCACCCGCGATTTCGCCACGGAGATCCTGGGCCGGGTCGGCCCGGCGACCGCCGAGATCGTCGAGAAGTCCGGAGGCACGGTCAGGGCCGGCGACCAGGTCGGCCTGTCGGGACTCCAGGCGCGGTACGACGAGACGCTCGCGGGGACGCCCGGGATGGTCGTGGCGGCGGTGGCTGACGGCCAGGAACGGACACTCCACTCGACCGAGGTGGTGGACGGCCAGCCGCTGCGCACGACGCTGGACGAACGCCTCCAGCAGGAGGCGGAGGACGCACTCGACGGCGTCGGACCCGCCAGCGCACTGGTCGCGCTGCGCCCCTCCACCGGCGAGATCCTGGCCGCCGCCAGCGGGGCGGGCTCGGACGGCTACAACACCGCGACCTTCGGGCAGTACCCCCCCGGGTCGACGATGAAGGTGGTCACGGCGCTGGCCCTGATGCGGGCAGGCGTGCAGCCCTCGGACCGGGTGCCGTGCACGCGGGAGATCGTGGTCGACGGCAAGACCTTCACGAACTACGACGACTACCCCGCCACGGGCATCGGTGAGATCCCGCTGCGGTCCGCGGTGGCGAACTCCTGCAACACGGCCCTCATCTCGCAGCACGAGAAGCTGACCGGCGACGACCTCACTGAGGCGGCCGCGGCCCTCGGACTCGGCGTCGACCACGACCTCGGCTTCCCGGCGTACTTCGGGCAGGTGCCGGCGCCGGCGTCCGAGACCGAGAAGGCGGCGTCGCTGATCGGCCAGGGCAAGGTGCTCGCGTCGCCGATGGCCATGGCTGCCGTCGCCGGGTCGGTGGCCGAGGGCAGGGCCGTGGTGCCCCGGCTGTTGCCGGATCAGGACGCCCCCGTCGTCGAACCGGGCCAGCCGCTGTCGAAGGAGGAGGCCGACTCCCTGCGCGACATGATGCGCGCCGTGGTCACCGAGGGCACCGCGAGGTTCCTCGCCGATGTCCCTGGCGCCCCCGTCGGCGCCAAGACGGGCACGGCGGAGTTCGGCACGGGCAACCCGCCGGACACCCACGCCTGGATGATCGCCACCCAGGGCGATCTCGCGGTCGCGGTGTTCGTCGAGGAGGGGACGTCGGGCTCGCAGACGGCCGGGCCGATCCTGGAGAGGTTCCTGCGCGCGGCCAACTGACCGTCGTGCTCCGGTGCCGCGGCCGGCGGT
>CAWEVG010000003.1:0-111523 GCA_963812395.1 uncultured Actinomycetes bacterium
GATCAGCCAGCCAGTGCCCAGCGCGCTGTAGCCCAGGGCGTTCTGCAGCAGCAGCGGCAGGGTGAACAGCAGGCCGAACTCGCCGAGCGCCACGATGAGCGCGGCGATCGAGCCGTACCGGAACGAGCGCACGTCCAGCAGCCCGAGGTCCACCAGGGCGACGCGACCGTCGCGGGCGCGAGCCCGCTGGGTCACGACGAAGCCCCACATGAGCAGCAGGCCGGCCGCCAGCGCGATCGGGACCGGGGAGATGCTGCCGTCGTCCTGGCGCCACCATCCGTAGTTCTGGCCCTCGATGAGCGCGAACACGATGGCCCCGAGACCCAGAGCGGACAGGGTGACCCCGAGCAGGTCCAGGCCCGGGCGGGCCTTCTCGTCACGCGTCTCGGGAACGGACCACAGGATCCCGGCCAGGACCAGCAGGCCGATCGGGATGTTGATCCAGAACGCCCATCGCCACGTGTAGTAGGTCGTCAGCCATCCGCCGACCAGCGGGCCGAGGGCGGCCATGCCGCCGATGGTCGAGCCCCACACGGCGAAGGCGATCGCCCGCTGCTTTCCGGTGAACAGCGCGTTGACCGTCGACAGGGTCGCGGGCAGGATCATCGCGGCACCGACGCCCTGCACGAACCGGGCGCCGATCAGCGCCTGGCCGGTGGCGGCGAATCCTGCGGCCACGCTCGCGAGGGTGAACAGGATGATGCCGACCAGGAAGACCTTGCGCCTCCCGTGCAGGTCGCCGATCTTGCCCACGGTGAGCAGCAGGGCGGCGAACACCAGGGAGTAGATGGCGTTCATCCACTCCGCCTGGGTCGAGGTCAGCCCGAGGTCCTCGATGATCACCGGGAGCGCCACGTTCACGACCGTGGCGTCCATGATGATGATCGAGACGCCGAGGGCCACGGTGGCAAGAGCCCACCAGCGCCTCCGGACCACGATCTCGGCAGGTGTGTTCAGGTCTGTCATGTCCACTCGTTTCTCGACGTATTGTCGGTATCATATCGACAACGTGTCGGATACTGAACTCCAGCGACGTGTAGCTGGTCACGATGGCTGTCGACGTCCTGTGGGTATCCTGACCCGCGCGGAGAGGAGCTGACATGCCGCGGATCGACGCGCCGACAGTGGCCGAGCACCACCAGATGCGTCGCGCTGCCCTGATGGCCGCGGCCGGCGACCTGTTGGCGACACAGGGGGTCGAGTCGGTGACGCTCGGTGCCGTCGGGGCTGCCGCGGGCCTGGCCCGTTCCAGCGTCTGACCAGTACTTCGACTCGACGGGCAGCCTGCTGGCGGCCCTCGTCGAGCAGGAGCTGCCCCGGGCTACTGCGCACCTCGCCGCCGTGGTGGCGCGGGGGGGTCAGCCGGCGGACAAGGTGGAGGCCTTCGTCAAGGCGTCCCTGCGCGCGGCCACGGACGACAACCACCGCGCGATGGCAGAGCTGGGTTGGGCGGACCTCCCGCAGGAGTGCCAGGCGAGGTTGGCTGAGCTCCACCAGGAGCAGCTGGCTCCCCTGGTGGACGCCCTGGCGGAGCTGGGGGCGCGGGACCCGGAGATCACCGCCGCGCTGATCTACGGCCTGGTGCGCGCGGCTGCCACCGCGATCAACGCTGGGACGCCGCGCACCCGAGTGACCCGCGAGACGTTCGCGCTGATCCGCCAGGGGCTCCCGGGGTCAGGGACTCGCTGACCCGCCTCGTCCAGCCCGAGTCCTTCTTGCGACTCTTTTGCAGGAACGCCGGACCGAGCCTAGGCTTCACCGTGGCTGGTCCACCCGGGACGGCCAGTGAGGACCACCCGTGCGGATCGTCGCGATCGCCTTGGCGGTTGGACTCCTCCTGACCGGATGCAGCCAGTCGGAGGACTCGGCGCAGGGCGGGAACGGGGACAAGCTCCTTGTCGCGACGACGGTCTCGCCGATGACCTCCATCGCGGCCAACATCGGTGGGGACCTCGTCGACGTCCAGGGCATCGTTCCTGAGGGCACCAACAGCCACACGTTCGAGCCCGACCCCAGCGTCGCCGGCCTGCTCAGCGACGCGGACCTGATCCTGGTCAACGGCCTCAAGCTCGAGGACCCGACGATGGAGCTCGCGCAGGCCAACAAGCGCCCGGAGACCGAGATCGTGGAGGTCGGCACCACGGTGCTGCCCGAGTCAAGTACATCTACGACTTCTCCTTCCCCAAGGCCGAGGGGAAGCCCAACCCGCACCTCTGGACCGACCCGGTCCTCGCCGGGGAGTACGCCACTGTCATGGCGAGGAAGTTCTCCGAGCTCGACCCGGACAACGCCGCCACCTACGACGCGAACCTCAAGGCGTTCCTGGCCAAGACCCAGGCGCTGGCCGATGCCCTCGAGACCGACCAGGCCAGCGTGCCCGGTGGGATCAAGCTCGTGACCTACCACGACGCCTACGCGTACGTCGGGCAGCGCTACGGGTGGGACGTGGTGGGGGCGATCCAGCCCAGCAACTTCGCCGAGCCGACCCCGTCGGAGGTCGCCGCCCTCATCGACCAGGTCAGGGCCGAGAACGTGTCGGCGGTCTTCGGGTCGGAGGTGTTCCCCTCGCCGGTGCTGGAGGAGATCGCCAACGAGGCCGGGGCGAGGTACATCGACGACCTGCGCGACGACGACCTGCCCGGCGAGCCCGGCGATCCCGAGCACTCGTTCCTGGGCCTGATGCGCTTCGACTACGCGACGATCATCGAGGGCCTCGGCGGTCAGGCCCCGACCTTGAGGGCCCTGGACGTGTCCGACGTCGCCCCGGACAACGCGAAGTACCCCCAATGACCGACGCCCTGCTGCGCACCTCGGGCCTGGGGATCGCCTACCAGCGTGGTCGCACCGTGCTGTCCGGCATCGACCTGACGATCGCGCCGGGTCAGTTCACCGGCATCGTCGGGCCCTCGGGTTCGGGCAAGACGACGCTGCTGCGCGTGCTGATGGGCGCGATCACCCCGCCCCGGCGGCCGGGACGGGGGCAGGACCTGTGGCAGGGCACCCTCGAGCGCCGGCCGGGCCTGCGGGTGGCCTACGTGCCGCAGCTGGAGACCATCAACTGGGACTTCCCGGTGACCGTGTTCGAGTGCGTGCTGATGGGCCGCCCGCAGCACGGGGCGCGGTTCCGCGCCACCGCGGCCGAGCGGGCCGAGGTGATGACCTCCCTCGACCGGCTGGGCATCGCATCCCTGGCCGGCCGGCACATCCGCGAGCTCTCCGGCGGTCAGCAGCAGCGGATGTTCCTGGCCCGTGCGCTGACCGGACAGCCCGAGCTGCTGCTGCTCGACGAGCCGACGTCCGGGGTGGACATCACCACCCGGCACGCGGTGCTGCACCTGCTGGGCGACCTCAACGAGTCCGGCATCTCGATCGTGCTCACCACCCACGACCTCAACGGCATGGCCGCCCACCTGCCCCATCTCGTGTGCCTGAACCGCCGGGTCATCGCCGCCGGGACCCCGGCCGAGGTGCTCACGGCACCGGTGCTGGAGGCGACGTTCGGTGCGGGGCTGGACGTGCTCACGCATCTGGGCATGCCGGTGGTGGTCGACTCCGGTCGGGACTCGCTGTCCGTCGCGGGTCCGGCGCCGGAGGGTGTCCACCTCGGCGCCGGGGCGCCCGGAGTCGCAGGGACTGCCGATGACTGACCTGTTCACGTCCCTGCTCGACCCGTTCGCGTACACGTTCTTCGTCAAGGGGATCGTGGTGGCGACCATCTCCGGGGCGCTCCTGGGCCTGATCGGGGTCTACATCGTCCTGCGCGGCATGAGCTACATCGGCCACGGGCTCTCGCACGCCATCTTCGGCGGGTTCGCAGCCAGCCAGCTGATCGCCTCCAGCTGGTACATGCTCGGTGCCGGCGTCTGGGGCGTGGGCTCGGCCCTGGCCATCAACAGCGTGGCACGCAAGCACCGGATCGGCTCCGACGCCGCGATCGGCGTGGTCACGACCGCGTCCTTCGCCCTCGGCGTTGCGCTGCTGGCGCGGTTCGGCAACCGTGGCCCGAGCTTCGACGCCGCACTGTTCGGCTCGATCCTGGGGATCTCGCAGGGCCAGGTGTGGGCCCTGGTCGCCATCAGCGCGGTGACCGTCGTCCTTGTCGTGCTCGGGTACCGGGCCCTGCTGTTCGCCACCTTCGACCCGGACGTGGCGCAGGCCTCCGGGGTGAACGTCGCCCGGACCGATGCCATCCTCGTGAGCGTGCTCAGCCTCGCGATCCTGGCGACCCTGACCGTCATCGGCGTGACCCTGGTGGCCGCCATGCTGGTGATCCCCGCCGTGACGGCCCGGCTGCTCACGCAGTCCTTCGGGCGGATGCTCGTGCTGTCCACGGTGATCGGCTCGGTGTGCGGCGCCCTGGGCATGTACGCCTCCTACTTCGCGAACGTGCCCAGCGGAACCATGATCGTGCTGATCGCCGCCACCGGCTTCCTGGTCGCGCTGGTCCTCGGGCCGGCGCTGCGCCGCCGGGAGTCGCGCGAGCCGGGCGATCGGGCCCGGCTCGAACCCCAGGCGGCGGTCACCTCCGCACCCTGACCGGTCGCACCGGCGGGCTGTGCGGTGGAGTGCGTCGTGGAGTGCCGGCCCCTCAGCTCAGTCGCCGAGCCCGGTGCCGACCTTGCGGGCAGCGGCGACCCAGTCGTGGTCTGCCGGGACGAGCTTGACCTTGCCCGCCACGTCGGTCAGCGGCACGGGCACGGTGCTCTCACCCCGGGCGGCGACCATGAAGCCGTACGCGCCCTCGGCGACGAGGTCGGCGGCTGCGGCGCCGAGCCGGGTGGCGAGCAACCTGTCCGCGGCGCACGGTGCCCCGCCCCGCTGGACGTAGCCCAGGATGGTCACGCGCGTCTCCAGCCCGGTCGCGGCCTCCAGCTCGCGGGCCAGGCGGAACGTGTGCTCGCGCTGGGAGTCCTCGACGTGGGCCAGGTGGGCCTTGGCGGCGCGGGCGGACTCGGGGGTCTTGGCGGCCTTCACCAGCAGCCGGGCGGCCTCGTAGTCCGCGGTGTCGTCGGCGTCCCTGGCCCCCTCGGCCACGGCGACCACGCTGAACGAGCTGCCCCGCGCGGTGCGCGCCCGGATGGTCTCGGCGACCTTCTCGACCGAGTAGGGGATCTCGGGGATCAGGATGACGTCCGCGCCGCCGGCGAGCCCGGAGGCCAGTGTCAGCCATCCGGCCCGGTGGCCCATGACCTCGGTGAGGATGATCCGGTGGTGGCTGTGCGCCGTGCTGTGGACCCGGTCGATCGCCTCCGTGGCGATCTCGGTGGCGGTGGCGAAGCCGAAGCTGGTGTCCGTGCCGAAGATGTCGTTGTCGATCGTCTTGGGCAGGGTGAGGACGTTCAGGCCGGCGGCCTGCAGGCGCAGGGCGTTCTTCGCGGTGCCACCGCCGCCGATCACGATGAGCCCGTCCAACCCCTCCTTCTCGTAGTTCGCCACCACGGTGGGCACCATGTCGCGGACCTCGCCGTCGACCTCCATGCGGTGCACCTTGTCCCGGCTCGTGCCCAGGATCGTCCCGCCGCGGGTGAGGATCCCCGACAGCGCGGCGCTGTCCAGCGGGACGTGCCGGTTGAGCGCGAGCCCTGTGATGCCGTCGCGGAAGCCGATCAGCTCCATCCCGTAGTGGCCGATCGCCGTCTTGCCGACGCCACGGATCGCCGCGTTGAGCCCGGGGCTGTCGCCGCCGGCAGTCAGGATCCCGATCCGCTTGGGCTTCTTGCGCGACACCATCGCACCTCGTCTCGCCTCGGTCTGAGGTGCGTCATTGTGTCGGGGTACCGCCGTTCGACCAAGTCCTGCCGGTTACGGTCGTGTTGCACCCGGTCTCGCAGATCGGACCGCCCCCCTCATCCGCAGGCGCCGACGAACGGCAGGACTCGGCTCCACAGCAGCTCAGTGCCGACCGGGTCGTACTCCGCGGGCAGCGACGGGTCGGTGAACAGGTGGCCGCCGCCGGGGTAGTCGAACACCTCGAGCGCGCCGCCGGCCGCCTGCACCTCGAGGACGGCCTGGTCGATCATGTCCTGCTCCCGCCACGGGTCGTCGCGGGTGGAGTGCGTCTGGGCCGGGACTCCCGTCGGCCACCGCGCATCTGGGCCGAACGCCGAGGCCGGGAGGGCGCCGGCGATCATGAGGACCCCGGACACGGCGCGCTGGGTGGCGATGTGCACGGCCATGACGCACCCGAGCGAGAAGCCCGCGGACACGAACCCGTCGGGCAGGTCGGCAACCGCCACCCGCGCGCGGCGCATCAGCTCGGCATGCCCGAGCTCCTCCTCCGCGAAGGCCATGGCCGGTTCGTAGTCGTCGAACGTCCGACCCTCGAAGAGGTCCGCGACCAGCACCTCGTGACCGTCGCGGCGCAGCCGATCAGCAGCGTCGAGGACACCAGCGCGGACACCGAGCACGGAGGGGAACATCGCAACCGTCGTCATGGCAGGAGCCAACCATCGCGGGGTTCGGGTTGTCGATGCGGGCGCTACCCTGCAGCAGGGCTCCGGACCGGGGATGCCGAGGGGTCGGGGACGACGCGACATGTGGACCGTGCTTGCGCTGCTGCTGCTCACGCCGATCGTGTGGGCGCTGCTGGGCGCCGAGTCCCTGGGCGTCCTGGACGCGTCGGCCAGCCAGCACCTGCCCGGATGGCTGATCACTCCTGAGCTGGTGTCGACCCCGACCCTCCTGGTCGCGCTGGGCGCTGGCGTGGTGGTGGGCGTGGGGCGGGGCCGGGCTGCCGCGACGCACCTGTCCACGCTGGCCCACGAGTTCGGCCACGGACTCGTCGCGGCCCTGCTCGGGGGCAGGATCAATCGGATCACGCTGGCCCGCGACGGGTCCGGCATGGCCCATTTCGCGTTCCCCGGCCGACGACCGGTCCGCCGGTTCCTGGTCTCATTCACCGGATACCTGGCACCGGGCGTCTTCGGCGTCGCGTGCGTTCGGGTGGCCCTGGCGGGACTCGGGGCGGCCTGGTTGGCCTACCTGGTGCTCCTTCTCGGCGTCATGCTCGTGATCACCGTGCGCTCGTGGTGGGGTGCGTTCATCGCGCTGCTCCTGGGGGCGGCCGGGTGGGCGCTGCTCGCCCTCGGGACGGGCTGGCTCGCTGTCGTGGTGGTCGCGGGCCTGGCCGGTGCCATGCTCGGTGGCGGGGTCGTCGATGCGGCGGGCCAATGGCGGTTGACGCGAACGGCCGTCGCCACCGACGCGGCCAGCATGGCCACCCAGACAGGCCTGCCGGCACGCTTCTTCGCGGGGCTGCAACTGGTGTGCGCGATCGCCCTGGCAGGAGTCGGGCTCGCTCTGCCGTTGGTCGGCTGAGGTCTCGGCTGTGCGATGCCCTCCGTCGCTGCGGCGGTCAGAGGCGGCCCAGGAGGTCCGCCTTCTTCGACTCGAACTCCTCCGGCGTCAGGATCCCCGCGTCGCGCAGCTCGCCGAGCTTCTTGATCTGCTCGATCAGGGCGTCGCCGGACGGAGGCGCCGGGGCGGCAGGCGCAGCGGGCGGGGCCGGGTGGGCTGAACCGCCCAGCACCTGGTCCATGATCAGGCCCCGCAGCTTCTCGGCATCGGCGGCGTCCACGGAGAACACGATGGTGTTGCCCGACGCGAAGACCGTCACGTCGTGGTACCACGCACCCCTGCGCGCCTGGACCGACGAGATGGACTTCATGGGGATGACCTCGACGTCCTCCGGGCCGCCGGCCAGCATGCCCGTCAGGGACATGCGACTGGTGGGCTTGGTCCGCTCGATGCGGTCCGGGTACAGCGTCACGACCGAGTTCCGGCCGGCGTCGTGGCTGACGCCCCGCCAGAGGGCTCCCTCGGGCAACGGGCCCGACTTCTCCAGCGTGGCCTCGTCGCGCTGCTTGGCCTGGGCTGTCGCCTGGCCCGCGGCCTGCTGCGCGGTGGCTGTGGCCTGTGTGGCGGCCGACTTGGCCTTGCCCATCCAGTCCTCGTCCTGGGCCTTGGACTTCAGGGACTTGAACATGCCGCTCATCTTCGCGCTGGCCGTGGCGGCGCTCCCGGTGGCGGCGGACGGCTGCGCCGCGGACGGCTCGGCCGAGGGCGGTCCCGGTGGTGGGGGCGGGGGAGGCGGGGCATCGGGGACAGCGACCCAGAACTCCCACCCCTCCGGTGCCGCCGGCCAGGAGGGGTCGGGTCGCCAGTCGTTGCCGGGGGTGAAGCCGTCCGCCACCTGCCAGCCGGGCGGGGGATTGAACCGATACGCCATCACAGCACCTCCCATGCCTGACGACCCGCGCGTTGGGAGTCGCCGATTCCGACAGTACGCGCCCCCGGGAGGGTCGTGGCGCCCGGGCGGGTACCGCAGTACGGTGGCCCGGTGGCCAGGCGGGACGAGGTCGATCGGACGCGGGGCCGAGTCGACGCCCGTGAGCGGCCCTGCATCGGGGCCCCCTCGAGACCGGCCCTCGCATCCGACGTCGAGGTCGAGGACATCCGGGAGGCCGAGGAGATCGTCGGCGAGCACCTGGCCCGGTTGGACTGGACCCGGGTGAGCCTGCGGGCGTGCCGCGTTCACCTCGTGGACGTCGCCGAACTGGTGCTCGACCGGGCGCGGCTGATCGACTCGCCAGCTCAGCGAGTCGGACATCACGGCCGTGAGCGGCGCTGACTCGACGTGGCGCGCCGTCGCGGTGGACGGCGGCCGGATCGGCGCCTGGGACCTGGCGGGCGGGGTGCTCGACGGGGTCACCGTGGCGGGCGCCCAGCTCGGCTACGTCAACCTGCGGGACGCGACCCTGACCGACGTGGCGCTGCACGACTGCCGGATCGAGACGCTCGACCTCGCAGGGGCGAAGGCGCGACGGGTGAGCCTCGCCGGCTGCGCGATCGGCGAGCTGGTCGTGGTCCGTGCCACCGTCGACGAACTCGACCTCCGGGGTGCGCGCATCGACCGCGTCGACGGGGTCGAGAACCTGGCCGGGGCGATCATCTCCGCCGAGCAGCTGCTCGACCTGGCTCCCGCGCTGGCGCAGGCGGCGGGGATCACGATCGGCCCCTGGCCGGTGTGAGCCAGGGCAATGGTTCCGGTGATAGGCGATGACCCGACACGACCACATGGTCTAGGCGTCGGGCTGGTCCGACCGGGTCGTGATGGGTGGAGCGCGCCTCAGAGGACGCGCCGGACGCCCGGCAGCCTCGTCAGCAGCCATGCCAGGCCGAACGAGGCAGCGATGCCCGCGGGTGCCACGACGAGGAACTTCGCCTCGGGCGGGATCGGCAGCGGGTGGGCGAGCAGCGCACAGATCAGCAGGACAGGCGCTTGGAGGACGTAGGCCCCGAACGCGGCCCTCCCGAGGGCTGTCGCCAGCGCCCCCGCGTGGTCGAACCTGCGCTGGAACAGCCCGAGCAGCCACATGGACAGCCCGACGGCGATGGCGCCCTCGCAGCACGCCGTGAGGATCGCCTGCCAGGTGAGCCCGCCGGAGAAGGCCTCGATCGACGCGCCGGTGGCCATGGCGGCCAAGCAGCGCCAGGGTGGCGAGCAGGGCGACCCACCCACCGACGCGCTGGATCGCGCGAGGAACGGGCTGCAGCCAGCCGCGCTCAGCGGCCATCAGTCCCAGGACGAACAGCGCGATGCACTGGGGCCACTGCCACACATGGGCGGCGAAGGGCTGGATCGAGTCGATCGGGAACTCCAGCCGCACCACGACGGTGCCCACGGCGATCGCCACGGCGAGCCGATCAGCAGCCGGCCCCGCAGCGGCCCCGTGCCCTGCGGGGCGGGCCGGAAGTGGCGCCAGCGCGACGTACACCGCCGAGAACAGCAGCAGGACGCCCACGAACCACAGCGGCCCGGGATCGGGGTCGGCCAGGGCGTCGGCCAGGTACGAGGACGCCGAACCCTCGCGCTCGCCGGCCCACTCAGCCAACGGATAGATCAGCAGCAGGTAGGCCACGAACGGGACGCCGAGCCGGATCACGCGGTCGACGAGGAACCTGGCCGAGCCCTTCCGCTGCAGCGGCCCGGGGGTCAGGAGCCCGGCGATCAGGAAGAACAGCCCCATCGCGAAGAGCGATCCCAGCGACACCATGATCGCGGCCACGATGTTGAAGACGTCGCTCGTGGCCGGCTCGCGGTACATCCACTCGCCGATGTCCGCGTAGGTGATGAAGGCATGACCGAGGATCACGCAGGTGACCAGGACGACCTTGAGGTTGTCCAAGTGGGCCCGTCTGGTCGAGGCGGGATGCGCTGCCAGCGCCGCAGCTGTGCCTCGAGCCGTTCCGTGCGTCACCATGGCGCGCGTCCTGCCGACCACCTCGACACCCTTGCGGACCGTATCTCGCCGGTCATGGCAACCACCTTCCACGTTCACCCTCAAGCGTCGCGCGCGGAACTCGAAGTCGGTAGGGCCGTTGGTCGCGCGGGGGAGTTGCGCGATCAGGAGAGGAGCTCGGCAAGGCCCTGGACCAGCTCGTTGACGACGACCAGGAGCACGAGGCCGCAGGGCACGATGACCATCCAGGAGCGCTCGTGCCTGCGAACCACGGCGATCAGCCCGGCGATGCCGGAGCCGAGCATGCACGCGAGGATGCCCATGACGGAAACCGTCCACCACAACGGGGAGTCGTCCGGCGGCCCCGGACCCTGCTCGGACAGGAGGTTGATCACGACCACGAGGACGACCGCAGCCAGCGAGCCGGCGGTTGCCAGCCACCCGAGCCGGGTCGACGGGGTGCGGAAGAACGCGGGGATGCGGCTGCGGTGCGGTCGCAGTGTCTGTGGGTCATGACGTCCTCCTCCGCCGGTTCCCCGTCAACTCCAGACTGCCCGATGGGATTCTCGGGGACAGGGGCGAAGGTCGGTCGGACCGCGGTGATCGTCGCGCGGGTGGCCGATGGCGGGCACCGCGAGACGACAGGAGCGTGGTCACGAGGGGTGCCGGAGCACCCCCGTGACCACGCTCACGGGTCGTGGAGGGCCTAGAGGGCCGAGACCTCGCGCTCGATCGCCTCGACGGCGTCCTGGCCGATCATGCCGCCGGCCATGCCCATGGCCTGTGCGGCCGGCATGCCCTTGGCCATGCCCAGCATCGGGTTGCTGGTGATGCCCGGTGCGTGCTTCTCCATGATGGCCACGACGTCGGGGTCCTCCATCATCGCCCCGAGGGTGGTGGTGGTGATGTCGTACTTCGCCATGGTGGTTCCCTTCGATGTGGTTGCCTGGTCGGGGAAATACTGGCACGCCGGCCGCTCACTGTCAGGCGCGGGTGGCCCCAGGACCGGCGCAGCCCGACGGCGGCGGCCTACTCCTCCTCGCCCGTGATCGCGACCTCCAGGGCGGCCGCCTCGTCGAGCTCATGGGTCTCGCGCGCCAGCCGGCTGGGCCACCACGTGCGGGGTCCGATCACGATCACCGCGGAGGGCACCACCAGCGAGCGCACGATCAGGGTGTCGATGAGCACGCCGGCCGCGACCAGGAACGCGATCTCGAACAGGAACAGCAGCGGCAGCAGCGCCAGCGCGCTGAACGTGGCGGCCAGCACGATCCCGGCGCTGGTGATCACGCCGCCCGTCACGGCCAGGGCGCGCAGCATCCCGGCCCGGTTGCCGTGCTTGATCGTCTCCTCCCGGGCCCGGGTCATCAGGAAGATGTTGTAGTCCACGCCGAGCGCGGCGAGGAACACGAACGCGAACAGCGGCACGGACGCATCCGCCCCGGGCAGGTCGAGGATCCAGTTGAACACGATCGCCGACAGCCCGATCGTCGCCGCGAACGAGACGATCACGGTGGCGATCAGGACCAGGGGTGCCACGATCGCGCGCAGCAGCAGGATCAGCACGATCAACGTCACCAGCAGGACCGCGGGGATGATCACCCGCAGGTCGCGCTGTGCGGCCGCCTTGGTGTCGAGCTGGATCGCGGTGGTGCCACCGACCAGCGCCTCGGTGCTCACCGCGTCGAGGTCGGAGCGCAGCTGCTCCACGGTCTGCTCGGCGGCCACGGAGTCGGCCTGGTCGACCAGCGTCACCTGCAGCAGCACGTTGCCGTCCACCACCAGCGGTGGCGAGTCCGGGCCCGGGTGGGCCGTCCACCTGGGGGACGACGGCCGCGACGCCCTCGTTGGCGGCGATCACCGCGGTCATCTCGGCGGTCAGCTCCTGCGGGCCGACGACCACCGTCTCGCTGCCCGATCCGGCCGGGAAGTGCCGGGCAAGCGCGTCCTGGCCCTCGGTCGACTCCACGGAGACCAGGAAGAAGTCCGACTGGGGCACGCCCTCGGCCTTGAACGATGGGCACGAACGCGCACAGGCCCAGCAGGACCGCCGAGGATCCGAGCAGCACCACGCGCGGCTTGCGGTCCACGGTGGTCGCCACGCGCGCCCAGAATCCCGTGACCTGGGACTGGGGGTGGGTGAGGTCGAGCTTCGGGCGGACCGGCCAGAAGGCCCTGCGGCCGAGCATGACCAGGACCGCCGGCAGGAACGTCAGGGCGGCGAGCATGGCGAACGCGATGCCGACCGCGGCCACCGGCCCGAGGCCCCGGTTGGAGTTCAGCTCGGAGAGCACCAGGGTCATCACGCCCAGGATGACCGTGCCCCCGGAGGCCAGGATCGCCTCGAGGGTGCCCCTGAGGGTCGCGCGCATGGCGTCGACCTGGTACTCGGTGCGGCGCAGCTCCTCCCGGAAGCGCGCCACGAGCAGCAGGGAGTAGTCGGTGGTGGCCCCGATGACGAGGATGAACAGGATCCCCTGGCTCTGGCCGTTGAGCGTGATGACGTCGTTCGCGGCGAGCTGGTAGATCACGAAGGACGCAGCACCCAGCGCCAGGACCGAGGTCATGAGGACGATGAACGGCAGCACGGGGCTGCGGTACACGATCAGCAGGATCACCAGGACCACGCCGAGCGCCACGAGCAGCAGGATCCCGTCGATCTCCCCGAACGCCTCGGCGAAGTCGGCCAGGACGCCGGCGGGGCCGGTCACGTAGATCTCGGCGCCGAGGGCCCGGGCCGGGCTGTCCTGCGAGGATCGCCCGGATCGCCTCCACCTCCGTGCCGGGCTCGACGTCGGGTGAGATCTCCAGGTTGGCGATGACGGTGGCCGCCAGACCGTCCTCGCTCGGGACCGGTCCGATGACCGGCTGGGTGACCCCGGGAACGTCGCCGATCGCCTCGATGTCGGTCGAGATCGCGGCCAGGTCCGCCTGGTCGATCGGCTCGGCGAACTCGTAGACGACGATCGCGGGCAGGGTGTCGCTGGTGCTGAACCCCCGGCTGAGCTCCTGCACCTGGGTCGACTCCGCGCTGGCCGGCAGGAATCCCGCCGCATCGTTCTCCTGCACGTCCGAGAGCTGTCCGGCGAACGATCCCAGCGGGCCGACGACGAACAGCCAGAAGAGCACGATCAGCCCGGGGACCAGCCAGCGTCGCAACCGGATCCCGCCGCGGCTGTGCGCGTCGTGGAGGGCGCCGCCGTCGTGCTCCTGGCCGTCGGTGGGCGTGTCGGTCGGCTGGTCGGATGCCATGGGGACTCCGTCGTCGTGGTGATGGTCGTGGTGGTCGCGCGAGCCCTGGCCCGCGGCGTCCGACCCATCCTTCACCAACGGTCGTGGCCCGGGGCGATCGGGTGCGGCGTCTACGTGCCCGGCCTCTGCGTCTCCTGGAGCACCACGACCGACCGCGACTGCACCGTGCGGTGCTCGCCCGCGTTGTGGGTCACGCGGGCGACGTGGGCGGGTACGGGCCAGTTCGCCGTGTCGAGCACCTCGGCCCACACCATGGCCGCGCCCCGACCGGGGATCAAGCAGCTCGTGGGGTGATCGGCTGCGTTGAAGAACAGCGCGAACGACTTGTCCCGCTGGGGCCGGCCGAAGCGGTCCCTCTCATTGAGCGCTGAGCCGTTGAGGACGACCGTCAGGGTCTTGGCGTACCCCAGCTCCCAGTCGCGGGCGGTCATCGGCTCGGCATTGGGCTGCAGCCACGAGATGTCGGGGACCTTGTCCCACTCGGCGATCCGCTTGCCCTCGAAGAACCGCCGGCGCCGGAAGATCGGGTGCCTGCGGCGCAGGCCGATCACGAACTGGGTGAAGGCCAGCATGTCCTCGTCGACGGCGGCCCAGTCCATCCAGGTCAGCTCGTTGTCCTGGCAGTAGGTGTTGTTGTTGCCCTTCTGGGTGCGTCCGATCTCGTCCCCGTGGGCGATCATCGGGACGCCCTGGCTCAGGAGCAGGGTGACCATGATGTTGCGCCGCTGGCGCGCGCGCAGGGCGAGGATGGACCGGTCGTGGGTGGGGCCCTCCACTCCGCAGTTCCACGACCGGTTGTGCGACTCCCCGTCGCGGCCGTCCTCGCCGTTGGCGTCGTTGTGCTTGTCGTCGTAGGCGACCAGGTCGGCCAGCGTGAAGCCGTCATGGGCCGTGACGAAGTTGATCGAGGCGTGCGGGCTGCGGCCGTTGTTCAGGTACAGGTCCGAGGATCCGGTGAACCGGGACGCGAACTCCGGCAGGGTCGCGTGCTCACCGCGCCAGTAGTCGCGCGTCGTGTCCCGGTACTTGCCGTTCCACTCGGTCCACAGCGAGGGGAAGTTGCCCACCTGGTAGCCGCCCTCGCCGAGGTCCCAGGGCTCGGCGATCAGCTTGGCCTGGGAGACGACCGGGTCCTGCTGGACGAGGTCGAAGAAGGTCGAGAGCTTGTCGACCTCGTGGAACTCGCGGGCAAGGCTGGACGCCAGGTCGAACCGGAAGCCGTCGACGTGCATCTCGGTCACCCAGTACCGCAGCGAGTCCATGATCATCTGCAGCGAGTGCGGGTTGCGCACGTTCATGGAGTTGCCGGTTCCGGTGGTGTCGAAGTAGTGCCGGGGGTCGTCGGGAACCAGGCGGTAGTAGCCCGGGTTGTCGATCCCGCGGAACGACAGCGTGGGCCCGTTGTGGTTGCCCTCGGCGGTGTGGTTGTAGACCACGTCGAGGATCACCTCGATGCCGGCGATGTGCAGCTGCTTGACCATCCCCTTGAACTCGTTGACCTGCTCGCCGCGGGTCCCGGTCGCGGCGTACTCGTTGTGCGGGGCGAAGAACCCGATCGTGTTGTAGCCCCAGTAGTTGCGCTTGCCCTGCGCCTGCAGGAACCCGTCCTGGACGAACTGGTGGATGGGCAGGAGCTCGATGGCGTTGATGCCCAGGTCGACCAGGTACTCGACCATCGCCGGATGGGCCAGCCCCGCGTAGGTCCCGCGCAGGGTCCTGGGGATGCCCGGGTGACGCATGGTCATGCCCTTGAGGTGCGCCTCGTAGATGATGGTCTCGTTGTACGGGTGACGCAGGTGGCGGTCCGAGGTCCAGTCGAAGTACGGGCTGGTGACCACCCCGAGCATGGTGTGGCCGAAGCTGTCGGTGGTGTCGCGGGCATCCGGATCATCGGCACGGTGCCCGAGGACGGCCTGGCTGCCGTCGGGCATCCCCGTGATCGCCGTGGCGTAGGGGTCGAGCAGGAGCTTGTGCGGGTTGAACCGCAGCCCGTGGGCGGGGTCCCACGGACCGTGCACCCGGTACCCGTAGCGCTGCCCGGGGCCGATCATCGGCAGGTAGGTGTGCCAGACGCCGGACTGCCTCTCCTCGAGCCGCAGGCGATGCTCCAGGTCGTGCTCGTCGACCAGGCACAGCTCCACCTTGGTGGCGTGCTCGGCCCAGAGGGCGAAGTTGGTCCCCACGCCGTTGTACGACGCTCCCAGCGGGTAGTCGTCGCCGGGCCACTGGATGGTCGCCCTGATCGGCATGCCCACCTCCTCGCCCTCGCTGCCGCCACGCTAGACGGTGTGGGCCCACCGTCGCGCGCGTAGGCTTGGCGGACCGCGCTGAAGGAGCCCCCATGGAGTTCACCGGGACCTCGTCCTACCTGACCGACCCGGCCCTCGAGACCGCCGTGCGGTGCGCGCTGGTGCTCGAGAAGCCGCTGCTCGTCCGCGGCGAGCCGGGCACCGGCAAGACCCTGCTGGCCGAGGCCGTGGCCGAGGCCCTGGGCATGGAGCTGGTCACCTGGAACGTCAAGAGCACCACCCGCGCCCAGGAGGGGCTCTACACCTACGACACGGTGCAGCGGCTCTACGACAGCCGGTTCGGCGACCACAACGTGCAGGACATCGCCGACTACATCCACCTCGGCCCGATGGGCCAGGCGTTCAGCGCCGAGCAGCGGGTCGTGCTGCTCATCGACGAGATCGACAAGGCCGACCTCGAGTTCCCCAACGACCTGCTCCACGAGCTCGACCGGATGCGGTTCACCATCTCCGAGACCGGGGAGACGGTCGCCGCCGCCCACCGGCCCGTGGTCATCATCACCAGCAACGCCGAGAAGGAGCTGCCCGACGCCTTCCTGCGCCGGTGCGTGTTCCACTTCATCGACTTCCCGGACACGCAGCTGATGGGCCGGATCGTGGAGGTGCACCACCCCGGCCTGGACGACACCCTGCTGGCCCAGGCGCTCGAGGCGTTCTACGCGGTCCGCGGCATGGACCGGGTCCGCAAGAAGCCCTCCACCAGCGAGCTGATCGACTGGATCGCGATGCTGCGCCTGGCCCAGCCGGACGCCGTGGAGCTCAACGAGAGCACGCCGTTCCTGGGGACCCTGCTGAAGAAGGAGCAGGACCTGGCGGCGTTCAACGACCAGATCAACGGCCGGACGCGGCGCCGGTTCTGATGTTCCTGCCGCTGCTCTACCGGCTGCGGGCCGAGCGCGTCCCGGTCGGGACCACCGAGGCCCTGGCGCTCGGCCGGGCGCTGGCCGCCGGGGCGCACCGCAACAGCGTCACCGGCTACTACCACGTGGCCCGGGCGATCCTGATCCACCACGAGGGGCACCTCGACGCCTTCGACCGGGCCTTCGCCGCGGAGTACCGCGGGGTGCTGAGCATGTCCGACGAGATGCGCGAGTGGCTCGACGAGGTGGCCGAGCGCGGCGAGCGGGCCGACGATGCGCTGCCCGACGATGGGCTGCCCGACCTCGACGAGCTGCTCGCCGAGTACCAGAGGCGGCTTGCGCGAGCAGACCGAGCGCCATGACGGCGGGTCGTACTGGATCGGGACCGGGGGCACGTCGCCGTTCGGCCAGGGCGGAAACGCCGCCGGGGGACTGAGCACGGGTTCGTCCGGAGGCGGGCGTGCCGCCATCAACGTGGCCGACGCCCGGCGCTATCGCGGCTACCGGTCGGATGTGACCCTGGACATCCGACAGCTCGAGGTCGCCCTGCGCCGGCTGCGGGCCTTCGTGCGCGAGGGTGCCGCCGACGAGCTCGACATCACCGCCACCATCGACGCCACAGCCCGCAACGCCGGGGAGATCGAGGTGGTGACCCGTCCGCCGAGCCGGCCCAACACCCACGTGATCCTGATGATCGACGTGGGCGGCTCGATGCACCCCTACACCGAGCTCATGTCCCAGCTGTTCAGCGCGACGAAGAAGGCGACGCACTTCAAGGAGCTGCGCACCTACTACTTCCACAACTGCGTCTACGGCGAGGTCTACGGCACCACCGCCTTCGCCGAGCCGACCCTCGTGGCTGACCTGATGCGCCAGTGCGCCTCGCACTACAAGCTGATCATGGTCGGTGACGCCTCCATGGCCCCCTACGAGCTGCACATGGGTGGGCACTGGGCGGCCGGTGGCCCCGATGCCGTCTCCGGGCTGGGGTGGCTGCGCATCCTGCGCGACCACTTCACCGACGCCGTGTGGCTGAACCCCGAGCCGGGCCGGAGCTGGCGGGGGACCACGATCGAGGACATCGGTGAGGTCATCCCGATGTTCCCGCTGACCGTCGACGGCCTCACCGAGGGGATGGCCCTGCTCAACCGCGGCGTGCGCCGCTGATCAGCTGGTCGAGGCGCCCGCCCCGCACCAGGTCGCGGACGTACGAGTGGGTCGCCTGCGCCACCGGTGCACGCCTGGACAGGCGCATCGTGCCCGTCCCCATCACCGCGCGCAGGCGCGCGTCCGGTTGGATCACCACGACCGGGGTGCCGGCCCTGCGAACCTGCTCCGCCTCCTGGTCCAGCCGCCGCCGGACCGGAAGCCGCATCAGCGTGCTGCGCTCGACAGCCAGGGAGTCCGCGGTCGACATGGGCGCGGAGACCACGACGAGGTCCAGCCCGAGACCGGCGACGAGGTCCAGGTTGTGGATCGACCACATCCCGCCGTCCACGTGGCGATGGCCGTCGATGACCACGGGTGCGAAGTACCCCGGGATCGCGCAGGAGGCGGTCACGGCGTCGCGGACTGACGCGGTCGCGTCGCGACCGAACACGACCCGGACGCCGTCATCGAGGCGCACCGCACAGATCCACGTCGGCTGTTCGGGCCACGCGTCGAAGAGGTCCCCGATCCAGCTCACACCCGCATCCACCGCGAGGTTCCCCTCCGGGAGCAGTGCGGCTGCGGCGATCCCCGGCCGGTAGCGCCAGGGGCGGCGTGCGATCGAGGGGAGCAGCCCTGGTGCCGCCGGGCGACGGGCGGGGCGCTCCTGGCGTTGCGGCTGGCGCAGCGGTCCCAGCCCGCCGAGCACGCGCTCGCCCTCGGCGGACATGGGGGTGCCGGCCATGCGCGCGACGAGATCCGCTGGCGGCAGGCCTGCGCGCAACAGCGCGGCGGAGGTGGAACCGGCTGAGGTCCCGACGATCACCTCCGCCAGGCGAGCATCCCAGCCGGCGAACTCGTCGAGTCCGGCGACCACCCCGGCGTGGAAGGCTGTGCCGGTGAGGCCGCCGCCTCCGAGGACGAGCCCGATGCGCGGGGCGGTCATGTCGATCAGCTCCGCTCCGGCAGGACCTCGCGCAGCTTCAGCCGACGCCCGGTGATCACCAGGGCCCGGCGGTACACGCTGGACCCGAACCACGCGAGGAGCACCGCCGCGCCGATGGCCAGCAGCATGCTCACGACCAGCTGCCACTCGGGGACCGGCTCCGGACGACCACCGGATCGGCATGGCCATCGGCGCCGTCAGCGGGAACATCGACAGGGCGACGCTCAGCGCCGAGCTCGGGTCCTGCTGCACCACGATCACGGCGCCGAGGTAGGCCAGGACCAGGACGGTGGTCACCGGCATGATGGCCGAGCCGACCTCGGTCACCTTGTCGACCAGCGCCGCCGCGGCGGCGAACAGGAACGCGTACATCAGGAAGCCGAGGACGAACCACGCAACCCCGAGCACGATGTCCGCGGCGGCGACCGCGGGCAGGTCGAGGCCGTCGGTGACGGTGATCGCCGCGAGTATCGGGACGGCCAGGACCAGGAGCTGGGCGAGGGTCTGCAGGCCGATGCCGACCACGTTGCCGACGAGGATCTGGCTGGGTCGCAGCACGGCCAGGAGCACCTCGGCGATCCGTGTGGACTTCTCCACCCCGACGTTCATCGCGATGATGTTCCCGCTGAACATGATGGCCATGTAGAGCACGATCGCCGACCACGAACCCGACGGCGGCGCGGCCCTCATCCTGCACCGGGCCCACCTCGACCTGCTCCGGGGGCGGGATCGACGAGACGGCCGCGATCTGCTCCGGCCGTCAGCCCGGCCCCGAGCAGCGTGCGGGCGCTCTCCTCGGCCACGACCGCCTGGGCGACCAGCACGGGGAAGGCGCCCGGGGCGTCGGTGCGGACGTACATCGTGGCCCCGGCGAGGCCCACGGTCGCGTCCCCCTCGCGGACGGCGGCCTCGACTCCCGGGGCATCGGCGACTGCCAGGTACTTGACGCCGAAGTCGGCTGCGTCGCCGGCGGCGTCGAGCTGCGCCTGGACGGATCGCCGATGCCTCGCCGACGGTGGCCAGCGTGTAGGTCGGCTCGTCACCGCTGAGCATCCGGGGGACGAACACGACCGCGAGCCCGACCAGCAGGAGGATCAGCGTCGTGATCCGCATCGTCCGGGAGCGCAGGCCCTCGGACAGGCTCCGGCCGGCCACCAGCCGCGTGCCCTCCCACCAGGCCGACGCCCTCATCGCGACACCTCCGTCATCTCGCCGGCGGCAACCATGAACAGCTGCGACAGCGTCGGGCAGCTCGAGGCCGAAGTCCGACACGTGCCCGGCTGCGCGGGCGGCGTCCAGCACCGCGAACGGATCGGTCCCCGGTGGCAGGTCGAGCCGGAGGTCATCGGCGCGATCCTCGACGATGCTGACGTGGGGGAACGCCTCCAGCCAGCGTCGGTCGCCGTCGGCGACCGTCAGGCGCAGCTGCCGGCGACCCGAGGACGCCCGCAGGTCGGCCACCCGGCCCTCCAGCACCGTGCACCCCTCGTTGAGCATCACGATCGACTCGCACAGGTCCTGGACCAGGTCGAGCTGGTGGCTGGAGAACAGCACCGTCCGCCCGGCACCGACCCGCTCGGTCAGGGTGCTCGAGAGCTCCGCGACGGCGACCGGGTCGAGGCCCGCGAACGGCTCGTCCAGGACGATCACCTCGGGGTCGTGGACGAGTGCCGCAGCCAGCTGCAGGCGCTGCTGCATGCCGCCGGACAGCTTGTCGGGTCGGTCCGACCACCGGTCGGCGAGGCCCAGCTCGTCGAGGAGGTTCCGGGCGGACCTGGTGGCCTCCGCCCGGTCCACACCGTGCAGCCGCGCGAGGTAGACCAGCTGGTCGCCGGCGGGCATCGCGGGGTAGAGGCCGCGCTCCTGGGGCATGTACCCCCAGCGGCGCCGGTCGGCCGTGGTCACGGGATGGCCCTGCCACCGGGTCTCGCCGGCGTCGGGGTCGATCACCCCGAACATGATCCGCATGAGGGTGGTCTTGCCGGCGCCGTTCGGCCCGAGGAGCCCGGTCAGGACACCGCCGGGGACGTCGAAGGACACGTCGTCGAGGACCGGTCGCTCGGCGAAGGCATGGGACACCCCGCGCACCTGCAGCACATCCCCAGCGTAGTCCGGCGCCGAGGGACCCTTCCCGGCCCGGGGCTCCCGCGCTACAGTTGTTCGCACCACATCGAGCCAGGACGGAGGGACGCCATGACCGCCATCGCGCATGACCCTGCCCTCCACACTCCCTGACCACCTGCGACTGCCCGCCGACTGCGGCGGCCGCACCGCCGCTCCCGGCGGATCTCGATGAGGAAACCTGCGTTGACTGACATGTCCTACCCATCGCTCGAGCCGTTCGGCTACACGTCGCTTCGGGCGAGCAACTACCGGCCGGCACCCATCCCGCGCGCGTCGTGCGGCACGATGGCGCGTCCCTGATGGTGATCACCAAGGACGGGCCCAGGCCGATTCGCGCAACGTCCGGGCTCGATCCCCAGCCCACGGTCGGCGACTGGCTGGCCCTCCGAGTCGCCGAGGGGAGCCCGGACGACGCCCGGATCGACAGCGTCCTGCCGCGCACGTCCCTGCTGCGGCGACTGACCGCTGACGGCACCGGGGAGCAGTCGCTGGCGGCCAACGTCGACGTCGTGCTGATCACGTGCGGCCTGGACCGGCCGATCCGTGCGGGCCGGATCCAGCGCGCCGCCGCCCAGGCGTGGGACGCCGGAGCCCAGCCGGTCCTCGTGCTGACCAAGGCGGGCGCCCCCGGCGCGAACGAGGTGGACCTGCCGCGACTCGAGCTCGAGCATCCCGGGCATGCGGGTGCTCGTGACCTCCGCGGTGGAGGGGATCGGGCTCGACGGGATCCGGGACGTGGTCGTCGGGCGGACCGCGGTCCTGCTCGGTGAGTCGGGGGCCGGGAAGTCAACGCTCACGAACGCGCTGCTCGGCCGTGAGGAGGCAGCCACCGGGGCCGTGAGGTCCGGTGACGCCAAGGGTCGGCATGTGACGACCGCGCGGCAGCTGCACCTCGTACCCGGGTCGGGTGCGATCATCGACACGCCGGGGATCCGGTCGTTGGGGCTGTTCGCCGACGCCGAGTCCGTCGATGCGGCGTTCGCCGAGATCCAGGGCGTCATGTCCGGGTGTCGCTTCAGCGACTGCGGGCACCTCAGCGAGCCGGGCTGTGCCGTGCTCGAGGCGCTTGCGGCGGGCGACGTGGCGCAGGAGCGCTACGACGCGTGGCGTCGGCTGCAGCGCGAGGTCGCCAATGCCGCGCTGCGCTCCTCGCCGCACGAGCTGCGCAAGCACGCCAAGCAGTTCTCGACGGTCGGCCAAGGAGGGGGAGGCGGTCAAGCGCAGGGCAGGGGTCCAGCGCCCCCGCTGACGATCAGCGAACGCCGAGCGGCGGGTACCAGCCCTGCTCCGGGTGGGCCTTCTCGCTGCGGTCGTCACTGGTGTCAGTGCCGAGCCACGGGGCCACGGCGCACATCAGGAGCAGGAGGAGGAACAGGACAAGGATCACGAGGATCACCTTCGTAGTGGTGTGGCGGTGTGCTTTACGGACATAACGGTACGCCGCGAATCGTTCGCAGTCCAGCGACTATTGCTTAGGCACTGCTTCAGTGTTCCTGTAGAGTCAGCCGCATGCTGAGCACGCGCCTGCTGGTCGTCCACCGCACCGTGGTCGAGGAGGGCTCACTGACCCAGGCGGCTGCAGTCCTGGGGTACACCGTGTCGGCGGTGAGCCAGCAGCTGGCCCAGCTGGAGGCACAGGCCGGATCGGTCCTGTTCGAGAAGGCGGGTCGGGGCGTGCGACCCACTGCGGCGGGGCAGCTGCTCGCTGAGCACGCGGGCCGGGTGCTCCACGAGGTCGAGGAGGCCGAGAACGCGCTGGCCGACCTGCGCGAGGGGCGGGTCGGGCGCATCCGGGTGGTCGCGTTCCCCTCGGCCGGCGAGTCGCTGCTCCCGGAGGCGATCGCCACGCTGCGCGACGTGATGCCCGGGGTGAAGGTGCGGCCCAGCGTGGACGAGACCGCCGCCGCCCTGCGCCGGCTGCGGGCCGGTGAGGTCGAGCTCGTGGTCGTGGTCGAGCCGTTCGCGCGCGGCGCCCAGCCGGATGACGACCTGCACCGCTGGCACCTGCTCGATGACGAGTACCGGCTCCTGCTCCCCAGCACCCATCCGTTGGCCCGCCGTCGCGTCGTGGACCTCGAGGACCTGTCCGAGGCGGACTGGATCGTCACGACCGGGCCCGACGACTACGTGCAGCGGACCACCGTCGCGATCTGCCGGCGCGCGGGCTTCACCCCGAAGGTGATCGCCGAGAGCGATGAGTTCCCGGTCACGCAGGGCTATGTGGCCGCCGGGATGGGGGTGTCGTTGGTGCCCCTGCTGGCGCTGGGCGCCCTGCGTCACGGGGTCGCGGTCCGCCGACTGGGTCCGGCGCCGACGCCTCGGCACATCTGGCTCGCAACCCGCCCCGCGCTTCGCGAGCAGCCCACGGTCCTGCGTCTGGCCGAGGCCCTGCACCGCGCCGCGGCGAACGCCAACAAGCACTGAGCGGCAGCGACCATCCATGCGCGCGATCAGGGCCGACCGTGGGAGGGTCGGGGCGTGACCTCCGACGGACCGCAGCCCGAGCCAGGGACGGGGCCGCCCCCCGGCGGGTCGTTGATCGACCTGCTCGCGGCCCACACCGCGCCAGCCCCGGACGGGGCCGGGGGCGCACCGAGCCCTGAGGACCTCCTCGAGGAGTTCGCGTCCTGGGCGGCTGAGAACGGCCTCACCCTCTACCCCGCGCAGGAGGACGCCCTGCTGGAGCTGGCCTCCGGATCGCACGTGATCCTGTCCACGCCCACCGGGTCGGGCAAGAGCCTCGTGGCCATCGGCGCGATGTTCTTCGCGCTGGCCCAGGGCCGGCGCACCTACTACACCGCCCCCATCAAGGCGCTGGTCTCGGAGAAGTTCTTCGACCTGTGCGACCTGCTCGGGCCGGAACGGGTCGGGATGATCACCGGGGATGCGGCCGTGAACCCCGAGGCGCCCGTCATCTGCGCGACTGCCGAGATCCTGGCCAACCTCGCCCTGCGCCAGGGCTCGGCGGTCGACGTCGGCGTGGTCTGCATGGACGAGTTCCACTACTACGGCGACCGGGACCGCGGCTGGGCCTGGCAGATCCCGCTCATCGAGCTGACGGGCGCCCAGTTCCTGCTGATGTCCGCGACGCTCGGGGACATGCGCCGGATCCGCGACGACCTCACGCGCCGGACCGGCCAGCCGGCCGCGATCGTCGCGGGCGGTGAGCGGCCCGTCCCCTTGACCTACTCGTACGCCCTGACGCCCATCCACGAGACGATCGAGGCGCTCCTCGAGGCCGATCGCGCCCCGATCTACGTCGTGCACCCCACGCAGGCGCTCGCGCTGGAACGTGCCCAGGCGCTGATGAGCCTCAACGTGTGCACCCGCGCGGAGAAGGACGCGATCGCCGACGCGATCGGGGACTTCCGGTTCACCGCCGGGTTCGGTCGCACGCTGACCCGACTGGTGCGCCACGGGATCGGCGTGCACCACGCGGGGATGCTGCCCCGCTACCGACGCCTCGTGGAGCAGCTGACCAGGTCCGGGCCTGCTCAAGGTGGTGTGCGGCACGGACACCCTGGGCGTGGGGATCAACGTCCCGATCCGCACCGTCCTGATCACCTCCCTGTCCAAGTACGACGGGCGGCGCACGCGGCTGCTGCGGGCCCGCGAGTTCCACCAGATCGCCGGGCGGGCAGGGCGTGCCGGGTTCGACATCGACGGCACGGTCGTCGTCCAGGCCCCGGAGCACGAGATCGAGAACCAGCGGCTGGTCGCCAAGGCCGGCGACGACCCGAAGAAGCTGCGCAGGATCGTGCGCAAGAAGCCGCCGGACGGGGCGCCGACGTGGAGCCGGGCGACGTTCGACCGCCTCGTGGCGGCCGAGCCCGAGCCGCTGCGATCCCGGTTCGACGTGACCCACGCGATGCTGCTCAACGTCGCCCACCGCCCCGGCGATGCGTCGGCGGCCCTGACCCACCTGCTGACCGACAACGACGAGGAGCCCGCCGCGCGCGAGGCCCTCGTCGAGCGTGCCGCGGCCATGCGCGAGTCGCTGCTGGCGGCCGGCGTCCTGGAGGTGATCGACCCGCCGGACGCCGACGGCCGGACGGTGCGCATCGTCGACGAGCTGCAGGTCGACTTCGCCCTCAACCAGCCGCTGTCGACGTTCGCCCTGGCGGCGATCGAGCTGCTCGACCGGGAGTCGGAGACCTACGCGCTCGACGTGCTCTCGGTGCTGGAGTCCACCCTCGAGGATCCGCGGCAGGTGCTGTTCGCCCAGCAGTTCCGGGCGCGCGGTGAGGCCGTGGCCGCCATGAAGGCCGAGGGGATCGAGTACGAGGAGCGGATGGAGCTGCTCGAGGAGGTCACCTGGCCCAAGCCGCTGGCCGACCTGCTCGAGGCGGCCTACGAGATCTACGCCGAGGGTCACCCGTGGGTCACCGAGTACCCGTTGCGGCCCGAAGTCGGTGGCCCGCGAGCTGTCCGAGCTGGCGATGACGTTCGTGGAGTTCGTCGGCTACCACAGGCTCGCTGCCTCGGAGGGGTTGGTCCTGCGCTACCTGGCCGATGCCTACAAGGCGCTCAAGCGGACGGTCCCCGACGAGGCCCGCACCGAGGAGCTGGCCGACCTCACCGAGTGGCTGGGCGAGCTCGTGCGCCAGGTCGACTCGAGCCTGCTCGACGAGTGGGAGCGGCTGCTGCATCCCGAGGACGCGGACATGGCCGCCGTCGGCCGGCGCAGCGTCGACGCCGGCCCGCCGCCGGTCACGGCGAACGTCCGGGCCTTCCGGGTCCTGGTGCGCAACGCCCTGTTCCGTCGGGTCGAGCTGGCGGCCCTGCGCCGGTGGGACGACCTCGGCGAGCTCGACGCCGAGGCCGGCTGGGACGCCGACCGGTGGCGTGCCGCGATGGAGGAGTACTACGCCCAGCACGAGTACCTGGGCACCGGGCCCTCGTCACGCGGGCCGCTGCTCCTGCAGATCGAGGAGCAGCCCGGCAAGTGGACGGTTCGGCAGGTGTTCGACGACCCGGACGGCGACCACGACTGGGGGATCAGCGCGGAGGTCGACCTGGCTGCCAGCGACGCCGAGGGAACGGCGGTCGTGCGGGTGACGTCGGTGGACTGCTACTGAGCCGGGACCGTGCCGGACACGGCCAGCGCCTGCGCGAGGCTGCGGCAGATCCATCTGCGTGATCTGCTCCACGCTCCACGGGCTGAGCAGCCACGGGCTGTGGGTGGCCACCGTCGGCCAGGGCGCCCGGGTCGACCCAGCGGTGCTCCATGACCTCGGCCGGGTCGGGGTCCACGCCGCCCGCGAGCGTCGCCACGAACACCGGGCACACCTCGTTCTCGCGGATGCCCGACGCGTCGACGGCCTCGTAGCGGAAGTCCGGGAGCACCGGCGCGATCGCGGTGGCACGGGCGCCGAGCTCCTGGGCCAGGCGGCGTTCGATCGCGTCCTCGAAGGCGCTCGCCGGGCTGGGGGTGCCCGCAGCAGGCATTGGTCCACACACCCGGCCACGTCCGCTTCGTGAGCGCGCGGCGGGTCATCAGGACCAGGCCCTCGGCATCGACCACGTAGCAGGAGAACGCCAGGTGCAGGGGCGTCTGCGTGCTGTGGACCGTGCTGCGGTCAGCGGTGCCGCACGGCTGGCCCTGAGGGGTCGAGGAGGACGACGAGATCCGCGGACTCGGTGTTCATGGCCCTATCCTCCCGCGGGATCGGGAACTCCGCCTCTCGTCGCGTGGCCGTGCGATCGAGTCCGGTCGCGGGGCCCTGGCCATCGCCCCTACAGTGCGGCCATGCGGGCGGTGGTGGTGGGCAGCGGCTTCGGTGGCCTGGCCGCAGCCATCCGGCTCGCCGCGGCTGGGCACGACGTGACCGTGCTGGAGAAGCGCGACCGCATCGGCGGTCGGGCCTACCAGTACCAGCTCGAGGGCTTCCGCTTCGACGGCGGACCCACCGTCCTGACTGCGCCGTTCATGTTCGAGGAGCTCTTCGCCCTGGCCGGGGAGCGGATGGCCGACCACGTCGAGCTGGTGGCCCTCGACCCGTTCTACCGCTCGTTCGACGCCGATGGTCGGGCCTTCGACTACCACGCGAGCGAGTCGGCGATGCTCGCCGAGGTGGCTGCCCGCAGCCCTTCGGACGCTGCGGGGTTCCAGCGGCTCGGGAGGCGGATCAGCGGGATCTTCGACGCGTTCTACCCCTACACCGAGCGCCCGATGATGCAGCCGCAGGTCATGCTCGCCATGCTGCCCTACCTGATCCAGCACCGGGCCATGCTGGACGTGAGCCTGCTCGTCAGGAGCTGCGTCCGCGACCCCTTCCTCAGGCAGGCGCTGTCGTTCCATCCGCTGCTGATCGGTGGTGACCCGGCCCGCACCCCTGCCCTGTACTCCCTGATCGTGGAGTTCGAGCGGCGCTGGGGCGTCCACTACGCGATCGGCGGGACCGGCGCCCTCGTCGACGCCCTCGGTCACCTCCTCGAGCGGCTCGGGGGACGGATCGTGCTGGGGGCCGACGTCGAGCGGGTGCTCGTGTCCGAGGGTCGTGCGGTCGGCGTGCAGCTGGCCGACTCGACCACGTACCCGGCCGACGTCGTGGTCTCCAACGCCGATCCGGGATACACCTACGGGACCCTGCTCAGCAGCGAGCCCCGCGCCCGTCCGGCTCGGGCCCGGCTGCGACAGGCGCGGCCGAGCATGTCGCTGCACGTCCTCTACTTCGGCGCCGACCGCACCTGGCCGGACTCGCCACTGGCCCACCACAACATGCTGTTCGCGCGGGACCAGCGGGCGGCCATGCGCAGGGTGTTCCCCAGCCGGATCCCGCGGCGCCCCCAGCCCGGCGCGCACTCGACGCCGGGTGCGCCGAGCGCTGAGGACATGTTCCTGTACGTCCACGTCCCCACCCGCACCGATCCCAGCGTCGCCCCGCCGGGGTGCGAGGCGCTCTACGTCCTCGTCGCCACGCCGGCCCTGCCGGAGCGGGCACCCGATCCGCAGGGGGAGCAGGCACGGGTCCGCGCCGCGGTCCTCGACGTGCTGGACCGCAAGTACCTCCCGGGTCTCAGCGAGCACCTCGTCGTCGAGCATGCGATCGGCCCCGAGCACTTCCGCGACGTCCTCAACTCCCCGCGCGGTGCGGCCTTCTCGCTGCAGCCGACGCTGTTCCAGTCGGGCTGGTTCCGGCCGCACAACCGCTCGCGAGCAGTCCGTGGCCTGTACCTGGTCGGGGCCGGGACCCACCCGGGGGCCGGGGTGCCTGCCGTACTGGCCTCGGGGAAGATCGCCGCCGAGCTGATCGCGGGGGAGATGGCCGGGGCCCACGTGCCCGCCGCGGGAGCGTCCCAGTGACCGTCCCGGCCCACGCCGCCGGTTTCGCCGCCGGTTTCGGCGACAGCCCAGAGGTCTCCCTCGACGACGTCCCCGTGCGGGGGGAGCTGCCCGGTTGGCTCACCGGATCGCTGATCCGCAACGGCCCGGGGACCTTCCAGGTGGGCCAGCGGCGCTACCGGCACTGGTTCGACGGACTGGCGATGCTGCACCGGTTCTCGTTCACCGACGGCCGGGTCTCCTACGCCAACCGCTTCCTGGAGACCCGGGCCTACGCCGCTGCCCGGGACGAGGGCCGCATCGCCTACCCGGAGTTCGCCACCGACCCGTGCCGGTCGCTGTTCGCGCGGGCGATGTCGGTGTTCGACCCGCAGGTGACCGACAGCGCGAAGGTGAGCATCGCCCGGGTCGCCGAGCGCTACCTGGCGCTGGCCGAGACCCCCATCCAGGTCCAGTTCGACCCCGAGACGCTGCGGACCGTGGGAGTCGTCGGGTGGGACACCTCGACGTTCGGGCGGATGACGACCGTGCACCCGCACCTCGACGAGGCGCGTCACGAGGCCATCAACCTCGTGACCCGGTTCGGGGCGTCGAGCCACTACGTCCTCAGGCGGATCGACACCGGCGACCCCGCGCACGTCCGCGGCGCCACGGTTGCCACCCGACGGGTCCGCGAACCCGCGTACATCCACTCGTTCGGCATGTCCGCGAAGCACCTGGTGATCGCCGAGTTCCCGTTCGTGGTCAACCCGATGGCCCTGCTCCTGTGGCTCAAGCCGTACATCGAGAACTTCCGCTGGGTGCCGCAGCGGGGCACCCGGTTCCACGTCTTCGACCGGGCCACCGGCGCCCACGTGCGCACCGTCACCACGCCCGCGTTCTTCGCGTTCCACCACGTCAACGCCTACGAGTCCGGCGGCGACCTCGTGGTGGACCTCGTCGGCTACGACGACGCCTCGATCATCGAGGCCTTCTACCTGCACCGGCTCGAGGAGCCCGACGTGCGCATCCCCCCGGGGACCCTGCGGCGCTACCGGATCCCGCTGGCGCATGGTGCGGTCAGCTCCGAGGTGCTCTCCGAGACGGCGATCGAGCTGCCGAGCCTGGACTACGCGCGGATGAACACGAGCCCCGACCACCGCTACGTCTACGGCGTGGGCCTTCGGTCCCAGCGCGGCTTCTACGACCAGCTGGTCAAGGTCGACCTCGGCACCCGCGGCACTGCCACGTGGCACGAGCCGGGCTGCTACCCCGGCGAGGGGGTGTTCGTCGGGCGACCCGGCCGAGAGGCCGAGGACGACGGGGTGGTGCTGTCGGTGGTGCTCGACGCGCGGCGCGGAACGTCCTTCCTGCTGGTCCTCGACGCCCATTCCTTCACCGAGGTCGCCAGGGCCGAGCTGCCCCACCCGGTCCTGTTCGGCTACCACGGCCAGTTCTTCGACGACCTTCCCGGACCGGCCGGGCTGCAGCCGACCGCCGGAGCGTCCTAGCCGTCGCCGCGGCGCCGCCAGCGGAAGAACCCCCAGGCGAGCATCGCGCTCAGCACCGTCCAGACCAGCAGCACCATCGCCACCCGGGGCATCTCGAAGGAGCCCACGACCTCCAGGACCTCGGCTCCCTCCGGCAGGAAGACGTAGCGCATCCCCTGGGTCAGCCACTTGAGGGGGAACAGCGCCGCGAACTGCTGCATCCAGTCGGGCAGCTGGTTGTAGGCGAAGAACACCCCCGAGGTGAACTGCAGGACCAGGATCACCGGGGTCACGATCGCCGAGGCGCCCTTGCCCGACTTCGGGATCGAGGAGAAGGCCAGGCCCAGCAGCGTCCACGTGATCAGGCCCAGGACGCTGAGCCACAGCAGGGCGCCCCACTTCGCCGGCGTGCTCGGCATCTCCACGTCGAACAGGAGCACGCCGATGCCCATCAGCAGGATCATCTGGATCACGTAGACGATGCAGACCTGGCCGACCTTGCCGATGAAGTACGCGCTCTTGGGCATGGGGGTGCCCTCGAGGCGCTTGAGCGTGCCCTCGTCGCGCTCCTGCGGGATCCCGATGGCCAGGTTCTGGAAGCTCGTGTAGACGATGCCCGAGGCGATCATGCCGGCGACGAAGTACTGGGCGAACGTGATCCCGGTGTCGCCGAGCTCCTGGCTGCCGAACACCGAGCCGAAGACGAGCATGAGGATCATCGGCAGGGCGAGGGTGAAGACGAACGCCTCACGGTCGCGGAACAGCTGCTTGAGCTCGATCCCGATCCGCGACAGGCCGATGGACAGCGTCCCCGGAGGGGTCAGCTCGGAGGTGCTCATGATCGGTCCTCCCCATCGCCGTCGTCGACGAGGCTGAGGTACATGTCCTCCAGGGTGGGGCGGGTCACCGCGAGGTTGGGCACCTCGCCGCCGAACCGCGCGGCCAGCTCACCGACCAGGGCGGTGGGGGAGTCGGTCTCCTGCGATCTCGGCTCGCCGTCCTCGGCCCAGCTCACACGCGTGGTGCCGGTGTGCCGGCCGCCCAGCTCGTGGGGCGGGTCGAAGGCCACCAGCCGTCCGCGGTTGATCACGCCCACCATGTCGGCCAGCGCCTCGGCCTCCTCCAGGTAGTGGGTGGTCAGCAGGATCGTGACGCCTTCGGACTTGAGGGACTCGATGAGGGCCCAGAACTCGCGGCGCGCCTCCGGGTCGAACCCCGTGGTCGGCTCGTCGAGGAAGAGCAGGTCCGGGCGACCGATGATGCCCAGCCCGACATCCAGGCGCCGCCGCTGCCCTCCGGAGAGGGTGCGACCGCGCGAGTCCGCCTTCGCGGTGAGCCCGACCCGGTCCAGGACCTCGTCGACCGAGCGGGGGTTCGGGTAGTACCCGGCGAAGTGGCGCAGCGACTCGCGGACCGTCAGGTCGCTGAGGTCGCCCACCTGCTGCAGGACGATCCCGATTCGGGTGCGCCACCGACGGTCGGCCTTCGCCGGGTCGACGCCGAGGACGTGCACGTCGCCGGAGTCGCGGTGCCGGTACCCCTCGAGGATCTCGGTGGTCGTGGTCTTGCCCGCCCCGTTCGGCCCGAGCAGCGCCACGCACTGGCCGCGCTCGACCTCCAGGTCGAGGCCGTCCACCGCGCGCAGGTCGCCGTAGGCCTTGGCCAGGCCCGTGACCTGGATCGCCGGATCACCGTTCACGAGCCCCGAGTCTGCCAGACTCAGCCCAGCAGGAAGCCTGTCGGGAAGGGGTCGGTCGGGTCCAGGACGTACTGGGATGTCCCGGTGATCCACGCGCTGCCCGTGATCGTCGGCACGACGGCGTCGAGCCCGGCGACGGTGGTCGCCTCGACGAGCCGGCCGAGGAACGGTCGGTCCAGCAGGGACGTGTTGATGAACTCCGTGTCCAGCGCGAGTTGACCCCGGGCGTGCAGCTGCGCCATCCGGGCGCTCGTGCCCGTGCCGCACGGGGAGCGGTCGAAGTAGCCCGGCTGGATCACCATGGCGTGCCGGGAATGCGTGGCGGTCGACCCCGGCGCGACGAGCTGGGCGTGATGGCAGCCGTGGATCCCGGGCTCACCGGGATGCACCGGGGGAGCCGTCGCCTCGATCGCGTCCATCAGGGCCAGGCCGAACGCCATCAGCTCGCGGGCGTGCTCCTGGCCGAAGGGAACGCCCACCTCCGCCAGCTCGACGATCGCGTAGAAGTTCCCGCCGAAGGCCATGTCGTAGCGCACCTGGCCGAACCCGGGGACGTCGACGACAGCATCCAGGGCCGTGGCGAAGGAGGCCACGTTGCGGATCGTCACGTGCTCCGCGCGGCCGTCGCGCACGGCCACCTCGGCGACGACCAGCCCCGCGGGGGTGTCCAGGCGGATCGTGGTGGTCGGCTCATGGACCTCGACCATCCCGGTCTCGACGAGCACCGTGGCCACGCCGATCGTGCCGTGGCCGCACATCGGCAGGCACCCGGCGACCTCGATGTAGAGCACGCCCCAGTCCGCATCCGGCCGCGTGGGTGGCTGCAGGATCGCGCCGCTCATCGCACCGTGGCCGCGCGGCTCGTACATGAGGAAGGTGCGCAGGTCGTCGCGCTCGTGGATCAGGTGCTGGCGACGGGCCTCCATCGTGTCGCCCGGGATGACGCCGACGCCGCCGACGACGACGCGGGTGGGCATCCCCTCGGTGTGCGACTCGACGCAGTGCAGGACCTTGGTGGACCTCATCGCACCCTCCTGGGCAGGCGGCCGAACCGCTCGGGGGACAGTGGCGAGACATCGAGGGGCAGCGCCTCGCCGGCGACCATGGCGGCGACCAGCTCGCCGGTGCCGGGGCCGGTCGTGGTGCCGAGCATCCCATGGCCGGAGGCGACGACGACCGGTGAGCCGGGGGCGATCCGCCCGATCACCGGCAGCCCGTCGGGGGTCGCCGGACGCAGCCCGCTCCAGGGCTGGGTGGACCGGGCGTCGGCGGGCAGCGTGAGGGCGGCGCGGGCGCGGTCGAGGAGGGCGTCGGTGCGCGGGGCGGGGATGGCCCGGTCTGTCGGGCCGGTCAGCTCGAAGCGCCCGGTGATCCGCAGGCCGGTGCCCATCGGGGTCACAGCCAGGCGCTGGTCCATCAGCAGCAGCGGGCGCGTGGGGACGGTGACGACGTCGGGAACGGTGACGCTGTAGCCCTTCGCCGGCAGGATCGGCAGGCGGGGGGTCCAGCCGTCCGCGGCGGGGACTGTCGCAGCCAGCCCCGGGGTCCAGACCCCGGCGGCGAGCACGACCTGGTCGGCGGGGATCGGCCCCTCGGTGGTGATGACCGCGGTCGGGCCGGTGGCGATGCCGGTGACGGTGGCGGTGCGGAACTCCGCGCCGAGCCCGACGGCCTCGGCCAGCAGCGCCTCGAGCAGCAGGGCCGGGTTGAGCCGCCCGTCCCGGGTCAGCAGGATCGCGCCGACGGCGTCATGCACGAGCGGTTCGGCGTCGTCCAGGTCGTCGAGGGTCATCTCCTCGGCGGGGTACCCGAGCTCGCGCATGTGCGCCGCCTCGTGCCGTGCGCCCTCGAGGCTCTCGGGCCGGGTGAACACCTGGATCAGGCCCGTCGCGGGCGTGGTCCAGCTCGACCCCGGAGGCCAACAGTCGGTCCACCTCGGACATCGAGGCCCCGAGCAGCCACTCCAGGGCTGGTGCGCCGCGGCGCACGTTGGCCTCGGTGCTCGCCGCCGCGAACTGCGCCAGCCACGGGGCCAGCTGGCGGCGCAGCCGGGGGTTGATCGCGAACGCCCCGTCGCGGCGGGCCAGTGAGCGGAGCCCGGCGCCGACCATCCCCGGCGAGGCGAACGGGATGATGTGGCTGGGCACGAGGTGCCCGGCGTTGGCCGCCGACGAACCCTCGCGCGGCGGGCCCGGGTCGAGCACCGTCACCTCGGCGCCCCGGCGGGCCAGCGACGAGGCGACGGACGCGCCGATGATCCCGGCGCCGATGACGACGACGCGGCTCACCAGCGGACCTTCAACCACGTCGTCTTGGTCTCGGAGTACTGCTCGAGCGCGTCCAGGCCCTTGTCGCGCCCCCCGAACCCGGACTGCTTGTAGCCCCCGAACGGGGTGGTGATGTCACCCTCGGAGTAGCAGTTGATCGACACCGTCCCGGCCTTGAGCATCCGGGCCACCCGGTGGGCCGCGTCGATGTCGTCGCTCCACACCGAGGCGGCCAGGCCGTAGGACGTCGCGTTGGCCAGCGCGATCGCCTCCTCCTCGGTGTCGAAGGGGATCACGGCCACGATCGGCCCGAAGATCTCCTCGGTGGCGACCACCGAGTCCGGCGGGACGTCGTCGAGGACGGTCGGGGCGAAGAACCAGCCGCCGGTCTCCTCGAGGATCGGGCCACCGCCGAATGCGAGCCGCGCCCCGTCGGCCACTCCGCGCGCGACGTACCCGGCGCTGCGCGCGCAGGCGGCCGGGTCGATCAGCGGGCCCACCTGGGTCCTCGGCTCGCTCGGATCCCCGACGCGCAGGTCGGCGGTCGCCTCGACGAGCCGCTCGACGAGCCCGGCCTGCAGCGAGCGGTGCACCAGGATCCGCGACCCGGCCGAGCAGTTCTCGCCCATGTTCCAGAAGGCCGCCTTGACGGCCTCGGCGGCCACCTCGTCGAGGTCGCGCACCGACTCGAGGACGACCTGCGGGCTCTTGCCGCCGCACTCGAGCGTGACCCGCTTGAGGTTCGAGCGCGCCGCGTACTCCAGGAAGTAGCGGCCCACCTCGGTCGACCCGGTGAACGTCACCATGTCGACGTCCGGGTGCAGGCCGAGGGCCCTGCCCCGCCTCCTCGCCGAGCCCGGGCACCACGTTCAGCACGCCCTTGGGCAGGCCGGCGTCGCGGCCGAGCTCGGCGAGCAGGAGGGCGGCCATGGCTGGTCTGCTCCGCGGGCTTGACCACCACGGAGTTGCCCATCGCCAGGGCCGGGGCCACCTTCCACGCGAACATCTGGGTCGGGAAGTTCCACGGGATCACCGCGCCGACCACGCCGATCGGCTCGCGGGTGATCCGGGCCACGACGTCGATGCCGGTCGGGGCGACGCGGTCGTAGACCTTGTCGATGGCCTCGGCGAACCAGCGGAACGTCTCGGCGGACTCCGGGACGTCGCCCTCGCGGCAGTCGGTGATCGGCTTGCCCGCCTCGAGGGAGTCCAGCCGGGCGAGGTCCTCGGTGTGCCGCTCGATCAGCTTGGCGAACCGGGTGAGCACCCGGCGGCGGTGCGCGGGGTGCGCGCGGGACCACTCGCCGCGCTCGAAGACCTCGCGGGCCGCGGCCACGGCTCGGTCGACGTCCTCGGCCCCGCACGCGGCGACGGTGGCGATCACCTGGCCGGTCGCGGGGTTGTGCACGTTCATCGTGGCGCCGCTGGCGGCCGGCACGAACGCGCCGTCGATGTAGGCGTCGGTGTGCATCGGCAGGGGTGTGGCATCGGGGGCCAGCGGGCCGTGGGTGGTCGTCGAGGGCAGGGCGTCGGCCTGGCCCAGGGCGATCGCCAGGCGCGTGGCGACCTCGTGGGCCTCGGAGGCGTCGAGGGCGGCCAGGGGCCGGCGCGGGGGCCCGACCCTGATGCCGCGCAGCTCGAGGGCGTGGCGGACCTTGGGCGTGTAGTGGGTGCGCTCGGCGCTGCGCAGCATCGGCATCATCTGCTTCTGCCACGCCCACGCGGTGGCGGTGTCCCCGGCGAGGGCCGCCTCGAGCAGTGCGACGTGCTCGGCCGGCAGGGCGTTGGCCACGCCGCCGATCCAGGAGTCGACGCCCATCTCGAAGTAGCGCATCGCGATCGAGTCCGCGCCGCACACGATCGGCAGGTCGGCGCCGTAGCGGCGGCGAAGGCGGCGCACGCGGGTCAGGTCGCCCGAGGCCTCCTTGATCCCGACCACCAGCGGGTCGGCGGCGACGGCGTCCAGGGCCTTCTCGGTGAACGAGACGCCGGTGCGGTCCGGGTAGTCGTAGAGCACGGTGGGCAGCGGGGCCGCGTCGAGGACCGCGCGCACGTGCCGGCCGAGCTCCTCGGGCGTGGGCAGGACGTAGGCGGGCGCGGCCACCATGAGCCCGTCGGCGCCGCACTCCAGCGCCAGCCGTGCCTGGGCCAGGGCTTCGCGGGTGGCGGTGCCCCCGACGCCGACCAGGACGGGCACCCGGCCCGCGGCCGCGGCGATCACGGCCTCGATCACCGCCCGTCGCTCGTCGAGGTCCAGCGCATAGCCCTCCCCAGTCGTTCCGGCTGCGACCAGGCCCGACACGCCTCCGGCCAGGACGAACTCGACCAGCGGGCCGAACCCGTCGAGGTCCAGGGCGCCGTCCTCGTCGAAGGGGGTCACCAGGGGCACGATCACGCCGGGGAATGTCATGGGCGCGATTCTGGCGCACACTGGATCGATGCTGACACCCACGTCACTGGCTGCGGACCTGATCGCCCTCGGTGTCCGGCCCGGCGACCTGGTGTTCCTGCACGCCTCACTGCGGCGGATCGGCCCCGTCGAGGGTGGTGCAGCCGGCGTCGATCGAGGCCGTCGAGCGTGCCATCGGCCCGGAGGGGACCCTGGTCATGATCCTCGGGGCCGCCAACGACTGGGACTGGGTGAACGCCCACCCCGAGTCCGAGAGGGCGGGCCTGTTGTCCGACGCCGAGCCCTTCGACAACGCGACCACGCCGGTCCTGCCCGAGGTGGGCGTGCTGGCGGAGGTGGTGCGGACGATGCCCGGCACGGTGGTCAACGACCACCCGGAGGGCCGGTTCGCCGCCCGCGGGCGATTGGCGAACGAGTTGCTCGACGGACTGCCCTGGGACGACTACTACGGGCCGGGCTCGGCCCTGGACCGGTTCGTGTCGGCTGGCGGTCGGGTCCTGCGCCTGGGTGCGAACCCGGACACCGTCACGGTCCTGCACTTCGCCGAGTACTGCGCGGACGTACCCGGAACCGTGCGGGTCCGCCGCCACAGGAAGGTGCTCGGCCCGGACGGTCCGCGGATCGTCGTGGTGGAGTGCATGGACGACGAGAACGGGATCGTCCCTGATGAGCGACAGCCGGCGGAGGACTACTTCGCCATCATCCTGCGCGAGTTCCTGGCCACCGGGCGGGCCGAGGTCGGGCAGGTGGGAGGCGCGGATGCGGAGCTCTTCGAGGCCACCGACATCGTGGGCTTCGGAGCCGAGTGGATGACGGCCAACCTTCGGTGAGCCGTCCGCGGAGTCACCGCGTCCAGGGTTCTCGCCCGGGCTGGGATGATGAGGGCATGTACGTGCCGAGGCACTTCTCGATGTCCCCCGACCAGGTTCGTGAGCTGCTCGGGGGTGTGGGCGCAGCCGACCTCGTCACGTCACACGAGTCGGGACTGGTCGCCACGTACCTGCCGTTCGTGTTCGACCCGGACGTCGCAGAGCATGGCGCGCTGCTCACGCACGTCGCGCGCAACAACAGCCAGGCCGTGGACCCGGTCGTCGGGGACGCCATGGTCATCGTGCACGGGGCGGACCACTACGTCTCACCGCGGTGGCTTCCATCGCTGGCCGACGGTGGCCAGGTCGTGCCGACGTGGAACTACATCACCGTCCATGCCTACGGGCGCCTGGTGGTCCACGACGACCCCGCGTGGACCGAGGACGTCGTGAGCCGGCTCACCGACCGCCACGAGACCACCTACTCGGTCGACCAGGTGCCCGCTGCGTACGTCGAGCGGATGCTCCGCGCGATCATCGGCATCGAGATCCAGCTGACCCGGGTCGAGGCCAAGGCGAAGATGAGCCAGAACAAGCGACCCGAGGATGTCCGGGGTGTCGTCGACGGGCTGCGTGCGGACGGTGAGGACTCCGCCGTCCTGACGGCCTCATGGATGGAGCAGAACGCCCTGCCTGCGGCCGAGAGGCGTGCTGCGCTCCTGGACGAGGTGGCCCGCACCCGCCACTGAGGTTCGCGAACGTCAGCGCGATCAGGTGATCGTCATCCCGCCGTCGACGGGCATCGTCTGGCCGGTGATGTAGCCGGCGGCCGGCGAGGCGAGGAAGACCACCGTCGCGGCCAGCTCCCGCGGGTCTCCCTTGCGACCGGTGGGGATTCGTGGGGTCATCGCGTCGAGGTAGCCCGGGGGGTACTGCTGGGTCATCTCGGACTCGAAGAAGCCGGGGGCGATCGCGTTCACGCGGATCCCCTTGCGGCCGGTCCACTGGCTGGCAAGGTCGCGGGTCAGGCCGATCAGGCCGGCCTTGCTCGCGGCGTAGGCAGCCTGCGGCAGGCTCGCGGTGGTCAGGCCCAGGACTGAGGAGATGTTGATGATGCTCGACCCGGGTCCCATCACCCGGCCGCACGACTGGGCCATCCAGTAGCAGCCGTGGAGGTTGACGTCGATGACCTGGCGGAACTGCTCGGGGGTCTCGTGGGTGGCGGGCACGGCGGTGCCGATGCCGGCGTTGTTGACCAGGATGTCGACGTGGCCGAACTCGGCCATCGCCGCGTCCACGAGCGCCTGGCACTGCGCGGGGTCGGCGACGTCGGTGGCCACGGTCAGGGCGCGACGACCCGCGTCCCGCACCAGTTGGGCGGTGGCCTCGAGCCGGTCGACCCGTCGTGCGCCGAGGACCACGTCTGCACCGGCCTCGGCCAGCCCCTGGGCGAAGGCGACCCCGAGACCGCTGGAGGCGCCGGTCACGATGGCCACCTTGCCGTCGAGGCGGAACATGTCGTTGATCGTCATGCTGGCCACGATAGCCGCAGTCGCGTGCACCGAAGCGCGCCCCTGGTGGACGTCGGTCCCGCCATGCGCCACAGTCCCTGCATGCCACAGCGATACGAGACCGTCGAGGACTACATCGCCTCGTTCCCGCCCGAGGTCCAGTCCGTCCTGGAGGAGGTCCGGCGCACCATCCTCGCGGTGGTCCCGACCGCCGGTGAGCGGATCAGCTACCAGATCCCCACGGTCACCCTCGACGGCGAGTACCTCATCTACTTCGCGGGCTGGAAGCGGCATATCAGCCTCTACCCGGTCGGGCCGGTGGAGGACGACCCGGACCTGGCCGCGCGCCTCGCGCCCTACCTGGATGCGAAGGCGACCTGCAAGTTCCCGCTGGACAGGCCCATCCCCTACGACCTGATCACCGAGCTGGTGGCCCGAGCGGTGCAGCGCAGGGCGGCCGGGGACGGCTAGGGCGTCCTGCGCTCCAGCCCGATCGCCGCGAGGGTCGCGCCCAACTCCCTTGCTGCCGCGACCTCTGCCGGATCCAGTGCGCCGATGACAGAGAGCACGTCGGCCGCCTGCTCCCATTGGAGCGCGGAGGCGATCTTCTGCACCGAGCGGACGGCGCCGGTCGTGTCGGTGTTCCCGTGCACCGCCAAGGCCCAGGGGAGTCCCCGGGTTGCATCCATGCAGGGGTAGTAGATGGTGTCGAAGAAGTGCTTGAGGGCCCCGCTCATGTACCCGATGTTGGCCGGTGTCAGCAGGACGAGTGCGTCCGCCGCCAGGAGGTCCGACACCGTCGCCGACAGGGCCGGCTCGACCACGACTTCGACGTCAGCCAGGTCCGGGTGACGGGCCCCGGCCACGATCGCCTCCAGCATCTCGCGCACCGCCATCGAGGGGGTGTGATGGACGACCAGGAGCCGGGCGGAGGGCACGGGACGAGAGTAGCCCGGCGACCCGCGGACCGGCTGGTCGTCGCACGGCGGGCCTACGTGGCCCCGCGCTCGAGGCCGAGGCTGGCCAGCAGGTCCTCGTGCAGCTCGAACCAGACCCGGTGGCACGAGTCGATCCCGAGGCCGTCGACCCAGGTGCCCTGGCCGAGGTCGACCTTGTCCAGTGCGGCGGCGAACCGCACGGAGTAGCCACCGAACCGGGCAAGGCCCTCAGCCAGGGGCTCCACGATCGGCGTCAGCTCCTGGGCCAGCCGATGCAGGGCGGCTCGGACGTTCTCGTCCCATCGCCAGTCTCCGTGGTCATTGGCCGCCATCGGCTCCCCGGGACTCGGGCGGATCTGCCACCGGGTGATCACCTCGAGGAAGTCCCCGTTCAGGCCCTCGAACGCCGAGAGCGCCCACGCGACCAGGCGCCGAGTGCCCGTTCGATCCAGCTCCAGCCCGAGGAGCCTCTCCTCCTGCGTGCGGCCGGCGGCCGTCAGGGCCCAGCCCCGCGGGCCGGAGAAGCTGACCTGCTGCACCCACCCGCGTGCCTCGAAGTCGAGCAGCAGCTCATGGGCGAGTTCGTGCTCCACGGGGAACCGGCGCACGACGTCGCCGACCTCGGCCATCCCCTTCAGGCGCACGGCATGCAGGACCAGCAGGTCGGGGGAGGATTCGTGTGGCACCCGGTGACCCTAATCGGTCGACGCTCCTACCGGCCGAGCAGTCGCGCGGCGAGGCGGGCGTTCCCGTCGGCGAACTCCCGCCACTGCGGCGGTGTCGCCTCGAGCTTCGCGCTCGGTTCGCGATCCACGAGCCGCTGGTGCCAGCGTTCCATCCGCCCGGCCCGGATCTCCAGGCTGACCAGGACCCCGTCGTGCCAGCCGTGGACGTCGGCGCGGACCGGGTCGGTGGTCGTGACGCGCTGCGTTCCTGTGGCCCAGTCGATCACGTCGAGCTCGTCGGTGATCTGGCGTGCGAGCTCGAAGGCCAGGCCGTCGACGGCGCGATCCCGGGCGTGCAGGAGTCCCTCCCGCCACTCGTCGACGGCGGGATCCCGAGCTGCCACGGCCTCCACGATCGAGGCCAGGAACCGGTCGCGGTCCTCCGGCCCCACTCCACGACTCGCGGCGATGGCGCGCTCCGAGCCGGTCAGCCCGTCACCGGTGGCCGCCACGGGCCAGACGCGGGACAGGCCAGTGCGCACGAGTCGCGCCCGGTCGGCACCCAGGAACGGGCCGAGGTTCATGACGGACGGGTCGGCCGCATGGGCGAGCCGGAGTGCGGGTGCGCGGGGGCCCGGATCGAGCACCAGCCAGACCGGAACCTCCTGGCCACCGCGGGCTCGGTTCCAGCGCAGGAGCCCACGTTCGAGGAGGTTGCGCTCGAGCCAGGTGGCCTCGTGGACCGATGCGCATTCGAGGGCTTCGACCGCGGCGATCTGCGGCACCATCCGGCGCAGGTGCGCACGCCCCTTCAGGTTGCCCCAGTAGGAGGCGGTGCGGGATCGCAGGTTGCTGGCCCGGCCGATGTACATGGCCACGCCCCGCTGGTCGCGGAACCGGTAGACACCCGGGCTGGCGGGCAGCAGGTCGCACGTGCCACGCACTGTGTCCGACCCGGCCATGCACGGAAGTATTGCCCGGGTCCTACGGCTCTGGTGCGCGACGACCCGCAGGGGCAGCATGGGCACATGCCTGACGGCCGGGGTCGACTCCACGCCATCGACCTCGTCTGGCTGGAGATGCAGGGCGACGGGCCGCCGATCGCGATCGGCACGATCGCGGTGGCTGAGGGCTCGGCGCCGTCGGATGCCGAGGTGCTCGCGATGGTTGCGCACCGAGTGGATCGGATGCCCCGCCTGCATCAGGGCCTGACCGATCCTGGCGTCGGCCTGCGCCGCCCCGAGTGGGTCGAGGCGGAGGACCTGAACCTCGCGGCGCACCTGCACCGCGTTGACGCGTCGGCATCGGGGGCGCTTCCCGGGCTCGACGCAGCAGTCGGCCACATCATGGAGCAAGCGCTGCCGGCGGATCAGCCGTTGTGGGACATGTGGGTCGTCGAGGGGCTCGTCGAGGGGCTGGAGGATCGGTGGGCGCTGGTCTGGCGGGTGCACCACACCATCGCGGACGGGGTGGGGGCCCTGCTCCTCCTGGGCCACGGGTTCGACCTCGAGCCCGGCGGGGGACAGACCCTCGCAGACGCCATCCTGGCGGGGTCGGATCGGCAGGTGTCCGCCGATGTCGAGGCTCCCCGCACGGGTGCCCTGGGTGTGACGGGCCCGAACCCCGTGGCTCTCGCCAACGACGTCGGGCGCAGCCTCGGGCACGCGCTGGGTGCCCTGCGTGGGGCAGTTCCCCATGTCATCCCCGCTGTGACCGCGCTGATCCCGCGCCCGCCGAGTCCGCTGGCCGGGCGTGTTGGCCCACGCCGCGTCTGGGTCTCGGTCGACCTCCCCCTGGCGGAGATCAAGTCGACGGGGCGCGCACTCGGGGCGACCGTCAACGACGTCGTGCTGGCGTGCGTCGCAGGGGGATTCCGGGACCTGCTGGTCCATCGGGGGGAGCCCCTGTCGGGTCGGGTGGTGCGCAACCTCGTCCCGGTGTCCATGCGCCCGCCGGGCGACGACAGCGCGCAGAACCGGGTCAGCGGGATGCTCGGCCACCTGCCGGTCGGGATCGCGGATCCGGTGGACAGGCTCGCCGAGGTGCGGGCGGGTGTCGCCCATGGCCGGGAGGCCGGCACCCCCGCCTTCGCAGCGGCGCTGTTGGGGCTCGTGGACCGAGCTGTCCCTGCCGCGGTCCAGGATGTGGCTGTCGGGGCGCTCGGTCGAAGCGCACCCGCATGGTTCATGGACACCCTGACGACCAACGTCCCCGGTCCGCAGTTCCCGGTGTACCTGTGCGGACGGCACGTGCTCGCCATGTATCCGCTCATCCCCGTGGCAGGGCACACCTGCATCACCACCGGGATCTTCAGCTACGACGGCACGCTGAACATCGGCGTCACGGGGGATGCCGATCAGGCCGGCGACGTGGACGTCCTGGCGCGCGGGATCAGCCGCGCGGCAGCCGAGCTGGCTGAACGCGCGGGGGTTCCCGACCACTGACCTCAGGCGGCGTGGGTGATTCTCTCGTTGGCGTGGTCCGCGTCCGGCCAGGTGTCGCGGCTGGTCCCCAGGGGGCTGGTCCAGCGCAGCCCCGAGTTGGGGAGGGGTTCGACTCTCCAGTTGTCGTCGTGCTTCAACCGGTGATGCCGCCTGCAGAGCGAGTGCAGGTTCTGCGCACTGGTGGGGCCTTCGGGGAAGGGGACCAGGTGGTCGAGGTCGCATTCCCGGGCGGGGACGGTGCAGCCGGGGAATCGGCAGGTGACGTCTCGGGTGCGCACGTGGCGGTCGAGGGCGGTCGGGGGTCGGTAGGACCAGGTGCCGACGTCGAGGATGGCGCCGGTGGCCCGGTCGGTGAGGATGTGGCGCCAGCGGGTGTCGCCGGCGGCCAGGCGCCGGACCTGGTCCGCGGGCAGGATCCCGTACCCGGACAGCATCCCGGGGGTGTCGGCGAGCCCGGCGAGGCTGTCGATGGGGATGGTCACGTTGATCTGGGTGGTCACCGTGACGTCCCCCCGACCGCCACCCTGCCCGGTCGCAGTGAGCGCGTCGCCGTCCACCGCGCCGTGCTGGTCGCGGACCTGGGATCCCAGCGCCCGGGGCGATGATCAGGTCGACCAGGGCGTCGGCCATCCGCAGGTCGAACGGGCGTCGCCCGGCCTCGGCGGCGAAGGCCGCCCGGATCGCGTGGGTCTGCGCAGCAGGGGCCGCCCGCCGATCCGTCGCCGCTCACGGGGGCGCCGGGCTCGGGTACTGCCGCGCTGTCGCCGGGCGCAGGGCCCGCCGCGCTGTCGCTGCGTTGGGCGGCCAGGGCCAGGGCCCGGATCGCGGCGTAGACCCGCTCGGCGTCGGTGGAGTCCAGTCGGGCTGTCAGGTCCGCGGTGCCATCCGCGCGATGGTCGATCCACACCCCCCGTTCGGCCAGAGCCCGACGCCGGCGGGTCACGACCGCGCCCGGATCGAGCGCCGCAAGCAGGTGCTTGAGGTGCCGGTCCAGCTGCGCGGCGGTGTGCCCGGATGCGTAGGCAAGGCCCGCGGTGAGGACCCGCTCGCAGTCGGCCACGTAACCCGGGCGCTCCTGGTCCTTGGCGTCCAGGCGGGGCACCAGGTACAGGGCCCGGGCCAGGATCCCGGCCTTCGTGACATCCAGTCGCCCCGCCCACAGCGCGTCCCACACCCGCGGCTGGTGGGTCAGCAGCAACGCGTGCTCCCGCAGGAACATCCCCGAGCGCCGGGACCGGCCCAGGGCCATCATCAGCACATCCACCACCTGGTCGCCGACCACCCCGGCCGGGGTGTCCTCGGCGACCGCGTGGACTGCCGCGGCCCGCAGCGCCGTGACCTGACCGAGGACCACCTCCACGGCCTCGAGGACGTCGACCGACGCGCCGAACACCGCGTATTCCGCCGCCGGCGCCCCCCGCGGAACCGCCCGGATCAACCCGACCAGCCCCTCGATGCCGACCTCTCCCGGGTCCACCAGGACCCCGTCATCCCCGCGCACCGCCACACACACCTCAAGCACGACAACCCCCGCCCTCGACCCGAACACCTGTTCGAACTCCTATCAAATGGCACCGACAATTCGAGGCTGTCGTCCACAGGGTCCAGTGGTGTCGAGGGACCCGCGGGAGGGGGTTCGGGCGCTCGGTCCCCGGCGGCGAGCTCCCGAACCCGAACCCTCGAGCCTGAACCCCCCGGGGCGACTACGATCCCGCCATGGCCACCAGCACCGCTGCGACCGTCCAGGAGTACCTCGAGGAGCTGCCCGACGATCGCGCGGCCGTCGTTGCGCAGGTGCGGGACCTGGTCAACGCCAGCCTCCCGCCGGGGTACGTCGAGGGCATGCTCTACGGGATGCCCACGTGGATGGTCCCCCTGGAGACCTACCCCGACACGTACAACGGCAAGCCGCTGGCCTACGTCTCGCTGGCTGCGCAGAAGAACTACTACGCCCTCTACCTCATGGGTGTCTACTCCGACTCCGCGCAGGAGGCACGGTTCCGCGAGCACTGGCTCGCGCGCGGCACGAAGCTCGACATGGGCAAGAGCTGCCTGCGCTTCAAGGGGATGGCCGACCTGCACGAGGACCTGGTGGCCGAGGTCATCGCTGCGGTGCCGATGGACGACTTCATCGAGAAGGCGAAGGCGGCGCGCTCCAGCCGGCGCTGAGCGGGTTCGACGGGCTTCCCCCGGTGGTGTGTCCCGGCAGCACGGTGCCAGACTCGCGAACATGGAGATCACGATCGTTGACATCCCTGAGCGGGAGGCGGCTGCGATCCTGCACGTGGGCCCCTATGCGTTGATCGGGTCCGCGTTCGACACGCTTCGGGACTGGGCGCAGGCGAACGCTGACCATGTCACCGGACCACCGCTGGCCCTGTACCCCGACGACCCGCAGACCACGCCACCTGCCGAGCTGCGCAGCTACGCGGCCGTCCCGGTCGGACCGGATGCGCCTCCGGACCCGATCGTCCCGGTGGAACGGATCCGCCTGTCTGGTGGGCGCTACGCGGTGGTGGCCCACCGCGGCAGCTACGCCGGGCTCGGTCAGGCGTGGCAGGAGTTCATGGCGGCGGTCGCGGCCGATGGGCTTGCTCCCGACTGGTCGCGGCCGTGCTTCGAGGTGTACGTCACCGAGCCTGGCTCCGTGCCCGAGGACGACCTCATCACGGAGCTGCACCAGCCCATCGCCTGAGGCCAGCCCTGCCCGGGTCACACGCGGCTCGCCGCCTCGCGCCCTCACAGATCTCGCTCCAGCACCACCCGGTGCTGGCCGGGTCCCGCGTGGTCGGACACGATCGGCGCCCGCGCTGGCGGCTCGCCCGTGCCCTTGCCTGTGAACCCCAGGCGGTCGTGGAACGCCAGCGAACCCGTGTTCTCCGGGATCGTCACCGCCTCGACCCGGCGGCAGCCCCGCTCCCGCAACAGCGTGAACACCCGCTCGTACATCCCCCTGGCCAGGCCGCGTCCTCGCACCTCTGGGCTCACCCAGACGAAGTGGATGTACCCGGTGTCAGGGAGGGTCTGGGAGACGAACGCGATGATGAACCCGGCCATCTCGTCATCGGCATCCTCGACGATCAGGGACGTGTCGGAGAAGTGCGAGAAGAACAGCCGCGGCAGCAGGGCGTGCATGTCGCGGCCGCCCGACCACGCGGAGAGGGTGGCGAGAACCGGCTCGTGGTCGGCCTCGACGAGGGGGCGCCACATGAGCTCACCCATGGTCGCGACTCCCTCCGGCCCGACCTGCGCGCCCACCCCGAGCCACACCTCGACGCTACTCGCCCGAGGGCAGCAACACCCCCGGGTTGAGGATCCCGAGCGGATCGAGGCACGTCTTGACAGTGCGGAGCAGGTCGACGCCCAGCGCTCCCACCTCGGCCTCCAGCCAGGGGGTGTGGTCCGACCCGATCCCGTGGTGGTGGGTGATCGTGGCGCCGTGGTCCACGATGACCTCCGAGGCGGCCAGCTTGGCCGCCCGCCATCGCCGCGCCTGATCGGGGCCCGCGGAGGCCAGCGCCGTGATGTACAGGCTCGCGCCCGTCTCGTACACGTGCGACACGTGCGCCATCACGTAGCTGTGTCCGAGGGACTCCGCCAGGGCGCCGGTCACCGACTCGCGCAACTCGGCGAGCCGCGCCCAGCTGGTGGCGGTCTCCAGGGTCTCCACGAGGTAGCCCTGATCCATGAGCGTGTCGCGCAGGTAGGGACCCTCGAACCGGTGCCGCAGCCACGACTCCCCGGCGCCGCGGCCCAGGGATGCCGCCCCGTGACGGCGCAGGATGTCGAAGGCCATCGAGCGCCGAGCACGCACCTGACCGGCCGAGGTCCCGTCCCAACCCACGATCGCCATGCACCCGTCGGCCACTCGGCGCACCTTGAGGTAGGCGGCCATCGCGCTGGCTGTCCGGCCGGTGGGTCCGCTCATGTGCATCGTCGCGCGGGTCTCGGCGAGGTCCGACAGGCGCATCACGTCCGCGCAGGCCCGGGACTGGGCGAGCTCGCGGAACGCCTCGAGGCCCGCGTCCAGGTCGGGCAGCATGACCGCCTCGAACCATCGGGTCGAGGGGACCCGACGCACGCGCAGCGTGACCTCCGTGATGACGCCCAGGACCCCCTCGCTGCCCAGGAACAGCGCACGCAGGTCCGGCCCGGCCGCCGAGGAGGGCGCGCGGCCCAGCCGCAGCGTGCCGCGGGGGGTCGCCACGACCATCGCCTCGACGGTCGCGTCGCTGCGCCCATAGCCGGTCGAGGACTGGCCGGCCGAGCGGGTGGCGGCGTACCCGCCGATGCTCGCCCGCTCCCAGGACTGCGGGACGTGCCCCCAGGTGAGGCCACGGGCGGCGAGCAGTCGCTCGAGGACCGGACCGGTCATCCCGGGCTGGACCCGGGCCGTGCCCGAGACGACGTCGACGTCGAGCAGCTCGGCCATCCGGTCGAAGCTGAGGGCCACGACGCCCGTCCGCGCTCCCGCGTCGGGCCGGACCCCGCCCACCACGCTCGTGCCCCCGCCGAAGGGGACCACCGCGAACCCGCCGGCCTCAGCGGCGGCGAGCAGGGCGACGACGTCCTCGTGCGATCCGGGGGAGACGACGGCATCGGGGACCTCGGGCCGCGTCGCCGAGCGCCGCTCGAGCAGGTCGACGTAGGACAGCCCGCCGGCATGCGCCAGCCGTGACTCGCGGTCGGTGTGCACGTGGGCCTCCCCGACTGCACCGGCGAGGGCAGCCAGCGCCGCACCGCCGAGCCGCGTCGGCCCCGGCTCGACCTGCGACAGGGGGACGGCCGGGACCGGGGCCGGCGGCCCGAGGACCTCGGCGACGTACTGCGCCGCCCGGGGATCGAGGTCATGGGAGGGGCCAGCAGCCCCCCAGCGCGCGTACCGGTCTGCCAGTGATCCGATCATGGATCCCATGTTACAGAGGCAAGTCAACTGTCACATGGTGAGGGCTTCATCGCCAACACGATCAGGGGTAGAGTGACAGGCATGGGCTCAGTGTCACATCTGTCCAGTCGCACGCACGGAGGCTCGGCCTCCACCGATCCGGTGCTGCGCGCGGCGTACGAGGGCGTCCTGGAGATCGGCCTGGGCAGGCTGACCCTGGCAGAGGTCGCACGTCGGGCCGGCGTGTCCCGGATGACCGTCTACCGCCGCTACGACGACCTCGACCGGCTGATCAGCGCCCTGCTGGTCGTGGAGTTCGGAGCGGTGATCGCAGAGGCCTCCGAGCGCTCCCGCCGCGAGGTCGACGGGCGCAGCCGCCTGGTCCGGGAGGTCATCCACGTCACGCGTCGCACCGCTGAGCACCCCCTCATGCGGCGGATCCTCGAGCTCGATCCGGAGATGCTGATGCCGCTGGTGGTCGACCGGCTCGGCAGCTCGCACCGGATCGCGCTCGAGCGCCTGCGCGAACTGCTCGCCGCCGGCCAGTCCGACGGCTCGATCGCCACCGGGGACGTCGAGGCGATGGCCCTGCAGGTGATGAGCATGGCGGCGATCCACGTCTTCTCGGCCCGCGCCTACGACTCGGTCGACCCCCGGGGCCGCCGCTGGCCCGAGCTGGAGCGCGCCCTCGACGGCTACCTGCGCCCGTCCCCGCAGGAGCCGCACTGGCAGGAGGATCCCGATGAACAGGCCCGCAGCCCTCCCACTGCGCACGAGCGGCGCCTCGCCGCGAATCGAGCATCTCGCGCCGGGCGATCCGAGCAGCCTGCTCACCAGGGATCGTCGCGCCCGCTGGCGCGCGTCACTCGAGCAGGGCATGCCCCTGGATGTGCTCGTGGTCGGTGGGGGGATCACCGGTGTCGGCGTCGCCCTCGATGCCGCATCCCGAGGGCTGCGCGTCGCCCTGGTGGAGCGCGACGACCTCGCGGCCGGAACGTCGCGCTGGTCCAGCAAGCTCGTCCACGGGGGCCTTCGCTACCTCGCCTCCGGCCAGGTCGGGGTCGCCTGGGAGAGCGCACGGGAGCGGGCTGTCCTGGCTGGCGTGGTCGCCCCGCACCTGATCCATCCGCTGCCGCAGGTGGTGCCGTTCTCCGACGCCCCCGACGAGCCCGATCATCGGCTCGTACGCAGCGGCCTGACAGCCGCGGACGTCCTGCGGGCCGCTGCGCGGACGCCGCGCGGGATGCTGCCGCGGGCCCGCTCGCTGGATCCGGAGCAGGCGATCGCGCTGGTCCCGTCGCTGGCCGCCGGAGAGGGTCCGCGGGGCCATGGTGCTCTGGGACTGCCAGCTGGAGGACGACGTCCGCCTCGTCGTCGCCGTCGCCCGGACCGCCGCCGCCTATGGAGCGGCGATCCTGACGCGCACCGAGGTCCTGTCGATCGGGCCGGGCGAGGCGCTGCTGCGTGACGGGCTCGACGGATCGACGTACTCCGTGCGGGCCACGCACGTCGTGAACGCCACCGGAGCCTGGGCCCACGAGCTCGACGACGACGTGCGGCTGGTCCCGTCGCGGGGCAGCCACGTGGTGATCCGCTCCGAGCGGCTGGGCAACCCCAGCGCCGCCCTGACGGTCCCGGTCCCGGGCACCACGGGGCGCTTCGTGTTCGCCCTCCCGCAGGGCGACGGGCTGACGTTCATCGGCCTGACGGATGTGCCGATGGAGGGCCCGGTCCCGCGCGTGGCCACACCCACGCAGGAGGAGGTCGACTGGATCCTGGGCATCATCTCGCCCTGGCTGGAGGTCGGCTTGACCCGCGACGACGTGATCGGCGCCTTCGCCGGAGTGCGCCCCCTGGCGGCACCGGACCACGAGTCGCCGACCGACAGCGGGGCCGACCTCTCCCGCCGGCACGTCGTGCGCGACCACGGCGACGGCCGGATCACCGTCACCGGCGGCAAGCTCACGACCTACCGGCGCATGGCCCAGGACGTGGTCGACCTGATCACCGACGTGCCGTGCCGTACCAGCCGGATCGCCGTCGTGGGCGCGGCGGAGGCCGGTGCGCTGACAGCCGTGGATCCGATGATCCCGGCGCGACTGGTCCGCCGGTACGGCAACGAGGCGGCTGCCGTGTGGGCGCTCGGGGAGTCCCGGCCCTGGTTGCGCGAGCCGATCGCATCGGGCGTCCCGGTCCTCGGGGTCGAGCTGGCGTTCGGCGTCGAGGCCGAGGGCGCCCTGGACGTCGCGGACCTGCTCGAGCGGCGCACACGGCTGTCGCTCGTGCCCGCCGACCTGGCAGCGTCGTCGGGCGCTGCGCAGGACGCGGCGGCCGCCTGCCTCTGAGACTCGGGCGCGGGGCATGCGGGTGGCTCCCCGTCGCCCGCCTATGCTGATTTCGGCGTGTGGTGTCGTGCGGTCGTGGAGGAGTTCGGGATGGCAGGAGCAGTCGGAGTGCCTGAGCAGGGTCCGGTGGACGGTGGACGACGGCTGGCGGCCATCCTCGCCCTGGTGACGGGCGCGCTCGCGCTCCTCGCGGTGCTGGCGTTCACGCTGAACTCGTTCGGCAATCTCGTGGTGGCGCTGATCGGGGCAGGGGTCGCCATCACCGGCGGGTGGTACCTGGTGGCCAACCGGGGGACTGCGCGGATCGTGGGCGGGGTCGTGGGGGCGATCGGGCTCCTGGTGCTCGTCGGCGCCTTCGTGAACGCCGGCCGCTCGCTGCTGGCGCTGTTCGTCGCCGTGGCCGTGGGCGCTGCCTCGGTCTACTTCGCCCGCCGTGCCACTCATCGCCACGTGACCGCGGTCGTGGCCGCCGACCTCGCACCACCCCGACCCCCGGCCCAGCACCCGGTCCTGATCATGAACCCGAAGTCCGGTGGCGGGAAGGTGGAGAAGTTCGACCTCGTCACCGAGTGCCGGGCCCGCGGCATCGAGCCGGTGGTCCTGTCGATGGGCGACGACCTGGTCGCGCTGGCCGAGGACGCCGTGGCCCGTGGCGCCGATGTGATCGGGATGGCGGGCGGCGACGGCTCCCAGGCGCTGGTCGCCACCGTCGCGATGAAGCACGGGCTCCCGCACGTGGTGATCCCGGCCGGCACCCGCAACCACCTGGCCCTGGACCTCGGCCTGGACCGCGACGACGTGGTCGGCGCCCTCGATGCGTTCAGCTCCGGCATCCCCCGGACCATCGACCTGGCCACCGTCAACGGCCGGATCTTCGTGAACAACGCCTCACTGGGCCTCTACGCCGAGATCGTGGCGTCCGCGTCCTACCGCGACGCCAAGCTGCGCACCACCCTCGAGACCCTTCCCGACCTCCTGGGGAACAACGCCGACGCACTCGACCTGCACTTCGTCGATGCCGCGGGCGAGGCCCACGACACCGCCGACGTCGTCCTGGTGTCCAACAACCCGTACGTGCTGGACTCGCTGGGCGGGGTGGGGACCAGGGCGCGCATGGACACCGGCGAGCTCGGGGTGGTCTCGCTCACCATCAGCTCGGCACAGGACGCGCGGCGGTTCCTGGCCCTCGAGACCGCGGGCCAGGTGCACAAGTTCCCCGGGTGGCTGGAGTGGAGCGCGCCCCGGTTCGAGATCACCTCCAGCGGACCGGTGCAGATCGGGGTCGATGGCGAGGCCCTCACGATGGACGCCCCGGTCGTCTTCGAGATCCTTCCTGCGGCCCTGACGGTGCTGCTCCCGCCGCAGGCCCCCGGGCGGTCCCCGGCAGCACGGAGGATGTCGCTCAACACCCCCGGGGAGCTGTGGCACCTGGCACTCGGCCGCAGCTGAGGCCGTCCGGGAGCGGACCTCAGCCCGGCGGCGGAGTCCCACCTCGGCGGTGCGAGGCGTCGGGCAGGGGGAGCACCTGCGCAGGATCAGCCCGCCAGCCGCCCTCCGACGCGTAGTGCTCGGTCACGGCCAGCGTCCCGGGCGTGATCTCCAGCAGCGACCAGGAGCGCACGACGCCGCGCGTGCGGTGGCTCGTGGCCGTGCCGGCGACGACCTCGATGATCGACCGGGACCGGGACGCTGCGCCCACGGTGAGGAACTGCACCGCCGGAACGTGGGTGTGCCCGGCCAGCACGATGTCGACCTCCGCCTCCACCAGGGCCCGCTCGAACCCCCCACCGCCGGCCAGGGACTCCAGGTCGTCCGAGCTCGGCGGGTGGTGCATCGCCACCACCCGGACGGTGCCCGGCGGCGAGTCGGCGAACGTGGCGCGGATGTCCTGGGACTGCCGCTCGGAGATGCGCCCCGACTTCCACCGCCACCGGGGCATGGAGCCCAGCCCCTGGATCCGCACCGTCCCCAGGTCCAGGACCGGGTCGAGGTTCTCGGTCACCTCGGCGCGGTACTTGCCGTAGGGCGAGGACATCCGGTGCAGGGGGTTCGTCAGCGGGATGTCATGGTTGCCGATCACGATCATCGTCGGGTGCGGGAACTGGTCGATGACCGCCCTGGCCCGCACGAACTCGTGGGTGCGGGCCCGCATGGTCAGGTCGCCGGTCACGATGGTGGCCGCCACGTCCGCATCGTGCAGGTCCTGCGCGAGGCCGTCGAGGGTCAGCTCGTCGTGGGCGCCGACATGGATGTCCGAGACGTGCGCGATGCGCAGGGCGGTCCCGTCCCTCGGTGTCACGCGCACCTCCGCAGGCGTCGGCATCAGGCATGCAGGATACGCAGGATCGGCCCCGGGTGCGGGTTGTCGGCGGGCGGGGTGACGTCGGCCATCGGGGGCGCGTAGCGTGAAGGAATGGCCACCACAGCGATCCCCCAGTCGAACAGCACCCCGTCCGTGAAGGTCCTGCCCATGGGCGATCCCGGCGGCACACCCGCGGAACCCCTCAGCCTGCGCGAGCACCTCCCGACGGCCCTCATCGAGCGGCTCCTGTCGTGCGTGCTCGCCACGGGCCCGGAGACCGAGACCACCCGGGCACCGTTCACGGGCGAGGAGCTGATCACCTACCCGATCTCGACCGAGGCCGACGTCGAGGAGGCGTTCGCCCGGGCGCGCGCCGCCCAGAGGCTGTGGGCCCAGACCCCCGTCGCCGAGCGCGCCCGGATCATCGGGCGGATCCACCACGCGGCCCTCGCTCGCCAGGGCGAGCTCATGGACCTCCTGCAGCTCGAGGCGGGCAAGGCGCGCTACGACGCGTTCGCCGAGGCCGCGGCGGTGGCCGTGTACGCCCGCTACAACTCGCGCACGGCGCCGAAGGTCCTGGGCCGGCACGCACGCAAGGGCGTGGTCCCCATGGTCACGCGGGCCTTCGAGGTGCGCCATCCCCGCGGGGTCGTCGGGTTGGTCACGGCGTGGAACTACCCGGCGGTGTTCGCCGCGTCCGACGGCTTCTCCGCGCTGGTCGGCGGCAACGCCGTCGTGCACCGGCCGGACGTCCAGGCGGCCCTGTCGGCGCTGTGGGTCCGCGACCTCGCCGTGGAGGCGGGCCTTCCCGAGGACCTCTGGCAGATCGTCCTGGGCCCGGGCCGCACGATCGGCACGGCAGTCATCGACCGCGCCGACGCCGTGGCCTTCACCGGCTCGACGGCCGCGGGCCGCGCTGTCGCGGCGCGGACCGGGCCGCGCCTGATCTACACGGCGCTCGAGCTGGGCGGCAAGAACCCGTTCATCGTCCTCGAGGACGCGGACATCGACCGGGCCGTCGAGGCCGTGATCCGTGCCTGCTTCATCAACGCCGGGCAGACGTGCGTCGGCCCCGAGCGGATCCTGGTCCAGCGCTCGATCCACGACACGTTCCGCGACAAGCTGGTGGCCCGGGTGGAGCGGATCCGGATGGGCAGGGGCCTCACGTTCGACTTCGAGATGGGCTGCCTGATCGACGCCAAGCAGCTGGCCAGCGTCTCGGCCCAGGTGGACGACGCCGTGGCGAAGGGTGCCACGGTCCTGACCGGTGGGCGCCCGCGGCCGGACATCGGCCCGACCTTCTACGCCCCGACGGTGCTGGAGGGCGTGACCCCGGACATGGAGCTCTGTGCGGGGGAGACCTTCGGCCCGGTGGTCGCGCTCTACCAGTTCGACACACCCGACGAGGCCGTCGCGATGGCCAACGACACCGAGTACGGCCTGCACGCGGTGCTGTGGACGCGCGACACCCGCGCGGGACTGCGCCTGGCCGAGCGCATCACCGTGGGCAGCCTCGAGATCAACGACGGCATCGTGGCCACGTGGGGCAGCCCCGACCTGCTGCAGGGCGGCATGAAGGCCTCGGGCATGGGCCGGCGCAACGGCAAGTACGGGATCCTGCGGTTCACCGAGCCGCAGTCGATCGTGATCCAGCGCCTGCACGGGATCCACCCGCCCGGCACGATGGGTCACGAGATGTTCACCGCCCTGATGACCCACTCGTTCAAGGCGATGCACATACTGCCGCGCGCGTAGCCCGGTCCAGCCGGCCAGGGGTTGTGGTCAGGCGACTGGTGAGGGCCAGTCGGCCAGCGTGTCGAGGTACATCTGGCGCACCCGGGCGACGTTCGCGTTGAGGTTGTCCAGCGTCCAGTCGTCGGTGGGAACGGGTGGGAGCACCGCCACGTCGACGGTCCCGCCGTGGATGGCCATGGAGTGCGCCGCCATGATCTCCCCGCAGTTGCGCATGACGATCGGGACCACGGGGACGCCGGCCTGCATGGCCATGTGGAACGGGCCCTTCTTGAACGGCAGCAGCCGGGGCGTGGGCGAGCGGGTGCCCTCCGGGGCGATCGCGATCGACTTGCCGCCGCGCAGGGCCTCGACCGCGGGCTCGAGGCCCTGGCGGGCCCGGGCGCTGTCGGTCCGGTCGATGTAGGCCACGTCGGCCAGGAAGCCGACGGGTCCGAAGAACGGGTCGCGCTCCAGGGACTTCTTGGCCACCCCGGTGAAGTCCTTGCGCAGCAGGGACCCGAGCACGAACACGTCGAGCTGGCTCTGGTGGTTGAACAGGAAGACCGCCGGGCGGGCGGCCCAGATGTTCTCCTCGCCCATCACGCGCAACCGGACGCCCGCCGTGGCCAGCCCCAGGTCGGAGCCGACGCTGGCCGCCACGTTGGCGCCCATCGAGCGGCTGCGGTTGAGCACGGCCAGGGCCGGTGGCGACGCCGCACACTCCCGGCGAACACGCCGATCGCCGCGGCGCTGCGCACCACGTCGACCGGACTCGTCGAGCGCGGCTCCACCAGCCGGGCCACCGGCCAGCCGCGCTCCTTGGCGAGATCTCCACCAGGCCCTCGTCGGGGTTCAGGGCGCACGGCCGCCCGACCGTCTCCAGGAACGGCAGGTCCTCGCTGCCGTTGGAGTACCCGAAGGACTCGTCGAGGTCGATCCGGTACTCCTCGGCGAACTCCGCGACCGCGTCGGACTTGCCCTCGCCCCACCGGATCGGACTGGCCAGGTCGCCGGTGTAGCGGCCCTCGTCGTCGACCTCCATCTCGGTGCAGATGATGTGGTCGATGCCGAGGTCGTCGGCGGTGGCCTGGACCTGCGCCCGGGTGGCCGAGGACGCGATCGACGACGGTGTGGTGCTTGCGCAGGTGCGCGTCGATCAGCGTGCGGGAGTCGGGGTAGATCATCTCGGCGATCTTCTTGGCGAAGACGGTGCGCGCCCAGCTCTCCGCCTCGTCGGCGTCGCGCCCGGCCTGGCCCTGGACGCCGACGTTCATCAGCTCGCGTGACGTCGTGGCCACGGCGCTCGACGTTGACGCTCTCGGCGATCGTGCGCATGAGCTCCCTGGTGGAGATCTCGCGGCGCTTGAGCCGATAGGTGAAGAACGCGGCCGCCGAGTACCCCGCGATCAGGGTGCCGTCGAAGTCGAAGAAGGCCCCGACCTGCGGACCCTCGGGGGCGTTGTCGATCTGCTCGACCAGCCACTCGATGTCAGCCATCTGACCCTCCCTGGGGACGTGGGGCGCGCTCGGTCAGCACGGGTTGGCCCGATGCCTGGGCGATCCGTCGCAGCGTGTCCAGGCGGCGCGTGATCTGGTGCAGCTCGTCGGCGAAGGCCCGACGACGATCCGTCAGGCCGGGCTCCTCCGATGCCATCAGGCCCAGCTTGTCGGCGAGCAGCACGGCGTTGCGGAAGTAGTCCGGCGGAGACCGCCTCCGGGGTGGTCAGCTGCCGTCTGGAGCCACCGCTGCTGGGCGACGCCCGAGGCTGCGCTGCACCAGCTCCTTGTCATCGGCCGGCTGGCCGAGCAGGGCCAACTCGTCGGCCAGCACGCTGTAGGCCTCGAAGAACGGCCCGATCACGCGGTGGGCGACGAGCATGTCCATCTCAGCCAGCTCCTCGCGCACCTGGGCCGGGCTGTAGGTGTGGTCCTGCCACCCGGGGTTCAGGAACGTGGTCTCGGCCGCGACCTGGTCGGCGAACTCCCGCGTGCCCGGGAAGAAGAACTCGAAGCGGCAGCAGGTCCTTGAGCCGGCGGGCGTTCTGCCAGGTGGCCTCGGGGATGTCGACCGCCTCGTCCTCGGCGGCCTGCAGCGCGGCCAGCTCCGTGATGGCCCTGATCAGGAAGAAGTGGATGATCGTGTTCCGGTAGAACGCAGCCTCGTGCTGCTTGCCCGGGCTGATCGCGTAGACCGGCTCGGTCCCGCCGCGGTACACGGTGATGACGCCCTCGCTGACCAGCCGGTCGAGGACCTCGCGCATCCGCCCGAACTCGCTGAGGTCGGGCCACTCGGTCATGGGCAGCTGGCGTCGCTGGATGTAGTTGGCCAACGGCTGCAGGATCCGGCGACCCTCCTCCACGGTGATCGACCGGTCCCCGTTGTCCAGGAGCGCGAAGGTGATCAGGGCGCCCGGGGTGATCGGCGTCACGGCGTTGATCCGGTTCGCGTTCTCGAAGGCGACCTTCTGCACCGCCAGGCGGGGGCGCACGGCGCCCTCCTCGTCGGCGGTGAGTGCCACCGCGTCGGCCAGCGACAGGGGCTCGCCGAACCGCAGGTAGGCCCGGCCCAGCCGCCGGGACTGCGAGGTGGCGAACTCGTACATCCACTTGATGCTCTCGGGCTTCTTCTTGCCGCCCATCTCCTCGGCCGAGATCGCGCCGATCTCGTGCTGCTGGTCGTAGATGATCGACGTGGGGACGATCAGGACGTCGCGGTCGGGGTGCTCGCCGTAGGCGTCCATCACGTAGCTGAGGATGCCCAGTCGCGGTGGCCGCAGCTTCCCGGTCCGGGTGCGCCCGCCCTCGATGTACCACTCGAGGTTCTGTCGCTGCACCATCAGGTGCGAGAGGTAGGCCTTCAACGTGGCCCGGTACACGTGGTCGTCGCGGAACTCCCGGCGGATGAAGACGATGCCGTTGCGCTGCCCGATGTCGGAGAACGGCCAGATCGCGAGGTTCGCGCCACCGAGCACGTTGTTGGGGGTGAACCCGTGCTGGGACAGCGCTGAGCGCAGGATCATCGGGTCCAGGTAGGAGCGGTGGTTGGGCAGGAAGACCAGCGACGCGGACTTGTTCAGCTCGCGCAGGCGCTCGACCTCGGCCGCGCGGTAGTCCACGCGGTAGGCGCGCGAGAGCCACCCGCAGAAGCCGTCCCACGCGGCGCCGCTCCACTTGCCCGGGCGGACGGCCATCTCCTTGAGGTCGGCCTCGGCCTCCTCGCGCAGGGCGGCCACCGGCTTCCCGGACTCGTCGGCCAGCTTCTGCAGGATCGCGCTGAACTCGGGGGAGTCCAGGACATCGTTCACGACAGCTCCGATCGGTGTGGACGCAGATGGCTGCGAGGTTAGTGCCGCGGCGGGCCGGTCGCAGGTCGAGTCAGGCGCGCTCGGCTGTGGCCGCCTGCCGGTGTCGAAGGGGTCGAACGTCCCTCGTGATCGGGTGATCCCGGGCATACCGTGCTGGGTATGGCCATTGATTCCGCACCCGCACCCGTCACCGACAAGCAGCCCGCTGACGCCGTCATCGAGGTGCGCGACCTGGTCAAGTCCTTCGGCACGACCCTCGTGCTCGACGAGCTCGCCCTGGAGGTCGTGCCCGGGGAGGTGCACGGCCTGCTCGGGCCCAACGGTGCCGGCAAGACGACGACGCTGCGGATCCTCCTCGGCCTGCTGCGCGCCGACGCCGGGACGGTCCGGGTCCTCGGTGCCGACCCGTGGCATGACGCTGCCTCGCTGCACCGGAGGCTGGCCTACGTGCCCGGCGACGTGACCCTCTGGCCGAACCTCACGGGCGGCGAGGTCATCGACATGCTGGGCCGGATGCGCGGCGGTCTGGATCGTGCCCGGCGCGACGACCTGATCGCGCGGTTCGACCTCGACCCCACGAAGAAGGGCCGCACCTACTCCAAGGGCAACCGGCAGAAGGTGGCGCTCGTCGCGGCGCTGGCCAGCGACGTGGAGCTCCTGCTGCTCGACGAGCCGACCGCGGGACTCGACCCACTCATGGACGCCACCTTCCGCGACTACATCGGTGAGTTCCGCGCCATGGGTCGCACCGTGCTGCTGAGCAGCCACATCCTGTCCGAGGTGGAGGCGCTGTGCGATCGCGTGAGCATCATCCGCCAGGGCGTGGTCGTGGAGTCCGGGACCCTGGCCCAGCTGCGGCACCTGACCCGGACGTCGGTCGTCGCCGAGGTCGACATGGTCCCGGCCGGCATCGAGCACCTCCCCGGGGTCCACGACGTGGTCCTGGACGGCCACCGGGTCACCGCGAGCGTGGAGAGCCATGGGCTCTCCCCCCTCATGGCCAGCCTCGGCTCGGGCGGACTGACCAGCCTGACCGACCGCACCTCCGACGCTCGAGGAGCTCTTCCTGCGCCACTACCGGGAGGTGCTCCCCGACGCGGCCACGGCTCCCGACGGCACTGAGGCCCCGGAGCGGTCGCACGGACGGCACCTCAGGAACCGGGGGAGGAGGTCGGCATGAGCGCGGGCGCCGCCCCCACCGCCGTGCGCCCGGCGCAGGCGTCGCCCGCGGGAGGTGAGCGGGGCGGCGGTTCGGTGCTCGTCGGCACCGGCCAGATGCTGCGCCTGGCGCTGCGCCGCGATCGGGTCCTCGTGCCCGCGTGGGTCGTGGGGATCGCCGGCATGGCCACGTTCTCCGCGCAGGCCACGGTCGGGCTGTACCCGGACCTGCCCCAGCGGGTGCAGGCCGCCGAGGCGATCAACGGCTCCGCGGCGCTGATCGCCCTCTACGGACGGATCTACGACCCGACCTCGCTCGGTGAGCTGTCGCTGTTCAAGATGACCGCCTTCGGCGCAGCCATGGTCGGCGTCCTGATGGTCATCCTCGTGGTCCGCCACACCCGGGCAGAGGAGGAGACCGGGCGACTCGAGCTGGTCGGGTCGACCGTGGTGGGTCGGGCAGCGCCCCTGGCTGCGGGGATGCTGCTGGCGGCGATCGCCTCCGCGGGGCTCGCGGTCCTCACCGCGGCCGGGCTGGCGATGGCCGGGCTGCCCGTGGCCGGGAGCATCGCCTTCGGGGCCGCGTGGGGCGCGACCGGCCTGCTGTTCGCAGCGGTCGGAGGGATCGCCGCGCAGCTCAGCGTCAGCGCCCGCGCTGCCACCGGCCTGGGGCTGATCGTGGTCGCGGTGGCCTATGTCGCGCGGGCGGTCGGCGACCTGGCCGAGGGTGGCCCGGGGTGGCTGTCATGGCTGTCACCGATCGGGTGGAGCCAGCAGGTCCGGGCCTTCTCCGGCACGCGCTGGGGGACGCTCGTCCTGCCGCTGGTGGCGACCGTGGTCCTGGTGGCGATCGCCTTCCTGCTCCGGCGGGGCCGCGATCTCGGTGCCGGCCTGCTGGCCGACCGGCCCGGACCCGCCGAGGGGCGCATCTCCTCCACGTGGGGGCTGTCGTTGCGCCTGCAGCGTCCGTCGTTCCTGGCGTGGACCGCCGCCGCCCTGCTCCTGGGGGTCGTGCTGGGCAGCGTGGCCGACAGCGTCAGTGGGTTCGTCGACACCCCGGCCATGGCCGAGTTCCTGGAGAAGCTGGGAGGTCGGCAGGGTCTCGTGGACGCCTTCCTCGCCGCGGAGCTCGGGATCATCGGCTCGTTGGTCGCCGCGTACGGGATCACCGCCGCCCACTGGTTGGACGCCGAGGAGGAGGGGGGCCGCACGGAGATCGTGCTGGCCACCGCGACCTCGCGACGTCGGTGGGCGATGAGCCATGCGATCCTCGCGCTGCTCGGCGTGGCCGTGCTGACCCTCCTGGTCGGCCTGGCCGTCGGGCTGGGGCATGCGCTGTCAGTGGGCGAGCCCGACCAGGTGTGGCGGCTCGGGGTGGCCGCCACCGCACGCATCCCGGCCGCCTGGGTGGTGGTCGGCCTCGCCGTCGCGATCTGGGGGTTCTGGCCCCGGCTGAGCTGGCTGGTGTGGACGCTGTTCGTCGGATTCCTGGTGATGGGCGAGTTCGGCGTGCTCTGGGACCTGCCGGACTGGCTGCGCAACCTCAGCCCGTTCGCCCACTCGCCGGTGGTTCCCGGCCCCGACCCGCAGTACCTGGGCGTCCCGGTGATGCTGGTCATCGCCATGGGGCTGGTCGCCCTCGGGATCGGCCGGTTCGCCCGCCGGGACGTCGTCAGCGCGTAGGTGCCCTGTCCGGCGCTGGCCACCGCCCTGCCGATCGGCCTACGATCGACTCGCGTTCGATCCCGGCACCCGGAGGTGGCGACCATGGCTGACGAGTACCTCGACGACCGCGGAGTCCGCGCTGCTCGCCCGGCATCCCGAGGTGGCCGGCGGCCTCGACCATCGAGCGCGTGCGCGGTTGGCCGAGGTCCTGGCCGATCCCGCGGGGGAGTCGTGGATGGACCCCGCGGGGCTGCTCGACGGGGACTCCTGCGGGTACCCGGTCACCGGCGGGTTCTACGACGTGAAGAGCGACCTGGGATCCCTGCCCGCCGCCAGTGACCCCGCGGTTCGGGAGCGGGTGATGGCCCAGCTGGTGGCGCAGTGGGCAGATGACTACGTGCTCACCGGCCGGGCGCGGCTGGACCGGCCGTGGCAGTCGTACGTGGGGCAGCCCGAGTCCGTGTAGCCGTTGGCGGGCGACGATCGGGCAGGATTGCGCCTGTGGTTGGTGTGATCATCCGGGACATGCGTGCCGCGGACGTGGCTGAGGCCCTCGACGTGGTCGAGGCGATCGCCGCCGAGGGTGTCTGGCTGGGCACCGAGGCCGGCTTCGACCGGCACCGGCGCCGCGAGATCTGGCTCGGGGGACTGGCGGACCCGACCGTGCGCACGTTGGTCGTCGAGGACCCAGCGACCAATCGCCTGATCGGGCAGGGCACTGTGCACCTGGCCCGCTACGGGGTGGCCGACCTCGGGATGAGCCTGGCTGCCGACGCACGCGGTCGTGGCGTGGGCGGCCAGCTGCTCGACGCACTGCTCGACGCGGCCCGCGATCTCGGCGCGCACAAGGTGGAGCTCCAGGTCTGGCCGCACAACGAGCCGGCACTGCGGCTCTACCTCTCGCGCGGCTTCGTCGTCGAGGGGCGCATCCGGGCGCACTACCGGCGCGCGTCCGGCCAGGTGTGGGACGCGATCCTCATGGGACTCCCGCTCGACGCAGCGCTCGCCGACGGCTCCCACGGCTCCGGCCTGCCCGACGCCGCGTGCCTGCCGGGGTCGATCGGGATCTCAGCCGACTGACGTGACCCGGTGGCTCAGGCGCCCGTGACGCTGCGGAAGTTGCGCAGGCGCAGGCTGTTGGTGACGACGAAGACCGACGAGAACGCCATGGCCGCGCCGGCGATGAACGGGTTGAGCAGGCCCAGCATCGCCATCGGGATGGCGGCCACGTTGTAGGCGAAGGCCCAGAACAGGTTGCCCTTGATGATCCGCAGGGTGCGCCGTGACAGCCGGATCGCGTCGACGGCCGCGCGGGGGTCGCCGCGCACGAGGGTGAGGTCGGCGGCGGCGATGGCCACGTCGGTGCCCGTGCCCATCGCGATGCCGAGGTCGGCGGTCGCCAGGGCGGCGGCGTCGTTGACCCCGTCGCCGACCATCGCGACGACACGACCACGCTGCTGCAGGTCCCGAACGGCGTCCACCTTCCCCTCGGGCAGGACGCCGGCGATCACCTCGGAGATGCCGACCTCCTCGGCGATCGCGCGGGCCGCGAGGGGGTTGTCGCCGGTGAGCAGCACGGGGGACAGGCCCAGTGCGCGCAGCTCGGCCACAGCCTGCGCGGAGGTCGGCTTCACCGTGTCCGCCACCTCGATGACCCCACGCGCGGCGCCGTCCCAGCCGACCGCGACGGCGGTGCGGCCCAGGCCCTGGGCTGCCTCCAGCCGGCTCCGGAGCTCCGCGGGCAGGACCATGCCCCACTGCTCGGCCAGCCACTCCGGCCGACCGGCGACGACGTGGCGGGCGCTGACCAGGCCCTCGACGCCGAGACCCGGGGTGGCCCGGAAGTCGGTCGCCGCGGGTACGGCTGGCAACTGGTAGTCGATTCGGTCGATTGGATCGACCGAATCGACTACCAGTGGCAGGGCTGCTGCGGCCGCGGCCGAGATGGCCTCGCCCACCGGGTGCTCGGATGCGTCCTCGACCGCACCGGCCATCGCCAGGAGGTCGGCGTCCGACACGCCCTGTGCGGCATGGACCCCGACGACCTGCATGCGTCCGCTCGTGAGCGTCCCCGTCTTGTCCAGCACGATCGTGTCCACGCGTCGGGTCGACTCCAGCACCTCGGGTCCGCGGATCAGGATGCCCATCTGCGCCCCGCGCCCGGTGCCGACGAGCAGGGCCGTCGGCGTTGCCAGTCCGAGCGCGCACGGGCACGCGATGATCAGCACGGCCACGGCGGCGCTGAAGGCCGCCTGTGGGTCATGCCCCGTGGCCAACCACGCGACAAGGGTGAACAGGCTCAGGCCGATGACCACGGGGACGAACACCGCGGACACGCGGTCGGCCAGGCGCTGGACCGGGGCCTTGCCGGCCTGCGCGGCGGAGACCAGCCGGGCCATCTGGGCCAGCTGGGTATCGGCCCCGATCCGCGTTGCTCGCACCACCAGGCGGCCGCCCGCGTTGATCGTGGCACCCACGACCGAGTCGCCGGGCCCGACCTCGACCGGCACGGGCTCGCCGGTGAGCATCGAGGCGTCGATGGCCGACGTCCCGGACACGACCACGCCGTCCGTGGCGACCTTCTCCCCGGGCCGGACGACGAACTCCTCGTCGACGAGCAGGTCGGTGATGGGGATCCGCACCTCGCTCCCTCCGCGCAGCACCGCGACCTCCTTGGCGCCCATGTCGAGCAGGGCGCGCAGGGCCTCACCGGAGCTGCGCTTGGCGCGCGCCTCGAGGTAGCGACCGAGGAGGACGAAGACCGTGACCGCCGCGGCCGTCTCCAGGTAGATGTGGGGCACCAGGTCGTCGCCGGGGCTCAGGACCGAGCCGGTCATGGTCATGCCGGTCATCCCGGCGCCGCCGAGGAACAGTGCCCACAGTGAGTAGAGGTAGGCGGCCGACACCCCGATGCTGATCAGCGTGTCCATGGTCGTCGCCCCGTGCCGGGCGTTCACGTACGCGGCGCGGTGGAACGGCCAGGCGCCCCACACGACCACGGGCGAGGCCAGGGCCAGGCACGCCCACTGCCAGTAGGTGAACTGCAGCATCGGGATCATCGACAGCGCGACCACCGGGATCGTCAGCGCGGCGCTGATCTGCAGGCGTTGGCGCAGGGAGACCATCTCGGGATCGGCAGGCGCGTCGCCGTCGTCACCGGCACGGGGTGCTCCGCGTGGGTGGTGCGGGCAGGACCGCGGTGTAGCCCGTCGCCTCCACCGTGGCGATCGCCGCCGCGACGTCCGTGCCCTCCGGCAGGACCACGCGCGCACGCTCGGTGGCGTAGTTCACCGAGGCCTCGACGCCGGGCATCCGGTTGAGCTTCTTCTCGATGCGGGCGGCGCACGACGCGCATGTCATGCCGCCGATCTCCAGCTCGAGGACGTTGCGCGCGTCCGGGATCGAGGTGGACGGCCCGGCGCCCGATGCGCCGGTCATGAGCGGACCAGTCGTGCGATCGCGGCCGACGCCTCCTTGAGCTTCACGTCGCCGACCTCGCCGCCCTCGGCGACCGCGTGTGCCACGCAGTGCGAGAGGTGGTCGTCGAGCATCAGCAGGGCGACGGACTCCAGGGCGCGGGTCGTCGCCGACACCTGGGTGAGGACGTCGATGCAGTAGGTGCCCTCATCGACCATGCGCTGCAGGCCGCGGACCTGGCCCTCGATCCGGCGGAGCCGGCGCTGGATGTCGTCGCGGTTGTCGGCGTAGCCGGGAGGCGGTGCATCGCTCATAGATCGAGGGTACCCCCAGGGGGTATCGGCGTCAACTCGCTCGTGATCCCAAGCGATCGGTCCATCCGGTCGGCGCCAGGAAGCCCTGCGCGAGCCCGGGCCATCCGCCCGGGGTGGTGGAGTCCGAGGGCGCGACGTCCAGGTCGGGGGCTCCGCCTGCCGGGGGCAGCGAGACGATGGACCTGGTCTCCTCGCCCGCCGCCAGTCGGATGGTGGGAGTGGAGCGGGATCCCGGAGTCGGTCACCCAGCGCGAGGGCAGGTATCCGGGGTCGGCGACGCCCACGGTGATCGTCACGGAGTACTCGCCCGGTGGGACCGGGCCCACGCGCAGCTGGACCGGCGTCCCCGGACGCCGCGTGCCCGGCCTCCGCGCCGGCCCGGCCGGCGAAGTACTGGCTGTAGGTCCGTACCAAGCGTCGTGAGGCGCACGATGGCCCGCAGGGGCTCTGCGGCGTCAGCCCCGCGCACGTCCAGGCTGACGAATGCCGGCCGGGGCAAGCGTGAGGTCCACGGAGTCGACCACGTCACCCTCCTCGACCGTGAGGTCGGTGACCCGCGCGGTGGTCTCGCGGCTCGGGTACCAGGGTCCGAGCAGCTCCTCCCGCTGCGCGCGACCGCAACGCCCAGGTGGGTGCCGGGAGCGACGGCCCTGAGCCGGTACCTCCCCGTTGCGTCGCTGGTCGCGTGGGGCGGGCACGCGGGCAGGCAGCCGAGGAGCCGGACGTCGGCATCCCGCGACCGGGACACCCGCGTCGTCGAGGACGGTCCCCGGTGATCTCGGCGGAACGGCGCAGGCCGATGGTCAGGCCCGTGGTGCTCGCCCGACCGTCGAGGTGGATGGACTGGGGAGGAGCCGGACGGGTCCGCCGAGGGGGCCAGGTAGGGGCTGCCCGGGGGGAGCGAGACGGAGAGCTCCAGGGGGACTGGTGGGAGCCCGGTCAGCGAGAAGCGACCGGGCCCGGAGGCTGGACCTGCCGCGCCGACGCTGCCGGACGAGCCCGCCCTCGCGAGCGTCGCGGTCACGCGTGCCCCCTGGACGGGCGTGCCGGAGCGCGCCTCCACGACCTGACCGTCGACCGAGCCCCCGATGGGCAGGTCGAGGTCCGCGGTCACGTCCGCGCCGTCGATGGGGATGAGGTCGGCCTCGTTGAAGGTGAATGCATCGTGCCAGTAGGTGTCGACGAACCTCCCGAGCAGCGGGCCCCTCACGTGCACCTTCACCTGCCCCACGGGCAGCGCCTGGGAAGTCGTATCGTCCAGAGGCATCGGTGACTGTGCGCTGGGCCGGTCCGCTGGCCGACCCCCGGGAGTCAACGGGGGTCACGGTCACCCAGGCGTTCGCCAGGGTCGCTCCGGCGCCGGTGACCGTGCCTGACAGCCTCCCGACGGGCTCTGCACCCGGGGCGGCGGTCCCCAGCCCGAGGATGAGGAGGCTGGCCAGCGCGAGTCCGAGGAGCGCCCGGCGACCAGGGAGGGGCGGATGTGAACTCACCACAGCGGGTTCGTCCGGCCGGATGCGGCGAGGAAGCCTCCAGCGAGCCCCGGCCACCCCGCCGGGAGGTCCTGCGGAGTCGGCCCGGAGGAGGCGACCCCGCCCGGGGCCGCGCGACACCCGGTGGTACGGCCCCCCGCACCGCCGAGGGAGGGTTGGGCCTGGATGTTCCCCGCGTCAGGGCCCTGCGAGCCGGACACCGGGGGGAGCTCCACGGCCAGCTCGACGTCATCCGTGGGCCCCAGCTCGATGACCCCGGTGGGGGCGATTCGCGGGCTGGTCGCCCGCTCGACAGCGGAGTAGCCCGGGTTCGAGGCGCCGGGCATCACGCTCAGCGTGTAGGAGCCGGGATGCACCGGACCCAGGCGCATGCGGCCCGGGCCCTGCGTGGACCGCAGCGCGTAGTGCCGCTCGAACGAGTCAGTCGCGGAGACGAGCAGGACGATGGCGCCGGGCAGGGGCTCACCGGTGTCCGCTCCGGTGACCGGGACGGTCATGAACGCCGCCCTGCTGAGGGAGAAGTCCACGTTGTCGATCTCGTCGCCCGGCTCCAGGGCGATGTCGTTGGCCAGCGACGCATTGTCCCTGCCCGGGTACCACTGGCGGACGAGCTGGTCACCCTTCCACGCGACCACGCCCAGGCGCGATCCGGGGGAGACCCCGACGATCCGGTAGGCCCCTGAGGCGTCGCTGGACACGAGGAGCGGGCAGTTGGGCAGGCAGCCCACGACCTTGATGAGGGCGCCCTCGACCGGGGCGCCCGCGTCATCACGCACCGTCCCCCGGATCTCGGCTCCCCGGCGCAGGCCGACGGTGACCCCGGACGTCCTGGCCGCGCCATCGATCCGAACGCCCTCGTCCCACTCGCCCGGCCCCTGGGAGAGGTGGGTGCTGGTGGGCGGGAGCCGCACCCGCAGCCTCATGGGGACGGGCGGGAGACCGGAGATGGCGAACGCACCGGGAGCCTCAGTCCGGCTGGAGTGCCCGACGGCGCCGGACTCGGGAGAGGCGGCGATCATCGCGCTCACGTGGGCCTCAGGCACGGGCGCGCCGGTGACGAGGTCCACGACGTGACCGGACACCGATCCCCCGACAGGCAGGTCGATGTCGGCCGTCACGGGCCAGTCCGAGATCTGGATGATCCCCGCCTGGGCGAACGTGTGGGCATCCGGCCAGTACGTGTCCACGAGCTCGCCGAAGAGCGGCGCCCGCACCTGGACCTTGATGTGCTGGTCGTACACCTCGGGGAACTCGTAGCGGCCCGACTCGTCGGTCAGGGTGCGCTTGGGGTCCCCGTGCGGATCGCCGTCCTCGGTCACCGCGGTGAAGGTCACCCATACGTTCGGGAGCGTCACCCCGCCGCCGGTGACCGTGCCGGAGAGCTCCCCGATGAGCGAGGCGGAGGCGACGGAGGGCAGGCGAGGGCATGCCCAGCGTCACGAGGGATGCGACCACCCATCCCACCAGCACGAGCCGGTGGGTGCGCAGCCTCCTCGTGACTGCCGGCATGGCTAGCCTGTCGCGGGCGCGCCGCGGACCACCAGGTCGGCGAGCAGCTGCTCGGTGGCGGAGGCGATCGAGTCCACCGCGTGGTCGAAGGCCTGGGCGTTGTGTGCGGCGGGTGTGCGGAAACCGCTGATCTTGCGCACGTACTGCAGCGCGGCTGCGCGGATCTCGTCGGCTGTCGGGTCCTCGTGGAACGGCGGACGAAGGGTCTGGATGCTCCGGCACATGCCGTCATTGTGCGCTGGGAGCGCCCGACCGGCACGGCGGAGGCCCGGGCCTCACTAGGGTGGGGCCGTGGCTGAGATCACGTCCGCCGTCCCCCTGTGCACCGCCAGTGGCCGCCTGAACCCCGAAGCCGTCGGCTGGAGCCGCCGCCCGGTGCACACCGCCAATCTCCGGGGGTGGGGTCGCACGAAGCGCTGGGAGTACTGGGGGATCGTCACCCCCGGGTGATCGTGGGGCTGACGGTGTCGTCCCTGGACTACCTCGGCGTCCACTCGATCGTCGTCGTCGACCGGCGCACCGGGGCCGAGGTCATCCGCACCGCGCTGGAACCGCTGGCCCGCAGCGTCGAGCTCCCCGATCGCAGCGGCGTGGGCGTGGCCCGCGGGAGGGCGCAGGGACTCTCGCTGTCCTTCGCGACCTCGCCGGCCGGCACCCGGCTCCAGGCCGAGGGCCCGGGCGTGCGGTTCGTCGCGGACGTCGGGCCGGGGGCCGAGTGCCTCGCGGTGGTGGTTCCCTGGTCGCAGCGCCGGTTCCAGTACACCGTGAAGGACGTGGGCCGCCCCGTCACCGGGACCCTGCACCTCGGCGACGAGGAGATCCGCTTCGGCCCCGACGACGGCTCCTTCGCCGTCCTGGACCACGGCCGTGGCAAGTGGCCGTACTCGATGACATGGAACTGGGCTGCCGGGTACGGCCAGGTGGCGGGTCGGCGGGTCGGGCTCCAGCTCGGTGGCAAGTGGACCGACGGGACCGGCAGCACCGAGAACGGGCTGTTCGTGGACGGCCGGCTGCACAAGATCCATGAGGACCTGACCTGGACCTACGACCGCAGCAACTTCATGGCGCCCTGGCGGATCGACGGGCCGCGGGTGCAGGTCGCCCTCGCCCCGTTCCACGAGCGCGACGAGCGGACCAACGCCGTGGTCATCGCCTCGGAGATCCACCAGTGCTTCGGGGTCTTCACCGGCTGGGTGCTCGATGACGCCGGCACCCGGATCCCGGTGGACGGCCTCGTCGGGTGGGCCGAGGAGGCGCGCAACCGCTGGTAGCGCGCCCCGGCCCGAGCGGATGGCGCTGGCGTCCCTCGCCTGCGTGCTCTACGGCACGTACCAGGCGGGGACGTCGCTGCTCGTCGGACTGGTCGCGTCGTACTCCGCCCTGGCCTACGGGGTCCCGCTCGGCCTGTTCATTCCCGTGCTGGTCGGGTTCTCCCTGGCCAACAGCTCCGGTGCAATGCCGGGAAGGTTGGGGGGCGCCCTCTTCGTGGTCATCGCCATGGGCCTGGCTGGGGCGGGCGGGCTGCTCGCTCGACGACTGCGCGAGCTCACGGCTGCCAACATCGCGCTCCGCGAGCTGGTCCAGCTGCAGTCGGAGGCCACGACCCGGGCGGCGGTGGAGGACGAACGGATGCGCGTGGCACGGGAGCTGCACGACATCCTCTCCCACAGCCTGGGAGTCGTGGTCCTGCAGACCGGTGCCGCGGAGCACGCGTGGGAGGTCGACCCCGCAGGTGCACGGGAGTCGCTCCACGCCGCCCGGGAGACGGCGGTGGAGGCCGTGGACCAGCTCCGCTTCCTCCTCGGTGTGGTGCGAGATGGGCCGACGGCCGAGCGCGTGCCCGTGCCACGCCTCGATGACCTCGATGCGCTGGCAGCCCGGAGCCGTGCTGCGGGATTCGACGTGAGTCTCGAGATCACCGGCGACCCCCGGCCTGTGCCCGCGGAGGTCCAGGCCTCCGTGTACCGGGTGGCCCAGGAGGGTCTGGCCAACGCGATGAAGCACTCCGGTGCCCACGGCTGCCGGATCCGGGTCGCGTACCGGCCCGACTGTGTCCTGGTGGAGGTCGAGGATGACGGGCAGGCCAGCGGATCCGGTGTGGGTTCGCAGTTGGGCCTGCTCGGGATCCGGGAGCGGGCCGCCATCTTCGGCGGACGGGTCGACGCCGGCCCCCGGCCCGCCGGAGACGGTTGGCGCCTCGAAGTGGCCTTCCCGACATGATCCGGATCCTTCTGGTCGACGACCAGGCGATCGTGCGCACCGGCCTGCGGACCCTGCTCGAGGTGGAGCCCGACCTCGAGGTCGTCGGGGAGGCAGGTGAGGGGCGCTCCGCCGTTCGAAGGGTTGCGGAACTGGCGCCGGACGTGGTCCTCATGGACATCCGGATGCCGGACATGGACGGCATCGAGGCCACCACCGCCATCGTGAGCGCGGGGTCGCCGACGCGGGTCTGCGTGCTGACGACGTACAACGTCGACGAGTACGTGTTCGACGCGCTGGCGGCTGGCGCCTCCGGGTTCCTGCTCAAGACCGACACGCCGGAGCGGATCGTCGCCACGGTCAGGGCAGTTGCCGAGGGGGAGTTCGCCCTGGGTGCGGATGCCACGGCCACCCTGGTGGCCCGCTACCTGCGCGGAGCCCGACCGCTCGACCGATGGCCAGGATCCGCTGGCGGCGCTCACCCCCCGCGAACGCGAGGTGTTCACCCTCGTTGCACGTGGGCTGACGAATGCGGAGATCGCCGGGCTCCTGTTCGTGGGCGAGGGCACGGTCAAGACCCACGTGGCGCGCATCCTCTACAAGCTCGGCCTGCGCGACCGCCTGCAGGTGGTTGTCTTCGCCCACGGGAGCGGCCTGGCCGGCTGAACCCGGGACCTCGGGCCCTTACCGGGGACGTCGCGCGGGAGTTGTGTGGTCACTGGAGGCTCGCCTCCCGGGCGGGTCCCGCGACAGCGAAGGGGGAGCCATGATCCTCGTGTGTGGTGCGACCGGTGAGCTCGGTGGGCGAGTGGCCCGCCGGTTGGTCGACAGGGTGCCGGTGCGGGCGCTGGTACGTCCCGCCACCGACGCGACGGCGCTGGAGGCGATCGGGGTCGAGGTCAAGCGCGGGGACCTCACGGAGGTGGCCAGCCTCGCCCCCGCCCTGTCGGGCGTGGAGACGGTCGTGACCACGGCCAACGCCATCGGCAGGATCCTCGGCGGGGCGAAGGACGTCACGATCGCCGGTGTCGACGGGACGGGCAACAAGAACCTCATCCGGGCGGCGCAGGAGGCCGGGGTCACCCGCTTCGTGTTCGTCTCGGCCGCCGGCCTGGGTCCGGAGCTTGCGGGCATGGGCCCGCTGCCGGGTGCGAAGTGGTCGGCGGAGCAGGCGTTGGCGGCGACCACCATGCAGCGCGTGAGCGTGCGCCCGGACATGTTCCAGGAGGTCTGGCTGGCCCCGATGACGGGGATCGATGCGGCCGCGGGCAAGGCGCTGATCTACGGCCGCGGCGAGACCCCGGCGCGCTACGTGGCGATCGACGACGTGGCCGACCTCGTGGCGCACCTTGCCCTGGCTGACGATCCACCCGAGGTCGTGGAGTTCGGGGGGCCCGAGGCGCTGACCCGCATGGAGGTGGTGGCGGGCTTCGAGGAAGCGACCGGCGCACCCCTGAGGGTCCGTCATGTGCCCCGGGCGGCGCTGTCGGTCGGGCATCGGGTCCTGTCACGTCCGAAGCCGGAGATCGCCTCGCTCATGGGGATGGCCCTGTACTCCGACACCCATCCCGCGACCTGGGATGACGCCCCCCTGCGCGAAGCCGGGATCACCCCACGGCCGGCGAGCGAGTTCATCAGGAGCGCAGCCCCGGCCACAGGATCGCGTCGGACTTGAGCGGGTCGCGTTCGTCGAGACCCGACGCGATCCGTCGTCGGACCCAGTGAACCCGACGTGATGTGGTGCACGTTCGCGGGCGGGGCGATCTCGCGCGCGTGAGCCCCTTTCGGGCGTAGGGTCTCCCCGGTGATCGCCCTTCTTCGCGCCCATCTCGCGCCCTACCGCCGGGACCTCGCGATCGTCATCGGACTGCTGGTCCTGCAGGTCATCGGGACCCTCTACCTGCCTGAGCTCAACGCCGACATCATCAACAACGGCGTGGCCAAGGGCGACACCAGCTACATCATCCGCGTCGGCGGGCTGATGCTGTTCGTGGCGTTCCTGGTGGGGGTGGCTGCGATCGTCGGGCTCTACTTCGCCTCGCGCACCTCGATGTCGGTGGGCCGGGACATGCGGGCCCGGATCTTCCGGGCAGTGCAGCGGTTCTCCCTGCGCGAGATGAACACCTTCGGGGCGCCCACCCTGATCACCCGCAACACCAACGACGTCCAGCAGGTCCAGATGTTCCTGCAGATGGCGCTGACCGTGATGGTGACTGCGCCGCTGATGGCCATCGGCGGGGTGATCATGGCCTACCGACAGGACGGACCGCTGTCGCTGCTGCTGCTGGTGATCGTGCCGATCATGATGCTGGTGATCGGCGGGGTGATGGTCAAGGCGGTGCCCCTGTTCCGTGCGATGCAGGTCAAGATCGACCGGATCAACCTGATCCTGCGCGAGAACCTCACGGGCATCCGGGTCATCCGGGCGTTCGTGCGCACCGAGCATGAGGAGGTGCGGTTCGCGGAGGCCAACGCGGACCTCACCGACACGACCCTGAGCGTCAACCGCCTCTTCGCCCTGATGATGCCCGCGCTCATGCTGATCATGAACCTGTCCAGCGTCGCGGTGGTGTGGTTCGGCGGCAAGCGGATCGCCTCGGGCGAGATGCCGATCGGCAACCTCATGGCGTTCCTGGCCTACCTGATGCAGATCCTGATGTCGGTGATGATGGCCACGATGGTGCTGGTCATGTGGCCGCGCGCCGCCGCGTCGTCCGAGCGCCTCAACGACGTCCTGGCCGTCGAGCCCGACATCCACGACCCGGAGGTCCCCGAGCCCGGCCAGGCCGCGATGCGCGGCACGGTCGAGTTCCGCGACGTGGAGTTCGGGTACCCGGGGGCCGCCGAGCCGGTGCTCCGCGGGATCTCGTTCACTGCCCGTCCGGGGCAGACCACGGCGATCATCGGCTCCACCGGCTCGGGCAAGTCGACGCTGATCAACCTCGTCCCGCGGCTCTACGACGTCACGGGTGGCTCCGTGCTCGTCGACGGGGTGGACGTCCGCGAGTGGGAGCGGGGTGCGCTCTGGGCGAGCATGGGCCTGATCCCGCAGAAGGCGTTCCTGTTCTCGGGGACGATCGCCGACAACCTGCGCTTCGGGGCCCCGGGACGCCACCGAGGAGCAGATGTGGCGGGCGCTGGAGATCGCCCAGGGCGCGGACTTCGTCCGCGAGCTGCCGGAGGGTCTCGACGCCCCCATCGAGCAGGGCGGGGTGAACGTCTCCGGAGGCCAGCGCCAGCGCCTGGCGATCGCCCGGGCGCTGGTCCGTGAGCCCTCGGTGTACGTGTTCGACGACTCGTTCTCCGCGCTGGACTACGCGACGGACGCGCGCCTGAGGGCCGCCCTGCGGGAGCCCACGCGCGATGCGTGCGTGCTGATCGTGGCCCAACGGGTGGCCACGATCCGCCACGCCGACCAGATCCTGGTCCTCGACGACGGCATGCTCGCCGGCGTGGGCACGCACGACGAGCTGATGGCCGGGTGCCCGACCTACGCCGAGATCGTGCTCTCCCAGCTGTCCGCGGAGGAGGCCGCGTGAGCGCCGGCGCGGCCACGGCCGGCGGGCGTCCGAGCGGTCCGGGCGGTCCGGGGGGTCCGCCTCGCCCGGGCGGCCCCGGCGGTCCCGGCGGCGGGGGACCGATGGGCGGGTTGTTCGTCCAGGCCCAGAAGTCCAGCGACTTCAAGGGCACCGTGAAGCGGCTGGCTCGCCGACTGCGCCCCCAGGCTGCGCAGATCCTCGGCGTGATCGCGATGTCGGTGGTCAGCGTCGTCCTGGCGATCATGGGGCCGAAGCTGCTGGGCAACGCAACCACCCTGATCTTCGAGGGCTACATCTCCTCGCAGCTGCCCGCAGGCGTGCCGGTCGACGTCATCATCGACGGCCTGAACGCGGAGGGGAGGACCGACCAGGCGAACATGCTGGCGTCGATGGACGTCGTCCCCGGCCAGGGGGTCGACTTCACCCAGCTCGGCCGGCTGCTCACCTTCGTGGCGCTGCTCTACCTGGTGTCGGCCCTCCTGGGCTGGGCGAGCGCCTACATCATGGCCGGGGTCACCCAGTCGACGGTCTACCAGCTGCGCGAGGAGGTCGACCGCAAGATCGGTCGACTGCCGCTGCACTACTTCGACACGCACCCGCGTGGTGACCTGCTCTCGCGGGTCACCAACGACATCGACAACGTCTCCAACACGCTGCAACAGGTGCTCACGGCGCTGATCACCTCGACGCTGACCGTCATCGGGATCCTGATCATCATGTTCTGGATGTCGCCGCTGCTCGCCGTGATCTCCCTGCTGACGGTTCCCCTGTCCTTCGTCGTGACGATGCTGATCGCGAAGCGGTCCCAGAAGCAGTTCGCCTCGCAGTGGGAGTGGACCGGGTCGCTCAACGGGCACGTCGAGCAGATGTACACCGGCCATGACCTCGTGAAGGTGTTCGGCCACTCGGAGCAGGCGATCGAGGAGTTCGACGAGCTCAACGAGCGGATGTACGCCTCGAGCTTCAAGGCGCAGTTCATCTCCGGGATCATCCAGCCGACGATGATGTTCATCTCGAACCTGAACTACGTGCTCATCTCGGTGATCGGCGGCCTGCAGGTGGCCTCCGGCGCCATGCCGCTCGGTGACGTCCAGGCTTTCATCCAGTACGCGCGGCAGTTCCAGATGCCGATCACCCAGATCGCCGCCGTGGTCAACCTGATGCAGTCGGGGGTGGCCTCGGCGGAGCGGGTCTTCGAGTTCCTCGACGCCGAGGACGAGATCGCGGACCCCGACGAGCCGGTCCGTCCGGGCCAGGTCGAGGGCCGCGTGGTCTTCGAGGACGTCGCGTTCCAGTACGTCCCCGACAAGCCGTTGATCCGCGGGCTGAACCTGGTGGTGGAGCCGGGGGAGTCCTGCGCCATCGTCGGCCCGACCGGTGCCGGGAAGACCACGCTGGTCAACCTGCTGATGCGCTTCTACGACGTGGACTCCGGGCGGATCCTGCTCGACGGCCACGACATCAACGAGATGACCCGCGACGACCTGCGCGGCAGCTTCGGCATGGTCCTGCAGGACACCTGGCTGTTCGGCGGGACGATCAAGGAGAACATCGCCTACGGCGCCGACGCGACCGACGAGCAGGTGCTCGAGGCGGCTCGGGCTGCCTACGTGGACCACTTCGTCCGGACGCTGACCGACGGCTACGACACGGTCCTCGACGACGAGGCGTCCAACGTCTCGGCGGGTGAGAAGCAGCTGATCACGATCGCGCGGGCGTTCCTGAGCGACCCGGCGATCCTGATCCTCGACGAGGCCACGTCCTCGGTCGACACCCGGACCGAGGTGCTGGTGCAGAAGGCCATGGCCAGGCTGCGCCACGGCCGCACCTCGTTCATCATCGCCCACCGCCTGAGCACGATCCGCGATGCCGACACCATCCTGGTCATGGAGGACGGTGACATCGTCGAGCACGGCAACCACCAGGAGCTCATCGCCGCTGGCGGGGCCTACGCGCGGCTGTACGAGAGCCAGTTCGCGGGGGCCATCTCCGAGTAGGTGATCCGCCCGCCCGCTCAGGGCAGGTGGATGTGCGCCGTGCCCTTGTCGAGGTCGATCCGCGTGCGCGGGGGTGCGCCCTCGGCGTCCTCCTCGGCCATCAGCGACTCGTGCTCGCGCTGCTCGATCTCGTGCCTCTTGGAGGGGTAGAGGGCCTCCTGGAGGATGTCGAACCCGGTGGACGACATCGCGGAGCCGTGCTTCGAGCCCGGCTTGCGCTTGGCCGCGGCCAACTCGATCAGGCCGAGGGCGAACAGCGCCAGCACGAGCGCGGGCAATGTCATCGCCAGCAGGAACCCCACAGCGCACCTCCGGTTCCAGTGTCGCGCGTGGTGGGGCTCGGCCGCAACGTCGGTGCCGCTCGCCGGGCGCCGCCACCTGCTGGCAGGATCGCGGCCATGCGCATCCTCATCATCGGTGGGACACGGTTCGTCGGGCGGCACCTGGTGGCAGCGGCGATCGCCCGGGGTCATGAGGTCACGGTCATGCACCGCGGGGTCGAGTGCGCGGGAGCGCCGGGCGCCGAGCACCTGCACGCCGACCGGGACGTCGACCTGGGCGTCCTCTCCGGTCGCGAGTGGGACGCAACGGTGGACGTGTGCGCCTACTGGCCGCGCCAGGTCACGTCGCTGGCCGATGCGCTGGGGGAGCGGGGCGGGCGCCACGCGCTGATCTCCACGGTCTCGGTCTACGCCGACGCCCCGGAACCCGGACTCGACGAGCAGGCGCCGCTGGTCGCCCCGCTCGGCCTCGACGGCAGCATCCCGCCCATCGACATGGAGACCTACGGGGGCCTCAAGGTGGGCTGCGAGCACGTGGCCGAGCAGCGCCATGCCGGCCAGCTCCTGGTCATCCGTCCCACCTACATCGTCGGCCCGTATGACCCGACGGCGCGCTTCCCGTACTGGGTGGACCGCCTCGCGCGCGGTGGAACGGTCCTGTGCCCCGGCAGCCCCGATGCGCCGTTCCAGTACATCGACGCGCGGGACCTCGCGGCCTTCACGGTGGGCCTGCTCGAGGCCGGCGACGAGGGGACCTTCCACGCGGTCACGCCGCCCGCGCCCTACTCGTTCGCCGAGATGCTCGAGGAGGTGCGCGGGGCAGTCGCGCCCGTCGGGACCCGACTGGAGTGGGTGCCCTCCGCATGGTTGGCCGACCGGGGGGTGACCCCGCGAGATGCTGCCGCTCTGGACGGGCGCCGACGATCCGGAGTTCGCCCTGGCAATGGACCCGGCGCGCGCCGTCGCTGCCGGCCTGCGGGCCCGTCCCCTCGGCGAGACCGCCGCCGACACGCTGGCATGGCTGTCCGCTCCGTCGTCGCGGTGGGCGGCTCGTGGTGCGTTGCTGGCGGGCGAGCGGGAGCAGGCCCTGATCAGCCAGTGGACGGCTCGATAGCCCCGACGTCGCCGCGGCAAGTTAGGCGAACCTGCTCGATCGGGGCATTTCCCCCACGGAGTAGGCTATGCCGCACGCCCCTAGGGGTATCCGATCCGGACATTGACAGGGAGACCGCACCATGCCCATCCACCGCCGTCTCGTGGTTCCCGCCGCAGCCGTCCTGACGCTGGGCCTGCTCTCTGCCTGCGCCTCGGACACGACGGACACGACGGCCACCGAAGCGGTACTGGGCGGTGCGGCCAGCGGGAGCGCCTGCGCGCTGACGATGGCCGACCCGTGGGTCAAGGCCCAGGATGCGGACATGACTGGCGCGTTCGGCGTGTTCAGCAACCCGAGTGACGCCGACATCACGATCATCTCGGCCACGAGCCCGGCGGCAGGGATGGTGGAGATCCACGAGGTCGTCGACAAGGACGGCGCGATGGTGATGCAGCCCAAGGAGGGCGGCCTCGTCGTGCCGGCAGGCGGCTCGGCCGAGCTCAAGCCCGGCAGCGACCACCTGATGCTGATGAAGCTGCCCGCCCCGATCGAGGCCGGCGACGAGGTCGAGATCACGGTGGTGTGCGACACCGGCGGGTCGTTGACGTGGACCAGCGTGGCCAAGCCGTTCGAGGGGGGCGCCGAGTCCTACGTGCCCGCTGAGGGCTCGATGGACTCCATGTCGCCCAGCCCGTCGGCAGCAGCTGACCGACGCAGATGGTCCCCGATCCGCAGCCCGGGCAACCGTCGGCGGGAGTCACCCGTCGCGGGCTGCTCGGTGCGCTCGGCTTCGGGGTCGGAGGGTTGGCCGTGGGCGCAGCCGCCGGGTACGCGGTCGCCTCCGAGCCGGACTCGGCCTCGGGTGGCGCAGGGGCCGCCGATGCTGCGCCGGGCACCATCCCCGCCCCGGGCAGCACGGTGGTGCCGTTCCACGGCCTCCACCAGGCCGGGATCGAGACTCCCCTGCAGGCCAACGCGACCCTGCTCGCCCTGGACCTGAAGGACGAGGTCGACCGCGAGGCCCTCGTGCGACTCATGCGCCTGCTCACCGACGACATCGCGCGGCTGTCCGAGGGAAGGCCCGCGCTGGCCGACCCCCAGCCGGAGCTCGCCGTCGTGCCCGCCAGGCTGACGGTCACGGTCGGCTACGGGATGGGACTGCTGGAGGCTGCCGGACGTGCCGAGGAGGCGCCATCCTGGCTCGCCGACGGGCCTGCCGGCGTTCTCGGTCGACAAGCTCCAGGACCGCTGGACGGGGGGCGACCTGCTGCTCCAGGTCGCAGCCGAGGACCCGGTCACGGTCTCGCACGCCGTACGCGTCCTGCTCAACGACGCCGGGCCGTTCGCGACTGTCCGGTGGGTCCAGTCCGGGTTCCACCGCCCGGCGAACACCGCGCCCGACGGGCATCACCGGGCGCAACCTCTTCGGCCAGGTGGACGGCACGGTGAACCCGAAGCCCGGCAGCGACGACTTCGCCGACGTCGTCTGGATGGCTCCCGGCTCGGCGACGCCGACCTGGCTCGAGGGCGGCGCCGGGATGGTGGTCCGACGCATCGCGATGGACCTGCGCGTCTGGGGCGGGGTGGACACCCGGAGCAAGGAGCAGTCGATCGGCCGTCGGCTGTCCGACGGCGCACCGCTGACCGGGGGCACCGAGTTCACCGCGCCGGACTACGAGGCCGTCGACGACAACGGCTTCCTCGTGATCCCGCCCACCGCCCACATGCGCCTGGCCCACGCCCAGGCGGCCGCGGAGCGGATCCTGCGCCGGCCCTACAACTACGACGACGGCATCGCCACCGACGGCTCGGCCGACGCCGGGCTCGTCTTCGTCGCCTTCATGGCCGATCCCGACCGCGCAGTTCGTCCCCCTCCAGACGCGGCTGGCCAAGTCCGACGTCCTCAACATCTGGACCACGCCCATCGGCTCGGCGCTGTTCGCCGTCCCCCGCGGCGTCCAGCCCGGCGAGTACATCGGCCAGGCCCTGCTCGCCTGAGCCGCCGGCCGATGCCACCGCCGGCCGTCCGCGTCGCCCCTCCGCGGATCGCGCAGCAGGATCGCCCGCCGCCGGATCGCGCCGGTCCGGATCGCTCCGCCGCCCGATCGCTCCGCCTCTGCGACGATCCGCAGTCGGAGATCCGGATCGATCCGGAGTCGGTCCGCGCAAAGCGGATCGATCCTCGGGTGGGGTGTCGTCGGGTCGGATCGGTCGGGCTGCGTGGGTGCGTGGGTGGGTGCATGGGTCGGGTCGGACGGCTTGGGTCGGGTCGGTCAGCTGATCTGGTCGTCGGCGACCGGGTAGCCGACCCGGCAGTGGTTGGCGAACAGCTCGACCTCCGAGATCGGCGCGCCGCCTTCGTCCGCGCCAGGCTCGACGTCGATCGGATACCCGAGCCGCACGATCCGGTTGTCGCGGAACACCTCGCCGCCGTCGCGGACGAACCGGTGGTCGCGCTCCACCACCTCGTAGCGCACGGTCGGCCTCTGCGCCGCGCGCAGCTCGCCGACCAGCTGGGTGTCCGTCAGGCGGAGGCGGAACTGGTGCTCGACGTCGGTCCGGTTGGTGACCTTGAGGTCGAAGATCCCGTCCAGCAGGGTCGCCCCCGTTCCGAACGGCACGCGCCGCTCGCTGTCGGGGAAGGGGTCGAACGAGTGCCGATGGCGCTCGACCACTGTGAGGTCGCTGTGCAGGGCCACCCAGTGGAGCATGTTGCTGATCTGGCAGAGCCCGCCACCGACCCCGGACGCAGCCGCACCGTCGCGCAGGACGAGCCCGTCGGTGTAGCCGCCGCGCTCGGTGGCCCGACCGACCAGCTTCCAGAACGAGAACGTCTCTCCCGGGGCCATGATCACGCCGTCGATGCGCCCCGCCGCCAGGCGGAGGTTCGTGACCTTGTTGCGCTGCAGCGCCGGGTCCACGCCCTGCAGGTCGCGCTCGAGGATCGAGGCGTGCTCGGCGACGAGCCAGGGCAGGTCGGCAGTCGAGCGGACGACCGCGTACCGGTACCCGGCCCGTGCGTCCTGCACCCGCTTGGTGAGCCGCCGCTGCGCCATCCGCGCCGGGATCAGGGCGGGGAACCGCTGGGTCACCCTCCGGCGTTGCGTGGCTGGAGCGGTCATGTGCGCCTCCCTGATCGCCTAGACCCCGGGGCTGTCCTTGTCGACGTTGTCGGTGAACGAACCGGCGTGCGCCCGCTTCGACGGGTCGCGTCGCACGGCGACGAGGCTGGCGATCGTGGTCACCGTCAGGACGACCACGATGACCGCCAGTGAGAACGTGATCGTCATCTCGGGGACCTCGGGCCAGATCCCGTGCGCCCAGTGCAGCACCAGCTTGAACCCGATGAAGACCAGGATGAACGCCAGCCCGGACGACAGGTAGATCAACCGGTCGAGGAGGCCGTCCACGAGGAAGAACAGGGCGCGCAGGCCGAGCAGGGCGAACGCGTTCGCGACGAACACGATGTAGGGCTCGTCGGTCACGCCGTACACGGCAGGGATCGAGTCCAGCGCGAACAGGATGTCGGTGGAGGCGATGGCGACGAACGCGATGAACAGCGGGCGTGGCCATCCGGACGCCGTTCTCGCGGACGAAGAAGTGCCCCTCGCGGTAGTCCTCGGTGACCGGGATGCGCCGCTTGGTCGCCCGGACCAGGGCGTTGTCCTCGATGTCGGGATCCTCGTCGCGGTGCTGGTAGAGCTTGATCCCGGTGAAGATCAGGATGGCCCCGAAGATCAGGAACATGAACGAGAAGTAGGCCAGGAGGGTCGCGCCGATCGCGATGAAGATCGCCCGCAGGACCAGCGCGAGCGCGATGCCCAGCGTGAGCAGCTTGTGCCGGTGCTCGGCCGGGACGGCGAACGACGACATGATGATCACGAAGACGAACAGGTTGTCGATCGACAGCGTCTTCTCGACGATGTACCCGGCGAAGTACTCCGCCCCGTACGGCGATCCGGCCCACGCGCCGAACACCAGGCCGAAGACGATCGCCACCGAGATGTAGAACACCGACCACCCGGCCGCCTCCTTGAACCCGACGGCGTGCGGGTTGCGGCCGCTGATCACCAGGTCGAAGACGAACAGGGCCACGATGACGCCGAGCGTCAGGGCCCAGACCTCCCACGGGATGCCCAAGGAAGGCCCCTCACCGGAGGACTCGGCGAGGCGGACAGCGGCAGTGGCGAGTGCGGGCACGGTGACCAGCGTAGTGACGATCGGCGCCCGCGGCAGCGGGTCGGCCCAGCGTGCGCGCCCCGGCGCGGGCGCCCGCGAGCCGCCCCCGAGCGCCCATCGCGCACCCAGGACCGCCGTGGGCGCCCCCCGGCCCGCCCATCGCACGATCTGCTCCCGTCCGACGATCTGCTCCCGATCGGATGGGAGCAGATCGTCAGGACGGGAGCAGATGCGGGTGCGGCGACCGGGCTCAGGCGAGCAGGCCGTCCCAGACCGGGCTGTCGGTGACGAACTCCACCAGCTTCTCCACGTTGCCCTTCGGCGACGAGGATCGTGAAGTACTGGTCCTTGATCGTGGGGGCCAGCCGGATCGCCTCGACGAACGCCCTCTTGTCCAGCGGGTTCTCCTTGACGAAGTGCATGAAGCCGGTCTCGGCCAGCACCGACATCACGTCCTCGAGCCGGGGGTGCTCCTGCAGCCACATGGTGGCGATCGACGCGAGCCCGACCTGCAGGCCGTGCATGCTCGGCCGATCCGCCACCTTGTCGTAGGCGTGCGAGATCAGGTGCTCGCTGCCCGAGGCTGGGCGCGAGGATCCCGAGACCTCCATGGCGACCCCGCTCATCACCAGCGCGCCGGCCATCAGCTTGATGAAGTCCAGGTCGCCGATCGACTTGTTCGGGTAGTTGACGAAGTTCTCCACGCTCTGCAGCGCGATCAGCACGGCGAAGTCGTTGACCTGCTCGCCGGTCTCCCAGTACGCCAGCTTCCAGTCGTGCACCGCGGAGTACTTGCTCAGCAGGTCGCCGACCCCCGAGAAGGTGAACCGCGGCGGCGACTTGGCGATCACGGCCGTGTCGAGCACCACCCCGAACGGGATGCTCGCCGGGCAGCTCGTGCGCCGGCCTGCGACCTTCAGGCTCGCGCCGGGGGAGGCGAAGCCGTCGTTGCTCAGCGCGGTGGGCACCGCGATGACCGGCTTGTGGGCCAGGAATCCGGCGTACTTGGCGTAGTCGATGGCCATGCCGCCGCCGACCGCCACGATCGCGTCGGTGCTGCGGGGCAGGGCGAACGCGCTGCTGACGACGGCCTCGATGTCGTTGGTGACCACCGTCTCGGTGTAGCGGGTCTTGATCTCCGAGCTGTCCAGCGAGATCTCGACGGTCTGGCCGACCATGTCGACCATGCCCTCGCCGTAGAACAGGGCGATCGAGTTGAAGTCGTTGCGGCGCAGGTACTTGCCCAGCTTGTAGAGGGTGTTCGGCTTGACCCGCAGCAGGGTGGGGATCTGGATCGCGGTCGAGGTGGTCACGGGCTGACTCCCGGCCCGGCCGACGTCCCCCCACCCGCAGCCTCGGGGGAGTCGCCGGCCTCGAGTCCGGACTGCAGGGCGTCCCAGTCGATCGACCCGACGGAGTCGAACACGAAGTCCGGCCGGTAGGGGAACGCCTCGATCGTCTCGGGACTCGACACCCCGGAGAGCACGAGCGCGGTGCGCATCCCCGCCTCAAGGCCGCCCACGATGTCGGTGTCCATGCGGTCGCCGATCATCACGCAGTCCTCGGCATGCGCCCCGAGCATCTGTCGGGCGTAGATCATCATCAGCGAGTTGGGCTTGCCGACGATGTACGGCTTCTTGCCCGTCGCGGCCTCGATGGCGGCCAGGATCACGCCGGCCGCCGGCTCGGTGCCGCCCTCGACCGGGTCGATCAGGTCAGGGTTGGTCCCGATGAACTTGGCCCCGCCGTCGATCAGCTGCGTGGCCTTGCGCATCGTCGCGAAGTTGAAGTTGGCCGTCTTGCCGACCACCACGTACTCCGGATGGCTCTCGGTGATCGAGTAGCCGACCTTGTAGAGCTCGGCGGCCAGGCCGCTGCCCCCGACGACGTAGGCCGTCGAGTGCGGCCGCTGCGCGTGCAGGAACTGGGCCGTGGCGATGCCCGCCGTGATGAAGTTGGCCTCCGTCAGGCCATGGATGCCCATCCCGTCGAGCTTGCGCAGGAGGTCCAGCGGGGTCTGCTCGGAGTTGTTGGTGAGGAACAGGAACGGGATGTCGTGGGCGCGCATGTGCGCCACGAAGTCCTGGGCGCCGGGGATGAGCTCCTTGCCGCGGTAGATGACCCCGTCCATGTCGGAGATGACGCTGAGCCGGCCCATGTGCGTCCCTTCCGCAGGTGTCCCGATCAGGCTAGTCCGACGGGCGGCGCGGGCGCGTGCCGGTGGGCAGCCCGCGCAGATCGCGTCCGGTTCGCTGGCCCGCCGAGCGGATCGCGTCGGGTCCGCTGGGTCGCAGAGCCCGGACATCCGACGCGATCCCGGACGTGTCGGGCGAGCGAGCGGAGCGAAACCCCACCCCCGCTTGACAGCAAGTTACTGGCCAGTAGTAGTGTGTTGACACTTGCTCAACAAGCCGAACCCGCGATCCTGTGGGCGATCGGAATGGGCATCACCACGACAGCAGGCAGGAGAGATGCAGGCGTGATTTCTGAGGCGTACATCTACGAGGCGATCCGTACCCCCCGAGGCAAGGCCAAGAACGGCGCCCTGCACGGCGTCAAGCCGGTCACGATGCTGACCGACCTCATCCACGAGATCCTGGACCGCAACCCGGGGCTCGACCCGCTGCTGGTCGAGGACATCGTCGTCGGCTGCGTGACCCCGGTCGGCGACCAGGGGGCGAACATCGCCCGGACCGCCGCGATCGCCTCGGGCCTGCCCGATGCCGCGGGTGCCGGCGACCACGATCAACAGGTTCTGCGCGTCCGCGCTGGAGGCCGTCAACCTCACCGCGGCCAAGATCCGCTCCGGCTGGGAGTCGATGGCGATCGCCGGTGGTGTGGAGTGCATGAGCCGCGTGCCGATGGGCATGGACGGCGGCGCGTGGGCGATGGACCCCGAGACCGCCTACGACAGCTACTTCGTGCCCCAGGGCATCAGCGCGGACCTCATCGCGACCATCGAGGGCTTCACCCGCGACGACGTCGACGCCTACGCCGTGCGCTCGCAGGAGCGTGCGGCGGCGGCGTGGGCCGACGGGCGCTTCGCGAAGTCGGTCGTCCCGGTCAAGGACCGCAACGGCATCGTGCTGCTCGACCACGACGAGCACATGCGCCCGGGCACGACGGCCGAGATGCTCGGCAAGCTCAAGCCCTCCTTCGCCGGCGATGGGCGAGATGGGCGGCTTCGACGCCGTGGCGCTGCAGAAGTACCACTGGGTCGAGGGGATCAACCACGTCCACACCGGGGGCAACTCCTCGGGCATCGTCGACGGTGCGGCGATGGTCCTGATCGGCAACGAGCGGGTCGGCACGGAGGCGGGCATGACCCCGCGCGGGCGCGTCGTCGCCTCGGCGGTCGTCGGCTCCGAGCCCACGATCATGCTGACCGGCCCCACGCCGGCCACCGAGAAGGTGCTGAAGACCGCGGGCCTGACGATCGACGACATCGACGTGTTCGAGCTCAACGAGGCCTTCGCGGCCGTCGTGCTCAAGTGGATGAGGGACCTCCACGTCGATCCGGACAAGGTCAACGTCAACGGCGGGGCCATCGCGATGGGCCACCCCCTGGGCGCGACCGGCGCCATCATCACCGCCACCTGCCTGGACGAGCTCGAGCGGACCGGCGGCCGCTACGGCCTGATCTCGCTGTGCATCGGCGGCGGCATGGGCGTGGCAACCATCATCGAGCGGCTCTGAGACCCCGACCGGACAAGGAAGGCATCACACATGACTGACATCAACATGTTCGGCTGGGAGATGCGACGAGGCCGGAATCGTCATCCTGACGATGGACGACCCCACCCAGCACGTCAACACGATGAACGAGATCTTCGTCGACTCGCTCGTGGCGACCGTGGAGCGCCTCGAGGCGGAGAAGGACAAGATCAACGGCGTCGTCATCACGTCGGGGAAGAAGACCTTCTTCGCCGGCGGCGACCTCGCACGACCTGAGCAAGGCCACGCCGGACGACGCCGCGCACGTGGACCGAGCTGGTCGACGACATGAAGGCGCTCCTGCGCCGGTTGGAGACCCTCGGTCGCCCGGTCGTCGCCGCGATCAACGGCTCCGCCCTCGGCGGCGGCCTCGAGATCGCGCTGGCCTGCCACCACCGGATCGCCCTGGACGTCAAGGGCTGCGAGATCGGCCTCCCCGAGGTCGCGCTCGGCCTGCTGCCCGGTGGCGGTGGCGTCGTGCGCACGGTGCGGATGTTCGGCATCCAGACCGCGCTGATGAACCACCTGCTCCAGGGCCAGCGGCGCAAGCCGAAGGACGCGCTGGCCGCCGGGCTCGTCGACGAGGTCGTCAACACCCCCGAGGAGCTGATGCACGAGGCCAAGACGTGGGCGCTGTCCAACCTCGACGCCGTCCAGCCGTGGGACGTCAAGGGGTACAAGATCCCCGGCGGCACCCCGATGACCCCGTCGTTCGCGGCGAACCTGCCCGCCTTCCCGGCGAACCTGCGCAAGCAGCTCAAGGGCGCGCCGATGCCGGCACCGCACCACATCCTGGCCGCGGCCGTGGAGGGTGCCCAGGTGGACTTCGCCACCGCCGAGCAGATCGAGACGCAGTACTTCGTCGACCTGGCCACCGGCCCGGTCAGCAAGAACATGATCCAGGCGTTCTTCTTCGACCTGCAGCACATCAGCAAGGGCGGCGACCGGCCGAAGGACGTCCCGAAGTACACCGCCCAGAAGGTGGTCGTGCTCGGCGCCGGGATGATGGGCGCGGGCATCGCCTACGTGTGCGCCCGGCTCCGGCATGGAGGTCGTCCTCAAGGACATGACCCTCGCGGCCGCGGAGAAGGGCAAGGCCTACTCCCAGGGCATCCTGGACAAGGCCGTGGCCCGCGGGAAGATGACCGCCGAGGAGCGCGACGAGATCCTGGCCCGGATCACCCCGACCGAGAACATGCCGACGCCAAGGGCGCCGACCTCATGATCGAGGCGGTCTTCGAGGACCCGAACCTGAAGAAGTCGGTCTACGCCGAGGTCGTGCCGCTGCTGGCACCGGACGCGCTGCTCGGCTCGAACACCTCGTCGCTGCCGGTCACCGGCCTCGCCGAGGGCGTGGACCGGCCGGAGGACTTCATCGGCCTGCACTTCTTCTCGCCGGTCGACAAGATGCAGCTGCTGGAGATCGTGGTCGGCGAGAAGACCTCGGACGAGGCCCTGGCCAAGGCGATCGACGTCGCACTGCAGATCCGCAAGACTGCCGATCGTGGTCAACGACAGCCGCGGCTTCTTCACCAGCCGGGTGATCGGGACCGTCGTGGCCGAGGCTGCCTCGCTGGTCGGCGAGGGCGTGCCGGCCAACAGCGTCGAGCAGGCGGCGCTGCAGGCCGGCTACCCGGTCGGGCCAGCTGGCGCTGACCGACGAGGTGAGCCTGACGCTCGGGCCTGAAGATCAAGAAGGAGGCCGCGCAGGCGGCCGCGCAGGCCGAGGGCGTTCCGTTCGAGGCACACCCCGGCTACGCGGTCATCGAGAAGATGGTCACCGAGCACGAACCGTGGCGGACGGGCCGCCGGCGCGGGCTTCTACGACTACGCCGAGGGCAAGAAGCTTGGCCTGTGGAGCGGGCTCAAGGACTCGTTCGGCGGCGACAACCTGGACATCCCGTTCAAGGACCTCCAGGAGCGCATGCTGTTCATCGAGGTGATCGAGAGCATCAAGTGCCTCGACGAGAACGTGCTGCGCACGGTGCCGGATGCGAACATCGGCTCGATCTTCGGCATCGGCTTCCCGGCCTGGACCGGTGGCGTGCTGCAGTTCGTCAACGGCTACGACGGGCGGCCCGGCCGGCTTCGTCGCCCGGGCCAAGGAGCTGGCCGCGACGTACGGCGAGCGGTTCACCCCGCCGGCGTCGCGTGGTGGCCATGGCTGAGTCCGGCGGCATCTACAAGTGAGTCGCAGCGGTGGCCCCGGAGCAGCCCCGATGGGGGCCGTCCCGGGGCCACCGCGCATGTCGGCCCAGGACCGGCGCCAGCAGCTGGTCGACATCGGCCTCGACCTCCTGGAGACCCGGCCGATCCAGGAGCTGGCCATGGACGAGGTGGCCGCGGAGGCCGGTGTCTCGCGGACCCTGGTCTTCCACTACTTCCCCTCGAAGGGTGACTACTTCGCGGCGGTCGTGGCCAGCGCCGGCGATCGGTTGATGCAGGCCGTCCCCGGGGACCCGGGCACGGACGTGGACACCCGGCTGCGCGAGATGGTCCGCGCGTTCCTGAAGTTCGTGGCGCGCAAGCGAGGGGTGTACGTTGCACTTGTGCGAGGCGCCTCCGGTGGTGACCCCAAGGTGCTGGCAGTCCTTGACGAGGTCCGAGCCAATCACGTGATCCGCTGGCTGGATGCTGCGGAGTGGCCGGCCCGTGATGAGGTCACCCAGCTGGCAGTGCGCGGCTGGCTGGGCTCGCTGGAGGAGGTCGCCCTGGCTGCGACGACCTCGCCGGTGCCCCGCGAGTCCGTCATCGAGCTCCTGGTCGAGGGCCTGATCGCCGACCTCGAGCGGGCCGGTCGCCTGCATGGGCGCCAGTCAGGCGCAGTCGGACGTGCCTGACCAGGAGCACGTGGTCGGGGTCCCGCTGCGCCGTCTGCCCGGATGGCTCGAGGGGTTCGCTGCCCGGCACGGGGAATGGACCGCGACACCGTCGACCGAGCCCAACGGGTGGGACGTGCTGGCGGCCGATGCCGCCCGCGCCCAGGTCGTGGTGCCCACCTGGCTGGAGTCGGAGGTGCCCGCGTCCGTTCGACCCCGAGACGCTGGCCACGCTCGCCCCGGCCTTCGGCGTGCTCCTCCTGCGCCGTGCCGGCTACGCAGTGGCGGCGTTCGAGGGTGGGACCGTCGTGGAGAAGAAGGTGGGCACACGGCACATCCACGGTCGCACTGCCGCTGGTGGCTGGTCCCAGCAGCGCTACGCCCGTCGGCGCGACAACCAGGCCGACGAGATCGTGGGCTCCGCCGCCGAGACCGCCGACCGGATCCTCGGCCCCCGCCCCGACCTGGAGTTCCTCGTGACTGGGGGGGACCGCCCCCTGCTCAACGCCGCGCTCAAGGCGCTGGACCGCCGTCTGGCGGAGCTGCCCATCGGAGCCCACCTCGGCGTCGGGACGCCGGACGCCAAGATGCTGGCGGTGATCCCCGACCGCGTCCTTGCCGTGCAGATCCGGATCGGCGGACCACAGGCCGATCCGGGAGATCTCCCCACTGCCTGACGTGCTTGGCTGGGGCCATGGACAGCTTCGACCTCTCGGCGCTGGTCCGGCCGACCGCGACCGACGATCCGCTGCGCTTCACCCTTGACGTCCCCGACGGGCTCCAGCAGGGCCGTGGCGCCTGGGGAGGTGTGGCGACCGGGGCCATGGTGGCGGCTGCGCAGCTGGTGGATCCCCGCACGGAGATGGCCGTGCGCACGCTGAGCGCCCAGCTGGTCGCACCTGTCCTGGTCGGCCGGATGCACCTCGTGGTCGAGGAGCTGCGCCGTGGGTCGGCGACGAACACCCTCGCGGTGCGGTGCCTCGACGAGGACGGTGGCCTGCTCGCGCACGGCGTGGTCGTCCTGGGTGCAGCGCGCACGGGCGACGCGATGCCCGATGGGCCGCGAGTGGCTCGCCGTCGCGCCGCCACCCGAGCTGGCCGCGGGGCCTGAGGCGGTCCCCGAGGTTCCCATGGGGCCACCCCTCGCCCCTGGCTTCACGGTGCACCTGGAGATGCGCCCGATCTCGGGTTCCCCTACTCGGGAGCCGACACCGACGAGACCCTCGGCTGGGTCCGCCCCCGCGGCCCGGTGGAGCGGGTCGATGCCTCGCTCGTGACGGCCCTCGCGGATGCCTGGTGGGTGTCGGTGATGGCTCGCCTGGACCGACCCCGGCCGGCCGCGACAGTGGGCTTCACCCTGGACCTCCCCATGGACCCGTCGTGCCTGCAGCGTGACGCTCAAGGTCGGCTGGAGGCGCTGTTCCACCGCGGCCACAGCGTGGCGGCTCGCGAGGGGTTCACCATCGAGGTCCGTGAGCTCTGGACCCGCACCGGTCAGCTGGTCAGCTGGAACACGCAGACCGTGGCGGTGATCAAGTAGGTCGGCGCCTCAGCCGGGATCCCGCACGACCAGCGTGTCGGCCAGCGAGTCACCGATGCGCTGGTGACTGGCGCTGGAGAGCATGGCGATCAGCCCGACCGCCCCGAAGAACATGGCGTCCACGACCAGCAGCAGCCATCGCAGCGTCAGCTGGCTGCTGGTTGCCTGGCTGCCATCCAGCGCTCACCACCCGCAGCCCGAACCAGCCCATGGCCAGCGTCCGGCCGTCGCGCCGTCGCGGCAGCCGCGCCCAGTACCACCAGCTGATGACCACGGCCAGGACGAGCAGGGCGAGGATCGACGGGGATCGTGATCAGCAGGGCGCCCAGGGAGTCGTCGGGGTTCCGCGGCAGCAGCGAGGAGGGCCAGGGTCGTGGGGACCAGCGTGATCAGTGCCACGATCGCCAGGTCCAGGGCGAACTGAACCACCCGCAGCGCGACGATCGGCGCCCGATCGAGGAGCCCGGCAGGCGATGCCGCGGGGGCTTCGTCGGTCTCGGGCACGACGGTCATCCTAGGTCGCACCCCAGCGCGCCGGCCGGGACCTCACCTATCGTGGTCGGGTGCGCCTCCTCGCCCTGGCCGCCGCGTGGTCGGTGTCCTCGTGGTCCTCGCCCTGGGTCGGGGGCTGGCCCTTCCGTGGGAGCCGGGATGCACTGTCGCTGACCGGTCCGGGCAGGTCCTCGCAGAGGGGTCGCCAGCTGAGGTCTCGGTCCTGATCTCCTCGGCCGAGGGGGACCTTGCGCGCGCCCTCGGCGAGGGCCCCGTCCCTGACGTGCCGGATCGGTGCCCTCGGCGCCACGGACACGCCCAAGGAGCCACCGCTGGGCCTGACTCCCCGGGCCCAGGCCCTGCGGGCCGAGGTGCGCGACGAGTTCGGGGAGGTGCCCGCCGGCGGCTTCGGGCCGGAGGAGACCCTGCCGGGCCGCAGCCCCGAGTGGCGAGCACTCCCTGCGGCAGGGCGATCGACTTCTTCTTCCGCCCGTACGAGGATGCCGGCCAGGCAGGCGGCGGGCTGGCAGCTGGCGAACTGGTCGGTTGCCAACGCCGAGCGACTCGGGATCCGGACCGTCATCTACCGCGACCGGATCTGGACCGCCCGGCGGTCGATCCAGGGCTGGCGCGAGTACCGGTTCGGCGGGCGCGGACCCGGACAACCCCGTCAACCGGCACCTCGACCACGTCCACGTGGACGTGGCCTGACATCGCCCCGAACCTGACGCGCCCTGAACGCCTGCCTGTGCGCACGTCCCCGCCGGATCGAAGGCGGCGGATGCGGATTGGCTCCAGATGCGGGTTTGGGCTACCGTGGGCTGGGTATAGCCCATGCACTGACGGCAGCCTGCCGTCCTCGTTGAGCAACGTTTCCTCACCTGGCCCTTTGGCGGCCACATCAGACGCGTTGAAGACGACACGCCCTGAGAAGAAGGAACACCGTGGCTGAGCACGCCCCGCAATCCCGCGCGCCCCGATCCGGACCGCGCACCACCTCCACTGCCCCTGCGAAGGGAGCCAAGAAGACCGGCTCCTGGAAGGCGGCGAAGTCGACGAGCTCCTGGAAGGCTGCCAAGCCGGCCGGCTCCTGGAAGGGCGCCAAGCCCCAGTCCGACGACCGCGCCCCGAGCACGCGTCGCGTCTCGGCCGCCCCGGCGCGCCCCGCGTGGCGCGACCGTGATGATCGGGCTCCCCGGGACGACCGCGCGCCCCGTCAGGATCGCGCCCCGCGGCGACCGCGCCACCGCGCCAGGACCGCGCCCCGCGGGACGATCGCAGCGCCCCCCGCAGCGACTGGCGCGATCGCGATGACCGGCGCGCCGGCACCGATCGCCCGGTCCGCACCGATCGCCCGGTCCGCACCGACCGCCCGGGCCAGGATCGCCCGGAGCGCTCCGAGCGCCCGTCGCGTCCCGGTCGCCCGAACCGCACCGACCGCTTCGACCGTGGTCCGCGCAACGACCGTGGTCCCCGCAACGACCGCCGTGACCGCGCCGATCGTCCGCAGCGCGCCCCGCAGGTCCCGGCGCTGACCGGGCCGAACGCGTTCGTCGACCTCGGGGTCCCGACCTCCCTGGCCGCCGTCCTGGCCAGCCAGGCGATCACCGAGCCCACGCCGATCCAGGCCATGACCATCCCGGCTGCCCTGAGCGGTCGCGACGTCCTCGGCCGGGGCCGCACGGGCTCGGGCAAGACCCTGTCGTTCGGCCTGCCGATGCTGACGATCCTCAACGGCCCCCGTCCGACCAAGCGCCAGCCGCGCGGGCTGATCCTGGCCCCGACCCGTGAGCTCGCGATGCAGGTCCTCGACGCCCTGTCCCCGCTGGCCGCCACGCTCGGCATGCGGACCCAGCTGATCATCGGCGGCAGCTCGTACGACCGCCAGATCCGCGGGCTCGAGCGCGCCGACATCGTCGTGGCCACGCCCGGGCGCCTCGTCGACCTCGCCGATCGCGGCTCGGTCGACCTGAGCCAGGTCAAGGTCGTCGTGCTCGACGAGGCCGACCACATGGCCGACCTGGGCTTCATGCCCGAGATCGAGGCCATCATGGGCCGGCTGCCCGAGGACGTCCAGGGCCTGCTGTTCTCCGCGACGCTCGACCACGACGTCGACCGCCTTGTGCGCAAGTACCTGCACGAGCCGGTCGTGCACAACGCCGACCCGGCGACCGCGACCGTGGGCACGATGGAGCACCACCTGGTGCTCGTCCACCCCAAGGACAAGGACGCCGTCACGGCCGACATCGCCCTGCGCCGTGGGCGCACGGTGGCCTTCGTGCGCACCCAGATGGGGGCCGACCGCCTGGCCGGTCAGCTCGAGGCCGAGGGTGTGCGCACCGCGGCCCTGCACGGCGGGATGAAGCAGGGGATGCGCACGCGCACCCTGGAGGACTTCAAGCGCGGTCGCATCGACTTCCTCGTGGCCACCGACGTGGCAGCTCGCGGACTGCACGTCGACGACATCGACCTCGTGCTGCACGTCGACCCGCCGCACGGCCCGAAGGAGTACCTGCACCGCTCGGGCCGCACCGCACGCGCCGGCGCCTCGGGAACCGTGATCTCGCTGGCCACCACGCGCCAGCAGAAGTCGGTCACCGCGATCACCACCAAGGCCGGCGTGAGCCCCGCGGTCCTGCGGGCCCGTCCCGGCGACGAGGCCCTGCACGCGCTGATCAGCTGAGCCGCAGACTCGCGGAGTCGATCCGGCACCGGCCCCTCGAGGGAGGCCCGTGCCGGATCGACGGCCGTGCGACCAGATGGCAGGATGCGATCGTGGCTGACACGGACTTCACCTGGAACAGCGTCCTCGTCGACGGCAACTGGATCCGCTACCGGGTCGGTGGGCCCGTCGACGCGCCCCCGATGATCCACCAGCACGGCTTCGCGATCTCGGGCACCTACCTGCTGCCGACCGCCGAGTCGCCTCACCGACTCCTTCCGCGTCTACGTGCCCGACCTTCCCGGGTTCGGCCGCAGCCCCAAGCCGAAGCAGCCGCTGAGCATCGAGGAGCTCGGCACCGCGCTGAACCACTTCATGGACGCCCTGGGCATCGAGCAGGCCGTGGTCGTGGGCAACTCGCTGGGCTGTGCCATCACCGCCGAGCTGGTCGACGAGGCCCCCGAGAAGGTGTCCAAGGCCGTGATGGTGGGGCTCGCCGGCGGTCCGCACAACCGGCCCCTGACCAAGGCGCTGGTCCAGATGGCCCGTGACGGCCTGGTCGAGCCGCCCACCCTGCTCCCGGTCGCAGCCCCGGACTACCTGCGCTACGGGATGGTCCGCGCGATCAAGCTCTTCGACAAGATGACCAAGTTCCCGGCCTACGAGCGCTTCATGTCGCATGCCCTGTCCCGGTGATGGTCGTGATCGGCAGCGAGGACCCGCTGCGTCCTCCGTGGAAGAACATCAGCCGGGCCCTGAGCGATCTGCCCCCGGAGATCACGATCGTGCTCTTCCAGGGTGCCGCGCATGCCATCAACTTCACCCACCCCCGGGAGCTGGCCCACTCGATCCGGCAGTACGTGGCTGGCGAGGAGGTCCGGATGGAGGCGGACAACCCGCTCGGCGTCCCCGTGCTCCAGCTCAAGCGCCCGGTGTGATCGCAGCACCGTCGGTGGGGACCGGGTCCCATTTGGGTCGCAATGTGGTGTTTCTGGGTCTCCAGGTGCCGCCATCGTGTCGGGTGGGGGTTGAATAGCCCCGTGGGCAAGACTGTGATGATCGTCGAGGACGACGAGGAGATCCGCCTGGTGCTGCGCTACGCCCTGGAGGACGAGGGGTACCGCGTCCTCGAGGCGGCCAACGGCGAGCAGGCGCTGGTCCTCGGCCAGGACGAGGACCCGGACGTGCTGCTGGTCGACCTGCGGCTGCCGGGGATCCATGGGCTGGACGTCGTGCGCAGCGTGCGGGCCACCAGCCGGGTGCCGATCATCATCGTCACCGCGCAGGCCGACAGCCACGACGTGGTCTCGGGCCTGGAGGCTGGCGCCGACGACTACGTCACCAAGCCGTTCATCACCAAGGAGCTGCTGGCCCGGATCCGCGCGCAGATCCGCCGGGCCAACGACGTCGAGGTCGACCACGGCCTGCTCGAGTGCGGCGAGGTCCGGCTGCGTCCGGACACCGCCGAGGTCCAGGTCGGCGACCGGATCGTCCCGCTGAGCCCGACGGAGTACAAGCTGCTCGCCGAGCTGATCGGCGCCCGTGAGCGGGTGGTCAGCCGCGACGACCTGCTGCGCAACGTCTGGGGCTACCGCAACCCCGGAGACGGCCGCGTCGTGGACAACCTCGTCTACCGCCTGCGGGCGAAGATGGAGACCGACCCGGCCGAGCCCGTGCACCTGATGACGGTCCGCGGGTTCGGCTACCGGCTCAAGGCCTGACCCGTGCGCTTCGGCCTGCGGACCCGGGTCGCCCTGGTCTTCGCCGTGCTCTCGATGGTGGTCGCGGTCCTCGTGGCCAGCGGGATCTACCTGGTGAGTCGCAGCTACCTGACCAACCAGCGCCAGTCCGCGGGCCTCACCCGGGCCCTGCTCGACAGCCCGCTCGGTGGACGCCGCCATCGCCGGGGGGACGCAGCCCGGCGAGGTGCTCAGCCAGCTGCCCGTCGTCGGTGCCTCCCAGGCCCTGATGCGCGTGGGCACGGTCTGGTACTCGCGGGGCAGCACGGTCCCCACCTCAGACATCCCCGACTCGCTGATCGACCTCACGCTCACCGAGGGCGGCGCCCAGCAGACGTTCATGATCGGCGACCAGTACTACTACGCGGTGGCGGTCTACACCCGGTCCGGGCTCTACGTCGAGCTGTTCCCGTTGACCGACCTGCTCGAGACGCTGCGCAACGGCGCCCTGCTCCTGGCGCTCCTCGCCCTCGGCGCGTTCGCGGTGGGCGGGGCGATCGGGCGCTACGTCGGGGGGCTGTTGATGCGACCCCTGCGGCGGATGGGAGCAGGTGCACGGCGCCTCGCGGATGGCGACCTCACCGTGCGGCTGCCCGACACGGGTGACCCGGACCTGGACCCGATCTCCGACTCGTTCAACGAGATGGCGGTCGCCGTCGCCTCCCGGATCGAGCGCGAGCGGCGGTTCGTGGCCAACGTGAGCCACGAGCTGCGCTCGCCGCTGACGACCGTCGTGGCGACGGCCGAGCTCCTCGAGGAGCACCACGACACCTTCCCGCCGCGCGAGGCCCGACTGGTCACCAGCCTTGCCACGCAGTCCCGGCGCCTCACCCGGATCCTCCTGGACCTGCTGGAGATCTCGAGCGTGACCGCGCGCGCGCCGGTCCAGCGGGACGCCACGGACATCGCGCTGCTCATCGAGGGGGCCCTGACCGGGCGGAACCTGGAGACGGACCTGCTTCACGGAGATCGCCCCGTCGTCGTCACCGACGCGCGGCGCGTCGAGCGCGTGATGGCCAACCTGATCGACAACGCCACCCGCCACGGCAATGGTGTGCGCCAGATCCTGATGATCGCGGGGGACGGTCGCGTGCGCATCCACGTCGACGACGCCGGACCCGGTGTGGATCCCGAGGAGGTCGAGCGGCTCTTCGAACCGTTCGCCCGGGGTACCGGTGTGGCTGAGCGACGGGTCGAGGGGGCCGGCCTGGGCCTGGCCATCGTCCGGGAGCAGTCGGAGGCGATCGGTGGGCGCGTGACCGTCAGCGCGTCGCCGTTCGGTGGCGCGCGGTTCACGCTCGACCTTCCGGCGGAGGTCACCCCGTGAGCCGGGTCCGGATGGCCGTGGCCGCTGCCGCCCTCGGCCTGGTCGTCGCCACCTCCGGCTGCGGGGTCTCGGTGCAGGAGGAGGCCGAGTCCCTGCCCAGCGGTGCCCTGCCCACTGTGGCGCCGACCCCGACGCCGAGCCCGACCGCCAAGGAGGACACGATCTTCTTCGTGTCCGGCCGAGGGCTCGAGGGCGTGAGGGAGCCTGTCGACGACCACTCGGCGCTGGGGGTGATGGCGGCGCTGGCCGCCGGCCCGCCGATCGAGCGCCAGGCCGACCTGCGCACTCTCCTGCTCGACCCCCTGACGGGCGTACCGGTGCTGAAGGTCGTGTCGCAGAGCCCGTCGGGCCGGGTGGTCCTGGTTCGTACGGACGCCTTCAACCTCCTGCCGGCCAACGACCAGGTGCTCCTCGTCGGCCAGGTGGTGACCAGCCTGGCCGAGGTCGGGCTCACCAGCGTGATCATCACCGATGAGGCAGGGCTTCCGATCCCGCTGGTGCTGCCCGACGGTCGGGTGCTCGAAGGTCCGGCGACGGCCGAGGACTACGACGCGCTGGTGGTCGACGGGAACCCGTGACCGCGCGGTCGGGTCGTCTCAGCGGAGCGTGACCCGCATGAGTGCAGGGCGGTCGGGCCGGATCGTCACCAGGGGAAGCGCGCGCACGGGCGGGCCCGAGGGGGCCAGGCGCACGGCGCGGCAGATCATCGCCAGGGACAGGACCGCCTCGGCGTAGGCGAAGTCCCGGCCGATGCACATCCGGGGACCGGCGCCGAACGGGATGTAGGCCGTGCGCAGTCCCGGGCTGGACACCTGGGCGCCGGCGAGGAAGCGATCCGGGCGGAAGGCCTCGGGGTCGTCCCACGCCGCGGGGTGCCGGTGCACGATCCAGGGGCTGAGGATCACCAGGGATCCGGCCGGGACGTGGGAGCCGCCGAGCTCCATGTCCGCCGTGGTGCTGCGGGTGATCAGCCACGCCGGCGGGTTCAGGCGCATCGCCTCGTCGACCACCGCTCGCGCGACCTGGAGCCGGGCAAGTGCCGACATGTCGATCCCAGGTCGATCCATCGGCTTCCCGGTGGCCGAGCACCTCGTCGGCCTCCTTGGCCACCCGGTCGGCGGTGTCGGGGTGGGTACCCAGCAGCACGAGCGCCCAGGTGAGGGCAGAGGCCACGGTCTCGTGACCGGCGACGAGGAAGGTCACGATCTCGTCGCGAACCTCCTGCCGGTCCATCGTCGAGGCCTGCAGCAGGTCGAGCATGTCGGGCGGCTCGCTGGGTCCCTGGGCACGGCGCTGGGCGAGGATCGCCTCGACCGCGGCATCGAGCTCGGACAGGGATCGGGCCATCCGGCGGTTGCCCGGCGTGGGGATCCAGGCCGGTGCCCGCAGCGGCATGCGTGCCATGGACACGACCTCGCCCAGGGCCGTCAGGGTGGCCTCAGCCAGGCGGTCCGCGGTCGGGCCGAGCTCGTGGCCGAACAGGGAGTCGCCGACGACCTCGAGGGCCAGGGTCATGACCTCGGCGTCGATGTCCACGACCCCGCCGTGGCCACGTTCCTGCAGGCGGGTCGACGAGCCGGGATGCCGCGCGGGCGGTGTGCTCGGCGACCCCGGGGATCGTGTCCGGGTGGAAGGCCGGTTGGAGGATGCGGCGGTGCTCGCGCCACACGGGGTTGTCGCTGGTCAGCAGGCCCCGGCCGGTCACCCGGGACAGCGCGCGGTACTGGATCGTGTCCTTCGTGACATCGCGGGAACGGCCCACCAGCACCATCCGGGCATCGTCGGGGTGGCAGACCAGGTAGGTCGGGGGAGACGGGATCGGGAACTGCACCACGTCGCCGTGGATGCGCCACTGCTCGGCCAGGAACGCGAGGGGGTCATCGCCGATGCGTCGCATGGCGCGCAGCATGTCCCCGCCGGTCGGTCCCGGGGCAGTGGCCGGGGTCCGACCGTGCCGGCGTGGGCTTCCGGGCAGGTCAGCGTCCCGTCTGGACGTAGTCGACGAGTGCGGAGCGCTCCCACTCGAGGTGCGAGATCCGGGCGGCCACGATGTCGCCGATGCTCACGATCCCGACCAGCGCCTCCTCGGAGATCACGGGGATGTGCCGGATGCGCCCGGCCGTCATGACGGTCATCACCTCGTCGATCGAGGTCTCCGGGGTGCAGGTGGTGACCTCGCTGGTCATGATCTCCTCGACCTTGACCCGGTCCAGGTGGACCAGGCGGGACTCACGGAACGAGGGCAGGCCGCCGTCGCTGCGCAGTGCCCGGACGATGTCACGCTCGGACACGATCCCGTCGATGTGTGCGCCGTCCGCGGAGACGATCATCGCGCCGATGCGGTGCTCGGCCAGGGCATCGACCAGTTCGGTCAGCGTCGCGTCCGGCGCAGATCGTGGCAACCTTCGAGCCCTTGGCCCTGAGCACGTTCTTGATGGTCATCGGTACCTCCTGTGGCGGTCCGCCCTCGTGATGGGGCAACCGTAGTGGACGGCCCCGGTGCCTGAGAAGGTGGCCGCGGCGCCGTGCTCGTCGCAGTCCTGTCACGAGCGGCGCGCACCGTGGCGGCACCGCGGCTGCGGACCCCGGACCTCCGGACCTTCCCTAGGCTGAGGCGATGCGCGCACCGATCCCACCGGCCGAGGTCGAGGTCGACGCCCATCTCGTTCGGCGCCTGCTGCGCGGTCAGCACCCCGACCTCGCCGACCGTCCGCTGAGGAGGCTCGGCACCGGATGGGACAACGCGGTCTTCCGCCTCGGCTCGGACCTCACGGTCCGGGTGCCCCGCCGCGAGCTCGGGGCGCGCCTCATCGGCACGGAGCTGCGGTGGGTGCCCGAGCTGGCTCCCGTCCTGCCCCTGCGGGTGCCCACCCCGGTCCGCGCGGGCGAGCCCACCGACTTCTACCCGTGGCGATGGGCGGTGTGCGCCCACGTCCCGGGACGGCCCCTCGGAGCCTCCGCTCTCACGGCAGGCGCGGCCGTGCGTGCGGCCGATGCCCTCGCGGGGTTCCTGGGTGCACTGCACGTCCCGGCGCCCGCGAATGCGCCGCGCAGTCCGTTCCGGGGAGTGCCGCTCGTCCAGCGCAGCGATTCCGTGGCGTCGGCGGCGGCGACCGCGCCGGCCGCGCAGCGGACCCGGATCGAGCAGGCGTGGGCCGATGCCCTGGGCGCACCCCCTCATGAAGGACCGGACGTGTGGGTGCACGGCGACCTCCACGGCCTGAATGTCCTGGCCGCGCGGGGGCGCATCACCGGCGTCCTCGACTTCGGCGACCTGAGCGCAGGCGACCCTGCGACGGATCTGGCGTGTGGGTGGCTGCTGCTCGACCGACCGGGTCGCCAGCGGATGCGTGCGGTGCTGGCCGTCGACGACGCCACGTGGGCGCGGGGACGGGGGTGGGCCCTGTTCCTCGGCCTGATGTTCCTCGCCCACAGCGCGGATGCCCCGGTCAACGAGGCGATCGGTCGCCGGGCCCTGAACGAGGTGCTCGACGAGGGTTCCTGAGTGCGGCGAGCCATCGCGGCGCGACACGGCACGTTTCGTGCGTCCATACGGCTGATCGCGACCCTGTTCGGCTAGGCTCACGACCCCAATCCGGGGCATACTGGCATCCGTGGGGGACGAGGACTACGAGGTTGAGCGCCGCCTGCGCAGGGGTCGGCGCAGTTTCGTCGTGGTCACGCTCCTGCTGGTCGGCGCCCTCGTGGCCGGTGGTGCATGGGTGAATGCCCAGGCCCCCGCCGCCGTCGCCCTGGAGCCTGTGTCGGCCCAGCCCGCGCCTGCCGATCACCGAGCGCAGTGCGGACGCCCAGGCCGTGACCGACCGATTGGCCCGGGCCTCCGGCCGGTCGATGGAGTCGTTGGCAGCACAGCTGCCCGGAGCGGTCGAGAATCCCCTGGAGTCCGAGGCGCCCACGGTGGCCGGTGCCCAGGCCGCGAACGGCGAGTACGCCGACACCCTTGCTGCCCTTGACGAGGCGGAGAAGGCGGCGGCCGACCAGCTCTCGATGACCGAGGATGACCTGGCCCAGGCGGAGAAGGATCGGGCGAAGGCAGCCAAGGACCTGGCCAAGGAGGAGGCGGCAGCGGCGAAGGCCATCGACGCTGCGATCTCCTCGGCCATCTCCGCGGCACGGGCCCAGGCGGCGTACACCGTCCCGCTCGGAGGCGACTTCGGGGGAGCGGTGCCCCGGGGCGGTGCGACGAGCTCAGCCGAGGTGCTCGACCTGGTGAGTGCCAACTTCCCCGCCGACCAGGTCGGCAATGCGATGGCGGTGTCCCGCTGCGAGTCCGGCCATGGCAACCGGGTGAGCAAGCCGAACACGAACGGCTCGCGGGACTTCGGTGTCTTCCAGATCAATGACGGCGGGACGCTGCAGGCGGCGCTGCGCGCCATCGGGGTGGGCTTCTCGGACATCACCGAAGCCCGCAAGAAGGCGCTGGATCCGGCCATCAACGTGCGGCTGGCCCGTGCGATCTGGGACTCGCGGGGATGGCAGCCGTGGACCTGTGCCGCCAAGCTCAAGATCGTGTCGGGGCTCTACAAGAAGTCCCCGGGCCCGATGGACGGCAAGTACGACAACTACGGCCGGGCCCTGTAGCGGCGGGCTCGGACCTGTCGCCGGCTGGGAGAGCGCCCGATCAGGGCGATTCCGGCTCCGTCCGGGCGCGCAGGGCGCCCGGCTCGGGCGGCCGGGTGGCCAGCAGGCGGCGCAGCGACTCCAGCCTCGCGGGCCCGGACTCCCCGGCCCCTCCGGACGCTGCGAACGCGTCGAGCGCACAGTCCTGGGCCCCCTCGGTGTGCGGGCATCCGCGTGGGCAGTTCTCCAGGGCGGGGTCGAACTCCGAGAACGCGTGCAGGACACGGTCGGGCACCACATGGGCCAGCCCGAACGAGCGCACGCCCGGGGTGTCGATGAGCCACCCACCCTGTGCCAGCGGGATCGCGACCGCCTGGCTGGAGGTGTGCCGGCCTCGACCGGTGACCTCGTTGACGACGCCGGTGAGCCGGTCCGCGCTCGGGACGAGGGCATTGACCAGCGTGGACTTCCCCACGCCGGAGTGGCCGACGAAGCACGTGACGCGGTCCACGAGCTGGCTGGTGAGCTCGGCGAGCCCGGCGGGGTCGGTGGAGCCGTCCGCGGCCATCCCGCACACGACGGCACGGACCTCGAGGGCGGCGTAGAGGTCCAGCAGGGGTGCGGGATCGGCGAGGTCGGACTTGGTCAGGACCAGCAGCGGCGCCAGGCCTGCGTCGTAGGCGGCCACCAGGCATCGGTCGATGAGCCCCGGGCTCGGCTCCGGGTTGGCCAGGGCTGTGACGATCGCGAGCTGTTCGGCGTTGGCGACGATCACGCGCTCGTCGGGATCCGAGTCGTCGGCCGACCTGCGCAGGACGGTGGTGCGCTCCTCGATCCGCACCACCCGGGCGAGCCTGTCGGGCCCGCCGCGCATGTCCCCGGTCAGCCACACCGCGTCGCCGACGACCACCGACTTGCGGCCGAGTTCGCGGGCCTTCACGGCGAAGATCGGGGTGTCGCCGTCATCCGGGATCGCGGTGAAGCGGCCGCGGTCCACGGCGACGATCCGACCGGGGGCTCCGGCCGAGTGGGCGGGGCGGTCCTTGGTGCGCGGCCGGGACTTGCCCTTGCCCGGGCGGATCCGGACGTCGTCCTCGTCCCAATGCTTCACGTGTCCGACCCGAGCATGTCCCGCCACAACGTCGTGAATCCCGGCAGGGTCTTGCGGGTCGTGTCCACGTCGACGATCCGCAGGCCCGGCACCCGCAGGCCGATCACGGCGCCGGCCATGGCCATCCGGTGGTCGTCGTAGGTCTGGAAGGACCCGCCGTGCAGGGGGGCTGGGGTGATCCGCAGCGAGTTCTGCTTGGCCCGCACCCTGCCGCCCAACCGGTTGATCTCCGTGGACAGGGCGTCGAGCCGGTCGGTCTCGTGGCCGCGCAGGTGCCCGATCCCGCGCAGGCGGCTCGGCGTGCTGGCCAGGGCTGCCACCGCGGCGACGACGGGGGTCAGCTCACCCACGTCGCGCAGGTTGATGTCGATGCCGGTGATCTGCTCCGGGCCGGTGAGGGTCAGGCCCTTGTGGGTGAGCTCGGTGGTGGCGCCCATCTGGGTGAGGATCTCGCGCAGGTGGGCACCGGCCTGGGTCGTCGACGCCGGCCATCCCGGGATCGTCACCCGGCCCCCGGTGACCATCGCCGCGGCCAGGAAGGGGGCTGCGTTGGACAGGTCCGGCTCGATGCTGCGGTCGACCGCCCGGATCGGCCCGGGGGCGACGACCCAGCGCGCGTCGGTGGGGTCCTCCAGGGAGACGGTGACCTCGACCCCGGACTCGCGCAGCATCTGCACGGTCATGTCCACGTGGGGCAGCGACGGCAGTGGCTGGCCCACGTGGCGCAGGTCCACGCCCTCGTCGAATCGGGCCGCTCCCAGCAGGATGGCGCTGACGTACTGGCTCGATGCGCTGGCATCCATCGAGACCTTGCCGCCGGGGACGCCTCCAGAGCCGCGGACGGTGAAGGGCAGGCTGTTGCGCCCGTCGTCGACGATCGTGACGCCCAGGGTCTCCAGTGCGCCGAGGATGGAGGCCATGGGGCGCATCCGGGCCCGGGGGTCGCCGTCGAAGCGGATGTCGCCCTTGGCCAGGCCGGCCACGACCGGCAGGAACCGCATGACCGTCCCGGCCAGCCCGCAGTCGACGTGAGCCGGGCCCTTCAGCTTCCCCGGCTCGACCCGCCACTCGTCGCCACTGGACGAGATCTCGGCGCCCATCGCCCGCAGGCCGGCCATCATCAGCTTCGTGTCGCGGGCCTTGAGGGCTCCCGTGATGGTGCTCGGCCCGTCGGCAAGCGCTGCCAGCACGAGCGCCCGGTTCGTCTGCGACTTGCTACCGGGGACCGCGACCTTGGCGCGCACCGGGCCGTCGGCCACGGGTGCTGGCCACGGATCCTCCTCAGCAGGCACGCGCGGCAGCCTACCTGACTGTGGCAGGCTGCACGGTGTGTGCGGACGATACGCGGCGGCCAAGGACACAGCCACGCTCGTGGAGGAGTTCCAGGTCGAGACCGTCGTCGAGGCCGCCCCCGGGCCCAACTACAACGTGGCCCCGACCAACCAGGTGGCCTTCGTCGTCGACCGCCCGGTCGAGGAGGCCTCTGGGCTGCAGCGGCAGCTGCGAGTCGCCCGCTGGGGGCTGGTCCCCTCGTGGGCGAAGGATCCCAAGATCGGCGCCCGGATGATCAACGCGCGCTGGGAGAACGCCGCCGAGAAGCCCGCCTTCCGATCGGCGTTCGCCAAGCGCCGCTGTCTCATCCCCGCCGACGGCTACTTCGAGTGGTACACGCCGGCAGGCGTGGCCGGGCCGCAGCCCGGCGCGCAGTCCGGCGGGCAGTCCGCCGCCGCCAAGCCGCGCAAGCAGCCGTACTTCATCCATCGCGCCGATGGTGCGGACCTGGCCCTCGCCGGCCTGTACGAGTTCTGGCGTCCCGGTCCGGAGGAGGACTGGCTGGTGACGGTCACCGTGCTCACCACCGACTCGATCGGGCCGCTGGCGGCGATCCATGACCGGATGCCAGTGATGATCGCGCCGTCCGGCTACTCAGCGATGGCTGGATCCGGCCGCGAGGGTCGATACGGGGTTCGATGCCCGACTGGCCGTGGACCTGCTCACGGCCTACCCCGTGAGCACGGCCGTGAACTCGGTGCGCAACAACTCGGCCGAGCTGCTGGCGCCCATCCCCGCCGAACCGGCGCCGGACGCGCTGTCGTGACCACGATCTGGGACGTCGATACCAGCTCCGGGCTGGCGCGGGCGCACGTCCACCCGGTCCCGAACGGTCGGCCGCGGGCCTCGCTGGTGCTCGGCCACGGGGTCGGCCGGGGAGTGGACTCGATCGACCTCGTGGCGATCGCGGCGGCCCTTCCCGACGACGGGATCGAAGTGGTCCTGGTCGAGCAGCCGTGGCGTGTCGCGGGTCGGCGACTCGGTGGTGCAGCGAGCACGCTGGACCGTGCCTGGGTCACCTGCCTGAGGGATCTGCGCACGCGGGGGATCGGCACCAAGCGTCTCGTGGTCGGGGGCCGCAGCACGGGGGCGCGAGTGGCCTGCCGCACTGTGGGGGACGTGGAGCCGGCGGCGCTGTTCCTCCTCGCCTTCCCGCTGCATCCGGCCCGGCGCGCCACCGTGACCGGTCCGACCCCCACGCGGCTGCCGGAACTCGTCGAAGCCGCCCGAACCGTGCCCAGCGTCATCGTGCAGGGGACGCGCGACAGCCTGGGGTCGCCGGGGGAGATCGCCGTCGGGCTGGCCGAGGCGGACGTGACGGCGCGGGTGGTCCCGATCTGGGCCGCCGACCACTCCTTCCGTGTGCCGGCCCGTGCTCAGACCACCAACGAGGAGGCGCTGGACATGGTGATCCGTGCCGCACGCTCGACGGCCCTGAGGCTCGTGGACGGCCACTACTGACCCCTCACAGTCGCCAGCGTGTTCGGGGTGTGCGGGTGATGGTCCAGGGTGCGTTGTGGTTGGCGGGCCAGGGGGTTCCGGGTGGTGCGCCGGGTTCGGGTGGGGGACGGGGTGGTCGCCGGTCGTGGGGGTGATGGTCCACATGCCGAGGTCGACTTGGCGGTGATGTGCCCAGCAGAGCAGGGCCAGGTTGGGCAGGTCGGTGTTCCCGCCGGCGGCCCAGTCGGTGACGTGGTGGGTTTGGCAGGCTTCGGCCGGGATCCCGCAGCCGGGGATGATGCAGCCCTTGTCGCGGGCGGCCAGGGCCCGGCGTTGGGCGGGGGTGGCGGTGCGGGCGGTGCGTCCGACGGCCAGGGGGATCCGGGTCCCGAGCAGGGTCGTGGCCAGGGCCGCGATCCGGGCCGCCGCGGAGGGCCCCCGATGGTGCCCGCCCAGTCGGTCGCCGGGTCGGCGCTCGGGTCGGTCGGCCCGGTCGGTGCTGCCGTCGCCGCCGCCTGCCGTGGCGGGCCGGCGGTGGGCAGGAGTTCGGCGATGGTGTCGGGGCAGCGCCCGGAGTCGACCACGATCGGGGTGACCAGTCGCGTCGCAGGCGGTGAACCGTTGCTCCGCGGCGGTGAGGGTGTGCCCGCGGGAGGTGGTCCACACCTGGTCGCCCGAGGGCGGTGGAGTCCAGGGTGACCGACACCGACACGGGCAGCCCGCCGCGGGTGGGGATCGGCCCCGGTGGCGTGGGCGGCGTTGACCAGGGCGACCAGCCCGTCCGCGCGGCGGGCGGACGCCGGGATGTGGTCGGCTTCGGCAGCGCAACCGTTCGGCGAACGCGTCGATCGCGGCGATCACCGCCTCGCCCTCCAGGCGGGGCAGCACCCCGGCCAGGACCACCGAGTCCGCGGTCAGGGCGAACGACAGCGACCGGCCCTCGAACGCGCCGACCTCGTCGGGTTCGCGGGTCCGGGGGTGGGTTCAGCACCCGGATCACCCGGGCCACGAACTGGGCCACCGCCGCCGGGGACAGCTGCCCCCACCACGGGGCCAGCTCGGTGATCACCGCGGCCATCTGCTCGACCGTGCAGGTGGTCGGCGTGCCGGGCCAGGGCGTGCACATGCTCACTGGTGATCACCCCCGCCGCCCACACCCCACCCAACGACGGGTGCACCTCAGCGAACGCCCCGGCGCGGGCCAACCGCCGGGCCCACCCCGCCGACCACCCGCGGGCCAGCAGCATCGCCCCGTCCCCGACCAGCGGCAGGCTCCCCGACCTGGCCGCGGCAGCCATCCGCCGGGCCAACTCGTACTCCACGCCCGCGACCGTCGAGCACAGCACCTCCACATCCGCGGCCGGGCGCTCCCCAGCACCCAGACCCATCACGGGCAGCTCCCCGCCGGCCACAGCAGCCACCGCCGACCACGCGTGCGCCACCTGCGGCGAGGCCACCTCCACCGCGGCCGCCGCCCGCACATCAACCGATACCGGTGGTCCCCCTGCCCCCCGTACCCCCATCCCGCCCCCACCCCCTGGCTCGAACACCTGTTCGAATCATACCAAAGGCGACTGACACCACCAAACGAGCACGGCCGAACCTGTGGACCGTCAGGACCGTCAGCCGCGGAGTGGCGATCCCGAGGAAGGTGCGCGGGAGCATGCACCGGATCGACGGCCGGACCTCGCCTCGATCCGATCCCTGCGAAGTTAGGCTGCCGCCATGGGCATCCAGATCTCCCCGAGCATCCTTTCGGCCGACTTCGCCGACCTCGCGCGCGAGTGCGAGCGTGTGGCCGGAACCGCGGACTGGCTGCACGTGGACGTCATGGACAACCACTTCGTGCCCAACCTGACCCTCGGCCTGCCTGTCGTGCAGGCACTGCTGGCCCACGTGAGCACCCCCGTGGACTGCCACCTGATGATCGAGGACCCCGATCGCTGGGCCCCGGCCTATGCCGAGGCAGGGGCCGGCAGCGTCACCTTCCACCTCGAGGCCGCGGGCGCACCCGTCCGCCTCGCCCGCGAGATCCGGCGGCAGGGTGCGCGCGCCGGGGTCGGCATCAAGCCGGCGACCCCCGTGGACGCCCTGGTCGACCTGGTGGATGAGATCGACATGATCCTGATCATGAGCGTCGAGCCGGGGTTCGGCGGGCAGCCCTTCCTGGAACAGGCCGTGCCCAAGATCCGCCGAGCCCGTCAGCTCATCGGCGACGCGGACATCTGGCTGCAGGTCGACGGGGGAGTGTCGGCCGAGACCATCGAGCGGTGCGCCGAGGCCGGGGCCGATGTCTTCGTTGCCGGGTCGGCCGTGTACGGGGCCCAGGATCCGGCCGCGGCCTGCACGGCGCTGCGCGCGGCTGCGGCCGCAGTCTCACCGCTGTGAGCGAGGCCGGCGCTGAGAACGGCGCGCCCGACCGGCCGGTGGACGAGGGCCGGGCGCCCACCCCCACCGTCCCCACCTCGGAGCACCGGCCCACCTCCGAGCACCGGCCCACCTCCGAGCGACCGGCCGACGCCGAGCACCGGCCCACCTCCGAGCGCCAGCCGACGCCCGCCGAGCTGGCAGCCATGCGTCACGCCCTCACGATCGCAGCCACCCCGGGTGTCCCCCGGGGGCCCAACCCGCGCGTGGGCTGCGTCCTGCTCGACCAGGCCGGGGCCACCATCGCCGAAGGCTTCCATCAGGGTGCCGGCACCCCGCACGCGGAGGCTGCAGCGCTCACGGCTGCCGGCCCCGCAGCCCGGGGTGCCACCGCCGTGGTCACCCTCGAACCGTGCAACCACACGGGTCGGACTGGTCCGTGTGTGGACGCGCTGCTCGCCGCCGGGGTCCGGCGCGTCGTCCTGGCCCAGTCGGACCCCAACCCGGTCGCCGCCGGGGGAGCGGACCGCCTGGCCGCCGCGGGCGTCGACGTGGTCCGGGGCGTGCTGGCGGACGAGGCAGCGTCGATCAACGAGGCGTGGACCTTCGCCGTCGAGCACGGGCGCCCGATGGTCACGTGGAAGGTCGCGAGCACCCTCGACGGGCATGTGGCGGCCACGGACGGCTCGAGCCGGTGGGTCACCGGGGAGCAGGCGCGCGCGCAGGTCCATCAGTTGCGCGCAGAGGTCGATGCGGTCCTGATCGGCACTGGGACCGCACTGGCCGACGACCCGTCCCTGACCGTGCGGGACTCCCAGGGTGTCCCCGCCGAACGACAGCCGATGCGCGTCGTGATGGGTCGCCGTGAGATCCCCGCCGATGCTGCCCTGCGTGACGGGCTCGCGCCCCTTCGCATCTTCCCGACCGAGACCCCGGCTGAGGCGCTCACCGCGCTCGCTGGGACGACGTCCAGCACGTGCTCCTCGAGGGCGGGCCCACACTGGCCGCAGCCTTCCTCCGGGCAGGGCTGGTCGACCGCGTCGATCTGGTACTTCGCCCCGAAGATCCTGGGGTCGGGGGTTCAGGCCGTGGGCGATCTCGGGATCCCCAGCATCGACTCCGCCAAGCGGCTGGAGGTCACGGGAATCACCCGGGTTGGCCAGGACGTTCGTGTGGACGGGAGAATGGTCCCCGGGGACCCGTCCTGACGTCGCCCGTGCGCCGTCCCGAGCGGGGATTGCGCACCATCGAGGAGGTCACGAGAGTGTTCACCGGGATCGTCGAGGAACTCGGTCGCGTCGTCGAGGTCACGAAGCTGGCCGACGACTCGGCGCGACTGGTCGTCTCCGGCCCGTTGGTGACCACCGACGCCAAGCACGGCGACAGCATCGCGGTCAACGGCGTCTGCCTCACGGTCGTCACCCTCGCGGAGGGGACCTTCAGCGCCGACGTCATGGCCGAGACCCTCCACCGGAGCTCCTTGGGCGCGCTCGACGCCGGGGACCCGGTGAACCTCGAGCGGCCGATGGCCGCGGATGGCAGGTTCGGCGGGCACATCGTCCAGGGCCACGTCGATGGCCTGGGGCGGATCCGCGCGCGTCACCCCAGCGAGAACTGGGAGGTCGTCGAGGTCGAGCTGCCCGAGGACCTCGCCCGGTTCCTGGTCGAGAAGGGGTCGATCACTGTCGACGGCGTGTCACTCACCGTTGTCGAGGTCGTGGACGGCGACGAGCCCTGGTTCTCCGTCTCGCTGATCCCCACCACGCTGACGGCCACCACGCTGGGCAGCCGGCAGGTGGGGGATCCGGTCAACCTCGAGGTGGACGTGATCGCCAAGTACGTCGAGCGCATGGTGGGGGTGCGGGCATGATCCCCGCTGACGAGCTGTTCGGCCGGGCGGGCATCCCGCTCGACCCGGACGCGTACCGCGAAGCCTGTGACGACGGACGACCCCGGAGCCGAGTCGTCCGGTCAGTCCGCCCGGCGGCGCGCGGCCCATCTCCCGATGCCGCAGCGGACCCCGCCGCCGCATCGGCGCCAGACCCACCATCCTGCGCTCCTGCCCACCCCGCGGACGCCCCGACCTCCGCGGCCGGGGGCGTGCGGCTGGACAGCATCCCCGACGCGGTGGCGGCGATCGCGCGGGCGAGGCGGTCGTCGTCGTCGATGACGAGGACCGGGAGAACGAGGGCGACCTGATCTTCGCCGGAACTCGCGCCACCCCCGAGCTGACCGCCTTCATGATCCGGCACACCTCGGGCTACATCTGCGTCAGCCTGCCCGGCGAGGACCTCGACCGTCTCGGCCTGCCGCCGATGACCGCCGTCAACGAGGACCGCAAGCAGACCGCCTACGCCGTGTCGGTGGACGCCCGCGACGTGGAGTCCACCGGCATCTCGGCCGCCGACCGCGCCCACACGATCAAGGTGCTGTCGGACTCCGCGACCGAGCCCGGCGACCTGACCCGCCCCGGGCACGTCATGCCGTTGCGCGCGGTGCCCGGTGGCGTGCTGCGCCGCGCCGGGCACACCGAGGCGGCCGTCGACCTCGCCCAGCTGGCCGGCCTGAGCCCGTCCGGCGCGCTGTGCGAGCTCATGAACGACGACGGCACGATGATGCGCGCGCCGCAGTGCCGCGCGTTCGCCGACGAGCACGGGCTGGTCATGGTCTCGATCGCCGACCTGATCCGCTACCGCCGCGGCCACGAGCGCCAGGTCGAGCGCGTGGCCACCACGACCCTGCCGACCGCGTTCGGCGACTTCACGGCCGTCGGCTACCGCTGCTCGCTCGACGACATCGAGCACGTCGCGCTCGTCGTCGGCGAGATCGGCGACGGGCAGGACATCCTCGTCCGCGTGCACTCCGAGTGCCTCACCGGGCGACGCCTTCGGCTCGCTGCGCTGCGACTGCGGTCCGCAGCTGCAGGCGGCGATGCGCGCGGTGTCCGAGGCAGGCCGTGGCGTGGTGCTCTACATGCGCGGGCACGAGGGCCGCGGGATCGGGCTGGTCTCGAAGCTCTGCGGCCTACGCGCTGCAGGACGAGGGGCACGACACCGTCGACGCCAACCTCGAGCTCGGGCTGCCGGCCGACGCGCGCGACTACGGCACGGGCGCGCAGATCCTGGCCGACCTCGGCGTGCGCACCATGCGCCTGCTGACCAACAACCCGGCGAAGCTCGCGGGCCTGTCGGGCTACGGCCTGACGATCGTCGACCGCGTCCCGCTGGAGATCGCGCCGAACCCGTTCAACGCGGCCTACCTGGCGACCAAGCGCGAGCGGATGGGCCACATGGGAGGACACCGATGAGTGGAGCAGGCGCACCGAGCGTGGAGATCGACGCCGAGGGCCTGCGGGTGGCCATCGTCGCCTCGTCGTGGCACGACACGGTCATGGACGGCCTGATCGCCGGCGGCGACGGCGGCCTGCACGCACGCCGGGGCCGTGAACGTGCTCTACCGCGTGCCGGGATCGTTCGAGCTGCCGCTGGCCGCCCAGGTGGCGGCGGCCGCGGGGTTCGACGCCGTCGTGGCCCTCGGCGTCATCATCCGCGGTGGCACCCCGCACTTCGAGTACGTCTGCGACGCGGCCGACGTACGGGCTCTCGCGGGTCGCCCTCGACACCGGGGTCCCGATCGGCTTCGGGCTGCTCACCTGCGACGACGAGGCGCAGGCCCTCGACCGCGCCGGGCTTCCCGGCTCGCGCGAGGACAAGGGCCGCGAGGCCGCCGAGGCGGCGCTCTCGCCGGCGCTGACCCTGCGCGATGGTCGCCGCCCCGGCGGCGGGATCACGACCGGCTTCTGACCGGCGGCGTAGGCTTGCCCCCGTGAAGACCTTCGATGGGCTGTTCGCCGAGCTCTCCGCCAAGGCCGCGGCCGGCGACGCCGCGTCCGGCACGGTCGCGCTGCTCTCCGGCGGGGTCCACGCCGTCGGCAAGAAGGTCGTCGAGGAGGCGGCCGAGGCCTGGATGGCCGCGGAGCACGAGGGCCCGGAGCGCGCGGCCGAGGAGATCTCCCAGCTGCTGTACCACGCGCAGGTCCTCATGATCGCCGCCGGGCTGAGCCTCGACGACGTCTACGCGCACCTGTAGCCCACCGATCCCAGACAGGACCGACCATGCTGCGCATCGCCGTGCCCAACAAGGGCGCCCTGCCGATCCCGCGCGCGGGATCCTCCGCGAGGCCGGGTACCTCGCCGGGGCCAACCTGCGCGACCTCGTCGTCACCGACGAGGCCAACGACGTCGAGTTCTTCTTCCTGCGGCCCCGCGACATCGCGATCTACGTGGGGTCGGGCACCCTCGACCTGGGCATCACCGGGCTCGACATGCTGCTGGACAGCCGCGCGCCGGCCAAGGAGGTCATGCGCCTCGGGTTCGCCCCGTCGACGTTCCGGCTGGCCGTGCCCGCGGGGTCCGCCCGCACGGTCGCCGACCTCGACGGGACAGCGGATCGCCACGAGCTATCCGGGCCTGCTCGACGACTTCCTCGACGCGGTCGAAGGTGTCGGCGACCGTCGTGCGCCTCGACGGGGCCGTCGAGAACGCGGTGCGCCTCGGCGTGGCCGACGCCGTGGCCGACGTCGTGGCCACCGGAGGGACCCTGCGCCAGGCCGGTCTCGAGACGATCGGGGACCCGCTGCTGGTCAGCGAGGCGCTGCTGATCCGCCGCGCGGGCGTCGGGCAGGACGGCGAGGTCGCGACGTTCGTGCGCCGGATCCAGGGCGTCATCGCCGCCCGCACCTACGTGATGGTCGACTACGACATCCCGGCCGAGCTGGTCGCGCGGGCCTGCGTCATCACCCCGGGGATCGAGTCCCCGACCGTCTCGCCGCTGGCCGACCCCCGCTGGTCGGCCGTGCGCGCGATGGTCTCGCGGGAGAAGGTGCACCTGTGATGGACGAGCTCTACGAGCTCGGTGCGCGCGGCATCATCGTCACCGACATCCACGCCTGCCGGCTGTAGGGCCGGCAGGGAGGCTGCGCGCTACGCCAGCAGGCGCTCGACCCAGGACAGGAGGTTGTCGGGGTCGAAGGGCTTGGTCAGGTAGCAGGTGGCCCCGGCCGACCAGCCGTCCCATGTGGTCTGGTCGTCGCCCGCGGCCGTCAGCAGGATGACCGGGACCTCTCCTCCGCCCGGGCGGCTGCGGATCTCCTTGAGTACGTCGATGCCCGACATGCGGGGCATCATGATGTCGAGGATGACCCCATCGGGGCGCCGCTCGTCGAACGACTCGAGGGCCTCGGCCCGTCTATGGCGTCGCGGACCTCGTAGGCGTCGAAGCTCCAGGGTGTCCCGCAGGAGCATGCGGACGGGCTCCTCGTCGTCTACGACCAGGATCAGCGGCATCAGGGCTCCTTCGTGCATCGTCACATCGCCGCCAGGGGGGAGTCCTGCGGCTGGTCCATGGTCTCATCCCCGGAGGGGGAGTGCCCGGTTCCGGGCTTTCCGTCCGTGTGTCGGCGCTTGCGAACCGCTCGCACTGCGGGTGGGCGGGGCCGCCTGGGCCACGTTCACCTCGGGGGCCTCCTCGGTCACCAGGTGCAGGACGAACTCAGCCCCAGGTCCGACCGCGGGCGTCTGCAGCGTCAGGCCGCCGCCCATGGCGACGGCGTGCTGGGCGATGTGCAGGCCGAGGCCGGCACCGCCGGTGCGCATCGGGAACGGGTCCTCGCGCCGGTAGAACCGCTCGAAGACGCGGGCCTGCTCGGAGGCCGGGATGCCGGGCCCGTGGTCGCGCACGTGGATGTGCACCTGCGTCGGTCACCTCGGCGCGGATCTCGATGGGGGAGTCGGCCGGGGTGTCTTCTCCGCGTTCGCCAGCAGGTTCGACAGGCACTGGACCGCGCGGACCCGGTCGCACTGGATCGGCACCTCGTCAGGCTGACGATCCGACCGGCCATGCGGGAAGGTCGACACCGCCTGCCGGACGATGACGTCGCGGTCCGACATCCATCTCGATCGCCAATCGCGCGCCGTCGGAGACCTTCGACGCCATGAGCAGGTCGTCCACGAGCCGGGCGAGGTGGTCCGCGCGGTCGGAGATGACCTGCAGCGCGACGCTGCGCTTCGCCGGGGTCATCCGCTCGCCGCGCGTGGCCAGCAGGTGCGCGTACTCCTTGATCGGCGTGATGGGGGTGCGCAGCTCGTGGGAGATCGTCGCCACGAAGTCGGTCTTCATGCGCTCCACGCGACGCTCGCGGGTCTCGTCGTGGACGGTCAGGATGCTGACCCAGCCGGTGGTGTCCGCGTTGGACGACGTCGTGGCCTCTCGGACGCGGACCGTCGAGATGGTGACCTCGAAGCTCCTCGCCGTCGGCGCGGCTCAGGCGCGCGCGCACCGGGGCCGGGGTCCCGTCCGGGCGCTTCTCGGGGTGCCGCGAGGCGGTGATGAGCGTCTGCACGATCTCGGGTGCCCGTGTCGATCTGGCCGGAGATGTCGTCGGCCTCGACCCCGGTCATCCGCGCCATGGTCTGGCTCCACAGGCGCACCTGGCCTGCGTCGTCGACCATCGCGATGCCGTCGGAGGTGTTGTCCACGACGGCCGGGCCTGGCGGTCTCCTCGGACAGGGCGTTGAACGCCGCACCTGCCCGCATGGCGCTCCC
>CAWEVG010000004.1:0-23119 GCA_963812395.1 uncultured Actinomycetes bacterium
TACAAGGACCCCCGGGAACCTCGGCGTGTCGGATGCAGGACCCGCAGCTCGCTCCCCGGACGCCCGACCGGACCAGGGGTCGGCAGGCCCCCTGGGGACAGGCTGGGGACAGGCTGGGGAGAAGGTCGGGAGGGACTGGGGACGGGTCCCCCGCCCGGATGTGGACGAACTTGTCCACAGGTTCGTGGACGGCTGTGGACGCCTGTGACCTGGCTCTCCCCCGACCTGGGGAATCGCCTGTCAGACGTCGCGGACGTGTTCGCTATGGGCGAACACGTTTCGGGCGCTCAGATCACCCGGTGGCGCCCGCGAGGTCCGTCGGGGAGCCCGAGGTGGTGGGCAGAAGGGGTGCGCTGACGTCGTACCTGGTCGCCTTGACGGCCGTCAGCCCCGCCAGGACACGGGCCTTGAGGTCGGAGTCCTCGACCCCGCCCCAACGCACGGTGGCCCCCCCACGCAGCCCCAGCGTCACGTTGTCCCGGCTCTTGGCGGTGATGCGGGTGACCCTGGCACGCAGGTCCTCGGGGATGGCCAGGAGGATCCCCCGGGCGATCTCCCGCTCGGCGTCCGTGCCCGCCTTGATGACAGGCAGGTCCCGGGCACGCGCCACCTTGTCGTAGACCACGCCCTGGGCGTCCATCACGTAGAACCCCTTGCCTGCCTCGACCGCGGCCAGCGGTGTGCGGGCCGTGACCGTCAGCCGGATGGTGTCGGGCAGGGAGCGCTCGAGCGTGACGTCGGCAACGGCGGGGATCGCTGTCATGATCCCCAGGCGCACCGCCTCGGGGTCCACGGAGGGGACCCGGTCGGCCGGCGAGATCCCCGAGGCCAGCCGGATCGACTCGGCGGAGATGCCCCGTGGGGCGGCCACGACCACGTGCTCGACGACCGTCACCGGGGACTGCCAGCCCACCCAGTACGCGAGACCCAGCCCTGCCGCGCCCACGAGCAGGATCCGCCGCCTCCTGCGCGGGTGGGCCGGCCGCCGCGCGGGCGCGGACGCCTGCGCGGCCTCGAGGGACTGCTCCGGGAGGATCTCAGCGGTCTCGTTCTCGGTCATGTCGGGACTCCATGGCGTCGGGCGAGCAGGTCCAGTACTTCCGGGCCGAGCAGGACGATGTCCCCGGCCCCGAGGGTCATCACGACGTCCCCGGGCTTGGCTCGATCGGCGAGCTGGCCGGCCACCGCTGACCACGAGGGCTCGAAGACGACCTGCTCGGGGGGCAGCGGGACGTGGCTGGCCATCGACTGCCCGCTGGCGCCCGGGATCGGGTCCTCACCCGGCGCGTAGACCTCGAGCACGACGACCTGGTCGGCCAGCCCGAGGGCCTCGCCGAACTCGTCGACGAACATGGCCGTGCGGTAGTAGTGGTGGGCCTGGAACGCGACGACGAGGTTGCCGTCGCCCACCACCTCGCGTGCCGCCCGGAGCGTCGCAGCGATCTCGGTGGGGTGGTGGGCGTAGTCGTCGAACACGCGGATGCCCGCCACCTCGCCCTTGAAGTCGAAGCGCCGTCGGGTCCCGCTGAACAGCGACAGGCCCTCGAGGACCTCGGCGGCGGGAAGCCCGAGGCCGATCCCGGCGACCAGGGCCGCGGTCGCGTTGAGGACGTTGTGGGTGCCGTGCACCTGGAGGCTGAGCCGACCCACGACCTCCTCGCCGTGCGACACCATGGCCCCGGATCCGGTGGCTGAGGTCGCGACCTCGGAGAGCACGTAGTCGGCCCCGGGGTCCAGCCCGTAGGTGCGGACGTCGACGCCCCGCTCCCGGGCGCTGCGCGCCATCCGCGCGGAGCCGGGGTCGTCGGCGCAGGCGACCACGAACCCCCCGGCGGCGGAGATCCCGGTCGCGAACTCGACGAATCCGGCCTCGATGGCCTCGAAGGTGCCCCAGTGGTCCAGGTGGTCCGGCTCGACGTTCGTCACGATCCCGGCCACGGCGGGCAGCCGCAGGAACGACCCGTCGGACTCGTCGGCCTCCACGATGAACAGGTCACCGGCACCCTGGTGGGCGTTGGCGCCGGAGTCGTTGAGCTCGCTGCCGATGGCGAACGAGGGGTCGACCCCGCAGTGCTGGGCGGCGATGGTCAGCATCGAGGTGGTGGTGGTCTTGCCGTGCGTGCCGGCGACGGCGACGCCCCGGAACCCCGCCATCACCGCGGCGAGGGCCTCCGCCCGGGACACGACCGGGATCCCACGCTCCTGGGCGCCGACCACCTCGGGGTTGGTCGCCCGGATGGCCGTCGAGATGACCACGACGTCGGCGCCCTCGACATTGGCCGAGTCATGGCCGACCCGCGCGTCGATGCCCAGCGCCCGCAGTGCCACCAGCCGCCGGGACTCCTTGGCATCGCTGCCGGAGACCACCGCGCCGCGGGCCACCAGGATCCGGGCGATCCCGGACATGCCCGCTCCCCCGATGCCCACGATGTGCACGTGCCCGGTCAGGTCCACCATGTCACTCACCTCGCCCTGCGACCGGCTGGTCGGCCGGCTGCGTCGATCACCATGTCGGCGAGCTTCTCGTCGGCATCGCGGATGCCGTGGGCGGCTGCCCGCGCACCCATCCGCTCGATCCGCTCGGGATCGGCCACCAGGGCCCGGACGTCGGCCAGGAGGGTGTCGCCGTCGAGGTCCTCGTCGGCCACGAGCAGCCCGCCGCCGGCGTTGACCACGGGCAGGGCGTTGAGCCGCTGCTCGCCGTTCCCGATCGGGAACGGGACGTAGATCGCGGGCAGGCCCACGGCTGCCAGCTCCGCACAGGTCATGGCGCCGCTGCGGCTGACCACCAGGTCGGCGGCCGCGTAGGCCAGGTCCATCCGGTCCAGGTAGGCAACCGGGTGGTACCCGGGGCCCGAGTCCGTGACGGCGTCGATGTTGGCCTGACCGACGGAGTGCAGCACCTGGACGCCGAGGTCGAGCAGACCCGGCAGGGCCGCGGACACTGCGGCGTTGATCCGCTGCGCACCCTGGGAGCCGCCGAACACCAGCAGGACCAGCCCGTCGGGGGCCAGGCCCAGGGCCGCGCGCGCCTCGCCGCGGGCCGCCGCCCGGTCGAGCGTGGAGATCGTCGAGCGCAACGGGATGCCGATCCGCCGCCCACCCGGGAGCGTGCCGGCCACCGCCTCGGCAACGTGCGTGGTGAACCGGGCACCCACCCGGTTGGCCAACCCGGGGCGGGCGTTCGCCTCGTGGATCACCAGCGGGGTCCTCGACCTCCGGGCTGCGAGGTAGGCGGGCAGGGCGACGTATCCGCCGAACCCGACGACGACGTCGGCCCGGACGTCGGCCAGGATCCCCTCCGTCTGGCGCAGCGCCTCCCGGACCCGACCGGGCAGCGTGACCAGGTCCCCCGACGGCCTGCGCGGCAGGGGGACCGCCGGGATCATCCGCAGCTCGTAGCCCCGGGCGGGCACCAGGCGCCCCTCGAGGCCCTTCTCGGTGCCCAGCGCGGTGATGCCGACCTCGGGGTCGCGCCGGCGCAGGGCGTCGGCGAGGTTCAGGGCGGGCTCGATGTGCCCCGCGGTCCCGCCTCCGGCCAGAACGACGTGCACCCTCAGACCTCCACGGCCGAGGTGCGTCGGCCGGCTCGCCCGGCGCGGGACGCAGCGCGGACAGCCTCCTGCCGGGCGAAGGCCAGAAGGACGCCGACGGCCATCAACGAGGGCAGCAGCGACGATCCACCGTAGGAGATGAAGGGCAGCGGGACGCCGGTGATCGGCAGCAGCTGCAGGACGGCACCCAGGTTGATCAGGGCCTGGCCGACGATCCACGCGACGATCCCGACGCAGGTGATGCGCACGAACGAGTCACTGGTCCGGATGGCCATGCGCAGGGCGAAGATGGTGATGGCCGCGAACAGCCCCAGCACGGTCAGCGCGCCGAACAGCCCGAGCTCCTCACCGATGACCGGGTAGATGAAGTCGGTGTGGGCCTCGGGCAGGGCACCCCACTTCTCCCGGCTGCCACCGAGCCCGACCCCCCACCACCCACCCGTGCCCAGTGCGACCTTGCCCTGGGTGAGCTGCCAGCCGGCGCCGTCCAGGTCCGCCTCGGGGTGCAGCCACGCGGTGAAGCGCCGCATGCGGTAGCCCGCGGTCAGCGACAGCATCGCGATGCCCGCAAGGCCCACGGCGCCGAACGCCACGAAGATCCGCATGGGTGCACCCACGACGAACAGCAGCGCGGCCACGATGATGGACAGCACGATCGCGGTGCCGAGGTCCCCCTCCAGGACGACCAGCCCCACGACCACCGCCACCATCGGCATGAACGGCACCAGCAGGGCGCGCCACTGGTGCAGGTAGGCCTCACGGCGGGCGAAGAGGTCCGCGGACCACAGGATCAGCCCGAGCTTGGCGAACTCCGAGGGCTGCAGCCGGAAGGGCCCGACCAGCCGGATCCAGTTGCGCTGGCCGTGCACGCCCACGCCGATGCCCGGCACGAAGGTGAGCAACAGCATCCCGATGCTCAGCACCAGCAGGGCCAGGGCGAATCGTCGGAACACGGGGATCGGCAGCCGGGAGATGACCAGCATCGCGACCACGCCGATGGCCGCGAACACTGCCTGCCGGCTGAACAGGGTGAAGGCGGAGTCGTAGATCTCGTAGGACTCGACCCCGGACGAGCTGAGCACCATCACCAGGCCCAGGACCAGCAGCAGCATGGCCGCGCCGAGGATCAGGTAGTACGGGGCCATCGGATGCTGGTTGAGGCGATCGCGCCACCCGGGCTCGTTCAGCCCGGGCTCGATGCGCTCCTCGGTGGTGTTCCGGGGGGATCGGGTCTGGCTCACGTGCCCTCCTGCGCCAACGACTTCACGGCTTCGGCGAACATGTCGCCCCGTTGGGCGTAGTCGCGGAACATGTCCCACGATGCGCACCCCGGGGCCAGCAACACGGTGCCGCCCGGCCCTGCCATGGCCGCGGCTGCCGCCACGACCTCTGCCATGGCACCAGTGTCGGTCCGTGACACCTCCACGATCGGCAGATCCGGGGCGTGTCGCGCGATCGCGTCGGCAATGACCCCCCGGTCGGCACCGAGGAGGACCACGCCGGTCATCTGGCCGGCCGTCGCCCGCACCAGGTCGTCGAACTGCTGGCCCTTGGCCAGGCCGCCGGCAATCCAGACAACCCGGTCATAAGCCATCAGCGAGGTCTGCGCGGCGTGGCAGTTCGTGGCCTTGGAGTCGTCGACGTACCGGACCCCGGCCACGGTGCCGACGTCAGCGATCCGGTGCCCTGCCGGCTCGAACGCGCGCAGTCCGTCGCGGATCGCCGACGCGGCCGACGCCGTGGGCCCGGGCCAGCGCGGCTGCGGCCAGGGCGTTGGCCACGTTGTGCGGGGCCGACGGGCGGACGTCAGCCGTGCTGGCCAGCTCCTGGGCGGCCCTCTGGCGATCGGGCACGAACGCGCGGTCCACGAGGAACTCCTCGACCACGCCGAGCATGCTGATGTCGGGGATCCCCAGCGTGAACCCGATGGCCCGGCAGCCCTCGACGACGTCGGCGTCCTCGACCATCCGCCGGGTCACGTCGTCGGCCACGTTGTAGACCGCGGCCACCTGGGTGCGCTCGTAGATGCGCGCCTTGGCCGCGACGTAGGCCTCGAACGAGCCGAACAGGTCGACGTGGTCCTCGGCGATGTTCAGGCACACCGACGGCCTGCGGGCTCATGGAGTGCAGGAACGGCAGCTGCGGGGCGCCGACCTCGACCGCGATGGCGTCCAGGACGCCCTCGGGGGTGGCCTCGGCCATCACCACGTCGACCATCGAGACCCCGATGTTGCCCGCGGCGACCGTCCGCAGGCCGGCGGCCCGCAGCATCGACTCGAGCATCAGGGTGGTCGTGGTCTTGCCGTTGGTCCCGGTGACGACCAGCCAGGGTGCGGCACCCTGCGCCGGGCGCAGCCGCCAGGCGAGCTCCAGCTCGCCCCAGACGGGCACACCGGCCGCCTGCGCCGCCGCGATGATCGCCGACAGCGGCGAGAGCCCCGGGGAGACGACCAGGAGGTCCACGCCGTCGGGCAGGGTGTCGCCGTCCCCCAGCCGCACGGTCGCGCCGAGGACCTCGAGGATCTGGGCGCGCTCCTGCTGTCGGGGGCCGTCCCCGGCGTCGACCGCGCTGACCCGGGCGCCCAGGGAGAGCAGCGCATCGGCGGCCGCGAACCCGGCGATGCCGATGCCGGCCACGGCCACGTGGACCCCGCTCCAGTCGGCGTCCCGGACGAGGTCGGTCGACCATCACCGCACCCACTCCGCGTAGAACAGGGCCAGGCCTGCGGCCACGCAGAGCCCCTGGATCAGCCAGAACCGCACGACGATGGTGATCTCCTGCCAGCCGAGCATCTCGAAGTGGTGGTGCAGGGGCGCCATCCGCAGCACCCGTCTGCCCGTCAGCTTGAAGGAGCCCACCTGGGCGATGACCGACAGCGTGATGATCACGAACAGCCCGCCGAGGAGCACGAACAGCAGCTCCGTGCGCGTCATGATCGCCAGGGCCGCCATCGCCCCGCCGAGGGCGAGGCTGCCGGTGTCGCCCATGAAGATCTGCGCCGGGCTCGTGTTCCACCACAGGAACCCGAAGGCTGCCCCGGCACAGGCCACGGCGAACGCAGCGAGATCCAGCGGGTCGCGCACGGTGTAGCAGCCACTGGTGACCTGGTAGGAGCAGCTCTGGCCGTACTGCCACACGCCGATCAGCGTGAAGCCGCCGAACGTCAGGACCGAGGCGCCGGCCGCCAGGCCGTCCAGGCCGTCGGTCAGGTTGACGCCGTTGGTGATCGCGGTGACCACGAACCAGATCCACAGCATGAACAGGCCCAGGGGCAGCACCCACGGGAGGTCCCGGACCCCGGAGATCGCCGCCGTGGCCGGCGTGACGCCCTGGTCGTCGGGGAACCTGGTGGCCAGGTACGCGAAGCTCAGGGCCACGGCCGCCTGGCCGAGCAGCTTGGTCCGGGCGCGGATCCCCCCGCTGCGGGACTTGAACACCTTGAGGTAGTCGTCGGCGAATCCCACCAGGGACAGCCCCACCATCAGGTACAGGGCCAGCAGGCCCGAGGCGGTGGGCATGGTCCAGCGGAGCAGGTGCGCCCCGCCGTACCCGAGCACGACCGCCGCGACGATCGCCAGGCCGCCCATGGAGGGCGTCCCCCGCTTGCCGCTGTGCTCGGGGTAGACGATGCCGTCGCCGGACTCGCGGATCGACTGGGCGAGGTTGCGGCGGCTGCAGGACCTTGATCAGCAGCGGGGTGCACATCGCCGCCAGGCCCAGCGAGATCATGCCGCTCAGGACGATCAGGATCATGCGGGGCCTCCGGGATGACGATCGGGATCATGCGGGGTCCTCCAGGAGCGCGTGGGCCACGGCCTCGAGGCCGATCGATCGGGACGCCTTGACCAGCACGACATCACCGGGTCGGACCAGTCCGCGCAGGAGCTCGATGGCCGCGTCCACGTCGGGGACGAACACGGCCTCCTCGTTCCAGGAGCCCTCCTGGGCCGCCCCGAGGTACAGGGCGCGGGCGCCCTGCCCGACGGCGATCGTCTTGGAGATGTCCAGCCGCACGGCCAGCCGGCCCACCTCGTCGTGCTCGGCGATGCTGTCGGCACCGAGCTCGCGCATCTCGCCGAGCACCGCGATGGTCCGACCCCGCCCGCGCATGGCCGCCAGGGAGCGCAGGGCGGCGCGCATCGACTCCGGGTTGGCGTTGTACGCGTCGTTGACGACGGTGACCCCGGACGCCGTCGTGGTGACCTCCATCCGCCAGCGGCTGCGCGGCTGCGCAGCGCCGAGCAGCTCGGCGGCACGGGCCGGGGTCATCCCGAAGTGCAGCGCGACGGCCGCGGCCGCGCACGCGTTGGCGGCCATGTGCTCGCCGACCATGGCCAGCTGCACGTCGGCGTCCCCGGACGGCGTGTGCAGCGTGAACCCGGCGCGCGCCGAGCCATCGAGGGTCAGCCCGACGGCGCGCACGTCCGCGGCCGGGCTGGACCCGAAGGTGACGACCGGGGCTGCCGGAGCGCTGCGCCATGGCGGCGACGATCGGGTCGTCGGCGTTGAGCACGGCCAGGCCGTCGGGCTCGAGCGCCTCGACGATCTCGCCCTTGGCCGCGCCGATCACCTCGCGGCTGCCGAACTCCCCGAGGTGCGCGGAGCCGACGTTGAGCACGACGCTCACGTCCGGTGGGGCGATCCGGCAGAGGGTGGCGACGTGTCCGATCCCGCGGGCGCCCATCTCGAGCACGAGGAAGCGCGTGTCCTCCGTGGCCCGCAGGATCGTCAGCGGCAGCCCCACCTCGGTGTTGAAGGACCCGGCGGGGGCGACGGTGGGCCCGAGGTCCTCCAGCAGGGTGGCGATCAGGTCCTTGGTCGTGGTCTTGCCCGACGAGCCGGTGATCGCGACGACCCTGGCCGCCGGCAGCTGGTCGAGCGTGTGGCTGGCCAACCGGCCCAGGGCCTCGACGGGGTCGCCGGGGACCACGATGGTCGGCTGGCCCGTGGGCCGGGTTCCCAGGGTGACGACGGCTCCCGCTGCGTGGGCCGCGGCGGCGAAGTCGTGGCCGTCGACCCGCTCCCCCACGATCGCGACGTAGAGGTCCCCGGGCCCCGCCGCGCGCGAGTCGGCGACCGCGCCGGTCACCGGGACGGCCGGATCAGGACAGTCGACGAGGGTCCCGCCGACTGCCTCGGCCACGGCCGTGATGTCCATCCTGATCATGCCAACGCCTCCAACGCCTCACGCACCACGAGTCGGTCGTCGAACGGCGTGACCACTCCTGCTGCCTCCTGACCCTGCTCGTGCCCCTTGCCCAGCAGCAGGACGCAGTCGACGGGCCCGCCGATCGCACCGCACGGGTGATCGCGTCCCGTCGATCGCCCTCGTCGTGCAGGACGGCACGATCGGCCGGGCCGACCCGCCGCGCCCCCTCCATGATGGCGGCCCTGATCTGCGATGGCGGCTCCGAGCGCGGGTTGTCGTCGGTGATGATCAGGACGTCGGCCGCCCGCGCCGCCACCTCACCCATGCGCGGACGCTTGTCCCGGTCGCGGTCCCCGCCGCAGCCCAGCACGACGATCACGTCTCCCGTCACAGCCTCCCGGGCTGCGGCGATCGCCCGTCCGACGGCATCCGGGGTGTGGGCGTAGTCCACGAGGACGAGGAACTCCTGGCCCGCCCGGATGCGCTCCATCCGCCCCGGGACGCCCGCGCAGTCGCCGATCGCCGCGGCCGCAACATCCGGCATCGACTCCGTGGTGGACGGCGGCGGCCAGCGCCGCCAGGGCATTGGCCACGTTGAACAGCCCCGGCAGGCCGACCCGGGCACGCACCTCGACCCCCGGTCCGTGCGCGACGTAGGTGGTCGTCCCGAGGTCAGCGCGGGCGCACGTGCGTGACCGTCCAGTCCGCTGTCGCCCCCACGGCGTAGGTGGTCAGCGGGATGGCGGCCGCGGCGGCCAGCCGAGCGCCCCACTCGTCGTCGACGCAGACGAGGCCCGCGGCCGCCCGCTGCGGGGTGAACAGGGCCGCCTTGGCGCGGAAGTAGCTCGTCCATGTCGCCGTGGAAGTCCAGGTGGTCCTGGCTGAGGTTGGTGAACACCGCGAGGTCGAAGAGCACGCCGTCGACCCGACCGAGCTCCAGCGCGTGGCTGGACACCTCCATGCGTGACCGCCGAGGCCCCGCGTTCGCGCATGACGGCCAGCAGCGCGTGCAGGTCCGGGGCCTCGGGCGTGGTCCGGGTGGCCGGGAGCACCTCGTCACCGATGTGCGTGGCCACGGTGCCGATGACGCCGGTGGTGTGCCCGCCGGCTCGCAGGGCAGCGTCGAGCAGGTAGCTGGCGGTCGTCTTGCCGTTGGTGCCGGTGATCCCGGTGGTGGCCAGGGCCGTGGCGGGCTCGCCGTACACCCACGCGGACACCGCACCGAGCATCCCGCGGGGGTCGTCGACGACCAGGGCGGGCAGGTCGACATCGCCGGCAGCCTCGATCAGCTGCTCCCCCGCGGGGTCGGTGAGGATGGCCGCCGCACCCGCGGCCTGGACCATCGCGGCGAACCGCGCTCCGTGGGTGGTGTAGCCGGGCAGCGCCGCGTACAGGTCCCCTGGCCGGACCCGTCGGGAGTCCAGGGTGACGCCGGTCACGTGCTCGGGCGGTCCGTCCGGCAGCCCCAGCATGCGGCGCAGGGCGGCTCCGCTCACGCGGACGCCGGTCGGTCGGATCACAGCGACTACCAGGTGGTCGGGATCTGGGGGGACTTGGTGCCCGACGGCGGGATCTTCAGCTCCTGCAGGGCGTAGGACATGACGGTCTTGAACACAGGTCCGCCGAGGACGCCGCCGTAGTGCATGCCCTTCGGGTCCTGCAGCACGACCTGCACCACGATCTCCGGATCGTCAGCCGGCGCGAAGCCGATGAACGACGCGCTGAACCCGGAGTAGCCGCCGTTGACCGCGCGCTCGGCGGTACCGGTCTTGCCGGCCACCCGGTACCCGGGGATCTCCGCGATCTTGCCGGTGCCCTCGGTGACCACGTTCTCCAGCATCTTCGCCATCGTCTTGGCGGTCTTCTTGCTGACGACCTTGACGCCGGGCTTCGTGGGAGCGGCCTCGAAGCTCCCATCAGCGTTGACGTAGCCGTCGATCAGCCGCGGCGTGAGCCGGACACCGTTGTTGGCGATGGTCTGGTAGACCCCGGCGACCTGCAGCGAGGTCAACGAGTAGCTCTGGCCGTAGGCAAGGGCCTGGAACGTCGTCGGCCACCAGTTCTCCGGCTTGGGCAGGATCCCGTTCTCCTCACCGGGGAAGCCCAGGCCGGTCGGCTGGCCCATCCCGAACTTGCGCTGGTACTCGTAGAGCTTCTTGCCCCCGATCCTGTCGGCGAAGAGGATCGTGCCGATGTTGCTGGACTCCGCCAGGACGCCGTTCATCGTCAGCTGCAGGGTGCCGTGGTCGGTGTGGTCATGGGTGGTGTGCCCTCCCCGGTTGAGGACCGGCGGAACGGTGATCTTCGTCGTGGGCTTGGCCTTGCCCTCCTCGAGGACCGCGGACATCGTGAGCACCTTGCCCGTGGAGCCCGGCTCGTAGATCTCCGAGACCGGGCGGTTGCCCATGTCGTCCTTGTTGGCGCCCAGGTAGTTGTTCGGGTCGAAGGTGGGCGCGGTGGCCATCGCCAGGACGCGGCCGGTCTTCGCCTCGAGCACGGTGACGGTCCCGCTGGCGGAGTTCGACTCACGCACACGCGTGGCGATCGCCCGCTGGGCCACGTACTGGATGTCGCGGTTGATCGTGAGCTGCACGCCCTGGCCCGGCTTGGGTGCGCGCAGGATGTCCTCGGCTGAGGGGATGGCCTGGCCGGCCGCGCCCTGCTCGAAGGTCCGGGAGCCATCGACGCCCTTCAGCCGGGAGTCCAGCGCCATCTCGAGCCCGCCGGAGCCCACACCCTCGGCGTTGACGAAGCCCAGGACGTTGGCCGCCAGGGTGCCCGACGGGTAGGTGCGCTTGGTGGTCTTCTCGCTGAAGATCCCGACGATGCCCAGGTCCTTGATCTGGCGCCACTGCTCGGGCGTGAGCCCCTTGGTGACGTAGACGAACTTGTCGGTGCCGGTGAGCTTCGCCTGGAGTGTCGGCCTGGTCCATCCCCAGCATCGGGGCCAACCGGGCGGCGGCCTCGGCCGGGTTCTCGATGAGGTTCTGGTCGGCGGTGACGTTGCGCGACTCGACCGTGATCGCCAGGGGGGCACCCTCGGAGTCGTAGATGGGTCCGCGGTCAGCCGGCAGGGGCAGGGTGCGGCTGCGCTGGTTCTGGCCCATCGTGGCCAGGTCGTCACCCTTGAGCACCATCAGGTCGAACACCCGCCCCGCGTAGATGCTCAGCAGCATCAGGACGGCGAAGGTCAGGTAGATCGCCCGGGTCCGGCCCTCGCCCCTGCTGAAGCGCCGCGGCGCGGGTGCGTACGACGGATCCGGCTGCGTGCGCGGGGCACGGGGTGGGGCGACGGAGCTCACGGGTTCACCCCTTGCTGGGTCGGGACGGGTGTGGGGCTGACGGCAGGGTCGGCCGCCGGCTCGGCCGCGGGGCTGGCTGCGGGCGACGCTGCCGGATCCAGGCCGGTGGCGGGGTCGAGCGCCGGATCGATCACGGTGGTCGGGGCCAACCCGGTGGCCGGGTCCAGGGCGGGGTCGGTGGGGGTGCTGTCGGCTGCGCCACTCGCGGAGGGCTTCGGTGTGGGCTGGATCCCGGGGGCGCCGGCGAAGTCGACGGGTGCGGTCGGTGCGGTGGCAGGCACCGGCTCCCCGAGGATCTTGCCATCGGACAGGCGCAGGAACACCGGGGCAGCAGCCGGGACCATGCCGAGCTTGCGCGCCGCCTTCTCGACCTCGAGCGGCGCCTCATCCAGCTGCACCGCGCGGGCCAGGGCCTCCTCCTTCTCGGCGAGCAGGATCAGCTGGATCTCGAGCTCATGCTGGCGGAAGGCCCCCTGGCTGATGACCGTGTTCAGCAGGAGCACGGCGAAGAAGCCGGCGGCCAGCACCGCGGTGCAGACCAGGAGCATCCGGTGCCGCGGGGACCTGCGCCGGGGCATCCCCTGGGCCCGGGAGCGACCGGTCCGGCGAGGCGGGGGCCGGCGAGCTCGTCGTCCGGCCCGATCTGCACTCTCGACGCCGGCGGGGTCGACCCGCGGTGCCGCGCACCGGCGCGCTCGCGCGACGCGTCGTCGTGCGGTTCGTCGGGTCGTGCGGGCGGTTCGGGCGCCCGGGGGTCGCGAGTCGCGGCGACCTGCCGTACGCGTCGAACTCATTCAGACCTCCCGTGCATCGACCTTCTCCACGGCCCGCAGCCGCACGGAGGCGGCCCGCGGGTTTCGCAGGACCTCATCCTCTGATGCTTTCTGCGATCCGCGTGTCAGCACACGCGCAGTCGGGCGCAATTCCTCGGGAATCACCGGCAGCCCGTGCGGGACGACCGGGTTGGTCGCCGGCATCAGCGCGGCCTTGACGATCCGGTCCTCCCCCGAGTGGTAGCTCAGGACCACCATCCGACCACCCACCGCGAGCACGGACAGGGCCGCCGGGATCGCCCGCCGCAGCACGTCGAGCTCCGAGTTCACCTCGATGCGCAGGGCCTGGAACGTGCGCTTGGCCGGGTTGCCCCCGGTCCGCCGGGCAGGTGCTGGGATCGTGTCGCGGATGAGCTCGACGAGGCGCGGGCTGGTCGTGAACGGCTCCCGCTCGCGCTCGCGGACGATCGCCCGGGCCAGGGGTCCGGCGAACTTCTCCTCGCCGTAGGTGCGCAGGATCCGGGCGAGGTCCCCCACCGGATAGGTGTTGAGCACCTCGGCCGCGGTGATCCCCTGGGTCTGGTCCATCCGCATGTCCAGGACGGCGTCCTGGGAGTAGGCGAACCCGCGGTCTGCGACGTCGAGCTGCATCGACGAGACCCCCAGGTCGAACAGGATCGCATCGACCTGCCGGTACCCCAGGCCCCTGATCGCCTCCGGCAGCTGGTCGTAGACGCAGTGCACCCCGCGGAACCGGTCGCCGAACGGGGCCAGTCGGGCGCGAGCCCGGGCCAGAGCCTCGGTGTCGCGGTCCAGGCCGACGACGACGAGCTCCGGGTGGGCGGCCAGCATCGCCTCGGTGTGGCCGCCCAGGCCCAGGGTGGCATCGACGGCCACCGCACGCGGCCGGCTCAGCGCGGGGCCGAGCAGCTCCAGGCAGCGTTCGAGCAGGACGGGCACATGCCCTGGTTCGGGGCTCACCCGGGGACCACGAGCTGGTTGAGGACGTACAGCGTGGCGGCCGTGCACAGCACGGAGGCGGGTAGGGCGAGGTACCGGCGGATCGAGTGCACGAGGCACCTCCTGGGGAAGCGGGCCGTACCACCAGGCCCCCCGCCGCGTCTCCGGCGCCGGGGAAGTGGCGTCGGGGTGGTCTCGGCACCGGGGAAGTGGCGTCGAGATCGCGGAGGGGAATCTCATGGGGCGGACAGGGACGACAGCTCAGGGCAGGACGACACCCCCGTCCTGGTCGAGTTCGGCGAACTCGGCCTCGTGCTCGGACAGGTAGGTCTCCCAGGCGTCTGCGGCCCAGATCTCGATGCGGTTGTCCGCGCCGACGACAGTGAGCTCGCGATCCAGGGACGCGTAGTCGCGCAGGACCGGCGGGACCGTCAGCCGGCCCTGGCGGTCCAGCGACTCGTCGTAGGCCGAGGAGAAGAAGACGCGCGTCATGGCGCGCACCCGGGCGTTGGCCTGGGCGCTGGCCCGCAGGTCGGCGGCGTAGGTGTCGAACTCCGCGCGCGGCCAGACCACCAGGCAGTGGTCCTGGCCCTTGGTCAGGACCAGGCCCTCGGCCAGGGGCTCGCGGAACTTGGCGGGCAGGATGATGCGGCCCTTCTCGTCCAGCTTCGGGAAGTGCGTCCCGAGGAACACGGCCACTCACCTCCCCTCCCACCCCGATGCGCCCCACGCGCCCCGGGTAGCCCGGTACAGCTCGAACGTCCGCCACGATACTCCACAACCCTCCACTTGTCTCCCTTTGGCCGGCAATTCGGTGCAGGACACTCCACGTCGGGGTGTGCAGGTGCGCCCGGCGGCGTGCGACGGCCGGCCGGGTCGAACGACCGTGGCAGCGCCTCCCGGGCGGGGCAACGAGGGCACGTGAGCTGCACCGGCCTGCCGGCCTCACCGGGGGTGTGGTCCGCCGCATGCGTCGCTGGTGCAACGGTCGCCGGTGAAGGTCGCCGCGGCGGCGTGGATGCGCTGATGCTCGCGGCCTATCGGGGCGTCAACGCGGCGCTCATCATGGACCGCGGCCCGCGGCCGTGGGTGACGCCGGCGTCGTGCGGTGCCGTGGTGGAACGATGCCGTGTCGACGAGGTCTTCGTGCGCAGCTTCCAGGACAGCGACGGCGACGGCAAGGGCGACCTGCGCGGGCTGATCAGCCGGTCGACTACCTCAACGACGGCGATCCGGGCACCGACGGCGACCTGGGGGTGCGGCCCGGGCGGACGCCGGCTGGTGCGCGACGGGCGCCGGCCGGCGACTCCTCGCCGACGCGCTGGGCGCCGAGCGAGCTGCTCTCGGCCGGGTTGGAGGACCTGCGCGCGGTCGTGGTGCTCTCCGGCGGGCGCACCGGCCGTTCGAGTGGTACCGGGACGCCGGGCCGCAGGACCACCACGACATCGGCGCCATCACGTCCACGGTCGTGGCCGCCCTCATCGGCGTCGCCATCGACGAGGGCCGCATCCCCGGGACCGGGGCGACGGCTACGGCGACTCGCTGCCCACCCATCGCTGGCTGCGGCCTGGGACGACCCGTCGGTGCCCTGGACGCGACGCTGTTCAGCGTCGGGGAGGCTCGGCGGACACCGGCGCCAGGCGCCTACGTGACCGTGACGAGGTCGACGCGGTGTTCGACTTCCCGCTCGCCGACGGCATCCTGAGCCGCCTGCGGTCCAGCCGCCGGGGCACTTCGCCCGGGCACTGAGCGCGCCGTCGCGCGACCCGCGGTCGGTCGCGCCTGCTGGCGGCCACGACCAGGCCCGGGTCATGTCGATGCTCGGCGGCGACGTCGCCTCCGCGCCGGCTCGCCGACCCCTGCTCGACGCTGCCCGGCGCACCGTTCCTCACACCGGGCGATCGGGATGACCGGGCCGGGCCGCCGAGATGATCGGCACGCCGAGGCAGTGGACCTCGGGTGAGGACGCCGGCCTCAGCAGCACCGCCTGGCGGATCGGCCAACTGGGACGCGCCACGTGCAGGCGCGGACAGATGGCGACCGACCCCCTGCTGAGCCCTACCGCCGGCTGGTCCGGCGCGCGCCACCGCACCCCGGGGATCCGGTCGGGGCGCGGTTGCGCGGCTACCAGCGGTGGATCGCCCCCGCGCGCGACGGTCGACCCGAGCGACGCTGGGTCGTCCAGACTTCGCGGCTCCGGCGGCGCACGCGCCGTCGTGGCGGCCCGCCAGCCACCTCTTCCCGCAGGAGGTTCGACGTCGCCGACCTGCTCGACGGGCGAACGGGCACCCGCGCTGGTCATCGGGCCCCGGCGCGGGCGTTCGGCGGGACCTGCGCGTCCCGACGCCTCGGCCCCCGCCAGGCCGCGTCCGGCAGCTCACAGCCCGAGTCGCTGAGAGCTCCTCAGCGCGGCAGCCCGAGCCGGCTACTCCTTGGGGGCAGGCACCTCCATCGGGCCGACCTTGGCCTGCGGGAAGTAGTTCTGCCCGATCCCACTGGCGCGCGTCGGGATCATCACCGAGCGGTCGTAGGTCATCACGACATCGCCGTCCTGGTTCAGGGCGCGGGTCATCATCGAGATGATCCCCATGTCGGGCCGGGACTTCGACGGGCGCTTGTCGGTGCAGACGCTCTCGGCGTAGATGGTGTCGCCCACGTAGACGGGGTGGGTCAGCTTGATGTTGTTCCAGCCGAGGTTGGCCACGGCGTTCTGGCTCATGTCCAGGACCGTGAGCCCGAGGACCAGCCCGACGGTGAAGCCCGACACCACGATGATCTTGCCCTCGGTGATCGGGTTCTGCGCCGACAGGTGGGAGTTGAAGTGCATCTGGTTGGTGTTGCAGGTCAGCAGCGTGAACCAGGCGTTGTCGGCCTCGGTGATCGTCCGGCCGAAGGGGTGCTGGTAGATGTCACCGACCTCGAAGTCATCGAAGAAACGTCCGAGCACAGCCGGATGTACGGTCATGAGTCCTCCTCTGGTACGACGGGGTGCCTCCCATTCTGGCCACGCCATCGGCCGCGCCCGCAGGCGGGGGTGGCGCGACGTGGGCCCATGCGTGATGCTTGTCCCTGCAGTTGCCCTCGAGGAGGCCCGCCGGCGATGACCGACATGCTCGACCGCACGGTCCTGGACACCGCTGCCCGGATCCGCGCCGGGGTCGACTCCATCCTGGCCGGCAAGCCCGAGTCGACCCGGATGGCACTGACCGTGCTGCTGGCCGGGGGGCACCTGCTCATCGAGGACGTCCCCGGCGTGGGCAAGACCATGCTGGCCAAGAGCCTGGCGCGCACCCTCGGGGTGACGGTGCGCCGGATGCAGTTCACCCCCGACCTGCTGCCCAGCGACGTCACCGGGGTCTCGGTGTTCAACCAGGAGACCCGGGACTTCGAGTTCCGACCGGGCGCGATCTTCGCCAACATCGTGCTGGCCGACGAGATCAACCGGGCCTCCCCCAAGACCCAGTCCGCGCTGCTGGAGGCGATGGAGGAGCACCAGGTCACCGTCGACGGGACCACGCACGTGCTGGCCACCCCGTTCCTGGTCATCGCCACGCAGAACCCCATCGACATGGAGGGCACCTACGCCCTGCCCGAGGCCCAGCGCGACCGGTTCATGGCGCGGATCTCGCTGGGGTACCCCAGCCCCGCCGACGAGCTGCGCATGCTCGCCGAGCACGCCGGGGACGACCCGCTGCTGAGCCTGGCCCCCGCCGCCACCCACGAGGAGCTCGCCGCCCTGATGGGTGCGGTCCGGGAGGTGCACGTCTCGGACCCGGTGCGCGGCCTCGCCGTGGCGGTCACGACCGCCACGCGCACGAGCGAGGACCTGCGCCTGGGCGCCTCGCCCCGGGGCACCCTGCACCTGGTCCGGGCCGCGCGGGCCTGGGCGGCCCTGGACGGGCGCACCTTCGTGGTCCCCGACGACATCCTCATGCTGGCCCCGACGGTGCTGGGCCATCGCGTCCTGCTGTCGGCGCAGACCGCGGCCTCCGGCCGCACCGGGCCCGACGTGATCCGGGCCATCGTGTCCCGGATCCCCCGCTCCTCGTGGAGCTGAGATGTCACCCGACCCGGCCTCCCCGGCGTCGATCCGCTCGCGGGTCGGCCTGACCGGACGCGGGTGGTGGTTCCTCGCGTGCGGCTCCGCACTGGTCGCGCTGGGGATCCTGGAGGGAATCACGCCGGCCACGCAGTTCGGCGCGCTCGTCGCGCTGCTCCCCCTCGCGGCCGCGGCCCTCACGCGGAACCCCCGGACCGGCATGCAGCTGCAACGCAGGCTCTCGACCCATGAACTGCCCGTGGGGGACGACCTGAACGTGACCGTGAGCGTGCGCGGCAGGTTCCCGCGGGGCCACAGCCTCCTGCTCGAGGACCTCTCCCCGCCGGCCCTGGGAGGGGCGCACCGCTTCGCACTGAACGGCATGTCGGGGCCGGCCCTGAGCCAGCCCCACTACCGGGTCCGGGCCGGGGCTCGGGGCGCCCACCACGTGGGGCCCATGCGCATCCATGTCATCGACCGCTTCGGGATGGTGCACAGGACGATCACCGGCGGCACCCGGGACGAGGTGCTCGTGTACCCCCGGATCGTGACCCTGGATCCCGTCGTGCTCGGTGGTGCGTCGGTGGGCTCCGGAAGCGGGCACCTCGGCAGCCTCGGTGCGGCCACCGACGACGTGATCCCTCGGGAGTACCACCCTGGGGATGAGGTCCGACGCATCGACTGGAAGGCCACCGCCCGAACAGGAGGGCTGATGGTCCGAAGCGAGGAGAGCCCCTGGCGGTCGGCGGTCACCCTCGTCCTGGACCTGCGTGATGCGGACCACCACGGGCACGAGCCGGACTCCTCGCTGGATGCTGCCCTGAGCCTGGCTGCCAGCATCGGCTGCCTGGCCCTTGAGAGCGGCTGGGACCTCTCGATCCGGACCACCGACGACCTCCAGCTCTTCGTGGGCTCCCCCATGGCTGGGGTCGAGGCTGAGCGCCGCGGCCATGCTGCGGGAGCTGGCCACCGTCCCGGTCAGCCGCTCGCCCATCCCCAGCTCGACGCTCAGGCACTCGGCCGACACCGCCGGAGCCGGCCCACTGATCCTCGTGGCCGGGGCATTGTCGCCGGAGTCGGCACGCCTGCTGGCCGCGATCGGGCTGCACGCCACGGCGAGGCTCCTCGTGGCTGTCGCAGCCGAGCAATGGCAGCCGGTCGGGGTCGATCGCTCGTCCGCCGGCGCGCCGGCCAGTCCCCCCTGGACCCAGGAGTCCCTGGCGCACTTCCGGGCCGCCGGCTGGCGGATCTCGACGATGACGCGCGAGAGCGGCGTCGCCGCCTCCTGGGCGGGACTGGCGGTGCCGCGATGACCCGCGAGGCGCGCGACCGGCGGTGGGACAGGGTCGCGACCGCTCTGGCCGACGGTCGATGGCGGGTGACGGGCTTCAGCGCCCTGGCGGTTCTCGGCGCCTCGTTGGCCGTCCAGCCCCTGCTCGACGGCGGATGGTGGATCCCGTGGACCGCGCTGACGATCGCGGTCATCGCCCTCACGGGCGGACTCGTTCGGGCCATGCACCTCCCCGCCCCACTGCAGCCCCTCGTCGAGGCCGTCGTGCTCCTGTTCAGCCTCACCTTCCTGTTCGCCCACGACGAGGCGCGCTGGGGCATCCTCCCCGGTCCGGCTGCGATCACCCGGATGCGGGACCTCGCCGCGCAGGGCCGCGAGTACGCGGACACGACGCAGGCCCCGGCCGCCCTCGACACCGGCCTGCTGCTGCTCATCGTGGCGGGGATCGGCCTGGTGGCCCTGGCTGTGGACACGCTGGCGGCGGGCCTCGACCTGCCCGGGATGACGCTGGTGCCCCTGGGTGCCCTCTTCGTGGCGCCGTGGGCGATCAACCGCGGTGACGCCCCGGGATGGACCTTCGTGGTTGTCGCAGCCTCCTGGTTCGGCGTGCTGTCCGCCACCCAGCGGGAGCGCACCTCGCTCTGGAGCCCGCATGCGCGTCCCGGGTCACCCGGTGTCGGCCTGCTCGTCGCCACAGCCGTGACCGCAGTGGCCCTGATGGCCGGGGGCCTGGCCTCCTTGCGTGGACCGGTCCGGGAGTTCTCCACGGGCGCCGGCGGGGGCGACCGTTCGGTGAGCATCGACGCGATGGTCTCCCTGCGCCGGTCGCTGGTCTCCAACGACGCTCGTCCGGTGATGACGCTGGCAACGACCGCAAGCAGGCCCGACTACCTGCGGCTGGCCATCCTCGAGCAGTTCGACGGGGAGCAGTGGAGCATCGTCACACCGACTCAAGCCGGGCCGCTGCCCCCGCCGCTCGCCGGACGGGTCCATCCCGTCCGCGGGGAGCCCGCCCTCAGGCCCGCTGGCTGAGTACCAGATCGACGTGGGTCCCCTCGCGGGCGCCACGTTGCCAAGCCCGGCGGGCACCTTCCAGTCGCTCAACGACTGGCCGGTCCAGTGGGACCAGCGGACCTCCCTGCCGACGCGCGCCGATGGCGGCACCATCGAGGGGACCCGGATCGCGTTCCTCACCGCCGCCCAGGGCCTCGACGCCGAGCAGCTGCGGGTGGCGAGCACCCAACCGGCGCTTGCGGGTGCCGAGGTGTTCCCGGAGACCCTCGTCGACCCCGCGCCGCTGGTCGGTGAGGCGCTGTCGCAGCAGGCCAGGGAGATCACGGCGGGCTCATCGACGCCCTTCGACGCAGCCGTCGCCCTGCAGCGGTGGTTCACCACCGATGGCCGCTTCACCTACTCGACGCAGGTCGAGGGCGGTTCCGACGAGGATGCGCTGACGGCGTTCCTCGAGGAGCGGGTCGGGTACTGCGAGCAGTTCGCCGCCACGATGGCCCTCATGGCGCGATCGGTCGGCATCCCGTCCCGGGTGGCCGTGGGGTTCACCCAGGGCCGTAGGGAGGGCAACCAGTGGGTCGTGCGCGGGACCGATGCCCATGCCTGGCCAGAGCTCTGGATGGGTTCGGCAGGGTGGGTCCGGTTCGAGCCGACCCCCGGCGCACCGACGACGACCACCCCCGTCTACACCCGGTCCACGGCCCCGGAAGCCACCACTGCACCAAGCGCGTCAGCGTCCGCCTCGGCAGCCTCGAGGCCGACCAAGCTGCCCGACCGAGGAACCCAGCGGGGCTGGGACGGCTACGACCGGGAGCGGGATCCCCGTCCTGGGCATCGTCCTCGCCCTGACGGCGCTGCTCCTCCTGCTGCCCGCGGCGGTTCGCCTCGTTCGCCGCCGGCGACGCATTCGCACCGCTGACGGGGAGTCGGCCTACCGGGAGGTCGTCGACACGCTGGTCGACCTCCGGCTCGGGTCGCAGGCCCCGACGCCGCGCTCCACCCTGGCTGGGGTCCGGACCCTGGTGGGAGCGGGTCCTGGCGCCGGCGCCCCGGCCGAGTCGGCGAACGTGGAGGAGGCCATCGCGCGGATCCAGCGGGCGGTCGAGTGGCAGCGCTACGGGTCTCCAGGGGCCGCCGCTCCAGCAACCCGCGAGCCTGAACCGGTGGACGTGGCTGTTCCCGCGGGCGGACAGGCGGCTGGTGTGATGGTGGCCGAGCGGCGGGATGCGGCCCCATCAGCCTCTCGCCCGGGTGCCCTGGCAGGCGACATCCGGGTGGTCCGTCGGGGACTGGCACATCGCGCGGGGTGGGTCCGGCGCGCCGTGGCGGCTCTGGCACCCCGATCGGTGCTCACGGGCCTGGGGGCACGGGGGGCGGGCCGGGGCGGCCCCAACGGGGGTTAGGCTGTGCCACCGTCGATCCCACCAGATCGACCGGACCCCCAGAACAAGGCAGGTTTCTCCATGTCAGACGCCCCCGTGGACCAGGTCAAGCCCGGCTGTGAGCCGTTCGCCGCGGAGGGATCCGGGGACAACGCCCGGATCGGCGTCGTGCTGGTGCATGGGTTCACCGGCTCCCCGGACAGCACCGTGCCCTGGGCGAAGTACCTCAACGAGCGCGGCTACACGGTCAACGCCATTCGCCTGCCCGGGCACGGGACGACGTGGCAGGACGCCAACACGAAGACCTTCGCCGACCTGCAGGGCGCGGTCGATGAGGCGTTCGAGGACATGCGCGCCCGAACCGACAGGACGTACCTGATGGGAGCTCCTACGGGTGCGCCCTGGCCTGCGGGTCGCTGCCGAGCGCCCGGACGACGTCGCCGGACTGGTGCTGGTCAACCCCTGGGTCCGCAAGGACGCGATTGTCGCGTGGCAGCGATTCCTCGTGCCGTTCCAGCGGTTCCTGCCCTACATCACCAAGAGCCTGCCCGGTGTCGCCAGCGACATCGCCGACCCCGACAGCGCCGAGCTGGGATACGACAAGGTCCCGGTGCTGCTCGTGGTCGACATGATCAAGACCTTCGACGAGCTGCACCCGATCCTGCACCGCGTGACCGCCCCGATCCTGCTCGTGCGCTCGGTCAATGACCATGTCCAAGGGCCCAAGAACGGCGAGATGATCCGTGAGCGGACCCGCTCCCCGATCGAGGACGTCGAGCTCGACCGCTCGTACCACGTGGCGACTATCGACTACGACGCGGAGAGGATCTTCGCGGGCTCGGTGGACTTCATCGAGGCGCACGACTGACAGACGCGCACGGAATCGCACATGCGAACGGCCCCATCCGCTGCGGGTGGGGCCGTTTCGTGGGGTGCAGGCTCAGAAGTCGCCGGTCTCCCGACCGGCGGCGCCAGCGCTCCTCCATGCGATCCGACAGGGACTCCCCCGACCGCTTGGACCGCGTCGACTTCCGTGAGCGGCTCGTGATGTTGGTCGGAGCCGGGGGGCCACCCGGTCCCGACGCGGCTGCCTGCTCCGGAGCCGGGCGCAGGGCACTGATCACCAGCCAGATCCCGCCCAGCATCGCAAGGAACCCGAGGACGCCCACGATGACGAGCTTGGCGGCGACACCGGCGACCAGGAGGCCGAGCCCTACGAGCAGTCCGATGACACCGACCACGATGCGCCGGCGGTCACCTGCACCTCCGCGGGCACTGCGCATGCTGGTGGCGAACTTGGGATCCTCAGCGTAGAGGGCGCGTTCCATCTGCTCGAGCAGGCGCTGTTCGTGCTCGGAGAGTGGCACGGTGACCTCCTACTGGGCGTCGCGAACGGGCTGACACAACACAGAATAGGCAGGGTTTGCCGAATAGGAAACCCGAACCGGCATGTTACTTGCGACCAGATGGTCAGGGGGTGGACGGCGCGCCCTTTCGCGGCACTTCCTGGAGCCGTCCCGGGGCCTGCCGACCGTCGTCAGCGGCAGGTTCGGGAAGCAGCCGTGCCGGGCGGACGCTGCCCGAGCCGAACCTGGCCGACAACTTGTCGACGGCCTCCTCCGCCTCACGCCACCCCCGATCCGGGGCCCCGAGGACC
>CAWEVG010000005.1:0-13812 GCA_963812395.1 uncultured Actinomycetes bacterium
CCGCCCGGACTGGCCAACGCCGACAAGCCCGGCGTCGACCTGCGCCAGCCGCGGACGATCAGCTTCGACGAGCCCGACGACCTCGACGTCCCGGACTTCCTGAAGTAGTCGACAGCCCGATGATCAGCCACCGCCTCGACCTCGCCCTTCCCGGTGGGGTCGAGGCGCGTGTCCTGTTCACCAGCCGGGGTGGTGCGGCCAGCGGTGGGTCGAGCCGGTCGCCGTACGCCTGGGCGAATCTTGGATCGCACGTCGGGGACGACCCGGCGGCGGTCGTCGCCAATCGTCGCGCGCTGGCCGAGGCACTCGGTGTCCCGGCCGGCGCGATGACCTTCATGCATCCCGATCACGGACGAGGGGTTGCCACCGTGTCTGAGCCCACCGGGGTCACTCCGGGCGCCGAGGTCTCCTCGGTCGACGCCCTGGTGACCGCCACGGCCGGCATCGGCCTGGTGGCACTGGCGGCCGACTGCGTCCCGGTGATCCTCGTGGAGCCGGTCACCGGCGTGGTCGCTGCGGTCCACTCGGGGTGGCGGGGGGTCGCCCTCGACGTGGTCGGGGCGGCGGTCGACGCGATGGTTGCCGCGGGCGCACGGGTCGAGGACTGCCAGGCCCTCCTGGGACCCGCGATCTGCGGATCCTGCTACCCGGTGCCCCACGAGCGGGCCGAGGAGATGGCGCGGGTCCGCCCGGAGGCGGTCACGACCGCTCCCGACGGCCAGCCCGCGCTCGACCTGCGGGCCGGGCTGGTTGCGCGGCTCGATGAGCTCGGGGCGACCAGCACGCTCATCGGGGGGTGCACGGCCGAGGACCCCGGTCTCTACTCGCACCGTCGGGACGGCCTGACTGGTCGTCAGGGCGGCGCCGTGGCGATCGTGGCGGCCGCGTGATGGGGGCCGTTGCGCCGGGCCGAGCTGGCCGAGAACCTCGCCGCGGTCACGTCGCGGGTCGCCGCGGCGTGCGTCGCTGCCGACCGGGACCCGCAGGAGGTGACCATCGTCGCGATCACCAAGACGTGGCCCGCCAGCGACGTCGAGCTGCTGGCCGAGCTCGGGATCCGGCATGTGGGTGAGAACCGCGACCAGGAGGCGCGCGAGAAGGCCGCGGCATGCGCCGACCTGGGACTGACGTGGCACTTCGTCGGGCAGCTGCAGCGCAACAAGGCAGCGTCGGTGGCCCGGTACGCCGACATCGTCGAGTCCGTGGACCGACCGTCGCTGGTGGCGGCGCTGGACCGGGGTGCCGAGCACGCCGGTCGTCATCTGGGGGTCTGCATCCAGGTCGACCTCGACGAGGCACCGGGCGAGGACACGACAGGTGGTCCAGCACGTGGGGGTGCTTCCCCGGCCGAGGTCCTGGCCCTGGCCGACCAGGTCCACGGCTGCGGCTCCCTGGAGCTCCTGGGTGTCATGGCCGTGGCGCCCCTGGGTGCCGACCCGGCGCACGCATTCGACCGGCTGGCCGTGATTCACGAGGACCTGCGGGCCCAGCACCCCGGGGCCACCATGCGCTCGGCCGGCATGTCCGGCGACCTCGAGCCGGCGATCGCCGCCGGTGCGACACACATCCGCCTGGGCAGCGCGCTGCTCGGGCACCGCGAACCACTGAAGTAACCTAAACCGATACCGGCCGCCCCTGGCGGACCGGATGGCACGTAAGGAGCCCACATGCCCGGCACGATGCGCAAGATGGCCGTGTACCTCGGACTCGTCGAGGACGACATGGTCGACGACGACTACGAGCCCGATCCCCGCCCGCGCACCCGCGAGGTGGGGCCCTCGGTGGCCGACCCGCGTCCGCGCACCGCCCCGGAGGTCGTCGTGCGGCCCACGGCCACCGCGGTCGCCGAGCGCCCGTCAGCCACGTTCCGGCCGACCGGTTCGGCGGCAGGAGCCGACATCTACCGGATCACCACCCTGCACCCGCGGACCTACAACGATGCGCGTCGCATCGGTGAGGAGTACCGCGAGGGCGTTCCGGTGATCATCAACCTGACCGGCATGGACGACAACGACGCCAAGCGCATCGTGGACTTCGCCGCCGGCCTCGTGTTCGGCCTGCGTGGCAGCATCGAGCGCATCACGAACAAGGTGTTCCTGCTCTCCCCGGCCAACGTCGACGTCGGCGCGGAGGCCCGGGCGCAGATCGCGCAGGACGGGTTCTTCAACCAGAGTTGACCCATGGGACTCATCGTCGATGTGCTCTCGACCCTCATCTGGCTGTTCCTGCTGCTGCTGATCGCCCGGATGATCATCGGGCTGATCATGGTGTTCGCACGGGACTTCCAGCCCACGGGCGCACTGGTGATCATCTTCGAGTTCGTGATGAGCGTCACCGATCCGCCGCTGAAGGCCCTGCGGCGGATCATCCCGCCGCTGCGGATCGGGCAGGTCTCCCTCGACCTGGCGTTCCTGGTGCTCTTCATCGGGCTGCAGCTGCTGCTGCGCGTGCTCGCGGGGCTCGCATGAGGTCGGAGTCGCGCCCCGGAGGTCGGTCATGGCGTTGAGCTCCCAGGACATCCACGACAAGCAGTTCAAGCTGGTGCGCAACAGCACCGGCTACGACATGGACGAGGTCGACGCCTTCCTCGACGAGGTCGAGTCGGAGATCGCCCGCCTGACCGACGAGCTGGGGGCCGCCCAGGAGCAGCTCGTCGGCGGCGTCCGAGGTGCCCGAGGCGGAGTCCACGTCCGCTGCCGCGGCACGCATCCTGGAGATGGCCCAGCGCACTGCCGACGAGTATGTGGCCGACGCCCGGCGCAAGGCCGATTCGATGGTCTCCGATGCCGAGAAGGCCGCCCGCAAGTCGGTCAAGAAGCTTGAGGCCCAGCGCGCCGACCTGGAGGCACGCGTCACTGCCCTGCGCACGTTCGAGTCCGAGATCCGCTCCCGGCTGACCGGCTACTTCCAGTCACAGCTGGCGGACCTCAGTGCCCTGGCTCAGGAGGGCGACCAGTAGGTCACCTGCCGATCGCGCGCCTGCCGCCCGCGACCGCTGCGCGCCCGAACTCATCGGCGGCCCGCTCGCCCGCGCGCCGGCTGTGCGCGGCCGTGCCCGCCCCGCTGGAGGAGCCGCGCCACGTCCCCCGCGCCCGCGACGTCGCCCGGTGGTAGTCGGTGACGGCCAGGTCCCGGGCGCGCAGCGCGAGTTCGACGCGCTGCGCCGTGGGCGCCGGCTCCCGTCGGTGTCCTCGTGCCTGGGCCGCCCTCGCCCCCGGCGCCGGCTCGGGCTTGTCGGGCTGCGTCGTCCAGGTTGCGCCCGAGGCGCTGGATGAAGCCCAGGCAGAACGCATTGCGCGCCACCGCGGCGGTGACCGGGCGCGTCGGTCCGCCCTCCGGCGGGCGGTAGGTGGTGCCCCGCCACTGCCCTGAGCGCACATGCCCCTGGGCGCGGGTCAGCATCATGGCGCCCGCGGTCGCGAACACCGCTTCGACCCGGTCGAGGTCCGCGGGCATCCCGTACACCAGGACGTAGGTCGAGCCGTGGCCGATGTCGACGCGCACCGACCATGCGCGCGCGATGGCCACCATCAGGGCGACCAGGAGCTTGTTCAGGGCGCGGCGGGGCTCGCCGATCGTCAGCATCCGGTGCGTGGGGCCGTCGGGATGGGCGTCGGGGCCCATCGCCGCCACGGCCATGTCCACGCTGTGGCGCTGGGCGACCAGGGCGGCCTTGGCCAGGTAGGCCTCCGCCTCCTCGGCGCTGGCCGTCGACTCCGCCTTGGCCAGCAGGGCTGCCACCCGGCGCACCTGCTCATCGGGCGGTGCCTCCTCGTCGACGAGCTCGGGGACGGCGTCGATCGGGGCGAACAGGTGCCGGAGGAGCTCGGCGGCACCTGGGCTGATGTGCCGTGCGTAGAGCGTGACGAGCGTGGCGCGGAAGCTGCTGCCGTGCCCCGGGACGCCGCTGAGGTGGTGCGCCACCTCGTGCAGGACCACAGAGCGGGTCAGCGCCCACCGGCCCCGCGGGTCGGCGGCCGGGATGTGGATGCGGCCCTGCGAGTAGGTGGCCATCCGGAACCCGCGCCGCACCTCGACCACGACCGGTCCCCGGTCGGGGAACTGTCCGCAGGCGGTGGCCTCGGCCAGGACCGCGTCGACGAAGCCCTGGATGGCCGCCGAGGCTGCCGAAGCGAACCTCCTCGGGCAGGGTCACGACCGAGGAGCCGACGCGCACCGCACGGTGCGGCCGGCGCATGACCGAGGCGACGGAGTCCTCCGCCTGGTAGACCGCCCCCCGGCTGCGGTCGACCCTCGGGTCCTGGTTCTGCATGGCCGACAGCCTTCCATCACCGTCCGACATTGTCGGCCGTTCGTCCACAACCGCGCCGCGGACCGCCTGGAGAGTCAGGCCCGGCGCAGGGCGAACGAGATCCCGAGGTCTGCGTCGGTCCCGCCGAAGGCGTCCGACGGAGCGCCGTCACGGGACACCGAGACGGCCAGGACCTCGCTGCCGATGTCCGCGGAGTGCTCGTCCAGGGCCATGGCCAGCTCCTCGGAACCGGCCGACAGCCAGAGCTCGATGCGGTCGCTGACGTCCAGCCCGGCGGCTTTGCGCCCCTCCTGGACCAGCCGGACCACCTCACGGGCCAGTCCGCGGCGGATCAGCTCAGGGGTCAGGTGCAGGTCCAGGGCGAGGGTCTCGCCGGCGTCGGTGGCCACCGCCCACCCCTCACGCGGGGTCTCGGTGATCACCACGTCGTCCAGGCCGATCGTCTCGGCCCGCCCGCCGACCTCGACCGCCGCCGAGCCTGTGCTGCGCAGCGCGGCGGTCAGCGCGACGGGGTCCGCCGCGGCGATCGCCGCTGCGACCGGCTGCGTGCCCTTGCCGAAGCGCCGGCCCAGGGAGCGGAAGTTCGCCTTCACGCTGACATGGACCAGCTCGTCGGTCGTGGCGTCGTCGGTGCCCCCGCCGAGGCTGACCACCGAGACGACGTTCAGCTCCTCGGTCAGCTGGTCGCGCAGCTCGGCGGGCATGCGGTCCCAGCCCGGGGCCGACACGAGCGCACGGCCCAGGGGCTGGCGCGTGCGCACCTTGCCCTCGGCGCGCGCTCCCCGGCCCAGTTCGACCAGGCGGCGGATCAGTGCCACCTGGTCGCCGAGCTCGCTGTCGGCCAGGGCGGCGGAGTCGTCGGGCCAGTCCTGCAGGTGCACGGAGTCACCCGCGGAGGTGGCGAACAGGTCCTGCCAGACCCGCTCGGTGACGAACGGCGTGAACGGGGCCATCAGCAGGGTCACGGTCCGCAGGCACTCGTGCAGGGTGTGCAGGGCGGCGGGGTCGCCGTCCCAGAACCGGCGCCGGGAGCGCCGCACGTACCAGTTGGACAGGTCGTCGATGTAGCCGGCGAGCAGCCGGCCTGCGCGCTGGGTGTCGAAGTTGTCCAGCGCGGCGGTGACCTCGGCAGCCAGGCGGCTGGCCTCGGCCAGGGCCCAGCGGTCCATGACCGGGCGGTCCGCGACGGCCGGTGCGGCGGACGGGTCGGGGACGAATCCGGCCGACCGGGCGTAGAGCGACTGGAAGGACACGGTGTTCCAGTAGGTCAGCAGCGTCCGGCGCACGACTTCGGCGATGGCAGCGTGCCCGACGCGGCGGGCCTGCCAGGGGGAGCCGGCGGCCAGCATGAACCAGCGCACGGCATCGGCGCCGTGGTCGTCCATCAGCGGGATCGGCTCGAGGATGTTGCCCAGGTGCTTGCTCATCTTGCGGCCGTCATCGTCGAGGATGTGGCCCAGGCAGAGCACGGTCCGGTACGACGACTGGTCGAAGACCAGCGTGCCGACCGCCATCAGCGTGTAGAACCAGCCGCGGGTCTGGTCGATCGCCTCGCAGATGAAGTCCGCGGGGTACTTGCGCGCGAACATCTCGGCGCCCGTGTGCGGGTAGCCCCACTGGGCGAAGGGCATCGCGCCGCTGTCGTACCAGCCGTCGATGACCTCGGGCACGCGTGTGGCCGTGGCGGCGCACTGCGGGCAGGCGAACGTCACGTCGTCGACGTAGGGGCGGTGCGGGTCCAGCTCGGAGAGGTCCATGCCGGCCAGCTCGCCGAGCTCGGCCAGCGACCCGATGCACGTCAGGTGATCCTCAGGACAGCGCCAGATCGGCAGCGGCGTGCCCCAGTAGCGGTTGCGCGACAGGGCCCAGTCGACGTTGTTCTCCAGCCAGTCGCCGTAGCGGCCCCACTTGATGGTGTCCGGATGCCACGTGGTGCCCTCGTTCTCGCGGACCAGGGCGTCCTTGATCGCGGTGGTCCGGATGTACCAGGACGGCTGGGCGTAGTACACCAGCGGCGTGTGGCAGCGCCAGCAGTGCGGGTAGGAGTGCGCGAACTGCTCGTGGCGGAACATCAGGCCGCGGGCCTCGAGGTCGGCCACGAGCGTCGGGTCGGCTGCCTTGAAGAACATCCCGCCGACCATCGGGACCGAGGGGTCGAAGGTGCCGTCGGGCAGCAGCGGGTTGACCACGGGCAGGCCGTAGGAGCGGCACGAGATGAGGTCGTCGGCGCCGAACGCCGGCGCCTGGTGGACCAGGCCCGAGCCATCCTCGGTCGTGACGTAGTCGGCCAGGATCACGTAGTGGGCGTCGGGGATGTCGACCAGGTCGAACGGGCCGGGAGTACCCGGTGCGCTCGAGGTCGCGGCCGGGCATCGTGGCCAGGACCTCGTGGCCCTCGGGCAGCTTCGCCTCGCGCAGGGCCTCGGCGATGACCAGCAGCTCGGAGTCGCCCATCTCGCCGGTCACCCGGACCACCTGGTAGGAGGCGTCCGGCTTGACCGCCACGGCGGTGTTGGACACCAGGGTCCACGGGGTCGTGGTCCACACCAGCAGGCTGACCCCGGGGAAGCGCTCGGCCAGTGGGCCGCTGGTCACCGGCATCCGGACGTACACCGACGGGTCGATGACGTCCTCATAGCCCTGGGCCAGCTCATGGTCGGACAGGCCGGTGCCGCAGCGCGGGCAGTAGGGGCTGACCCGGTGGTCCTGGACCAGCAGGCCCTTGTCGAAGATCTGCTTCAGCGACCACCACACGCTCTGCACGTAGGCGGGGTCCATCGTCCAGTAGGCGTCGTCCATGTCGACCCAGTAGCCCATGCGCTCGGTGAGGACCGCGAACTCGTCGACGTGGCGCAGCACGGACTCCCGGCACCGGGCGTTGAACTCGGCCACGCCGTAGGCCTCGATGTCGCCCTTCCCGCTGAACCCGAGCTCCTTCTCGACGGCCAGCTCGACCGGCAGGCCGTGGCAGTCCCAGCCGGCCTTGCGATCGACCCGGTAGCCGCGCATCGTCTTGAAGCGGGGGAACACGTCCTTGAAGACGCGGGCCTCGACGTGGTGCGTGCCCGGCGTGCCGTTCGCCGTCGGCGGGCCCTCGTAGAACGTCCACTCGGGGGCGCCCTCGCGCTGCGCCAGCGAGCGGTGGAACACGTCGTTCTCAGCCCACAGCGCCAGGATCTGCCTGTCCACCTCGGCGAGGTCGACCTTCGCCGGGACCGCGGCGTACTGTCTGGCGGCCGTCGGCTCGGGAGCCGGGAGGTCAGGGGTCTGGTGCGTGCTCATCGTGTCGTCCTTGATCGGGGGCAGGCCGCTGATTCTAGCCGCGCACGTGCGTGCGGCGGCGTTCATCGGTCGAGCAGGGCCGCCCACCGGGCGGCGACATCCGGTGGTGGGTCGGTGATCTCCACGAGCTTGTCGCGTGACGTGGCCCCGCGGACCACGCGGACCTGCCGGGGTCGCACGCCGAGGGCCCCGGCCAGCACCCGTTCGGCGGCGGTGGTGGCGGCACCCTCGATCGGGCGCGCCCGCACCCGGACCTCGAGGACCGGCGGCTCGTCGGGTCGTGAGGATGCTGCGCGGCCGCCGACGGCGTCCTGGCGGGCCGCGGGTCGGACGCGGATCGCGGCACGGAAGGAGGTCACGCGGGATATCCTCGCCCAAGGTGCGCCCACAGAGCGGCTGGGCTGCAGGCAGGAGACTTCAGATGGGTGCTGGCGACTGGGTGAGCGGCGGGCTTCGCCGCGCCGTGTCCGGAGTCAAGTCGGCGATGCCCGGGCAGGGCGAGGCTGAACCCGCTGAGGAGACCAGTGCGGTGCGCGTGGCCGACGCCGACCAGGCGACGCAGCCGTCACCCCCCGCGAAGGGGACATCGACGAAGAAGCCCCCGACCGACGTACGGCCCCGACCACGACGGTCGCGGAGGCGGAGGCTGTGGGGGCCAGAGCCGTGGAGGAGCCGGTGAGCGCGGTCCCTGTCCCGGAGGCGGCACCCGGGGCAGCCGCGGCCAAGGCCCCGACCACGAGGGCGGCGACGGCGCAGGTTCACGCGCCCCAGTCCGCATCGAAGCCCCACGCGAGGAAGCGGTCGGCGACCGGGGCTCCGCGCCCAGCCCCGACCCGCGCCGCGTCCGACGAGTCGCCCGCTTCAGGCCATGCCCCGGCACCGGCCCCGACGTGGACCGACGCCGAGCTCGATGGCTTCCGGACCGCACTCGGGACCGACATCCAGCGGCTGCGCGAGGAGCTGAACATGGGGGAGGCTGACATGGCCGACCTCCTGGCCGACTCCAGCGACGGTGCCGGTGATGACCAGGCCGACGCCGGCGCCAAGACCCTGGAGCGTGAGCAGGAGATGAGCGTCAACGCCAATGCGCGCGACCTGCTCGAGCAGTCGACGCATGCACTGCGCCGCCTGGAGGCGGGCACCTACGGCGTCTGCGAGTCCTGCGGCGCCGTCATCCCGGCCGCCCGCCTGCGGGCATTCCCGCGGGCCACGCTGTGCATCGCCTGCAAGCAGGCAGAGGAGCGCCGCTGACGTGAGCCGACTCCCGCTGACCCTCGGCGTGGCAGCAGGGGTGGTCGCGCTCGACCAGGTCACGAAGGCCATCGCTGTGGCGAAGCTCGAGGGCGAGCCCCCGATCGAGGTCCTCGGCCAGTGGCTGCAGCTGACGTTCGTGCGCAACCCCGGCGCCGCGTTCTCGCTGGCCGGCAACTACACCATCGTGATCAGCGTGATCGCGATCGTCGTGGCCGTGGCCATCGTGCGCACGGCACGGACGCTGACCAACCCGTGGTGGGCCGTCGTCCTCGGCGGCATCCTGGGCGGGGCCGTGGGCAACCTGATCGACCGGATCCTGCGCGAGCCGGCACCCTTCCGCGGCCACGTCGTGGACTTCCTGGCGTTCCCCAACTTCCCGGTGTTCAACGTCGCCGACATGGCCCTGGTCGGCTCGGCGATCCTTGCGGTCATCCTCAGCATCAAGGGCGTCGAGATGGGCGAGCACGAACCTGAGCCGCACTCGGAGCCTGCCCCGGAGGCAGCGACCGCGGACCCGGGGGAGGCGCGCACCGATGGCTGAGCCGCGGCTCGCGCAGGTGCCCGACGGGCTGTCGGGGGAGCGGATCGACGCCGCCCTGGCCCGGATGTTCGGGTTGTCGCGCTCGAAGGCCGCCGACCTGGCCGAGGATGGTCATGTGCAGCTCGACGGTCGGGTCGTCGGCAAGAGCGCCCGGGTGGAGGCCGGTCAGCTCGTCGAGGTGCTCATCCCCGATGTGGTGCCTCCCGGGTCGGTGCCGGAGGTGGACGTCCCCGAGCTGGTCGTCCTGCACGACGACGCCGACATCGTGGTCGTGGACAAGCCGGTGGGGGTCGCGGCCCACCCCAGCCAGGGGTTCGAGGGCCCGAGCGTCACCGGCGTCCTGGCCGCGCGCGGGTACCGGATCTCGACGTCCGGGGCCTCCGAGCGCCGGGGCGTGGTGCAGCGCCTCGACGTCGGGACGTCCGGGGTGATGGTGCTGGCCAAGAGCGAGCCGGCGTACAGCCACCTCAAGCAGCAGTTCCGCGACCGGACGCCCCAGAAGGTCTACCACGCCCTCGTCCAGGGCCTGCCCGACCCGCTGCGCGGCACCATCGACGCCCCCATCGGCCGGCACCCGAACCACGACTGGAAGTTCGGCGTGATCGCCGGCGGCCGCAACTCCGTGACGCACTACGAGGTGCTGGAGGCCTTCCGGTTCGCCAGCCTGCTCGAGGTCCACCTCGAGACCGGGCGGACCCACCAGATCCGGGTCCACATGTCGGCCATCCGGCACCCCTGCGTCGGTGACGTGATGTACGGCGCGGACCCCGTGCTGGCCGCCCGCTGCGGCCTCGAGCGACAGTGGCTGCACGCCGTCCGGCTCGGGTTCCTGCACCCGGGCAGCGGCGAGTGGGTCGAGTTCACCTCGCCGTACCCGGCGGACCTCGACCACGCCCTGCGCACCCTGCTGCCCGACTGACTGCGGCCCCGGGCGCGGTGGCAGAGTGGGAGCATGACCACCGAGCAGCCTGCCCCCCGTCGTCCACTCGTCCGGCACGTTCGCGATCGGGGGTGACCTCCCCGTCCATCGGCTCGGCTTCGGTGCCATGCGGATCACCGGCCCCGGCATCTGGGGCGATCCCGCGGACCGGGACGGGGCCATCGCCCTGCTGCGCCGCGCGGTCGAGCTCGGCGTGGACTTCATCGACACGGCCGACTCCTACGGGCCGTTCGTCTCCGAGGACCTCATCCGCGAGGCGCTGCACCCCTACGACGGCGTGGTCGTGGCCACCAAGGGCGGCCTGACCCGTCAGGGCCCGGACAAGTGGGCGCCGGTGGGCAGTCCCTACTACCTGCGCCAGTGCGTGGAGATGTCGCTGCGGCGCCTCGGCGTGGACTGCATCGACCTCTACCAGCTGCACCGGATCGACTCCAACGTGCACCTCGAGGACCAGCTCGGGGCGCTGCGGACGCTGCAGGAGCAGGGCAAGATCCGCCACCTCGGGCTGTCGCAGGTCTCGGTCGCGGAGCTCGCAGCGGCCCGCGAGATCATCGAGGTCACGACCGTCCAGAACCTCTACAACCTCGGCGACCGGAGCTCGGAGGACGTGCTGGAGGCGTGCGAGGCCGACGGCATCGGGTTCATCCCGTGGTTCCCGGTCGCGGCCGGCCCCCTGGCCCGCGCGGACGGCCCGCTGGCCGGGATCGTCGCCCGGACCGGCATCCCCGCCGCGCAGCTGTCGCTGGCGTGGCTGCTGCGCCGGTCGCCGGTGGTCCTGCCGATCCCCGGGACGTCGTCGACGGCCCACCTGGAGCAGAACTGCGCCGCGGCGGCGGTCACGCTCGACGACGCCACGTTCGCCGACCTCTCCGAGCTCGGCGGCCTCGACGAGGAGTAGCCCGCGCTCCGCGCCCCGTCGCGAGCCGCTGCGCCACGCGCGCCGACCGCATCGCCGCGCGCCCGCGCCATCCGCACACGTCTGCTCCCGTTCTGACGATCTGCTCCCGGATGGATGGGAGCAGATCGTGCGAACGGGAGCAGATCCCGCGGGTGGGGACGGTGGGGGCGGCGGGGGCGGTGGGCGCGGGCGGTGGGGCGGTCAGTCGGTGTCGCCGGCCATCAGGCCGGTGATCGAGCCGTCGGGGCGGATGTGCACGCGCAGGGCGGCCGGCTCGCGGGGCAGGCCGGGCATCGTGACGATCGAACCGGTGCTGGCCACCACGAACCCGGCACCGGCGGCGAGCCGGGCCTCGCGGACCGCGATGGTGAAGCCGTGCGGCACGCCGCGCCGGGTCGGGTCATCGGACAGCGACAGGTGCGTCTTGGCGATGCAGACCGGCAGGTCCGGTGCCGACCGCGGCGGTGATCCGGGCGAGTTCCCTGGCCGCGGAGGGGGCGACCTCGATGCCGTCGGCGCCGTACACGTGCGTGGCCACGGCGGCGATCTTGTCCACGTAGGGCGCGTCCTGGGCGTACGGGTGCCACGGCTGCGGCGGGTTGGCATCCGTCGCGTCGACCACGCGTGCGACCGCATCGGCGAGGTCGACTGACCCGGCTGCCCCGTCGGCGAACCCCGTGCACGGGGCCATCGGGACGCCGTGGCTGGCGCACCAGGCGGCCAGCAGCTCGACCTCGTCGACCGGGTCGTCCGGGTGCAGGTTGAGCGCGACCACCGGGGGCAGGCCGTACGCCCCGACGCTGAACAGGTGGTGCTCGAGCTGCGGCAGTCCCGCCCGCAGCGCGGCGAGGTTCGGCCTCCCGACCTCGGCCAGGGGTGCGCCCCCGTGCAGGCGCAGCGCCTTCAGGGTCGCGACCAGCACCACGGCGCGCGGCCAGATCCCGGCCGAGCGGCAGGCGATGTCGAGGAACTTCTCGCCGCCGAGGTCGAAGCCGAAGCCGCCCTCGGTGATGACGTCCGCGCCCGTGGCCAGGGCCATCCGGGTGGCGAGCATCGAGTTGGTGCCGTGGGCGATGTTGGCGAACGGACCGCCGTGCACCAGGACCGGCCCGCCGTCGGCGGTCTGGGCCAGGTTGGGCATGAGGGCATCGCGCAGGAGGGCGGTCATGGCCGGTGCGGCGCCGATGTCGTCGGCGGTGACGGGCAGGTCCTGGCTGGTCCAGCCGACCACGATGCGCCCGAGCCGGGCCTGCAGGTCGGCCAGGTCGCTGGCCAGGCACAGGGCGGCCATGACCTCGCTGGAGGCGGTGATCTGGAAGCCGGACTCCCGCGGGATCCCGTCCAGGGGGCCGCCGAGGCCCAGCACGACGTGGCGCAGGAAGCGGTCGTTCATGTCGACCGCGCGCGGCCAGGTGACCCGTCGGGGGTCCAGCGGAGCCTGCTGGCCGAACTGCAGGCAGTTGTCGACCAGCGCCGAGAGCAGGTTGTGCGCCGAGGTGATGGCGTGCAGGTCGCCGGTGAAGTGCAGGTTGATCGCCTCAGCCGGCTCGATCGTGGCCGCGCCGCCCCCGGTGCCGCCGCCCTTCATCCCGAAGACCGGGCCCAGCGACGGCTCGCGCAGCGCCAGCACGGCGTGCCGGCCGCGGGCCCGCATCCCCATGGCCAGGGCGATGGCCATCGTGGTCTTGCCCTCCCCGGACGGGGTGGGCGTGATGGCCGAGACGAGGATCAGCCGGCCGGTCGGCTCCCGACCCTCGAGGGCCGCGAGGTCCACCTTCGCCCGGTGCGGTCCCCAGCCGATGACGTGCTCCGGGGCGATCCCCAGCTCGGCGGCGACATCGGTCATCGGGCGCAGTTCGGGCACAGTCGTTCATGCTGGCACCCGCGCGACACCCACGTCCTGCTGACGCCCCCGGCCCCCGGCCCCCACCCGCGACCCGGGCGACCGCCGCCGACCCGCGGGCGCCCGGTGTCGCTGCGTCGGGGATGTCGGTGCCCGGCGGTACGATCGTCCCCTGCCCGAGCCCGCCTTCCCCGCCAGGTGCGCGGCGCAGTCCGAGGTTCGTGGCAAGCCCCGGGAGGACATCGGTGTCGAACAGCGCGAGCGGTGACTTCGTGCACCTGCACGCCCACACCGAGTACTCGATGCTCGACGGCGCCGCCCGGGTCAAGGAGCTCTTCGCCGAGGCCGCCCGCATGGAGATGCCGGCCCTGGCGATCACCGACCACGGCAACCTGTTCGGCGCCTACGAGTTCTGGAAGGCCGGCACGGCCGCCGGCGTCAAGCCGATCATCGGCATGGAGGGCTACTACGTCCCGATCGGCTCGCGCTTCGACCGTGCGCCGTTCTCGTTCGGGGCCGACGTCGGCCAGGACGTCGGCGACGAGGGCACCGCCAAGGGCAAGGTCAACTACACGCACATGACCCTGCTGGCCGAGGACAACGAGGGCCTGCACAACCTGTTCCGGATCTCCTCGCTGGCCAGCCTGGAGGGCCAGTACCGCAAGTACCCGCGCTTCGACCGCGACCTGCTCGAGCGGCACGGCAAGGGGATCATCGCGACCACCGGATGCCCGTCGGGGGAGGTCAACCGCTGGCTGCAGGTCGGCCAGTACGAGAAGGC
>CAWEVG010000006.1:0-27905 GCA_963812395.1 uncultured Actinomycetes bacterium
TCCGGATTTCGGACGTCGAATGGTCGCGAATCCGGATGACTGGGGGCCATTGGGGTCGCCGACCGGGGGCCGATGGGTACGCCGACCGGGGCCGGTGGGTGTCGCCCGACGGGAGCTGTTGGGGTTGCCGGCGGGGCCTCGACCGGATCAGCCCGAAGCAGACCCGACGGCTGGTTCCGGCGCGGCCCGCGCCCGCCGACCTACCGTCAGGCAGGCGCGCTGATGATCGGCTCGTCCGCGTCGGGGCGGGGTGAGGGGCTCGTCCGCGCCCACACGATGCCCGCAAGCGCCACGGCCCACGCAACCGAGGCGGCCACCGTTGCCAGAGAGTGGATCGACGTGCCCAGCCAGAGGCCGAGGGCCGCAAGCCCCGCCACGCCGCCCCACAGGAGCAGCGTCGCGCGCCTGTCGTGATGGGCCATCCGGGCGTAGAGCAGCACCTGGACCACGCCGAAGCCGGCGCCGGCGAGGGCGAAGATCCACGCGTCCTGGGCGACGGAGAGGTACTGGGTCCCCGACATGATCCGGACGATGAGCCTCGGGAGGGCTGCCACCACGAGCGTCGACAGCAGGCCGAGGCCCGCCACCGCCAGGATCGCCTGCTTCTGGGCGTTGCGGGCGCCGGCCACCATCCGCGGGAAGGCCGCGACGAGGATGGCCTGGGGCAGGAAGAACACCGCCCGGGCGATGAGCGCCCCTGCGGCGTAGAGGCCCGCGTCGTAGGCGGGCAGCTGTGCGCGAGCCAGCAGCACGTCCAGATTGGTCAAGGCATACAGCGCGATGAGCGCGTGAGCGGCGTGGCCGACCTCGACGAGGAACTTCCGCGGTCCCTCCTCCGAGGATCCCCAGGGTGGCTGGCCGACCAGCAGGAACTGGCCGGCGACCGCGCCCAGGGTCGCGCCGACGGCCAGGCCCACGAGGGTGGAACCAGCGGTGCCGACAACGGCCGCTCCGACGATCGCACCGGCAACACGGGAGCCCGTGGAGACCACGTACAGCGCGCCGAGGCGTTTGTGGCGCTCGGCGCCCTGGAGCAGGCCGAGCTGGGCCCCGGTGACGGTGAACGGGATGAACGTGGCCCCGACGACGACCACCGCGATCACGTTCGAGAGGTTCAGGGCGTCGCTGATGAAGGGCGCCAGCACCACCGTCAGGGCGCAGGTGAGGGCGCCCACGAGGAGCACGGATCCCGCGCCGATGTGCTCGGACGAATGGCCGGAGGCCACATGCCGGGCGATGACCACCTGCGTGGCGGCCATCGCCGTGCTGCCCAGGAGCAGGATCACCGCGAGTGCGCCGAAGGCCCCGAACTGCTCCGGGCCGAGCAGGCGCGACACCACGAGCATCTGGAGCATCGCGATGATCTGCGACACCACGAGCCCGACGCCCACGATGGCGGTCCCCTGCACCGAGATCCCGGCCGCCGGTGTCCCGGCCGTCGCGGCGGCGGGCGCCTCGCCAGCGGGATCAGTGCTCACCGGACAATCATCGCCCACCCCGGTTGATGGCCCGACCAGCTCAGCGGCGTGTCTGGCCCGCGCGAGGCGCCTGTGACGTTCGTGCCGCGATCTTCGCCGGCGGGAGGCAAGGGGCGGGGCGTGGCTGGCATGCTTCCCCCATGATCAGGGTGGGGTTGACCGGAGGCATCGGCGCGGGGAAGTCGACAGTCTCGACGATGCTGGCCGAGAAGGGCGCGCTCGTGGTGGACGGCGACCAGATCGCGCGGGACCTGGTGGTGCCCGGTGAGCCCGCCCTGGCCGAGATCGTGGACCGGTTCGGTCCCGGTGTGCTCCTTCCGGATGGCGCGCTCGACCGTCCCGGACTGGCCGCGATCGTCTTCCCCGACCCTGACGCCCTCGCCGCGCTGGACGCGATCATGCATCCGCGGATCGCCCAGCGGGCGGCCGAGATGCTCGAGGCCGCCGAGCGTGGGGGCACGTCGGTCGCCATCTACGACATGCCCCTGCTCGTCGAGAACGGCTCGGCCGACGACTTCGACCTGGTCGTCGTCGTGCACGCCCCGATCGAGGTGCGGTTGGCCCGACTGGCCGTGCGCGGGGTGCCGGTCGCCGATGCGCGAGAACGGATGGCGCGTCAGGCCAGCGACGCCGAACGTGCCGCGGTGGCGACCATCCTGATCGACAACGGCGGGGACGAGGAGCAGCTCATCGCGCAGGTGGAGCGGGCGTGGTATCTGCTCCAGGCAGCAGTGGGGGAGTAGCCGCAGCCGGGAGGCTGCCGTGCCCTGCCCAGCCACGGTCGAGGGGCCACCAGAGGATCAGGGCGCTCGTGAGCAGGACCACCGATCCCAACGCCCAGCCCGCGATCACGTCGCTGGGCCAGTGCACGCCCAGGACCAGCCGGCTGAGTCCGATGAGCGGCCCGACGACCACCAGGATGCGCCCGACGACCTCCATCCAGCGGCGTCCCTGCGCCCGACCGAGGTGGATCAGGACCAATCCGGTGGCCAGGTAGAGGTAGATGCCCTCCATCGCGTGGCCCGAGGGGAAGGACTTGTTGAGATCCGGCTCGAACTGCTCGGCGCCCGGCGGCCGAGCACGACCCATCGACATCTTGACGGTCTCACTGACCGTCACCCCCGCGATCCCTGACATCGCCAGGAGGCCCGCGGCCGCCCGGTGGTGGGTCAGCAGGAGCGCGACCACCAGGGCGGTTGCGGCAAGTGCGGACCAGAAGGGCGCGGTCACCAGGCCGATGACGTGCACGACGTCGACGGGCCAGCCGAGCGGGTCGGCCCAGCCTCGGGTGAAGTCGGTCAGCCCGGTGTCGAACCCGTCGAGCACGTGCGATCCGCTCGCCACCGCGACCGCGAGGCAGGAGGCAACCGCAAGGGCGGCAATCAGGCCGATGACGGCCCGATGGTGGGCGACCACTGCCTGGGTCCCGGGCGACGTGGGCTCCGCAGTCGGGGAGAGGTCAGGCATCGCCGCAGACTAGCCGAACGGCCAGCGACTGCGAGGTCCCCGGGCCGGCTGCCGGGCCCAGGGCTCGGGGGCGGCCCGGCCCATGGGGCGGAGGTGGCCGTGGAGCCGATGTCGGACCCACCCAATACCGTGTCCTGCATGACCCGACCCGTCACCGACCTGCAGCGACGCGTGGCCCCTTTCCGTGTGATCAGCGAGTACCAGCCTGCCGGCGACCAACCCGCCGCGATCGCCGAGATCTCGAAGCGGATCGAGGCCGGCGTGAAGGACGTCGTGCTCCTCGGGGCGACAGGCACCGGCAAGTCGGCCACCACGGCATGGCTTGTGGAGAAGCTCCAGCGCCCGACGCTTGTGATGGCCCCGAACAAGACCCTGGCCGCGCAGCTGGCCAACGAGTTCCGCGAGCTGCTGCCCGACAACGCGGTGGAGTACTTCGTCTCCTACTACGACTACTACCAGCCCGAGGCGTACATCCCGCAGACGGACACCTACATCGAGAAGGACTCCTCGATCAACGAGGAGGTCGAGCGGCTGCGGCACTCCGCGACCAACTCGCTGCTCACCCGTCGCGACGTCATCGTGGTGGCCACCGTCTCGGCGATCTACGGCTTGGGCACGCCCCAGGAGTACGTCGACCGGATGGTGCGCCTGCGGGTCGGCGAGGAGGTCGACCGCGACTCGCTGCTGCGCCAGTTCGTGCGAGAACCAGTACGCCCGCAACGACCTCGCGTTCGAACGGGGGACGTTCCGGGTGCGCGGCGACACGATCGAGGTGTTCCCGGTCTACGAGCAGCATCCGGTGCGGATCGACATGTTCGGAGACGAGATCGAGCGGCTGATGACGCTGCACCCGGTCACCGGCGAGATCCTCACCGAGGACCAGGAGGTGTACGTCTTCCCCGCCACGCACTACGTCGCCGGCCCGGAGCGGATGGAGCGCGCCCTCGGCGGGATCGAGTCGGAGCTCGCCGAGCGGCTCGCCGAGCTCACCGAGCAGGGCAAGCTGCTCGAGGCCCAGCGCCTGCAGATGCGCACCTCCTACGACATCGAGATGATGCGCCAGGTCGGCTTCTGCTCGGGGATCGAGAACTACTCCCGGCACATCGACGGCCGCGAACCCGGCTCCGCGCCCAACTGCCTGATCGACTACTTCCCCGACGACTTCCTGCTGGTCATCGACGAGTCGCACGTCACCGTCCCGCAGATCGGGGGGATGTACGAGGGCGACATGTCGCGCAAGCGCACGCTGGTCGACCACGGGTTCCGGCTCCCCAGCGCCGCGGACAACCGGCCGCTGCGCTGGGAGGAGTTCCTCGAGCGGATCGGCCAGACCGTCTACCTGTCCGCGACTCCGGGGCCCTACGAGCTGGCCAAGGTCGACGGTGACGTCGTCGAGCAGGTCATCCGTCCGACCGGCCTGATCGACCCGGAGATCATCCTCAAGCCGACCAAGGGCCAGATCGACGACCTCATGCACGAGATCCGGCTGCGCACCGAGCGCGGCGAGCGGGTCCTCGTCACCACGCTGACCAAGCGGATGTCCGAGGACCTCACGGACTACCTGCTGGAGCGCGGGATCCGGGTGCGCTACCTGCACTCGGAGGTCGACACCCTGCGCCGGATCGAGCTGTTGCGTGAGCTCCGGATGGGCATCTTCGACGTCCTGGTCGGGATCAACCTCCTGCGCGAGGGCCTGGACCTGCCCGAGGTGTCACTGGTCAGCATCCTCGACGCCGACAAGGCCGGCTTCCTGCGCTCCGAGCGCAGCCTGATCCAGACCATCGGACGCGCTGCGCGCAACGTCTCGGGCCAGGTGCACATGTACGGGGACACCATCACCACGCAGATGCAGACGGCCATCGACGAGACCAACCGCCGGCGCGCGCTGCAGATCGCCTACAACCTCGAGAAGGGCGTCGACCCGCAGCCGCTGCGCAAGAAGATCGCGGACATCACCGACCTGCTGGCCGCTGAGGACGCCGACACCGAGGAGGTGCTGGCCACCACGATGGGCTCGGGACGCTCGCAGTCCCGGGGCAGGGGAGGGGCCAAGCGGCAGGGGTCGGGGGCAGCGGCCGCCGACGCCTCCGTGGCCACGGGTGCGGCGGCGCGCGCGGACCTGCCGGCCACCGAGCTGGCCAACCTCATCCAGGAGCTGACCACGCAGATGCACGCCGCGGCGGCGAGCCTTCAGTTCGAGGTGGCGGCGCGCTACCGCGACGAGGTCTCCGAGCTCAAGCGAGAGCTGAGGGGGATGGTCGCCGCGGGGTGAGGTGGGAGGTGGGTCCACCAGGGTCGTCGACACCGGTGGGCCGAGTCGCGCCCGCACGGATGGGCGCGGGCTGGGCTGTCCACCCACAGGCACACGTCAACTCGCTCGGCGGTCTGCCGCAGTCGTGCCAGAATGGTGAGTCTGCGATCGGCACCGGTCCCGACGCGCACTGGCCAGCAGGAGGGTGTGGGTGGACGTTTCGGCGAGCCTCTGGGCAGCCACCATCCTCGGGCTCATCGCGATCATCGTCATCGACCTCATCATCGTCGACCGGCGTCCGCACGCGTTCACGCCGCAGGAGGCCACGCGCTGGGTGATCTTCTACGTGATCCTCGCCATGCTCTTCGCGGGATTCATCGCGCTCACGTTCGGGCGGCAGTACGGCGGCGAGTTCCTGGCCGGCTACATCACCGAGTACTCGCTGAGCGTGGACAACCTGTTCGTCTTCATGATCATCATCTCGTCGTTCGCCGTCCCCGACGAGCACCGTCACCGGGTGCTGTCGATCGGCATCGTGATCGCCCTGATCCTGCGCGGAATCCTGATCGTGCTGGGCGCGGCGGCGATCGAGCGGTTCGCGGCGACGTTCTTCGTGTTCGGGGCGTTCCTGCTCTGGACGGCCATCTCCGTGTGGCGCAGCGGCAACGAGGAGGCCGACCCCGAGGGCAACGCGCTGATCCGATTCGTCGAGAAGCACGTGCCCACCACGCGGGAGTACCACGGGACCAGGCTCACCGTGCGGATCGACGGCCACCGGTTCGTGACCCCGATGCTGCTGGTGATGCTGGCCATCGGCACCACCGACCTGCTCTTCGCGCTGGACTCGATCCCTGCGGTGTTCGGCCTCACCCAGGAGCCCTACCTGGTGTTCACGGCCAACGCGTTCGCCCTGATGGGGCTGCGCCAGCTGTACTTCATGCTCCACGGGCTCCTGGACCGCCTCGTCTACCTGTCCAAGGGCCTGGCGATCATCCTCGGCTTCATCGCGGTGAAGCTCTTCCTGCATGCCCTGCACGAGACGACCGACCTCGACGTCCCGGAGATCTCCACCGCCGTTGTCGCTGGTCGTGATCATCGGTGTGCTGGTGGTCACCGCCATCGCGAGCGTGATTGCCGTGCGCCGCGATCCCTCGTTGGCCGAGTCCAGTCCCGAGGTGCGCCTCGAGCACGAGGCGGACGAGGTGGCCGGCGAGGCCCTCCGGCACCTGCCCCCGGAGCGCGAGCCCTGAGCCAGGCGACCGGGCCGACGACGGCGGGAGCCGGTGTCGGAGGGCTGTCCTAGGATCGGTGCGTGGATCTGGCCGAGCACCATCACGACCGCCTCACCGTGCGGGGCGCGCGGGAGCACAACCTCAAGGACGTCTCCCTCGCCATCCCGCGCGACGCCCTGGTGGTGTTCACGGGCCTCTCAGGCTCGGGCAAGTCGAGCCTCGCGTTCGACACGATCTTCGCCGAGGGCCAACGCCGCTACGTGGAGTCGCTGAGCGCCTACGCACGGCAGTTCCTCGGCCAGATGGACAAGCCCGACGTGGACTTCATCGACGGGTTGTCCCCGGCGGTCTCGATCGACCAGAAGTCCACCTCGCGCAACCCGCGCTCCACCGTCGGCACCATCACCGAGGTCTACGACTACCTGCGCCTGCTCTTCGCGCGGATCGGCAAGCCGCACTGCCCATCGTGCGGGGAGCCCGTCGGGCGCCAGACCCCGCAGCAGATCGTCGATCGGGTCCTCGACCTGCCCGAGGGAACGAAGTTCCAGGTGCTCGCGCCCGTCGTCCGGGAGCGCAAGGGCGAGTACTCCGACCTGTTCCGCCAGCTCCAGACCCAGGGCTTCAGCCGCGCCCGCGTCGACGGCACCGTGCACCTGCTCACCGAGCCGCCCACGCTGAAGAAGCAGCAGAAGCACACCATCGAGGTGGTCGTCGACCGGCTCGCGGTCAAGGCCTCAGCGCGGCGGCGCCTGACGGACTCGGTGGAGACCGCGCTCGGGCTCGCCGGCGGCATCGTCAACCTGGAGTTCGTCGATGCACCGGCCGACGACCCCGACCGGGAGCGGCTGTTCAGCGAGCACCTCGTGTGCCTCAACGACGGCCAGTCCTTCGAGGACCTCGAACCGCGGTCCTTCTCGTTCAACTCCCCGTTCGGGGCGTGCCCCCAGTGCACCGGCCTGGGCACGCGCATGGAGGTCGACCCCGACCTCATCGTGCCCGACCCCGACCTCTCCCTGGCCGACGGTGCGGTCTCGCCGTGGGGGAGCGGTCACATCTCGGAGTACTACGCCCGGCTGGTGACCGCGCTTGCCGACGAGCTCGGGTGCCGACGTCAACGCGCCCTTCAAGGACCTTCCCGACGCGATGCGCGACGCGGTCCTGCACGGCTACAACCACCAGGTGCACGTCCGCTACCGCAACCGGTACGGCCGCGAGCGCTCCTACTCGACCGGCTTCGAGGGCGCCATCCCGTTCGTCCAGCGCCGGCACGCCGAGTCCGAGAGCGACTCCGCCCGCGAGCGCTACGAGGGGTTCATGCGCGAGGTCCCGTGCCCCGAGTGCAACGGCGCGCGGCTCAAGCCGGTCTCGCTGGCCGTCACGGTGGGCGGGGTCAACATCGCCACGATCGCGCAGATGCCGATCGGCGAGGCGGCGGCGTTCCTCGCCGACCTCGATGTGTCCGACCGTGACGCCCAGATCGCCACCCGGGTGCTCAAGGAGGTCAACGAGCGGCTGGCCTTCCTCATGGACGTCGGTCTGCACTACCTCTCGCTGTCGCGACCAGCTGGCACCCTGGCAGGAGGGGAGGCGCAGCGGATCCGCCTGGCCACCCAGATCGGCTCGGGCCTGGTGGGCGTGCTGTACGTGCTCGACGAGCCGAGCATCGGCCTGCACCAGCGCGACAACCACCGGCTCATCGACACCCTCGTACGGCTGCGGGACCTCGGCAACACGCTGATCGTCGTCGAGCACGACGAGGACACCATCCGCACCGCCGACTGGGTGGTGGACATCGGTCCGGGTGCCGGCGAGCACGGAGGGCAGATCGTCGTCTCGGGGACGGTCGAGGAGCTGCTCGCGAACCCCGACTCGCTGACCGGCCAGTACCTCTCCGGAGCCCGCCGGATCGAGATCCCGCCGAAGCGGCGCCCAGTGGATGCGGCCCGGACGATCGTCGTCGAGGGCGCACGGGAGCACAACCTGCAGAACGTGACGGCCGAGTTCCCCCTCGGCTGCTTCGTGGCCATCACCGGGTGTCAGCGGCTCGGGGAAGTCCACGCTGGTCAACGACGTCCTCTACACGGTGCTGGCCCGCGACCTCAACGGCGCACGGAGCGTGCCGGGTCGGCACCGGCGGGTCACCGGCCTGGAGCACCTGGACAAGGTCGTGCACGTCGACCAGAGCCCGATCGGGCGGACACCGCGCTCCAACCCGGCGACCTACACCGGTGTCTTCGACCACGTCCGCAAGCTGTTCGCCTCCACCCAGGAGGCGAAGGTCCGCGGCTACCTCCCGGGCCGGTTCTCGTTCAACGTGAAGGGCGGGCGCTGCGAGGCGTGCGCCGGCGACGGCACCATCAAGATCGAGATGAACTTCCTGCCCGATGTCTACGTGCCCTGCGAGGTGTGTCACGGAGACCGGTACAACCGCGAGACCCTCGAGGTGCACTTCAAGGGCCGGACGATCTCCCAGGTCCTCGACATGCCCATCGAGGAGGCCCTCGAGTTCTTCGCCGCCGTCCCGCCGATCGCCCGCCACATGCAGACCCTGGTTGATGTGGGCCTGGGGTACGTGCGGCTCGGCCAGCCCGCCCCGACCCTGTCCGGCGGCGAGGCGCAGCGGGTGAAGCTCGCCAGCGAGCTCCAGCGGCGGTCGACCGGTCGGACCATCTACGTGCTCGACGAGCCCACGACCGGCCTGCACTTCGAGGACGTGCGCAAGCTCCTGGGGGTCCTGCACTCACTGGTCGACAAGGGCAACTCCGTCCTGGTCATCGAGCACAACCTGGACGTGATCAAGACCGCCGACTGGGTCGTGGACCTCGGTCCCGAGGGCGGATCGGGCGGCGGAACCGATCGTCGCGGCCGGCACGCCGGAGCAGGTGGCGGCGAACCCGGAGAGCCACACCGGGCGTTTCCTCGGCGATCTGCTGGGTCGCGCCCGGGCCACTGCATAGGCTGCACACAGGGCAGGCCGCAGACAGGCTGCACACAACCACGAGGAGGTCCGGACATGGACGAGAGCACCTGCACAGGCGGTTGTGGCTGCCGGCCCATGCGCCGACGAGCGCGGATCTGTCACCCGGCGCGGGGTCCTTGCGGGGTCGGCGGCCGCCGTGGCCGTGATGGCCCTGGGGGCCTGCGCGTCCCCGTCCGAGACCAGCAGCTCGGGCACCTCGACCCCCAGCGGGTCGGATGCATCCACCCCGTCGGAGACGCCGTCGGCGTCCGAGGAGTCGGCAACCCAGTCGAGCGACGCCACGCCCGCGGGCGAGCCGCTGGCCGGCACGGGCGACTTCCCGGTCGGGGGCGGGGTGATCGTGACGACCGCGAGCGGCCCGGTCGTCGTGACCCACCCGACCGACACCGAGTTCGTCGCGTTCAACGCCCGCTGCCCGCACGCGGGCTGCACCGTGGCCGAGGTGCTGGAGAACACCATCATGTGCAACTGCCACGGCAGCACCTTCGACGGCAGCACGGGCGATCACCTGGACGGCCCCGCGCCCACCGGCCTGGAGCCCGTGCAGATCCAGGTCGCGGGTGGGGAGATCTACCTGGCCTGAGGTGACCGCCAACTTCCGCCCCGCCCCCGGGCAGATCCCCACCGACCCAGGCGTCTACCGTTTCCGCGACGGGGACGGCCGGGTCATCTACGTGGGCAAGGCCAAGAACCTGCGCGCCCGGCTCACGTCGTACTTCCAGGACCCCGCTGCCCTGCACCAGCGCACCCAGACGATGGTCGCGACCGCGCGGTCGCTGGACTGGGTCGTGGTGGCCACCGAGGTCGAGGCGCTGACCCTCGAGTACGCGTGGATCAAGGAGTTCGACCCACGGTTCAACGTCCGCTACCGCGACGACAAGTCCTACCCGTTCCTCGCGGTGACGGTCGGCGAGGAGTTCCCCCGCGCGATGGTCATGCGCGGCGAGAAGCGGCCCGGGGTGCGCTACTTCGGCCCGTTCGCCCACGCGTGGGCGATCCGGGAGACCGTCGACCAGCTGCTCCGGGTGTTCCCGATGCGCACCTGCACCCGTGGGGTGTTCCGCCGCGCCCAGGCCTCCGGGCGGCCCTGCCTGCTGGGCTACATCGACAAGTGCGCCGCGCCCTGCACGGGGGAGGTCACGGCCGAGGAGCACCGGGCGATCGTCGAGGACTTCTGCGCCTTCATGGCCGGGGACTCCGCCGCGTTCGTCCGCTCCCGCACCGAGCAGATGAACGCTGCGGCGGCCGAGCTGGACTACGAGCGTGCCGCTCGCCTGCGCGACGACCTGTACGCCCTGCAGCGGGTGCTCGAGCGCAACGCCGTCGTCCTGCCCGACGGCACCGACGCCGACGTCGTCGGGCTCGCCAGCGACGAGCTCGAGGCGTGCGTGCGGGTCTTCCACGTGCGCGACGGCCGGATCCGCGGGGAGCGCGGCTTCATCGTCGAGCGCGTCGATGACGCCGACGAGGCGCAGCTGGTCGCCACCCTGCTGGCCCAGATGTACGCCGAGCCGGACGCCGACGTGCCCCGTCGCGTCCTTGTCCCCGCCCTGCCCGAGCCCGGCGAGGTCGAGGTCCTGACCGACTGGCTGGGCCAGCAGCGCGGCGGGCCCGTCGGGGTGTCGGTGCCCCGCCGCGGGCGACAAGCGGGCCCTGATGGAGACCGTGACCCGCAACGCCTCGCAGTCGCTGGCCGCGCACAAGCTGCGGCGCTCCGGGGACCTCACGACCCGCAGCCAGGCGCTGACCGAGCTCGCCGACGCCCTGGACCTGCCGACGGCGCCGCTGCGGATCGAGTGCTTCGACGTCTCCAACCTCGGCGCCGACGACGTCGTGGCGTCCATGGTCGTCTTCGAGGACGGCCTGCCCCGGCCCTCGGAGTACCGGAAGTTCGCGATCAAGGGCTTCGACGGGCAGAACGACGTCGCGGCCATCTCCGAGGTGATCGGTCGCCGCTTCCGCCGGCTGGCACGCGCGGAGGGTGCGCCACCGGACGGCGTCCGAGCGACGGGCCCCGGCGGCGCGGGCGCCGCCACGACCGGCGCGATCGACGGAGCCCGAGGCGCTGGGCTCGGCACCCGGCGCCGACTCGGCCGGGTCGGTCGGCGAGCCGCCGCCACCTCCCGCCCGGTTCGCGTACCCGCCGTCGCTGGTCGTCATCGACGGCGGCGCACCGCAGGTCAACGCCGCGTTCCAGGCGCTGCGTCGACCTCGGGCTCACGGACATCGCCGTCGTGGGCCTGGCCAAGCGGCTCGAGGAGGTGTGGCTGCCCGACGAGGAGGATCCGGTGATCCTGCCGCGCACCAGCCAGGGGCTCTACCTGCTCCAGCGCGTGCGCGACGAGGCCCACCGCACCGCCATCCGCTACCAGCGCCAGAAGCGCTCGGCCCGGATGACCACCAGCGCCCTGGACGACATCCCCGGGCTGGGACCGGCGCGGCGCAAGGCGCTGCTGTCCCGGTTCGGCTCGGTGCGCAAGCTCCGGGCGGCCACCCCGGAGATGATCGCCGAGGTGCCGGGGATCGGTCCGGCGCTGGCCGAGCGCATCATCCTCGCGCTGTCCGGTGAGACGATCAGCGCGGTCAACCTGACGACGGGGGAGATCCTGGGCGACGATGTGCCCGTGACCGAGGAGCCCAGATGACGACAACCCCGCCCGGCGACGGGATCGCCGACTTCGAGGTCCTGCTGGTCTCCGGGATGTCCGGGGCCGGCCGGTCGAGTGCGGCCCGGGCCCTGGAGGACATCGGCTGGTTCGTCATCGACAACCTGCCGCCCAAGATGCTGGCCCCCACCCTCGACCTGCTCGCCGCCCGCTCGGACCTCGACCGCGTCGCCGTCGTCGTCGACGTGCGCGGCGGCCGGCTGTTCGACCAGCTCGAGGCCGCCGTGGCCGAGGTGATCGCCCGCGGCGTGGACCTGAAGATCCTGTTCCTGGAGTCCAGCGACGAGGCGCTCGTGCGCCGGTTCGAGTCCAACCGCCGCCCGCACCCGCTGCAGGCCCAGGGCGGCCTGCTCGACGGGATCCACCGCGAGCGCGCCCTGCTCGGCGACCTCCGCGCCGACGCCGACCTCGTGGTCGACACCTCGCATCGCACGATCCACGAGCTGCGCCGGGCCATCACGGCGTCCTTCGAGTCCGGCCGAGCCGGTGCGGCTGCGGGCGACCGTGATGTCCTTCGGGTTCAAGTACGGCGTGCCCGATGGACGCCGACTTCGTCGCCGACGTGCGCTTCCTGCCCAACCCCTTCTGGATCCCCGAGCTGCGCGAGCTGCGCGGGCTCGACGCGCAGGTCAACGACTACGTCGTGGCCCAGGCCGGGCGCCGCGGAGTTCCTCGACGCCTACGCCCACATGATCGACCTGGCCACCGACGGCTACCTGCGCGAGGGCAAGCGCTTCGCCACGCTGGCCGTCGGCTGCACGGGCGGCAAGCACCGCTCCGTGGCGATGGCCGAGAACCTCGCCGCGCGGCTGGTCCACGTCGGCCTCGAGGTCACGGTGGTGCATCGGGACCTCGGGCGCGAGTGATGCCGCCCGCCGTCGCCGAGCCCGGGGGAGCCGCCCGACGCCGTCGCCCGGTCGCGGCCGGCCCGCCCGTGGTGGCCCTCGGCGGCGGGCACGGCCTGGCCGTCACCCTGCGGGCCCTGCGCGGGGTGACCGACCAGCTGACGGCGATCGTCGGCATGGCCGACGACGGCGGGTCCAGCGGACGCCTGCGCCGCGACATGGGCACCCCGCCGCCCGGCGACCTGCGGATGGCCCTGGCCGCGCTGTGCGGCGACGACGTGTGGGGCCGCACCTGGAGCTCGGTCGTCCAGCACCGGTTCTCGCGCCGGCGAGCTGGCCGGGCACGCCATGGGCAACCTGCTGATCACCTCGCTGTGGGAGCAGACCGGCGACGTCGTCGCCGGCCTGGACTGGGTGGCCGCCCTGCTGGGCGCCCACGGTCGCGTGCTGCCGGTGTGCAGCGAGGGCGTGCAGATCGTCGCCGAGGTCCTCGACGCACCCGGTCACCCGGGGATCAGCGAGGTGCGCGGGCCAGTCGAAGGTGGCGGTGACCGAGGGGACCGTCCTGTCGATCTCCCTGGAGCCGCCCGACCCGCCCGCCCGCCCGGAGGCGATCGAGGCCATCGCCCAGGCCGAGGCGATCGTGATGGGCCCGGGCTCCTGGTACACCTCCGTCCTGGCCGGACTGCTGGTCCCCGGCATCCACGACGCGATCGTCGCCGTCCACCGCGACGCGGATCCTGGTGCTGAACCTGGTCGCCCAGCCGGGGGAGACCTCCGGGTTCAGCCCCCAGGGCCACCTGCACGTCCTGGCCGAGGCGTTCCCGGAGGTGACGCTTCGACGTCGTGCTGGCCGATCCCGCCCACGTGCCCGACGAGCAGGCCCTGCGCGCGGCCTGCAGCGACGTCGGCGCCGAGCTGGTCGCTGCGCGCCGTGGCCGACCCGCGGGCCGGCGCCGGGCATCACGATCCGCTGCTGCTGGGGAGGGCGTTCGCGGAGGTCATCGGGCATGGCAGTATTCCGGCATGGCGATGACGGCAGGCGTGAAGGACGAACTGAGCCGGTTGCCGATCACGAAGACCTGCTGCCGGAAGGCGGAGGTCTCGGCCCTCCTGCGGTTCTCCGGTGGGCTGCACCTCGTCGCGGGCAAGGTCGTGGTCGAGGCCGAGCTCGACACCGGGGCCGCGGCGCGCCGGGCGCGCAGCGGCGATCGCGGACATGTTCGGCCACTCGGCCACGATCACGCGTGGTCGCCCCGTCCGGCATCCGACGCGGCAACCGGTACGTGCTCACGGTCGCCCAGGACGGCCAGCGGCTGGCCAAGCAGGCGGGCCTCCTGGACGCCTCCGGCCGCCCGGTGCGGGGACTGCCCGCAGTCGTGGTCAACGGGGCGCTCTGCGACGCCGAGGCGGCCTGGCGCGGCGCCTTCCTGGCCCACGGGTCGCTCACCGAGCCCGGGCAGGTCCTCCTCACTCGAGGTGTCCTGCCCCGGCCCCGAGGCGGCCCTGGCCCTGGTCGGGGCCGCCCGGCGGCTGGGGATCGCGAGCAAGGCCCGCGAGGTCCGCGGGATCGACCGGGTCGTCATCCGCGACGGCGACGCCATCAGCGCGATGCTGACGAAGATGGGCGCCCACGAGTCGGTGATGGCCTGGGAGGAGCGGCGGATGCGCCGCGAGGTCCGGGCCACCGCGAACCGCCTGGCCAACTTCGACGACGCCAACCTGCGCCGCTCCGCGCGGGCCGCCGTCGCCGCCGGTGCGCGGGTCGAGCGGGCCCTGCTGATCCTCGGCGACACCGTCCCCGACCACCTGGCGGTCGCCGGCAAGCTGCGCCTCGAGCACAAGCAGGCCAGCCTCGAGGAGCTCGGCGCACTGGCCGACCCGCCGATGACCAAGGACGCGATCGCCGGCCGGATCCGCCGGCTGCTCGCGCTGGCCGACAAGCGCGCGGTCGAGCTCGGGATCCCCAACACGGAGGACGGCATCTCCTCGGAGTGACGGGTTGCCGGCCGTCAGCGGGCGATCGCGCCGCCTGAGTCAATAGGCTCATGCCTGCAAGGTGGCCGTTCACCCACAAAGGGAGTTTCTTCGTGAAGAGCATCAGTGATCTCGATATCGCTGGCAAGACAGTCCTGCTGAGGTCGGACTTCAACGTTCCGCTGGCCAAGGACGGCTCCGGTGTCATCACCGACGACGGCCGTATCGTGGCCAGCCTTCCCACGCTCAAGGCCCTGACCGGCGCGGGCGCGAAGGTCGTCATCGTGGCGCACCTCGGCCGCCCGAAGGGCGTCGGCTTCGAGGAGTCCGGCTCGCTGGCCCCGGTGGCCAAGCGCCTCGGTGAGCTCCTCGGCCAGGACATCGCACTGGCCTCCGACGTGACCGGCGAGTCCGCGAAGGCCACGGTCGCCGCCCTCCAGCCCGGTCAGGTGGCCCTGCTGGAGAACATCCGGTTCGACGCCCGCGAGACGAGCAAGGACGAGGCCCAGCGCAAGGAGCTGGCCGCCGAGCTGGCCGCCATGGCCGACGTCTACGTCTCCGACGGCTTCGGCGTCGTGCACCGCAAGCAGGCCTCCGTCACCGACGTCGCCGAGCTGCTGCCGAACGCTGCCGGCCTGCTGGTCGAGAAGGAGGTCAAGTCCTTCTCCAAGGTCCTGGCCGACCCGGACCGCCCGTACGTGGTCATCCTCGGCGGGTCCAAGGTGTCGGACAAGCTCGGCGTCATCGACAACCTGATCGACAGCGTCGACCGCCTGCTGATCGGCGGCGGGATGGCCTACACCTTCCTGGCCGCGCAGGGCCACACGGTCGGCGACTCGCTGCTCGAGTCCGACCAGATCGAGGCCGTCAAGGGCTACATCGCCAAGGCCGCAGGAGAAGGGGATCGAGCTGCTGATCCCGGTCGACACCCGCGTGTCGGTGGCCTTCCCCAGCAAGGACGTGCCCGCGCCGGAGAACAAGGTCGTGCCCAGCTCCGGGATCGAGGACGGCTGGATGGGCCTGGACATCGGCCCGGAGACCATCGCGCTGTTCTCCAGCAAGGTCGCCGACGCCCGCACCGTGGTCTGGAACGGACCGATGGGCGTGTTCGAGTTCCCCGCGTTCGCCGACGGCACGCTGCAGGTCGCCACAGGCGATCGCCGCGTCCGGTGCGTTCTCGGTGATTGGAGGCGGCGACTCCGCCGCTGCTGTCCGCCAGCTCGGCCTGGAGGACGGCTTCTCCCACATCTCCACCGGTGGTGGTGCCTCCCTCGAGCTCCTCGAGGGCAAGACACTCCCCGGTCTCGCAGTCCTGGAGGGCTGACACATGGCACGCAAGCCGTTCATGGCAGGCAACTGGAAGATGAACCTCGACCACCTCGAGGCCATCGCGCACGTCCAGAAGATCGCCTTCGCGCTCAACGACGAGGACTTCGCGGCCGTCGAGGCGGGCGTGATGGTGCCGTTCACCGACATCCGCTCGGTGCAGACCCTGGTCGATGCGGACAACCTGAAGGTCGTCTACGGCAGCCAGGACATCTCCGCGCAGGACTCGGGCGCCTACACCGGCGAGATCTCCGGGGTCATGCTGAGCCAAGCTCGGCTGCACCTACGCGGTCATCGGCCACAGCGAGCGCCGGCAGTACCACGGTGAGGACGACGCCCTGGTCAACGCCAAGGTCAAGGCCGCCTACAAGCACGGCCTGGTGCCGATCATGTGCATCGGCGAGGTCAAGGAGGAGCGCGAGGCGGGCATCCAGGAGCAGGTCACCCTCGGCCAGCTCGACGGCGGCCTCGCGGACATCCCCGCCGACCAGGCGGCGACGATCGTGATCGCCTACGAGCCGGTGTGGGCCATCGGCACCGGCCTCACGGCCACCCCGCAGGACGCCCAGGACATGTGCGGGGCCATCCGCCGCCGCCTGGCCGAGCTGTACAGCCAGGAGGTCGCCGACGCGATCCGCATCCAGTACGGCGGCTCGGTCAAGGCAGCCAACGCTGCGGAGATCATGGCCGGCCCGGACGTCGACGGGGCACTGATCGGCGGGGCCTCGCTGGACGCCGACGAGTTCGTCGCGATCTGCAAGTACCGCCTGGCCTGAGGCCGCGCGGACGTGCCCTGATGCCCGGCCATGGATCGAGTCCCGCGACTCGATCCCGGCCGGGCATCGCGGCGCCCGAATTGGGCCATTGGTGTGGGCTTGGCCTGTGATGTCGCCATGACCGCGTATCCTTGCGCCATCGAATGAAGGGACCCTGTCGTGATCCTCGCCCTGCAGATCCTGCTCCTGGTGCTCAACGTGCTCGTCATCGTCCTCGTGCTGCTGCACAAGGGCAAGGGCGGCGGCCTGTCGGACCTCTTCGGCGGTGGCGTCAGCTCGTCGTTGGGTGGCAGCTCGGTCGCTGAGCGCAACCTCGATCGCATCACCTATGCGCTGCTCATCATCTGGACGGCCACGATCGTGGCCCTCGGCCTGGCCATCTAGGCCGTCCGTCCTACCGTCCTGACCTGCTCGAATCTTCGGAGGCACTTCGTGGCTGGTGGTAACGCGATCAGGGGCAGCCGGGTCGGATCCGGGCCGATGGGGGAGGCCGAGCGGGGCGACGCCGCGCCGCGCCGCCGCGTGAGCTTCTACTGCGCGCGCGGCCATGAGACCACCCCGAGCTTCTCCGACGAGGCGGCGATCCCGGAGATCTGGGACTGCCCCACGTGCGGCTACCCGGCCGGGCCGGACCCGGAGAACCCGCCGACGCCGGCCAAGGTCGAGCCGTACAAGACCCACCTGGCCTACGTCAAGGAGCGGCGCTCCGACGTCGACGGCGACGCGATCCTGGCCGAGGCCCTCGAGCGGATGCGCGAGCAGGCGTAGCCGGCTGGCAACGCCCGCGTGGCGTCGGCCCGCCCGGTAGGGCGGGGGCGGCCGGCCGGGCGGACCCGCCGCGGGGGCTGGGTTCAGCGCACGCGGTCCAGGACCGTGCGGGCGACCGACGCCACGTTGTCTGGCGTGAAGCCCAGCTGCGCGAACAGCTCGTCTGCGGACGCCGACGCCCCGAAGTGCCCGACGGACACGCAGGCTCCTTCGGTGCCCACGTACTTCCACCAGCCCTGGTCGCTCCCGGCCTCGACGCTGACCCGGGCCCGGACCCGCGACGGGAGCACCTGCTCCCGGTACTCGGCGGGCTGGGCCTCGAACCACTCCAGGCAGGGCATCGACACGACCCGGGTGGGCACGCCCTCGGCCTGCAGCAGGTCGCGTGCACCGAGCGCGACGGAGACCTCCGAGCCGGTCGCCAGCAGCAACAGCGTGCGGCTCACCGCCGTCGGCCTCGGCGATCACGTAGGCACCGCGGCTGGCAGCCGAGGCCGGCTCGCCCGCCGAGCGGTCGAGGGTGGGCACGTTCTGGCGGGTGAGGATCAGCCCGACGGGACCGGGGTTCTCCAGGGCAGCCGCCCAGACCTCCGCCGTCTCGTTGGCGTCCGCCGGGCGGACCACGCAGAGCTCGGGGATCGCCCGGAGCGCCCACAGGTGCTCGATGGGCTGGTGGGTCGGACCGTCCTCGCCGACGCCGACCGAGTCGTGCGTCCAGATGAACAGCGACCGCAGGCTCATCAGGCCGGCCAGGCGGACCGGGGCGCGCATGTAGTCGCTGAACACCAGGAAGGTGCCGCCGAACGCGCGGGTGAGCCCGTGCAGGGCGATCCCGTTGAGGACCGCACCCATCGCGTGCTCGCGGACACCGAAGTGGATGATCCGGCCGTAGGGATCGGCATCCGGCAGCAGCGAACCGGCCGGCAGGAACGACCCGCCGCCCTTGATGGTGGTGCCGTTGGACCCGCCGAGGTCCGCTGAGCCGCCCCAGAGCTCGGGCAGGACGCCGGCCAGGGCGTTGATGACCCCCTCGGAGGCGACCCGCGTGGCGATCGATGTCCCGGGCTCCCAGGTGGGTAGCGCGTCGCGCCAGCCGTCCGGGAGCCGCCGGGCCACGAGCCGATCCAGCAGGGCGGCAGCATCGGGGTTGGCCGTCCGCCATTGCTGGTAGCCGTCCTCCCACTCGGCGCGCAGCTGGGCGCCGCGCTGGCCCACCTCACGGGCGTGGGCCAGGACCTCGTCATCGACGGCGAACGTGACCTCCGGATCCATGCCCAGGGCCAGCTTGGTGGCCGCCACCTCGGCCGCGCCGAGCGCGGACCCGTGGGACTTGCCGGTGTTCTGCAGCGTCGGCGCGGGCCAGGCGATGACGGTGCGCAGCTGGATCAGGGAGGGGGCGCTGTGCTCGTCGCGGGCTGCGGCCATGGCCTCGGCAAGGGCGTCGACGTCGACGCTGCCGTCCGCACCGAGGTCGACGCTCAGGACGTGCCAGCCGTAGGCCCGGTAGCGGGCCGCGACGTCCTCGGTGAACGCGACGGCGGTGTCGCCCTCGATGGAGATCCGGTTGTCGTCCCAGAGGACCACGAGGTCCCCGAGGCGCTGCGTGCCGGCGAGGCTGGCTGCCTCCCCGGAGATGCCCTCCTCGAGGTCGCCGTCGGACGCGATGACCCAGGTGGTGCTGTCGAACGGGCTGGCGCCCGCCGGCGCCTCCGGGTCCAGGAGCCCGCGGGAGTACCGACCAGCCATTGCCACGCCGACCGCCGAGGACACGCCCTGCCCGAGGGGCCCGGTCGTCATCTCGATGCCGCGGGCGGGGTTGTGCTCAGGATGGCCCGGGGTCAGGGAGCCCAGCATCCGGAAGGACTTGAGGTCGTCAAGGGAGATCTCGTAGCCCGAGAGGTACAGCTGGATGTAGAGGGTGAGGCTGCTGTGCCCGCACGACAGGATGAAACGGTCACGCCCGATCCAGGTCGGGTCGGCCGGATCGTGGCGGAGGAAGCGCTGGAAGAGCAGGTAGGCCGCCGGTGCCAGCGCCATCGCGGTCCCGGGATGGCCGTTGCCCACCTTCTGCACCGCGTCGGCGGCCAGAGCTCGTGCCGTCGCGACCGCACGGTCATCGAGTTCGGTCCAGCCAGCGATTCCCATTCGTCCTCCTGCATCGGATGTCCAGAGGTGAGGGTATCCGTCGGCCGGGTCGGGGCCGTACATCGACGCGGGTAGCATGTGCGGGTGACTGCAGTGGAGTCTGGCCGCACGGGTGCCCATCCGGAGTCGGTCGAGGGGCCGACACGACGCTGGCGCGCGTACGTGGCCCTCACCAAGCCCCGTGTCATCGAGCTGCTCCTGGTCACGACCGTCCCGGTGATGTTCCTCGCCGCCCAGGGGTTCCCGCCGCTGTCGACGACGCTCCTGACGCTCCTCGGCGGCTCGATGGCGGCTGCCGGTGCCAACGTGATCAACCAGGTCTACGACCGCGACATCGACGCGGTCATGGTGCGCACCCAGCAGCGCCCGCTCGTCACGGGCAGCATCAGCGCGGCCCACGCCCTGCGGTTCGGGATCCTGCTCAGCGTGGCCTCGGTGGCCCTGCTGGCGCTGACCGTCAACGTCCTGTCGGGGCTCCTGGCGGGCGCGGCCATCGGCTTCTACGTGTTCATCTACACGATGCTGCTCAAGCGCCGGACGGCCCAGAACATCGTCTGGGGTGGTGCGGCCGGGTGCTTCCCGGTGCTGATCGGCTGGGCGGCGATCACCGGCTCACTGGCGCTGACGCCGTTCGTGCTCTTCGGCATCGTGTTCTTCTGGACGCCACCGCACTACTGGCCCCTGGCGCTGCGCTTCAAGGCCGACTACCAGGCGGCCCGGGTGCCGATGCTCCCGGCGGTCGCCGACAGCAGCGCGGTCGCCTCCGCCATCGTCGCGCTACTCGTGGGCCATGGTCGTCACCTCGTTGCTCCTGACCCCCGTTGCCGGTATGAGCTGGCTCTACACGGGCGCGGCCGTCCTGCTCGGTGGGGCGTTCCTCTACGAGGCGTACGCGTTGCGCAGCCGGGTGCGTGCCGGCGCCCCGGACTCCCGCGCGATGCGCCTGTTCCACGGCTCCATCTCGTACCTGTCGCTGCTGTTCCTCGTCGTGGCCATCGACCCGTTCCTGGCCTGAGCAGCCCGGCGGTCGCCGTCCAACGGCGCACGTCGATCACCGCGTCCGACAGCGCGGGCTCAGCCGGTCCGGGTGAGGTTGAGCCGCACCCGCGCCCCACCCGAGGCGTTGGAGCCGATCTCGATCGACCCACCCGCGCGCTCAGCCAGGCGACGGGCGATGTCCAGACCCAGGCCGGTCGATCCCGAGACCGACAGTCCGCGCTGGACGACGGCGCTGGACGAGAACCCGGGCCCCGAATCGCTGACCTCGAGCCAGGCGCCGGGTCCGGCGCCCGCACCCACCGCGACCCGGAAGGCGACCCCCTCGTCGGTGTGCGAGAACACGTTGCCGATGAGGGCGTCCAGCGCGTCACCGAGGTCCCGGGCCTCCGCAGCCACCGGGAGCGGGCCGGGCGGGATGTCCAGGGACAGGGCGCGATCCTGGTCCTCGGCGAGGACCACCCAGAACGCCGTTCGCTCCCGGGCCACCGCGCACAGGTCGGCGCTGGAAGGGATGTCCTCACGCAACGGGCGCCGCGCCTCGCGGATGACCTCGTCGACCATCCGGTCGAGCCGGTCGACGTCCGCGCGCAGCCGCGTGGTGGAGTCAGAGTCAGGAAGCGAGTCGGCATCCAGGCGCAGGGCCGCCACCGGAGTGCGGAGGCGATGGGCGAGATCGGCGACCTCCTCGCGCTCGAGGCCCAGCAGCTCGACGACGCGACTGGCCAGCCGGTTCAGGGCGGTGCCGGCGTTGTCGATCTCCCGGATGTCGCTGGCAGGCACCCGGGCGGAGAGATCGCCACCGGCGAGCTGCTCGGCGGTCGCGCCCAGCTCGCTGATGGGCCGCAGGAACGTCCGGGCGAGCAGGAGGCCGAGACCGACGGACACCGCGAGCAGTGCCAACCCGAGCGCCAGGAGGGTGAGTCGCGCCCCAGCCACGGCGCCGGTGAGCTCCTCGTCGGTGACGTACACCCGCAGGATGGCCTCGCCCGTCTCGGTGTAGACCGGGACGAGCAGGTCACGACCGCCGTCAGCCTCGGCGAAGAACGCGCCCTTGTCGCGGGCGAGCTGGACAGGTGGATCCAGGGGTCGCGGTTCGCCGACGATCGTGTCGTCAGCCAGGTAGACGGTCGCCGGGTGCCCCGTCTCCTGCGCGAAGGCGCTGACGAGCTCGTCGAGGGAGTCCGGCTCGACGACGGGGATCCGCGACACCAGCGGCTGGATCTGCAGGACCACCTCGCGCTGGGCACGGTCGACGGCGAAGGAGCCGACGATGACCATGAGCGGGACCAGGAACGCCACCAGGACGATGGAGGTCGAGGCCAGCAGGGTCAGGAGGATGCGGCGGCGCACCGCGTCACGGCTCCACCAGCTTCACGCCCACGCCGCGCACTGTGTGCAGGTAGTGCGGCTCCTGCGCGGTCTCGCCCAGCTTGCGGCGCAACCACGACAGGTGGACGTCCACGGTCTTCTCCCCGCCCCCGTACGACACACGCCAGACCTCGGCGAGGAGCTCGCGCTTCGTGACGACCTCTCCGGGGCGGGCCATCAGGTAGGCCAGCAGGTCGAACTCGCGGGGGCTGAGCTCGAGCGACTCCCCGTCCAGTTCGGCGGTCCGGCCGCGGGTGTCCAGGTGCAGCCCTCCGACCGAGATCTCGGAGTTCGGTGCGTTGGTCGCCGTGCGTCGCAGGACGGCGCGGATCCGCGCGTCCAGGGTGTCGGCGGAGAACGGCTTGATCATGTAGTCGTCGGCACCGCAGTCCAGGGCGCGAACCACCTGCTCGTCGTCGTCGCGCGCGGTCGCCACGATCACGGGGATCGCGCTCACTGCCCGCAGCATGCGGAGGAGCTCGACGCCGTCGAGGTCGGGCAGGCCCAGGTCGAGGATCACCACGTCCGGCTCGCCGTTGATCGCTGCCTGCAGCCCGGTCATCGCGTTCGGCGCCGAGTCGACCGCATGGCCCCGGTCGGTCAGGGCATGGATGAGAGCCGAGCGGATACCCGGGTCGTCCTCCACCACCAGCACTCGTGACATGGCCCCACCGTAGACGCTCGTCCATCGCCGGCGTGGCAGGTGGAGGGCGTGACGTCGCGCCGTGACGGCGCCGCCCCACCGGTTTGCGCGCCCTTAGTCGGGAATTAGGTGCACGAAGGGGCACACTGGTGTCATGAGGTACCGCTGGCTGTCGATCACCGCCTGGGCCGCCATGGCCGCCGGTGCCGCAGCAGTGGGCCTGGCAGCCGTCTCCGCGGTCCGCGACGTGGTTGCCGACGCCCCAGTGCGGGTGCTCACAGCGTCTGACGTGGACCGCCTCCTGAAGGACCCCGAATCCCAGCTCGCCCCCATCGCGATCGTGGCCGCGGTGCCGTCGGACCCGGAGCGCCCCGAGTCCCTCGCCCTGCGGCCCGCGGGCACCGAGTCCTCGGATGCTGTCGCCGTGGGCGCCCCGTCAGGCTCGGGATCGACAGTCACCGCCCAGGGCACTGCTGCCCCGAAGCCGTCCGCGGATGGTTCCACGGGAGGGGCTGGAGCCGGCACAGGATCCACCTCCGGCCCCGTGAGCGGTACTGGCCTGGGCGGTTCCGCCTCGCCCATCCCGACGGACCCCACGCAGTCCGCGAACCCGTCCCCCGAGCCGACCCTGCCGAGCTCACCGGAGCCCACGCCCGAGACGTCGGTGCCTGCCACGCCGACTCCCGACCCGAGCCCGTCCCCGTCGCCGTCCGACCCGAGCCCGACACCCTCTGCCTCGCCGTCCGACCCGACCCGTCGCCGTCCGACCCGACCCCGTCGCCGTCCGACCCGAGCCCGACACCATCTGCCTCGCCGTCCGACCCGACCCCGTCGCCGTCCGACCCGAGCCCGACACCGTCGCCGTCCGACCCGAGTCCCAGCGCGTCACCGACGGATCCCAGCCCGAGTCCGGATCCGTCCGACCCGAGCCCGACGCCGACAGACCCCACGCCGAGCGCTGATCCCTCCGGCTCGACGGACCCCACGGCCAGCCCGTCGGCATCGGTCATCGTGGTGGACGAGGCGACGGCGTCGCCGGTTCCTGTCACGGCAGACCCGGCATGACCCAGCCCTGAGCCGTCGAGCTCAGTCGAATGGCCGGCCCTGCCGAGCCGCTGTGGCGGCTGCGCGGCTCAGCCCCGCGTGCGCAGGCTCAGGTGCGTCTTCAGGGTGGCGACCCAGACGAGGCAGGCGAGCAGCATGTGGATCGCCACCAGGGCCCACGGCACGCCGGCGAACCACTGCGTGTAGCCGACGACGCCCTGCACGATCGCCAGGGCCATCAGGGCGTGGGACCACCACCGGGCCGTGGCGGGGCCGTCGGTGAGGCGCAGCGCCAGCCACATCGCCACGATCAGTCCGATGAACAGCAGCACGAGGTCGGCGTGCAGCCAGGCGATCGTGCGCACATCGATGTCGAGCCGGTGGTCGACATCCGTGTCCCCGGAGTGGGGTCCTGCGCCGGTCACCAGGGTGCCCAGCACGACCACCGCGGCGCATGTGGTCACCAGGACCAGGGAGAGCGCCCTGACCTCGGGGCGGACCAGCCGGACCAGCGGCTCGTCGCCCGGCTCCGCCGCGCGATGCACGAGGACGACGCACCCGGCGATGATTGCGATCGAGAGCAGCAGGTGCGCACCGACCAGCAGCGGGTGCAGGCCGGTCAGGACCGTCACCCCGCCGAGCAGGGCCTGGGCCAGGGTTCCCAGGAGCGGGATCGTCGCCAGCAGGATGATCGGCCGGCGCGGCTCGGAGCCCTCGGCCCGCCAGTGGGAGCGCATCCGCAGCGCGCCGACGATGGCCGCGATCGCGAGGAACACCAGGACGAAGGTGAGCAGCCGGTTGCCGAACTCGATGTACTTGTGGAAGGCCTCGGCCTGTCCCTGCACCGGCACGATCGACCCGTCGACGCACTCGGGCCACGTCGGGCACCCCAGCCCTGACTTGGTGACCCGGACGAGCCCGCCGGTCAGGACGATGCCGATCTGGGCCACGAGGTTGGCCATGAAGATGGCCCGGACCCCGGACGTCACGGGCGACGGCGCGGGTGCGGAACTGGTGCGGACTGGGCTGTCGGAGGCGAGCACGGGTCCAAGCGTAGTTCGCGGTCCGGCGGGCATCGTCGGGGGAGTCGGGCGATCCAGGGCGCATCCGGTGCGCGGGGCGGCCCCCGGCAGGGTGAGGTGACGGGGTCGACTGAGCCCTACTCCCAGCGGAACGTCCGGACGGACAGGAGGGTCCCGGCGACGGCCCACACTGCGAGCACGAGGAGGGGCCCCACCGGGAGGCCGGAGCCGCTGGTCGGAGCGCCCAGAAGGGTCCTCAGGGCATCACCGAGCGCAGCGCTGGGCAGGAGCTGGACCACCTCGCCCAAGGGGCCGGGCAGGCGGTGGCTCGGCAGCACGGTGCCTCCGGCGAACAGCAGGAGCAGGAAGATCCCGTTGGCCACGGCCAGCGTTGCCTCAGCGCGCAGGAGCCCGGCCAGGGCGAAGCCCCAGGATCCCAGGGCGACCGTGCCGAGGATGATGGTCGCAAGAAGGACGACGGGCTGGCCGACCTCGGGGGACCAGCCCAGCGCCAGGGCCACCGCGCTGATCAGCACGAGCTGCACGACGATCACGGCGAAGGTAGCCGTCGTCTTGCCGACCAGCAGGCCGGAGCGTGCCAGTGGGGTGGCCCCGAGGAACTTCAGGACACCGGAGCGCCGCTCGAAGCCCGTCGAGATGGCAGTGGCAGTGAAGGCCGTGGACAGGATCGCCAGGGCCATCACCCCGGGGGTCGCCTCATCGATCTCGGCGAGCCCGAGGCGGGTGACTCCGATGAGGACCGCGATCGGGATGATCAGGGTGAGCAGGAGCTGCTCGCCATTGGTCATCAGCTGCCGCCACTCGAGGCGTGACTGCGCCCACCACCGGGCCGTCCTGGGGGCGGCGCCGGGTGCCGGGGTCAGGTCGAGGACCACCTGCGCGTTCGGCGTGCTCATGCGTGCGCCTGCCCGCCTGGGACGTGCGTCCCCTCGGTGGTCGTCGCCTCGACCTGGCCGGCCCTGGAGGTGATCTCGAAGTAGGCCTCGGACAGCGACCCGCCCCCGGTGCTGAGCTCCTCGGGCATCGCCCCCTGGCCGGCGCACCAGGAGGTCACCGAGGCCACGACCTGCGGGGTGACGGGGCCGTCCACCCGGTACTGGCCAGGGGTGGACTCGGTCGCGGAGAACCCATCGGGCAGTAGGCGGGTGAGGTCCTCGACGTCCATCCCGGCCCGGGAGCGGAAGCGCAGCCCGGGTGAGGTGCCCGTCAGCTCGGCCACGGAACCCGCGGCCGCCAGCCTGCCCCGGTCGATCACGATGACGTGGTCGGCGAGGGACTGGGCCTCGTCGAGCAGGTGCGTGCTCATCACGATGCCCACCCCGCTGTCGCGCAGCTCGGCCAGGAACTGCCAGACGCCGATCCGGGACTCGGGATCCAGTCCCGTCGTCGGCTCGTCGAGGAAGGCCACCTCAGGGCGTCCGACCAGCGCGCACGCCAGGGCGAGCTTCTGCTGCTCGCCCCCGGACAACCGGCGATAGGGGGTTCGGGCGACGTGGGTCAGGCCGAGCCGCTCGATCAGCGCCTGGGTCGGCAGCGGGTTGGCGTAGAGCCGCGCCACATGAGTGAGCATGTCGGCTGCCCGCAGTGCGGGCCAGACCCCGCCGGACTGGAGCATCACCCCGACTCGCGGGGAGACGAGCGCCCTGTGTGCACGGGGATCGAGGCCGAGGACCCGGACGGAGCCCCCGTGCGGCGAGCGGAAGCCCTCGGCCGTCTCGATCGTGGTCGTCTTGCCCGCCCCGTTGGGCCCGAGGACGGCCGTGATCGACGCGATCGAGGCCGTGAACGTGAGGTCGTCGACGACAGTGCGGCCGGCATAGCGCATGGTCAGTCCGTTGATCTCGACGGCGGCAGCAGGCACGATCGAAGTGTAGGTCGGGTGTGCAGGGCCGCCTGCCGGGCGGGGTGGGGGACCCGGTGGTTGCGCTTCCCAGGAAATACGCAACAATGGTGTTGTGGAAATCCTGACAGGGGCACCGGCCCGCGTTGCCAGGGCCCTGCTGGACATGGGCCAGGCGACGGTGGCTGAGCTCGCGGAGCGCCTCGAGCTCAGCGGCGCCGCCGTGCGCAAGCACATGGACGATCTTGTGGACGCCGGCTTCGTGGAGGCGTCCGACCGTCCGCCCTACGGCCCCGACACCCGCCGTCGCGGCCGGGGTCGGCCAGCCCGCGTCTATCACCTGACCCCCGCGGGTCGGGACAGCTTCGGCAACTCCTACGACGACGTCGCGGTCGGGGCGCTGCGGTTCGTTGCCGAGACCGGTGGTGAGGACGCGGTCATGGAGTTCGCCCGCCGGCGTGTGGCTGAGCTGGAGCGGCGCTACTCGGATCTCCTGGACCTGACGGAGCCGATGGACGTGCGCGTCGACGTCCTGGCCGACGCACTTGCGGCCGAGGGTTACGCCGCGGTCGCGGTCCCGACCGCCAACGGCATCCAGCTGTGCCAGCACAACTGCCCCGTCGCGCACGTCGCAGCCGAGTTCCCCCAGTTCTGCGAGGCCGAGACCGAGGCCTTCGGGCGCCTGCTGGGCACCCACGTGATGCGCCTGGCGACCCTGTCGCACGGCGACGGGGTCTGCACCACCCACATCCCCACAGTGATCGGACCGAACGCGGCAACCCCCCACGGTGCCGACGACCCAGCGCAGCACTCCGAAGGAAGGGCGACCCGATGACGGTCAACACCGAGCAGCTCGAGGGCATCGGCACGTACGAGTACGGCTGGTCGGACTCCGACGCCGCCGGCGCCACCGCCAAGCGGGGCCTGTCGGAAGCCGTGGTCCGCGACATCTCGGCCAAGAAGTCCGAGCCGCAGTGGATGCTCGACATGCGCCTGAAGGGCCTGAAGCTCTTCAACCGCAAGCCGATGCCCACCTTCGGCGCCGACCTGTCGGGCA
>CAWEVG010000007.1:0-44535 GCA_963812395.1 uncultured Actinomycetes bacterium
GTGGTGCACACCCGTCGCGCCGAGGCGGAGTTGCCCGCCCAGGTCCGTCTCCGGCCGGGTGTGACGGTCCACCATGTGGACGTTGGTCCGCATCGCCCGATGGCGCCCGTCGAACTCGGGCCGTTCATGCCGCGCTTCGCCAGCGAACTGGCCCGGATGTGGCTGTCCGAGTCGCCTGACGTGGTGCACGCCTACCACTGGGACAGCGGAGTACCGGCTGCCGAGGCGGCGGCGGCCGCCGGCGTGCCCGTCGCCCTGAACTTCCACGCCCTCGGCGACCCCGGGGCAGGTCACGGCGCTTCGTCGCGCCTGGACCACGAGAGTCGCCTCGCGCGTTGCGTGGATCGGGTCCTCGCCGCATCCAGGGCCGAGGCGCGCGGCGGTGCTCCTGATGGGGGCCGCGCCGGACCGCGTGGTGACGTGCTCCCTGGTGTCGACACCACGGAGTTCACCAGGCACGGGCCCGAGGTCATGCGTGGACCTGGCGTCACCGGCTGCTCTCGCTGTTTGCGCTGACATCCGGGGGCGGTGTCGACGATGCGCTCCGGATCCTTGCCCAGGTCCCGGAGGCCGAACTCGTGGTCGCCGGTGGCCCTCGGGCCGCGGACCTTGACCGGGACCCGGATGTCGCACGACTTCGGGCACTGGCCCGCCAGCTTGGAGGTGGACGACCGGGGTAGACTTCCTCGGTGCCGTCCCCCAAGTCGACCGACCTGCCCTGATCCGCTCGGCCGATGTTGTGGTGTGCCTGCCCCGGTACGAGCTGTCCGTCCGGGTTGTGCTGGAGGCCATGGCCTGCGGCCGTCCGGTCGTGGCCGCTGCGTCAGGCGGTCTGCTGGACGTGGTCGACGACGGTGTGACGGGCCTGCTGGTGGAGCCCCTGGCCCCAGCTCGGGGGCGCTCGCGGTGCGTAGGCTGCTCGCCGCCCCGGGACTGCGCCATGCGATGAGCGAGAGCGCTCGTTCCCGGGCCGAAGGTGAGTTCGACTGGCGACGCGTGGCACAGGCCGTGGAAGAGGTGTACCTCGCGATGCGGCCGGCTCCCGGGTCCTCGCCGCGACTCGCCTGTCGGCACCTCGGGCGCAACCATGGGAGTCGGCGAGGCTTCGGTAGTGCTCCCGGCCATTCCGCGTTCGGGGGTTGTTCACCTCACCATACAGAGGCTAACCTGAACCGAACGGCGGACTTGACCGGGGAGGCGATAGCCTTGACCAGGCGACGTGCTGAGCCGAGCGCGACTGAAGTGGGCTCAGAGGCCACTCTCGTCGATACGGTGGCGGCCCTGCGCGACGAGCTCCAGGGCCTGCGGTCGGCAGGCCAGCTGCGGGCGATCATCGAGCAGGCCAAGGGCGTCCTGGTCGAGCGCCACCACATCTCGCTGGACGAGGCCTTCGACCAGTTGCGCGCCCTGTCGCAGGAGCACAACGTGCGGCTGGTCGAGGTGGCGGCGACGGTGGTGGGAGTGACACTCCCCACGGATGCGGCGAGCATCCCCGACCCCTCGGAGCAGGTGCTGCGGGGCCGCATGCCCACGTCAACGGCGGCGTCACCGACCTGGAGGGTCCTGGCCCAGCAGCCCGACGTCCGCGCCGGCGTGGTCACGGCCCTGATCGATTCCGTCGCCGGGGCCCTGAGCCAGGGCGATGAGGCGGCCCAGCTCCTCAGCGATGTCCTGGCAGCAGCAGGAGGTCCGCGCCGTGACCCTGTACCGATCGGTCGCCGATGGCTCGTTGCGGCTGGTGGGGCAGGCTGGTGTTCCCGGGGACCTCATCAGCTCGTGGCAGAGCATCCCGCCGTCGCGGGACATCCCGTACGTGCGCTCGATGGAGGAGGACCAGGCGTTCTTCTGGGAGGACCGAGCCGCTCGCGCGGCCCAGTTCCCCGCGGTGGCCTCGTCGACATCGGGCTTCGATGCCACCGCCACGATCCCGATCCACGACGCGGACTCGGTCGTGGGGATGGCGGGCCTGATGTGGACCACGCGCCAGTCGTTCGACGAGGGGCGGACGACGGCGATCGTCGCCCTGGTGCAGCAGGTCGCACACCTCCTGCTGCGCAACGCCGCCCAGACGGATCCCGAGCTGGAGTGGCTCCACACCGTGTTGAGCCTGCACCTGGACCCCTGGCTGCTGCTGGAGTCGCTGCCGAGCTCCGATGGGGTGGTCCGGGACTTCGTCGTCCAGGACGTCTCCGCGCAGGTGGTTCGCGCCGACGGGTGGACCGGGCGCCGACTCCTTGAGCTCTGGCCGTCTGCCGCTGCCGATGGAATGGGGCAGGCGTTGGCCGAGCTGGCTCGCACGGGCGGGTCCTGGACGCTGACCGTGGGCTTCCCCTCGGAGGGCCCGTGGGGCTCGCCGGGAAGCCGTGTGCGCGCGGTGCGCCTGGGTCGACGCGTCGTGCTCGTCTGGCGACCCGGCACGCTCTGAGCCCCAGAGCCCCCGGATCGCTCGGGCTCCTTCGAGGGCCACGGCCAGGGGTATGGATCAGCCGGCGCCGGGCAGAGGACGACGAGTCGCCGACACGATCTGGAGGGATGGATGGCCGCTCCCGCTGGTCCGACCCACGATGTCCTGGACGTGCTCGTCCAGGAGCACCTGGACGTGGAGGACCTGCTCAATCGCCTTCGACTGGCTGACGTGGCGGAACGCCGCGACCTCGCCGACCGGTTGATAGCCCACCTGGTGCGTCATTCGGTGGTCGAGGAGATGTTCGTGTACCCCGCGGCCGTGAACTACCTCGTCGATGGCGACGAGCTCGTGGCCCACGACCTCGCCGAGCATGAGCAGCTCGAAGGGATGCTCCGGGAGCTCGAGGGCCTCGACGCCGGTGACGAGCGCTTCCTGGGCGTCGTCCTCGACCTGCAGACGAGCCTGGCGCAGCACTTCGCGGACGAGGAGGCCCAGCATTTCGCGCAACTGCGCTTCGCGGTCCCCGGCGACGAGCTCGTGCGCCTCCGGGAGGGGCTCGAGCGTTCCGAGCGCCTCGCCGCGACCGGTGCCCGCCCCGATTCCCCGGCGGGTGAGGTGCTTCGTGGATGGGTCGGAAGGGGGGTGGGAATGGTCGACAGGGTGCGCGATGCACTGTCGGGTCGCCCGACCACCTGAGGGCCGGGAATCGAGTTCGGGACGTGGGGGTATGGACCGGGCGCGCACGGGTAGAGACGAGTATGACTGCTGCCCTCATGCGCGCGCTCGGGCCCTCTGCATACCTCTCCGCAGCCCTCGTGCTGGCCTGGTCCTCGGCCCTGGTGGGGGCACTGGCGCCCGAGGCGGTGCCGACCCGGGTGGTCCCGATCCCATGGGCCGGTGGCTGAGCCTCACGGTTGGCCCTGAGCTAGACTCGACGTGCGAGAAGGCGATGTCGTACGTCGCGGTCCGCAGCGACCGCCCGGCCGGTGGTGGAGGCCATGGAGAGCCACTCGACGGATCGCAGGGCGCCAGCCGGCGTCCAGTCGGTCATCGACGACCTGAACGCCAACGTTGCCGTCCTGGACAGGGAAGGCACCATCCTGCTGGTGAACACGGGCTGGGTGCGGTTCGCGGCTGCGAACGGCGACCCGGGTGGGGAGCATACGGGGCCCGGCACCAACTACTTCGACTCCTGCGCGCTCGACGAGCTCGCCGATGGGGACTTCGCCCGCCGCGCGGTCGAGGGGATCACCCGCGTCCTGCGCCGGGAGATCCCCGCCTACTCCCTGGAGTACCCGTGTCACTCCCCCGAGCAGGAGCGCTGGTTCGTGATGCTCGTGGCTCCCACGGGCGAGGACGGAGCCATGGTCACCCACGTCGACGTCACGGGAGCCCCCCGGTCCGACACGTGACATTGCCGAGGCGGGCCCGGTTCCCTGGTCGATGAGGGAGTCCGCGTCCGGCACGGGGCTGGGAGCGCCCCATGCCTTCACCGCCTCTTAGCAGCCGACGGCGCATCGACTGGCTTGCGACGGGTACCTGCCTGTCGAGTTCCGGATCCGGGTGGATCGGCGGAGCGACCCAAGGGCAGGGGACGGTGGAGGATGGAGTTCAGCGAGGCTGCTCGAGGCGCGAGCCACGACCAGGCGAAGGCCGCCCAGGCGGACGTGGTCGCCATCCTGGGTGCGATCGGGCGGGATCGTGAGCGGTGGAGCAGGATCGACGAGGGCATGCATGCCAGGATCGAGGCCGTGCTCGAGCGGTTGCTCGAGCACGCGGCCGATGATGCGCGGGTGTGTAGGCACGCGCGCAAGGGCGCTTTCGATCGCGCACCCCGGCCGCTGGTGCTGGACGCAGCGCGCGGGATCCTCGCCTGCTGGGAGGACTGCTACTGGCGCCGGCTGAACTCCGGGGGGAGCGGCGGACCGCTCGATCCGACCTGCTTCGACTGCGGGCGCCGCCTGGACCAGTTCGCTGGCCAGGACCTGTTCATCGCCTACGGTCCGATCCTCGTGGTGGGCCCGCTGTGCGCGCGGTGCCGAGCCTGGGCGCACACCCTGCCGCCTCCTGGGCGCGACCCGGGCGCCTGAGGTCAGAGGAGCCACCGGTCGCCGCCGCCCTGCGCCGGCCGGCTCGCCCGGCGCATGGACCGACCGCTGACGGGTAGTGGCCTCACGTGGGGATGCAGCCTTTGGAGCTCGGTACCCGGGACGTTCGCGGCCCGGGGACGACTGGGACGGATCTGGAACCGCCTCCCATTCCGCTTGTGCGGGCCTCGCGGGCGTGGACCGCGCTCAAGGTCTCCTCGGTCCTGGAGAGCCTGGCCTTCCTCGCCCGAGGCGTGGAGTGCGGTCGACCCCCGCGCGCGGCGGCCTGCCCCGAGCACATCGTCGGCCCGCTGGTCGGCACGATCGTCGGGCCCGTCGGTGGTCTCCTGCCGCGCGACGCTGTGGAGCAGCTCTACCAGCGGGCGGCCGTCGAGCGGGGCGTCACGATGGGGGAGTGGTTCGAGTGGCGCCGGGCCAGGCTCACCGCGCACCTCCTCGAGGACGTCACGATGCTGGCCCACCGGGGCTCCTGCCTGGGGCGCAGCGACGTGGTCAGGTGCACGTGCAGCGGGGTGCAGGGAAGCTGGGGGTCGATCCCCCCTGGTCGGTGGCTGCGCAGCCCGGATGGGGGCACCGGACCGGTGCCCGTGCTGACGCCCGACCCCACGGGGCGGACCGACCCGTGGCAGGACACCGTCGTCCGGCTGGCCGCAACATACCGCGGTCGTGGTTCCCCCCTGGCCTCCAAGTTCGCGGGAAGCGGACCGCCGACCATCAAGGACATGCGGACCCTGGCGGCGCACCTCGAACGACTCTCCGGCGCCTTCGCCGGACCACGGCGCGCCGACCGGATGGCCGGGCTCGAGCGGGTCGAGTGGGACCCCACCCTGCGGATGACGCCTGCGTGGCGGGTCCGTGATCGGGCCGGCGGCACCGAGGCAGCGCGTGTGGAGCTCCTCGAGAGGTTGTGGGGCGCGGTAGGGCTCTGAACCGGGTGACCCGACCACGTGGCGAGGTGGTTCGGGGACGGGAGCTGTCCCACGGCCCGGATTCCATGTCGGTGTGGATCCGTGCTGGCTGAGGGCCGGCCTACCCGTCCTTGACGTTGTCAGCACGGCGGCATTTATGGCTGCACTAAGACGCTTATCGCTGCATTAACGACGTCTGAAGCAACCCGCGTCTTTCGGCGCAAGTGGTATAGACCCCGTTTTGCGCGTCCGAAGATGTGGAGGTTCGGGGGCCACGCATCGCCGCGAAGGACGGACACAGAGTGATGACACAACGAACGCGCCCAACACCGCCACGCCGCACCCGCGCAGCCACAGTGGCAGCCTTCACCGCCGCAGCTGTCGTTGCGCTGACGGGCCTCTCAGCCCGAGGCGCAGCTCCCGTCGTGGCCGCGGTGACGAGCGAGACGGTCACGGCCGTGGCCGACACCTATGTGGACAGCGGCCACCCCACGACCAACTACGGGTCGCGCACCACGATCTATGCCGACGCTGGCCCCGCCCGCGCCCTGCTCGTGAGGTTCGCCATCCCGGCCACGAGCCAGGCGATCAGCCGGGCGACGTTGCGCCTGTACACCTCGAGCAGCAGCGCGCAGGGGCTCACCGCCGCTGCGACTCCCGTCGTGGGTTGGGACGAGTCCACGGTCACCTGGGCCACGGCGCCCGGAGCAACGACCCAGGCGGGTCAGGTCGCGTCGGTCACCGCAGGGACGTGGGCCACCATCGACGTGACGTCGGTCGTCAAGTCCGGGGCCACGCTGACGCTGCGGGTCGCCACCTCGGGCACCCGGCAGGTGGCTGTCAACTCCCGGGAGAAGGGTGCGGCAACCGCGCCGCAGCTGCTCATCGAGACGACGTCCACGACGCCGACCCCGACGCCGACGCCGACGCCGACCCCGACCCCGACCCCGACGCCGACCCCGACGCCGACACCGACCCCGACCCCGACCACCGATCTGCAGCCGGCCTTCCCCATCCGGGCGGCGTTCTACTACCCATGGTTCCCGGAGGCCTGGAACCAGTCGGGCATCTACCCCTTCACGAACTACCAGCCGACGCGCGGGTACTACGACGGTGCTTCCAGTGCTGTGGTCGCCGACCAGATCGCTGACATGCTCTACGCCGGCATGGACGCAGGCATCGCCAGCTGGTGGGGTCAGAACTCGAAGGAGGACCTCCGGATCCCGGTGCTCCTCAAGGCCGCAGCTGGGACGGAGTTCCGCTGGTCGCTGTACTACGAACCCGAATCCCTGGGGAACCCGACAGCGGCGCAGATCAGCTCGGATCTGGCGCATATCGCCTCGCAAGTTCGGCTCGGATCCCAGCTACCTGCGGGTCAACGGCAAGCCCGTCGTCTTCGTCTACGCCGACGGCACCGACGGCTGTGGGATGGCTGACCGCTGGGCGAACGGGAACACCTCGGGTGTCTACGTGGTCCTCAAGGTCTTCGCCGGATACAAGACGTGCGGAACCCAGCCTCAGGGCTGGCACCAGTACGCCCCGGCCGTTGCGACCCAGAACCATGCGCCGGACTCCTTCGCGGTGTCCCCCGGGTTCTGGCTGCGCACGGAGACCTCCGCGCGCCTGGCACGGGACCTCACCCGGTTCGACACCAACGTGGCCGCGATGGCTGCCTCGAACGCTCGGTTCCAGCTCGTGACGACCTTCAACGAGTGGGGCGAGGGCACGTCGATCGAGTCGGCGACCCAGTGGGGCACTGCCAGCGGCCGGGGCGCCTACCTCGACGTGCTTCACAAGTACCTGGCGTCCGGCGCATCCGCGACGCCCACGGCGACTGTGACGCCCACGGCGACCGTGACGCCCACGGCGACCGTGACGCCCACGGCGACCGTGACGCCCACGGCGACCGTGACGCCCACGGCGACACCGACCAGCGGGGGAGACCCGGTCATCGCTGCAGCCGGTGACATCGCCTGCGACCCGACCTCGGGCAACTTCAACAATGGTGCGGGTACCGCCACCTACTGCCGGCAGATGGCGACTTCGGACCTCATGCTCGGGATTCCGGGTCTGGCTGCGGTGCTGCCGCTCGGTGACGACCAGTACGAGGACGGCACCCTGACCAAGTTCACGGCGTCCTACGCCCCCAGCTGGGGGCGGCTGAAGTCGATCACCAAGCCGGTGCCCGGCAACCATGAGTACAACACGGCCAACGCTGTCGGCTACTACTCCTACTTCGGAGCCCTTGCTGGCGATCCTTCCAAGGGCTACTACAGCTACGACCTGGGTGCCTGGCACCTTGTCGCGCTGAACACGAACTGCTCGCCGGTCGGGGGGTGTGGCGCAGGCTCACCGCAGCTGACCTGGCTCAAGGCGGACCTCGCCGCACATCCCGCCAAGTGCACGCTCGCATACTGGCACCACCCGCTGTTCTCGTCGGGGGAGCACGGCAACAACCCCTCGACGGCCCCTCTCTGGGATGCCCTCGCGGCCAGCGGTGCCGAGCTGGTCCTCTCCGGGCATGACCACGACTACGAACGGTTCGCCCCGCAGACCTCGGCCGGCGTGGCTGACCCAGCCAAGGGGATCAGGCAGTTCGTCGTGGGCACCGGTGGGAAGAACCACTACGCGCTGACGACCCTCAAGGCGAACACGGAGGTGCAGAACGTCGACACGTACGGCGTCCTGAAGCTCACCCTGCACCCGACCAGCTACGACTGGAAGTTCATGCCGGAGCAGGGCAAGACGTTCACCGACTCCGGTACCCAGCAGTGCCATTGACAGGTGGCGGGATCGTGTCCCGCTGAAGAACACCGTTTCGTGCAGGGTCCGCGGCTGACACCAGCCGCGGACCCTGTCCCGTTCGGGTACCGGCACTCGCTGGAAGCCGCCGGGCGTCGGGTATGGGCACGAGGAGGAGGGGCAGAGGAGGGGACAGGACATCGGAGGCCCCCGTGGACCCACACAACGCACCCAAGTCCCACAGCACGCAGTCGACTGAATCGGACTACGACCCGCTGACCGGGCTGGCCAATCGGCCAGAGCTCCTTCGTCGCCTGGACAACCTCTGGCTGCCCTGGGGCACGCGGCGGGCAACGCCCCTTGCCGTCCTCTTCTTCGACATCGACAGGTTCCGCTACGTCAATGAGCAGTACGGCGCGGTGGCCGGAGATGAGGTCCTGGCCACGATCGCCCATCGCATGCGGATCCGGTCACGCCCGGGGGACCTGGTCGCCCGCTTCGGGGGTGACAGCTTCGTGATCGTCCTGGGAAGGGTCGCCGGCCCCCGGGAGGCGCAGGGGGCGTCCGACCGGATCAGGCTCGCACAGCTTGAGCCCATCGCGGTGGGACGCCAGTGGGTGAGCGTCTCCCTCAGCGCCGGCATCGCCGTGGCCGTTCCAGGTGAGCACCCGCACCTGACCTTGGAGCGAGCCGAGCACAACCTGCGCATCTCCCGGAAGGTTCGCGGTCCCCGCTGAGGTGCTCCGCCTGCGTTCTGTGCAGGCTCGCCCGACGCCCGTGGAGACAGGCCCGGGAGTCGGCCCGCGAGTCAGGCCCCAGCGACCGTGAGGACGAGCCTGGGCCCGAGCGACCCACCCTCCTTCGACGTGTAGTCGGCCCCGTCGGAGGAGGTGCCGAGAACCGCGAACGAGTAAGTTCCGTCGCCGGTCACCGTCGATGTCAGGTCGACCGTCACCTGCTGGCCGGTCGTCACCGTGCCCCGCGATGCTGCCACCCCAGTCGCGTACGCCGGCTTGTTGTTCCAGGTGAGTGTTCCCTCGGTCCAGGCCGTGTCTGTCACCACGTGGAACTCACCGCCGCCGCCCCCGTCGACGGTGTTGAGCAGGAGCTGTGCGGACAGCACCTCGCGACCGTTGACACCCGACACAGGGAACCGCAGGTACGTGCGCTTGTCGGGTGACTGGTCGACCTGGATTGTGGTCGCGGTGCCGTAGTTGGTCGTGGCGGCGTCGGAGCGGACGTAGGCGTCATCGGACGGTGCGACAGTGATTGTCGTGGGCATCGCCGGCGTCTGGACTTCCAGCGGCGCGGAGGCAGCCGAGGTGTGGCCCGAGGTGTCTGTTGCGGCCACCGAGTAGGCGTAGGTGGTGGTCGGTTGTGCCGTGATGTCGACGAAGCTCGTGGTCGTCGGCGTCCCGATGGGTGCACCGTCACGGAGCACGGTGTACGAGGCCACCCCGACGTCGTCGATGGAGGGGTCCCAGGCCAGGGAGACGCTGGTGGCCCCGACGTCCGTCGTGCGCAACCCACCGGGCACCGACGGAGCCGTGACATCGGGCGGGGTGGTCACCGGCGCCGGTCCAGAGGCTGCCGAGACGTTGCCGCCGCTGTCGTACGCCGTGACCGTGTAGGTCGCGGATGTGCCCGGGGCCACCGTGGTGTCGGTGAACGAGGTGCTCGTCGAGGACCCGACCTGCGCGCCGTCCCGCTGGATCCGGTAGCCAGTCACCCCCACGTTGTCCGTGCTGGCCGTCCACGTCAGGGCCACCGACGCCGGGCCGGTTGCGTTGGCCTGAAGGTTCGTCGGCGTGCTCGGGGCCTGGGTGTCCGAGGACGCGCCGTGGCACTGGGTCGTCCCGGAGTCGGTGAAGGTGGACCCCGCGGCTGGGACGAACTGCCAGTCGTAGGACGTGGGATGGAGGGTCAGCCGCAGGATCCCGAACGAGCGGTCGTTGCGCACCTCGCTGTTGGGCTTCACCGACGAGATGCTCGTCCAGTTGGACCCGCCTGTTCCCACCACGAACTCGCGGATGCCGCGCAGCGGGTCGGGCGCGCCCGAGGGTGTCTGGGGTGCGAAGCGCTCGTAGATGTGGTCGTGACCCGTGAGCACGACGTCAGCGTTGGCCGCGTAGAGGGCGTCCCAGAACGACTTGGAGTTCGACGAGGCCCGACCACCCGAGCTGAACAGGGGGATGTGCCAGAACGCCAGGGTGCACACGTTCGTGTGGGCGGCGAGGTCCGCCCTCAGCCACTTGCCCTGGGGGCTGGTCGAGCCGCAGCCGCCGGCCTGGGAACAGGTGGTGTTGAGCATGATGAGGTGCCACGTGCCGATGTCGAAGCTGTAGTAGCCCTGGCCCGGCTGGCCCGCTGCGGCTCCGAAGTACTTGAAGTGCCCGGCTGCCCCGGCGTTGGCGGAGTTGCAGTCGGTACCTCCGGAGGTCAGGTACTCGTGGTTGCCCACTGCGGGATAGGTGAGGGCCTTCAGCTGTCCCCACGACTTGTCGTACGACTGCAGGAAGGCGTTGTAGCCGCCGCAGTAGTACTGGTTGTCGCCCAGGGCCAGGACTCCGGAGTAGCCCTGCCCGACGATGAGGTCCGCGGTGTACTTCTGCCGGCAGCCGTCGCTCTTGCCTGCGCCTCCGTTGAACTTGGAGTCTGTGGGGTCGCAGGCGATGTCGCCGGCCGCTGCGATCACGGGGTCACCCGGGCTGGCCGTGCCGGCAGCAGGGCTCAGTGCCTGGGCAGGCCCAGGACTCACGCCCAGCTCGATCGGGAGGGTCGCGACCAGCGCCGCGAAGATGATCAGGGCACCTATCAGTCGTCGATCCATTACGTGCACCATCCCGGGCGAGTGACCTTCAGCCAGCCTTCTGCTGAGGGTTTCGCCCTGTCAATGGGCTGGAGCGGCAGGCCGGCCAGAGCGGGGTCGTCGCGCGACTCACCTCATCGCCGACGGCGCGCCCACCTCAGGGGAGCCACCGCGCCCACCACCGACGCCTGCTCCAGAGCACCGCATGGTCCACCGCCGCCGCTCTGCTGACCACGGCAACCAGCACCGTCTCGGCCGTACCCAGGACGACCCCCAGCGCCTTGTCCGGCATGTCCCCTCCACGTCGACGGCGGAGGAGCACACCTCGTGCCATCGGCTCGTGCAGCCCCTCAGCGGTTGGCGGAAGCCGACCTCGTCCAAGCGTTCGCGTTGAAGACGAAGCGCTCCCGTCGATTACTACCCGGCGCGAGCCGGTCCATACCGGATGACCGGGGACTGATCGCTGCTGGCGGTGGATTCGGACTCGGCAGCCCGCCCAGGCGAACCGGAGGTCCCCGCCGCCGCTGCGCCTGCCTGACCGGCCATCCGGCCCAGCCGGGGGCCAGGCCCTCAGGTCGGGATGTCACCTGTGGCCGCCTAGGACTGGCTGACGTCGATGCCCGTGATCGGCGCCCCGGAGCGCTCATAGACCAGCTGGGTCGCTCCCCCCGGGAAGCCTCGCGGCGGCTGCACGAACCGGAACGCCGCAGGCACCCCCGTCCCGTCGGCGAAGAGGCGCTTGCCCGACCCGAGCGTCAGCGGGTAGAGGAAGAGGTTCAGGCGGTCGACGAGGTCGGCCTCGAGCAGCGACCGCACGAGATCGCCGCTGCCGATCATGTGGATCTCATCGAAACGCTCCTTCAGCGCCGGAACCTCCGCGATGTCCGACAGGGCGGTGGTGCCCTCCCACGCCGGGTCGGTCAACGTGCGCGACACGACGAACTTCGGCACGGCATTGAGCTTCGCCGCGATGGGGAAGTCGTCGCCCTGCTTCGGCCAGTAGCCCGCGAAGATGTCGTAGGTCCTGCGGCCGAGCAGCAACGCGTCCATCCGATCGATGCCGGCGCCGATCGCCTCGCCCACCGCGTCGTCGGAGTACGCCCCCTGCCAGCCGCCGAACTCGAACCCGCCCTCGCGATCCTCGTCGGGGCCGCCCGGTGCCTGGTACACGCCGTCGAGGGTGAGGAACAGGTCGGCGGTGATGATTCCCATGGCGTGCTCCTTCGCTTCCACGGCGACTGCATGCCGCCGACACCCCAACGCCCCGTGTGGTGCCCATCGAACCACCTGCCCCGCCAGTACGATCGGGCGGTGAGCAGCGGCACAGCGGACGACCTCGCCGCCCTGCTGCGCAGCCGAATCCCGATCGTGGTCATCGAGTCCCGTGACGAGGCCCGGGTGCGCTCCCTCGTCCTGGCCACGGCCGGCCAGAGCCGCCCGCCACTGGCCGTCTTCGAGTGGCTGGTCACCGAAGGGCTGCGCCGCACCGATATCGACCTCGGGACGGCGCAGCGCTTCAACAGCGACCCGAACCAGGTCCTTCGCTCCATCCGCGACGGGATCGCCGGGATCTACGTCCTGCTCGACTTCCACCCCTACCTCGACGACCCGCTGAACCTCCGCCTGCTCAAGGACATCGCGCAGGACTACCCGAGGGTGCCGCGAACCGTCGTGCTCCTGAGCCAGGACCTCGAGCTGCCGGCCGAGCTCGAGACCTACTCGGCCCGCTTCGACATCGCATTCCCCTCGCGCGAGGAGCGCCGGGCGATCGTCGAGGAGACGGCCCGGGAGTGGGCTCGCGAGCACGAGAGCATCGTCCGCGCGGATGAGGAGTCGGTCAGCAGGCTCGTCGAGAACCTCGCTGGGCTGTCGACCAGCGACACGCACCGCCTGGCCCGCGCGGCCATCTACGACGACGGGGCGGTGACTGCCTCCGACTCCCCGGCCGTGATGCGGGCGAAGTACGAGCTGCTCAACCGGGGCGGGGTGCTGTCCTTCGAGTACGACACCGCGGGCATGGCGGACATCGCCGGGCTCGACCACCTCAAGGAGTGGCTGACCCGTCGGCGCGCGGCCTTCGACGGGACGGCGCCCGAACTCGACCCACCACGCGGTGTCCTGCTCCTCGGGGTCCAGGGCTGCGGCAAGTCGCTGGCGGCCAAGGCCTCCGCGGGCACCTTCGGCGTCCCCCTGCTGTGCCTGGACCTGGCCGGCGTGCATGACAAGTACGTCGGGGAGTCCGAGCGTCGGCTCCGGGAGAGCCTGGCGACCGCCGACGTCATGGCACCCTGCGTCGTGTGGATCGATGAGATCGAGAAGGGCCTGGCCCCCTCCGAGAGCGACACGGGCACCTCGAGGCGGGTCCTCGGGACCTTCCTCACCTGGCTCGCCGAGAAGCGTGGCCGCGTCTTCGTCGTCGCCACGGCGAACGACATCTCGGCCCTGCCCCCCGAACTCATCCGCAAGGGCCGGTTCGACGAGGTGTTCTTCGTCGACCTCCCCACCGCTGCGGTGCGTGCCCAGATCCTCGCGATCCACTCGACGCGACGTGGAATCGCCCTGGACCCGGGCGCGCTCGAGGGCCTCGCGGCCGCAACCGAGGGGTTCTCCGGTGCCGAGCTCGAGCAGGCGATCGCGAGCGCTGAGTACGCCGCACACGCCCAGGGGCTGGCCGTCGGAGCCGAGCACATCCTCGACGAGGTGCACGCGACCCGGCCCCTGAGCGTCGTCATGGCCGAGCGGGTCACAGCGCTGCGCCTGTGGGCGAGCGAGCGGACCGTCCCCGCCGGCTGAGCCGCTGGCGGTAGCATGACGGGACTGCTCGACCCGTCCTACAATCCCCAGATCCGCCGACGAGCGCAGCCAGGAGGGAAGCCCATGTCGAACGACGAGTCCCAGGACGGGTTCACCGCGGAGGAGCGCGCTGCGATGAAGGAGCGCGCGGCCGAGCTCAAGGCGTCGTCACGCCGCGGCGCGGGTGCCAAGAAGGCCGAGGCGGACGAGAAGGACTGCCTTGAGAAGATCGCCGAGATGCCCGATGCCGATCGGGTCATCGCTGAGGCGCTGCACGCAATCGTCACCGGCAATGCGCCCGACCTCGCGCCGAAGACCTGGTACGGGATGCCCGCGTACGCCAGGGACGGCAAGGTCGTGGTGTTCCTCAAGCCCGCGGCGAAGTTCAAGGTGCGCTACGCCGAGGTCGGCTTCAACGAGTGGGCCCACCTCGACGACGGCGACATGTGGCCGACCGTGTTCGCCGTCACCGCGATGAACGCGGCCATCGAGGAGAAGCTCACGGCGCTGGTCAAGAAGGCCGTCAGCTGACGGACTCGCCCTCGGGCGCAGTGGGGGGCCGCGAGGTCGCCGCGCAGGGCTCACCTGGGGGATCATGGGGGGGTGCTGCGAGCCGTGAGTATCACCGCCGTCCTCCTGGCGGTCGGCCTGCTGTCGGGTGCGGCGACGCGACCGGTCGGGCAGGGGTGATCCGGTCATGAACTGGCTCGTGAGCAACGGATTGGGCTGGCTGCCGTGGCGCTGGGCGCTCATGATCGCGCTGGCCATGTGCGTGGTGATGCTCGCAACCCGGCTGCAGCCCCGCTGGCGATCAGTGTCCAGCGGCGCTGGTGAGGTCGCCCTGCTGATGGTTGCGTATGCGGCGTGGCAGTACGCCGGGTCACTCACCTTCGGCGGGCTGGACAAGGCAGTGGACTCCGGACGGCAGGTCGCCCGGTTGGAGCAGATCCTGGGATGGCCCAGCGGGGCTGCCATGCAGGCCCCTGTCCTCGGCCATGAGTGGGTCATGCGGATCGCCGACACGTACTACGCCACCGCGCACATCACCGTGTTCGTCATCACGCTGTCGTGGGTGTTCCTGCGCCATCGCGCGGACTGGCCGTTCACGCGGACCACCGTCTTCCTCACCACGGGGGCGTGCCTGCTCATCCAGTACAAGCCCGTCGCACCCCCGCGGCTGATCCCCGAGCTCGGCGTGGTCGACACCGCTGCGCGCACGGGACTGTCGGTCTACACCGCGATCCCGGGGGCCAACCAGTACTCGGCGATGCCCTCGGTCCACATCGCCTGGGCGGCGGCCGTCGCACTGCTGGTCATCGTCATCGCCCGCTCGCCGTGGCGGTGGCTGGCGCTGCTCCATCCGCTGGCGACCACGTGGGTCGTGGTCGTCACGGGCAACCACTACCTCATGGATGCTGTGGTCGCGGTGATCCTGCTGGCCGGTGCCTGTGCCGTGGCCCTGGCGATCCCCTCCCAGAGGCCGCAGCGGTTCGTCCGCTACCTCGACCGTCGCTCGGCAGCCCAGGAGCAGCGGGAGCTCGACGCGGTGACGGGCTGACGGCGGTGTCGTACTGTGCCCATGAGCGACTCCTCGCGCCGGGTTGGTGCGTACTGGAACGGTAGGCGCCCGCGCCGATCCGCGCACATGACCACCTTCGGTCATCCCGAGCGCGGGCCGGCTCAGGGGCTTGATAGTCAGGATTGACCATGCGAGCCTTGAGCCCACGCGCCTCGGGAGGAGGTCGCCGATGACGGTCGCCGGCCGCCGACGTGCCCGAGGCCCCTCGCCCCGTCCGCAGTGGTGGGCGGATCCTGTGGGTCCGACGTTCGTTGGCCGGGCTGAGGAGCTGCGCGCCATCGATGCGGGCCTGGCGCTCTGCCGTCTCCGGACGACGTCAGGTGGTGCTCGTCCTCGGCGAGGCCGGCGCGGGGAAGTCCAGGCTGGTCGCTGAGGCCAGCGTGCGGCTCGCGGAGCACGGCGCCGCGGTCCTCGTGGGCTGCTGCATGCCGGATGCGCCGGTGCCCTATGAGCCGTTCCGTAGCGCCGCTCAGCCGACTGCTGGACGAGCTCGCCGTCGAACGACGCAGGTCGGGAGGCGGAGGCTGTGCGCGACCTGCTGGCCGTCCCCGGCCGGAGCTGAGGCGGCAAGCCCGGCGGCAGAGGGCCCCGCCCGTGCGCTCGGAGCCCTGCGACGCCGTGGTCTCCGTGCTTCGGCGGGCGTCAGCCGGACGTCCGCTCATCCTGGTCGTCGAGGACCTGCACTGGGCCACGCGGTCGACCCTGGACCTCCTCGGCGGATCGTGCGCCGCGCCCCGACGCGCATCTGCTGATCCTCATCACGGCGCGCAACACGCGGCCGGACCTCGTCAGATGCACTGCGACGGGGCATTGGCAGAGCTGTACCGGCAACCCGGGGTGAGCGCGCTCGAGCTCAGCGGACTGACCACCGCTGACATCGCCCGGATGGTGGCGACCGACGCGGACATCGACCCGGCCCGAGCCCCGGAGCTGGCCGATCGGCTGCTGGCCCAGACGGCGGGCAACCCGTTCCTGCTCCAGGAGATCTGCCGGGACCTGCGCAGGCGTGGGGATGCTGGAGCGGCCGGGATCCGGCTGCGGGTCCCGGAGACGGTCCGGGAGCTGTACGGGTCCCGGATCCGGCAGTTCCCGGACGCGGAGCGCCGCGTCCTCGAGCTGTCGGCTGTGCTCGGTGATCGCTTCCCGACCTCCCTGCTGGATGCGGTGACCGGTTCCGCGGCCGAGACGATGGCCACCCTCGACCGCGGCACTCGACCTGGGGCTGCTCGTCGCGCGTGCCCAACGAGGAGGGCTTCGGGTTCCCGCACGCCCTCGCACGGCAGTCCGTCCTCGACCTCACTCCTCCGGCACGGTCAGCGCAGTGGCACGGGCGCGTGGCCGACGTGCTCGAGGCCCGGTCTGGTCACAGCCTGCCGGAAGCTGCTGCGCCTGGCCCACCACAACCTGAACGCCTACGGCCGGTTGGACAAGGCTCGGCGCCACCTGATCGGAGCCGCCGAGCTCGCGGAGCCGCTCATGGGCGTACGCCGAGGCGGCGCAGCACTACCGGCATGCGGCAGAGCTGTCCGGGACTGCGGCCGAGCGGCACAGGCTCCTGCTGTGCTCGGCCGACGCCCTGCAGAGCTCCGGTGACTACGGCGCCGCCCGAGAGGTCGCTGCTGGGGTGGCGAGCGAGGCCGTCGACGCTGAGATGCGGCTCGCTGCCGCCACGCTGGTCGAGACCGAGTCCACGCTCCTCGGTGGCGACCTGCACGCGGTGCAGGTGCTCATCGAGGCCCTGGAGCAGTACCCCGGGGACCGACGGGACCCCCTGTACCTGCGCGGGCTGGTCGGCCTGAGCCGTGGCATGGGCCAGGTCCTCGACTCGCCGGACGCCGTGCGTCTCTACGACGTGGTCCTGGCCGAGGCCAGGCGGCTGGGCGACAGCGGCACCGTCGGCGAGGTCCTGCAGACGGGCCTCCCGTTGGCGTTCGGCCGGCCAGGTCGCACGCACGAGGCCCTGATGGCCGCACGGGAGCTCACCGCGTTGGCGCGCTCCGGTGACGCCCAGCAGCTCGGAGCCTCCGGCTTCTTCCGATGCCTGCTCGGCCTGCGCTCGGGGAACATCGATGATGTCCGCGCCGGCGTGGTCGACTACCGGCTCGCCTACGACCTCGGCGGGCACCTGTGGTTCGCGTACTGGCCCGAGGTCGTCGAGTTCGACCTGAGGTTCATGCGCGGGGACTTCGCCGGCGCGACCCAGGTCGCGCGTGGCTCAGGGACTGGGTCATCGAGCGGCACGGGGCCGACGAGGTGGCCCACTACGGCGTGCACATGTTCCAGGTCCTTCGCGAGACGGGTCGACTCGACGGCGCGCGGGACCTGGTCACCGGCGATGAGTCGACCTCCGGGCATCTGGGCGCCGGCCCTCCTGGCCCTCTACACCGAGCTGCGCATGGCTTCACCCGGCCCGCCGGCTGCTGGACGTGCTGGCCGACGAGGCCGTACTCGAGCGGAACCGGCGGAGCGAGTACATGCCGACCGCCCTGGCCTACATGGTGGAGGCTGCGCTGTTCCTCGACGACCCGACAACGTTGCGCAGGCTGCGCCCGATGGTCGCCGAGCATCGGGGCCTCAACCTGGTGTCCGACCAGTTCATCGCCCTGAGCGGGGCGGCGGACCGCTACCTCGGCATGATCGATGCAGCCCTCGGCGACACCGATCCGATCCCGAGCTTCGACGACGCCGCCGAGCTGGCCCGCCGCGCTGGCTTCGTCGTCGACCTCGCCCTGACCCTGACCGCTCGGGCACGCCACCTCGCGCGGACGCGCGGTCCCGAGGCGCCCGATGTCCTCGACGCGGTCGAGCAGGCGCGCGCCATCGCCGAGCCGATCGGACAGCGCCGGGTGCTTCGGGCCCTCTCGGGTCTCACCGCGAATGCCGCAGGTCCCCGACCGGGGACGGACAGCGGACTCACGGAACGCGAGCTCGAGGTGCTGCGCCTCGTCTGCGAGGGAGCAACGAATCGCGAGATCGCCTCGAGGCTGGTCATCAGCGAGAACACCGCCGCCAACCACGTGCGGTCGATCCTGATCAAGACCGGCAGCGCGAACCGCACGCGGGCGGCGATGCTGGCCGTCTCGCGGGGCTGGGTCCCGGAGCCCTAGGACGGCTGGCCGGGCGTCGGCGTGTGGTCCGTGCACCGGGACCTCCGACCCGCGCAATGGCCTCGTCGGTCAGGATCCGAGCAGCCACGGCGAGCGCCTCACGCGCTGCTTCCTCGTGGGCGTCGTCGGTCGCGTCGACGCGGTAGGTCTTGCCGGGCTGGGTGCGCAGGAAGCTGCGGACCCACTGGGACTCCTCGCCGTCGGCCTGCGCGTCGCCGACGCCCTCGGTCCCCGGCATCACTCGCGGGTCTGCTCGCCACACTGCGAGAGTAGCGCGGCTCACGCGACCTCGGTTGACTCCCGTGCGTACCTCGGAGGCGCGCTCGCGCCGGGGCGAGCTCTCGCGTCGGTCAGGCCGGCTGACGCCCAGCGCGCGCGTCAGAGCCAGTCCGGGTCGAGGTCCACCGTCGTCCGGTCGCCGGAGGCGAGCAGGTCCAGCATCGGGCCGACCTTGGGCAGCTCGCGGGCGAAGAAGTAGCGCGCAGCAGCCCGCTTGCCCTCGTAGAACGCGCCCTCCTTGCCGTCGGCAGCCAGGCACTGCTCCAGCCACAACCAGGCGACGACCAGGTGACCGGTCGCCTCGAGGTAGGCCGTGGCATCGGCCAGGACCAGCCGGGGATCGCCGAGCCCGCCGAGGAACCCGGTCACGGCGACCAGCCGGTCAGCCACGGCCCGCAGCTGCGCGGCGTGCTCCGCAGCGGCCTCCCGCCCATCGCATCCGCCCGGGTGGCCGTGGCCTGCATCCGGCCCAGCAGGACGCCCAGCCCCGCCCCGCCATCGAGCAGCACCTTGCGACCGAGCAGGTCCATCCCCTGGATCCCGTGGGTGCCCTCGTGGATCGGGTTCAGCCGGTTGTCCCGGTAGTGCAGCTCGAGGTCGAAGTCGCGGGTGTACCCGGCGCCGCCCAGCACCTGGATCGCGAGGTCGTTGGCGGCCAGGCACCACTGCGACGGCCAGCTCTTGGCGATGGGGGTCAGGACGCCCAGGAGCTTCTCCGCCTCCGCCACTCCTGCTGGGTCGTCCAGGGAGGCGACGTCGTCGACGAGCCGGGAGCAGTAGAGGTTCAGTGCCAGCGCGCCCTCGGCGTACGACTTCTGTGCCAGCAGCATCCGGCGGACGTCGGCGTGCTCGACCAGCGGGACCTGGGCGGTGCTCGGGTCGGCCCCGGCTGCACGGCCCTGGAGCCGCTCGCGGGCATAGGCCAGCGACTTGAGGTAGCCCGTGTACCCCAGCGCCGTGGCGCCCAGCCCGACACCGATCCGGGCCTCGTTCATCATCGTGAACATCACGGGCAGGCCCCGGTTCTCGGCCCCGACGAGGTGGCCGACAGCGCCGGGCCGTCCGCCGGGCGTGTACGCGCCGTCACCGAAGACGGGAGCGGTGTTGACCGTGCCGCGGTAGCCCATCTTGTGGTTGATCCCGGCCAGCGCGACATCGTTGTGCTCGCCCAGTCCGCCGTCCGGGGCGACGAGGTGCTTGGGGACCAGGAACAGCGAGATCCCGCGCGTCCCGGCCGGCGCCCCGGTGATCCGGGCGAGGACCAGGTGCACGATGTTCTCGCTGAGATCGTGGTCGCCGCCGGAGATCCACATCTTGCGGCCGAACAGGCGGTAGGTCCCGTCCGCCTGCGGCTCGGCCCGGGTCGTGATGTCGGCCAGGCTGGAGCCGGCCTGGGACTCCGACAGCGCCATGGTCCCGAAGTACCGCCCCTCGAGCATCGGCCGGACGAAGCGCTGCACCTGGTCCGGCGGAGCCGTGCGTGGCCAGCAGGTTCGCCGCGGCCATCGTCAGCAGCGCGTACCCGGTCGTCCCGACGTTGGCCGCGTGGAACCACGACATCGCGGCGCCGAACACGGACCCGGGCAGCTGGGCTCCTCCGATCGACGCGTCCATCGGTGCCGCGAGGAACCCCGCATCGGCGAACGCCCGCAGTGCGGTGCCCACCTCCGGGATGATCTCGACGACGTGGCCGTCGAAGCGGGGTTCGTTGAGGTCCGCGGCGCGGTTGTGGGGTGCGAAGTGACTCGTGGCCAGGGCCTCGGCCAGGTCCAGGACGCCGCTGACGGTCTCCCGATCGTGGTCGCGAGAAGCGGGGCCGGGCCAACAGCGCCTCGGTGTCCAGCCACTCGAAGAGCAGGAAGTCCAGGTCCCGCCGGGACATGATCTGGCTCACGGCCGCACCCTCTTCCCTCGCGTGCCCGGAACGCTACCAACGCCGGGCGCCGCCTGGTCGATCGGATCGTTGCCCGCCGCCGACACGGGCCAGTCCACTGACCCACGCCACCCTGCAGGGGCAGGATGGGCGCGTGGACACCGTGGGAAGCATCGTCGCGAGCCGCTCGTGGCGCGATGGGCAGGTGGTGGACGACGACGTCCGCCTCGAGGAGATCCCGGGCGCCGTGCGCCAGCCCGAGGGCGTCGTGTGGATCGACCTCCTGCGACCCACCTCGGACGAGCTGGGTGCCATCGCCGCCGAGCTGGGCATCTCGGCGACCGCGGTGGAGGATGCGCTCGCGCCCTTCGAGCGTCCGAAGCTGGTCCGGTACGACACCCACCTGTTCTTCACGGCGTACGCCACCTGGATGGTGCCGCCGGACTCGGTCGCGCCGGGGGAGGGCCGGCTTCGGGCCTCCCGCATCTCGGGGATCGTGATGCCGACGGCCCTGGTGACCGTGCGCGTCGACGATGGCTTCGACATGGGCCCGGTCCTGGACCTGTGGGAGGCCAACTCCGAACTGCTCAAGCACGGGTCCGGGACCCTGGTCCACGGGCTGCTGGATGTCATCGTCGACAGCCACTTCGACACGATCCAGCAGCTCGACGACATCGTCGAGGAGCTCGAGGACTCGCTGTTCGAGGAGCGCCGCACGGGCAAGGTCTTCGCCCGCAGCGTCTTCCAGCTGCGCAAGGACCTCGTCCAGCTGCGCCGGCTGGTGCTGCCCATGCGTGAGGTGGTCAGCGGCCTGCTGCGCCACAGCAAGACGGGCAACGCCGAGCTCGACACCTGGTACGACGACCTGTACGACCACGTGCTGCGCGCCTCGGAGTGGACCGAGTCCCTGCGCGACATGGTCTCCTCCCTGTTCGAGACGAACCTGTCCCTGCAGGACTCGCGCCTGAACGAGATCATGAAGAAGCTCGCCGCGTGGGCCGCGATCATCGCGGTGCCGACGGCCATCACCGGCTGGTTCGGCCAGAACATCCCGTACCCGGGGTTCGGGCACACGTCCGGCCTGTGGCTCAGCGCCCTGCTGATCGCGGGGATGTCCGGCACGCTGTTCTGGGTCTTCAAGCGGCAGGAGTGGCTGTGAGCCCGCCGTCCGGCGACGGGGACCGGCGGTCGGTCGATCAGGCCGTGACGGCCCGCAGGGCGGCGAGGATCGGCGTCGACGACCCCGTCCAGGGGGATCCGGCTGGTGTTGACGACCAGGTCGTAGTGGTCGGGGATCCGGGGGTCCCAGTCGTACAGCGCGATCGCCATGTCGGCGCGCACGTGGTCCTCGCGCTCCACGCGCCGGGCGGCGTGCTCCCGCGCGATGCCCGACTCCGTGGCGGCCCGCTCGATCCGGTCCTCGACGGACCCGGTCAGCAGGACGTGCACGGTGTTGGGCCGATCAGCCAGCAGCAGCGCGCCGTGGCGTCCGACCATCACCCCACCCAGGTGCGCACAGCCCTGGACCTGCCGGCGGTTCTCCTCGATGAGCTCCTGCCGGTGGGTGTCGACCGAGTGTCGTCGGGGATGACGGCGACACCGAACGCGGCCGCCATGACGGCGATCATCTTCTTGAGGAAGGCCGCCTCCTGCTGGCGGACGTCCTCGGGCCCGCCCTCGATCGCCTCGGAGCTGAAGGCCGGTCCGAAGTACGGCAGGCCGAGGTGACGCGCCACGCCGCGTCCCACCTGTTTGGCGCCCGCCCCGTAGGTCCCGTAGATCGTCACGACCGGCTTCGGCGTGGGCAGCGATGGGCTCGCGGTCATCTGCGCGTCCTCCTCTCGATGGTCGGGGATCCAGGGTCAGTAGTGGTGCCGCAGGAGGAGCGAGACCTCCGGGTCCGCCGAGGCCCACTTGCAGGACCTCCTCGGGGAAGATCACCTGCTCCCAGTCGAGGGGCTCGCCCGTGCGCGTGTGCCACTCGTGCAGTGCCACGTACGTGTCGCGCCGCCGGTCGTCGGAGTAGTCCACGCCTCCATCATCCCCCTCGGCCGCGGTCGATCGTGCCCGCAGGGCGACCGGGAGTCCTCGGACTGGCGTTCGGCGGAACCCGTGCCGGGCGTCCACACCGGCTGCCCTACGGTGGGGGCCATGACTGAGTTCACGCGCAGATGGCCACCGAGTTCGTCCATCATGCAGTGCCGGCGATCGGCCGGCTCGGGGTCGTGGTGGAGGCGATCTCCCCAGGCGCCGTCGACCTGCGGGTCCCGATCGAGGGCAACGCGAACCACATGGGCACGATGTACGCGGGGGCGCTGTTCGCGCTGGCGGAGCTGCCCGGCGGGCTGATCCCGTTGGCGGTTCTCCCGCCGGGGCGGTACACGCCGATCGTGACCGCACTCGAGATCCAGTTCGTGGCTGCCGCGCGCACGGACGTGACCCTGGCGGCGCGGATGGATCCGCAGGAGCTGCGGGCGCTCGGCGCTCAGGTGGATGCCGAGGGCCAGGCCGACTTCACGCTCGACCTGCGCGGCCAGGACGCCAACGGCCGGACGGTGATCACCAGCACGGGGCACTACCAGCTGCGGCCCAACCGGGGATGAGGCTGTCCGCGGGGACATCCCGAGCCTGAGCCGCCACCGTCGGCGTCGCCGTGCGCGCGCCGTCCCGTTGACATCGCGGTCGCGCTGTCCCGCGGTCTCAGGGCTGGGCGGATTCCTCGCCTCGCCTGCGCGCACACGCGATGACCGACGGCAGGTCGAGCCCGTACCGCGGCCCGTCGCCGAGTGCGTACTGCTCGAGGTTGGCGGCCCCTCGTTCCAGCAGTGTCAGGGCGCCGCTGGCGTTCCCGCGGGCCTCGTGGGTCAGGCCGACGCAGAGTTGGGCCAGGCCCTGCCACAGCGCGCGTTCCTCCTGCGGCCCCGCCTTCCAGCGGGCCTCGAGGACCTCGTGCGCCGAGAACGGCCTGCCGTCGCGCACCAGCTCGCGAGCCCGGTCCAGGGTCTCCGCCGCGGGCAGGGGGTCCTCGGAGACCGGCTCGACGCCCGGGGTGCCGTAGGGCAGTGGCCGACCGAGGGCATCACGCGGGCGCTCCTGGCGCGGGCGGCCCGCGGCATCCCGGTCCCGATCGGTCACCGCAGGGTCTCCAGGGCCTCGAGCACCCGGTCGGAACGGGTCTCCGGGTTGACGAACGCCAGCCGCAGGACGGTCTGGCCCCGCCACGTCGTCGGGATGCAGAAGATCGCCCCCTCCAGCGCAGCGCGCCGCGACCAGGCCTGGTAGTCCGCGGGGTCCCAGCCGGGGCGCTGGAACAGCAGGACGGACAGCTCCGGGGGTTGGACGAGGCGCAGGTGGTCGCTGGACTCGATGCCCGCGGCCACCTCCCGGGCGGTCGTCGAGGGTCCTCTCGATGGCCTGGCTGTACCGGGCGGTGCCATGGACAGCCAGGGAGAACCAGAAGGGCAGCCCGCGAGCCCGGCGGCTCAGGTGCGTGGCCAGGTCTGCGGGGTTCCACTCCTCGCGGTCGATGTGGTCCAGGTAGCTGGCCTGCTGCGAGTGCGCCGCACGTGCGGTCTGCGGCTCGCGGTACAGCAGGGCGCAGCAGTCGTAGGGCGCGAACAGCCACTTGTGCGGGTCGACGATGAAGCTGTTCGCCCGCTCGACCCCGGTGAACAGGTGACGGGCACTGGGCGCGGCCAGGGCGGCACCCCCGTAGGCGCCGTCCACGTGCAGCCACACGTCGAACTCGTCGCACGCGTCGGCGACATCGGCCAGGTCATCGACGATCCCGGCGTTCGTGGTGCCCGCGGAGGCGACGACCGCGAAGACGTTCGGGTTCGCCGAAAGGACCTCACGCAGCGCGAGCCCGGACATGTGCCCCTGCGGGGTCTGGGGGACCTCGACCACCGCCACGTCCAGGGCGCGGGCGGCTCCACGGATCGAGGAGTGCGCATCCGACGTGCAGGCCAGCGCCCATCCGGCGTCCGGGCGGCCGCCCCGGCGGGCCAGCATGGTCTCGCGGGCGGTCACCAGGGCAGAGAGGTTGCCCATCGTGCCGCCCGAGACGAACGTTCCGCCGGCGGTGTCGGGCCATCCCAGCAGTCCGACCAGCCAGGCCAGTGCCTCGTTCTCGGCATGGATCGCGCCGGCCCCGGCCTCCCACATCCCGGCGAAGATGTTCGCCGCACTGGTCGCCAGGTCGAACGCGACGGAGGCGCGCGTCGGTGCGGCAGGGATGTAGGCAAGGTTCAGGGGATCATCCTGGGCCCGGGTCGCGGGGATGAGCACGCGATCGAAGATGTCCAGCGCCGACTCCCAGCCGATCCCCTCCGGCGTGACCGCGCGACCGGCCGCAGCGGCCAGCTCGGAGGCCGGGCGTGCCGTGGCCTTCGGGTCGCTGGCACGCGCGACCCGCTCGGCCACCCAGCGCAGCACCCCGTCGACAGCAGGGCGCTCGTCGCCCCAGAAGGGTTCGTCGGTGTCGGTCAGCGTCATGGGCCCCATTCTCGCCCGGTTCGGGATCAGAGGGGGGCGCCATCTGGACGGCGACCCGGCCGGATGACCCCACGCACGTCCCCGTTGAGGGTGGCGATGATCCGGTCGAGGATCCCGAAGCTCATCCCGGGCGACATCATCACGAACGATCGCAGGGGCAGGCTCGCCAGCACCACCTCGACCATGTCGTCCATGCTGCCGGTGTCGTTGCTGGCGAACTGTCGCTTCATGCCCCAGCGCATGGCCGACACGAGGCGCCGGCCCAGGCGGCTGGTCTCCAGGTCGGTGGCGGTCGACGTGCGGGTGAACGGTCGCTGCCCGCGGGGCACGGGGATCGGCCGGCCCAGGAGGGCCGCGAACTCGGCGTCGGTGGCCACCGGGCCCACGGGTGCGGGGGCGGGGGTGAGGACGTCGTCGCTGTCGATGTGGATCGTGACACTGCCGCGCAGGTCCGTGGAGGAGGCGCCGACGAGGATCTCGTACTCGCCGGCCTCGACGAGCCAGTCGCCGGCGGCCACGTCCCACACCGCGAAGGACCGCCGCCCCAGGGCCACGTCGACGCGGGCGGTCTGCCCCGGCTCCAGCCGCACCTTCGCGAACCCCGCAAGCTCCTTGGCCGGGCGGGGGAGGGTGGACTGCACGTCGTGCACGTAGACCTGCACGACCTCGCTGCCGGTGCGGGTCCCGGTGTTGGTGATGTCCACGGCCACGACCAGGTCGGTGCCGCTGCCGGAGACCTCCGGGGCGCCGTAGGAGAAGGTCGTGTACGTCAGGCCGTGGCCGAAGGCGAACCGTGCCGGGACGTCGTGCGTGTCGTGGAACCGGTAGCCCACGTTGAACGTCTCGCGGTACTCCACCTGGCGCGGGTGGCCCGGGAAGTTCTGGTCGGAGGGGAGCTGCGTGACGTCGAACGGGATGCTCTCAGCCAGCCGCCCACCGGGCTCGACCGACCCGAGCAGCACGTCGGCCAGTGCCGAGCCCCCGGCCTGACCGCCGAGGTAGGCCTCCACCAGGGCGGCGGGCCGGTCGGCCCACGGCACGTCCACGGCGCCGCCGTTCATCAGCGCCACGGCGGTGCGCGGGTTGGCGTCGAGCACGACCTCGGCCAGCTGGTCCATCCCCGCGGGCATGGCCCACTCGGAGCGATCCATCGCCTCGGTCTCGAGCCGCGCGGGAAGTCCGAGGGCGAGCACGACGCGGTCGGCGGAGCGGGCGACCGCGGCTGCCTCGGCCATCAGGGCGGGGGTGGTGTCGCCGGTGGCCGGGTCGTAGCCGGCGGCGTAGCGGACCTCGGCCAGCCCGGCTGTCTGCTCCGTGATCGAGTCGAGCAGGGCGTCGATCCGGGTGGGGTTGACCTTCGAGCTGCCCGCGCCCTGGTAGCGCGAGTCCACCGCGAACGCCCCGATGACGGCGATCGTGCCCTCGGCGGGCAGGGGCAGCAGCCCGTCGTTGGTCAGCAGGACCGTGCCGGCAGCGGCAGCGTGACGGGCCAGGGCGTGGTGGGCGTCGAAGTCGGGCGAAGGCGCGGGACCGGCGTCGCGGAGGTCCTGCCAGCGCAGGGCCAGCTCCACCAGCCGGGTCGCGGAACGGTTCAGGTCCGGACTCGGCCAGCCGGCCCTCGGCGACGGCCGCCGCGATGTCGGCGTCGAACGCGCCGGACCCGCCGGGCATCTCGAGGTCCATCCCGACGCCCAGGCCGGCGACATGGTCGTTGGTGCCGCCCCAGTCGGACATCACCAGGCCGTCGAAGCCCCACTCGACCCGCAGGACCTCACCGACCAGGTGCTCGTTGTCGGACGCGAACTGCCCGTTCACCTGGTTGTACGAGGTCATCAGGGTGGCCGGGTCGGCGGTCCCGACCACGATCTCGAAGCCGCGCAGGTAGAGCTCGCGCAGGGTCCGCTCGTCGATGATCGTGTCGATCACCATCCGTGCGGTCTCCTGGTTGTTGGCCGCGTAGTGCTTCGGGCAGGCGGCCACGCCCTCGGCCTGGATGCCGCGCACGAGGGCGGCGGCCAGGGTGCCGGACAGGTACGGGTCCTCGGAGAAGTACTCGAAGTTGCGCCCGCCGCGCGGGTGCCGCTTGAGGTTCAGCCCAGGGCCGAGCAGGACGGCCACGTCCTCGGCGCGTGCCTCGCGGCCCAGCGCCGCCCCGACCTCCTCGAGCAGGGCCGGGTCCCAGGTGCAGGCCAGGGTCGCGGCCACCGGGAAGCACGTCGCGGGCACGGAGTCGTTGAGCCCGACGTGGTCGGCGTCCCCGGCCTGCTTGCGCAGACCGTGGGGGCCGTCGGTGAGCATCACGGACGGGACAAGTCCCTCGACCGCCTCGGTGTTCCAGAAGTCACGCCCGCTCAGCAGCCTGATCCGGTCGGTCAACGGCAGGTCGGCGACGATCGCCTCGGCCCGTTCGCGTGGGGTCCCGGAGGGGTTCAGGGGGGTGGGCATGGGGATCTCCTCGGGCTGCCTCGGGCGATCCCCCGACCCTAATCCCGGTGACTGGCGCAAGGCGCGTGAGCCGCACCGGCCGCGGCGCCGTGGGTCCTGTCGGCGGCCTGCCGAGCCTCAGGCTCGTTCGCCGGGCGCCATCCCGCCCTGCGAGGCGGGCAGCGGTGCGGCAACCGGGCTCAGGACCAGGCTGAGGACCAGCGGAGCAGCGATCGTCAGCAATGCCATCTGGTATCCCACGTGGTCGGCCAGCATTCCCAGCACGGGCGGTCCGGCGAGGAAGGCCAGGTACCCGATGGAGGACACGACGGAGACCCGGGCGGCCGAGTCGCGCCGGGTCGTCGGACGCCGCGCTCATGCCGACGGGGAAGCCGAGCGCCGCACCGAACCCCCACAGCACGATCGCGACGACGGCGACCGGAAGTGACGGGGCGAGGGCGAACACGACCAGGCCCACGAGGGCGAGCCCTGCGCAGAGCCGCAGCACCGGGACCCTGCCGAACCTGTCGAGCAGGCGGGTGCCGGCGAAGCGCATGGCGGTCATCGAGGCGACGAAGATCCCGAAGGCCGTCGCCCCCACGGCGTCGGAGGTGGTGAACCCGTCGACGACGGACAGTGCGAGCCAGTCGTTGGCGCTGCCCTCGGTCAGGGCGGCGGCCAGCACCATCAGGCCGATCATGAGCGTGCGCGGCTCGGTCCACGCCGCCAGCGCACGCCGGCGGGTGCCGGGGGAGTCGGGCCCCTGTGTGTCCGTCGAGGTCATCGCGCCGTCGGGGAGGTAGAGCGCGCTGAGTCCGAGCACCGCCGCGAACGCCACCGTGACCACGGCGACGATGTGCCACGTCACGGACACGCCGGCCACGGCGGCCAGGGCGCCGCTTGCCGCACCCGCCACGGCACCCAGGGAGAACCCGGCATGGAACCGGGGCATGATCGCCCGACCCAGGTCGTGTTCCACGACGGTGCCCTGCAGGTTCATGGAGACGTCCCAGGCCGCGATGCCCATGGTGGCCAGGAACAGGGACGCAGCAACCACCGGCGTGAGCCCAGCTCCGACGGCCAGCGCGGCGATGCGTGTACCCGGTGACGCTGAGCAGGGTCGCCATCCGCGTCGTGCGCCGGGTGCCGATCCTGTGGACCACCGATCCGGTGAGGGGGAGCGCCACGATCGATCCGGCGGAGCCCATCAGGAGGACGAGGCCGATCTGCCCGGGGGTGAGCCCGAGTGCGTCACGGATCGCGGGGAGTCGGCTCATCCACGAGGCGAAGACGAACCCATTGATGGCGAACACGCCGAACACGGCCAGCGAGGCCGTCCGCGCCGCTCCCGTCGCGGTCGTGTGGCTCACTCGCGTGGGAGGGAGGCAACCAGACCCTTCGGGTCGACCTCCCGCAGGATCGCCTCGGCGATCGCTGCCAGCTGGTGGACCTGCTCGCGGGTGAGGGTGTCGATCACGTTCGCCCGCACGGTCTCCACGTGCCCCGGGGCGGTGGCCACGACCTTGTCCCAGCCGGCGTCGGTCAGTCGGGCATTGGTCGCCCGACCGTCCTGCGGACAGGGGAAGCGCTCGACGAGGCCGCGCTCCTCGAGCCGGCTGATCACGTGGGAGAGCCGGGGGAGCGTCGCGTTGGTCCGTGCGGCCAGCCCGGTCATCCGCAGGGTGCGCTCCGGGGCCTCCGACAGCATCGCCAGCACGAAGTACTCGAAGTGGGTGAGGCCGGCGTCGCGGCGCAGCTGGGAGTCGAGGACCCCCGGCAGCAGCTCGAGCACCGCAGCCAGGCGAACCCACGCCACCATCTCGTCATCGTCCAACCACCGGGTGCTCATGGACCCATCCTACCAATTAGTTGACACTACAACCAACCTGTCGTAGTCTTTAGTTGTACCTGCAACTAAACCTTCGATCAAGGAGTTCACATGGCACACGTCACCATCCTCGGCACCGGCAACATGGGCCAGGCCATCGCGGGAGTCGTCACCGCCGGCGGGAGCACCGTCCAGCTGCTCGGCGCCTCCGACGCGGGCACGCCGATCACCGGCGAGATCGTCATCCTCGCGGTTCCCTACCCGGCGGTTGCCGACGTGCTGGCGACCCGCGGGGACAGCCTCGCGGGCAAGGTCGTCGTCGACATCACCAACCCGCTGGACTTCCAGACGTTCGACTCCCTGACGGTGGCCGCCGACGGCTCCGCGACTGCCGAGATCGCGGCCGCGCTGCCCGACTCCCGGGTCCTCAAGGCGTTCAACACCACGTTCGCCGCAACGCTGTCCTCGCGTGAGGTCGGACCCAATCCCACGACCGTGCTCATCGCTGGTGACGACGCCGAGGCCAAGGCGGTGCTGGCTGACATCGTGACCGCAGGTGGGCTGCGCGCCATCGACGCCGGCTCGCTGCGCCGGGCCCGTGAGCTCGAGGCCATCGGCTTCATGCAGATCAGCCTGGCTGTCGCGGACAAGCTCTCCTGGGCCGGGGGCTTCGGGATCGCGGCCTGAGCCAGTCCGTAGCTGGCGTCGCGGGTGCCCACGTGCCCGCGACGTCAGTTCGTTGTGGCGCCGTGCAGCTGGACCTCCACGTACGGATCTGGGCGCAGGGCCCGATCCACGACGCCACGAAGGATCCACGACAGGCTGAACCTCTCGGACCTCAGGGAGGGGGAGGCCAGCCGCAGCGGGGCACGCAGCAGGAACGGCAGGGCCACGGCGACGCCGGGGTCGAACTCGATGCGGTGTGCCAGCGCCTGCCGCGCCACCACCGTGTCGGACCGGCGGCTCTCGTCCGCGGGGTTGCGCGTCGGGTCGGTGCCGATCCACGGCCCACGGTGCACCTCCTCGCGCAGGACGAGCTCGACGCGCACGCCCCGCGCAGCGCCCGGCCGCCGGGAGTCCAGCGCGAGCATCCCGCTGACCACGGCGCCCGGGACCAGGTGCCGCGACCCCAGGGACTCGAACCGCAGGGCCACCAGCCCTCGGTCCACGGTCTCTGCAGGCGCGTCGGCGACCGCGACCTGGTCGGATGCCCGCGACAGGACGTCGATCGGGCAGGTGAACTCCTTGGGCGGCGTTCCGTCGACCTTGATGCGGACGCGGACCGCCCACCGGATCTGGATCAGTGAGGCCGCGACGGTCCCGGGGTCATGGGCGGGAACGTCGAGAGTGAACGGCAGGGCCAGGCGACCGCCGGCCCCGAGCGGCCCGGCACAGGGCAGTCCCCGGGCGACGACGACCTCGGTGGCTCGGGTGGGCACGCTGGCGGCTCCGCCGTAGAGGCTTCCCTGCCGGTAGAGGTAGCTGGTGGTCCTGATCAGCGCCACCTCGCAGCCCCGGACGTCCACGTCGCTGCCCGCCTCGGCCAGCACGGTGCCGGACAGGGTCGATCCCGCGGTCAGCTCCCGCACGGGCACGTCGAGGTCGAGGCCGATCGCGGCGTCCATGGTGGGGATGAACACTCCGACTCCCTTACTGGTCGGGCAACATCCTCCTGCTTCTGCGGCACTGCGCAACCGGCGCGACCTCGGCCGGGGCGCACGTCAAGGCCGCGTCAAGGGTTCAGGCGGCGGCCCCGCTTCCAGGGGCACGGTGGAGACATGCTCACCATCGCCAAGCGTGTCGTCGTCGGTCGCCCGCTGGACTCGGATGCCGCCGGTCATGCCACCCTGCCCAAGCGCCTCGCGCTGCCCATCTTCTGCTCCGACCCGTTGTCGTCGGTGGCGTATGCGACCCAGGAGATCCTGCTGGTCCTGGCCATCGGCGGGGCCGCGGCGCTCACCCTCACCCCATGGGTGGGGCTGGCGGTCGTGTTCCTGCTGGTCGTCGTGGTCGCGTCGTACTCCAAGACCGTGTACGCCTATCCGGGCGGCGGTGGCGCCTACGCGGTGAGCAAGGAGAACCTGGGCCAGACGCCGGCGCTGGTCGCGGCCTCGGCGCTGATCGTCGACTACATCCTGACCGTGTCGGTGTCGGTGACCTCGGGGGTGTCGAACCTGGTGTCGGCGTTCCCGGGCCTCGCGCCGCACACGCTGGTGATCTGCGTCGGGATCGTCGTGCTCCTGACGGCGGTGAACCTGCGGGGGCTGCGCGAGTCCGGGCGGGCGTTCGCCGCCCCCACGTACGCGTTCATCGCGGTGGTGCTGACGATGCTCGGGCTCGGCCTGTACAAGATCCTGTTCGGCGACGGGGTGACGGCCGAGAGCGCCGGGTACACGGTTCATGGGGCGGACCTGACCAGCGCGGCGATGGTGTACCTGGTGCTTCGCGCGTTCGCCTCGGGATGCACCGCCCTGACCGGGGTGGAGGCGATCAGCAACGGGGTGCCGTTCTTCCGCAAGCCCCGGTCGCGCAACGCCGCCGTCACCCTGGTGGTGATGGGTGCCCTGGCGATCACGATGTTCTACGGCGTGACCCTGCTGGCCACCTCGGCGGGCGTGAAGTACGCCGAGTACCCGGCCGAGCTGGGACTTCCGCCGGACTACGTGCAGCAGACGGTCATCGCCCAGCTGGGCACCGCGGTGTTCGGCGCCGGGTCCTTCGGGTTCTACTTCCTGCAGATCGCCACCATGCTCGTCCTGGTCCTGGCGGCCAACACCGCCTACAACGCGTTCCCGCAGATGGCCTCGGTGCTGGGTCGCGACGGCTTCCTCCCCCGCCAGCTGGGGCGGCGCGGGGATCGGCTGGTGTTCAGCAACGGGATCATCCTGCTGGCGGCCTTCGCAGCGCTGCTGATCGTGGCCTTCGACGCGTCCGTGACCCGGCTGGTGCAGCTCTACATCCTCGGGGTGTTCCTGTCGTTCACCCTGTCGCAGTTCGGCATGGTCCGGCACTGGACCGCCGAGCTCCGCACGGCCACGACCGGTCGGCGCGGCCTGCAGGCCTCGCGGGTCATCAACTTCGTCGGGCGCGTCGGTGACCTCGCTGGTGCTGGTGATCGTCATCTTCACCAAGTTCAGCCACGGGGCGTGGATCGTCATGGTCGCGATCCCGGTCTTCGTGGGCCTGATGCTGGGCATCAAGCGCCACTACGAGACGGCCGACCTGCGGCTGTCCCCGCCCGAGGGCGGGGTGCGGCTGCCCAGCCGGGTGCACGCCGTGGTCCTGATCAGCAGGCTGAACGCCCCAGCCCTGCAGGCACTGGCCTACGCGCGGGCCACCCGCCCGAGCTCGATCGTGGGCCTGCACGTCGAGCTCGACCCGGACTCCACGGCGCGGCTCGAGGCTGAGTGGTTGAACCGGCAGATCCCCGTCCCCCTGACTGTCGTGGCCTCCCCGTACCGCGATGTCACCGGCCCGGTCCTGGACTACGTCCGCAATGTCCGCCGGGAGAGCCAGCGCGACATCGTCGCGGTGTTCGTCCCGGAGTACGTGGTGCGGCACTGGTGGGAGCACGTGCTGCACAACCAGTCCGCGCTGCGGCTCAAGACCCGCCTGCTGTTCCTCCCGGGGGTTATCGTGATCAGCGTGCCCCTGATCCTGGACGCCGTCGACGAACCGGACCGCATGGTCGACATGCGCGCATGAGCGAAGGGCTGGCGACCGAGCGCGACGGCTCGATGGCGGCGCAGGCCCCTGGTCGTCGGCCTGGCCATCACCACGATCGTGGCCACGATCGCCGTGGCCACCGCGTTGCGCCCGGTCGGGCTGGCTGAGGTCCTGCTCCTCGTCCTCATCGAGGTGGTGGTCGTCTCGCTGTTCGCCGGGCGCACCATGACCGCAGCCACCGCTGTCGGTGCCGTCCTCGCGGTGAACTGGTTCCTGGTCCCGCCCTACGGCACGTTCCAGATCCAGAACCAGGAGAACTGGGTCTACCTGGCGGTGTTCCTGCTGCTGGCCGTGGGGGTCAGCACCCTCGTCGAGGTGGTCCTCGGCTCCGAGCGGGCCGCGGCTGCGGCAACGGCCCGTGCGGCGGTGATGGCCGACGTGCTGCGACCGGACTCGGCCTCGGCCCCCGACTCGCTGAAGGCGTTCCGCTCGGCACTGGATCTCGACGACGCCATCGCTGCGCGCGCCGACCACGGGCGAGGTCCTGCTGCGCAGCGCACGGGACGGTGCCAGCCGGGGGCGCCACGGACGCCGTGATCGACGTCGAGGTCGCCCCCGGGTTCCGGGTGGTCGGCCACGGTGCGGAGATCATGGGCGTGAACCGCGAGTTCGCCGACACCCTGGCGACTGCGGTGGTCCGCGCGTGGGAGAGCCAGGAGCTGGTGGCCGAGCAGGAGCGATCTGCGCGGCTGGCGGAGATCGATCGGGCCCGTGCCACGCTCCTGGCGAGCATCGGACATGACCTGCGGACCCCGCTGGCAGGGATGCGGGTCTCGGCCGATGCCCTGCTGATGACCGAGGGGACGCTCAGCGAGGCGGATCGGGCCGAGCTGCTCGACGGCCTGCGGCAGTCGGCGATCAGGCTCGATGAGGTCCTCGGTGCGCTGCTGGACTCCTCGCGGATCGAAGCGGGCGCGCTGCAGGTGGACAAGCGCCCGGCCGACCTCGCGGAGGTCGGCTGCCCGGGCCGTGGCAGTGTGGGACTCGCCCCGGATCAGCGCTGGTCCCGGCGCAGCAGCCGGTCGTCGCCGTCACGGACGCGGTGCTCCTCGAACGCATCCTCGCGAACCTCGTGGCCAATGCCCTGACGCACACCCCGCTGGAGTCCCCGGTCGAGGTCGTCCTGAGCCAGGGGAGCGGGGTCCGCCTCGGTCGCGGTGATCGATCACGGTCCGGGCCTTGCCGCCGACTCGGCCGATGTCGGGCGCAGCCGCCACGGCATGGGGCTGCTCATCGTCGACCGCCTGGCCGAGCTCATCGGCGCGGACACCACGTACGACGAGACCCCGGGTGGTGGGCTCACGGCCACGGTGCGGGTGCCCTCGTGAGGATCCTGCTGGTCGAGGACGACCACGCCGTGCGCCGCTCCCTGGCCATCGCCCTGCGGGCGCAGGGCTTCACGGTCTTCGACGTGCCCGACGCCCACGGGGCCCGTCGAGCCGTCGGATCGATGCGGTACGACGTCGTCCTGCTGGACCTGGGCCTGCCCGACGAGGACGGGATCCGCCTCCTGCCCGACCTGCGGACCCATCACGACGGGCCGATCGTCGTGCTGTCCGCCCGGCGCGACCAGTCGGACAAGGTGGCAGCACTCGACGCCGGGGCTGACGACTACATGACCAAGCCCTTCGGCCTGCCCGAGCTGCTCGCCCGGATCCGGGCGGTGGGTCGGCGGTCCGGGGTGGCGGACGTGGTCCGGACGCCGCTGTTCGCGGTCGACCTCGCCCGGCAGGAGGTGACCGACCTCGATGGGCAGGTGGTGGCGCTCACGGCCACCGAGTGGGCGGTGCTCGCCGTCCTCGCCCGCGCGGCCGGCGCCCCGGTCACCCCCGAGGCCCTGCTGGCCCAGGTGTGGGGCGAGGACGAGGCCAGCCACCGCAACTACGTGCGGGTCTACATCAACACCCTGCGGCGCAAGCTGGAACCGGTCCCGTCCGAGCCGGCCTGCCTGCTCAGCCAGCCCGGGCGCGGGTACTGGCTGCGGATCGCCGAGTGAGGAACGGACCCAGCCGAGGGGGCGACCGGGACCCGGGCTAGTGTCGCTGTCCAGATCCGCGCAATCGGCCACCCCAGCGAAGGAATCCCCAGATGAGCGACCTGGTCAGCTACCAACTCGAGGACGGCATCGCCACCCTGACCCTGGACAACGGCAAGGTGAACGCCATCTCGCCCGATGTCATCGCGGCCTTCCACGCCGCCCTTGATCGGGCTGTGGCCGATCAGGCCATCGTCATCATCACCGGCACGCCGGGGATCCTCTCCGGCGGCTACGACCTGAAGGTGATGACCTCGGGCCCGCAGAACGCGATCGACCTGGTGGCTTCCGGCTCCGGCCTGGCGCGCCGCATGCTCTCCCACCCCTTCCCGATCATCGTCGCCTGCACCGGCCACGCGGTCGCCAAGGGTGCGTTCATCCTGCTCTCGGCCGACTACCGCGTGGGCGTCGACGGCCCGTTCCGGATCGGCCTCAACGAGGTGCAGATCGGGATGACCATGCACCACGTCGGCATCGAGCTGGCGCGCGACCGGCTGCGCAAGTCCTACTTCAACCGCTCGGTGATCAACGCGGAGATGTTCGAGCCCCAGGAGGCCGTGACGGCGGGCTTCCTCGACGCGGTCGTGGCTCCCGACGAGCTGATGCCGGCCGCCCTGGCGATGGCCGAGCAGATGAAGAAGCTCAACATGACCGCACACGCGAACACCAAGGTGAAGGCCCGCAAGGCGTTCCTGGCGACCCTCGACTGGGCGATCGAGGAGGACAAGCTCCACGCCCTGTAGGTCAGCTGGCGCTGCGACTCGCGCGCCACGCTGCCCATGCGCCGGTGGACCACAGGGCCCACACGACCAGCAGCGGCTGGAAGAACAGCCGGATCAGCCGTGCCGTGTCGCTGTCCAGGCCGAACGCGTCGGTCCCGGTCACGTACTGGGAGATGTTGCCCGGGAAGACCGCGACGAAGAACGCCGCGACGATCCAGCCGAGCGCGACCCGGTACCGGGGCAGGGCGATGAGCGCGAGCCCGAGTGCGATCTCGACGACCCCCGAGGCCAGGACGACGACGTCGGGATCCAGCGGCAGCCAGGTGGGCACCTGGGCCTGGAACGCGTCACGCTGGGTCGTGAGGTGACTCGACCCGGCCAGGAGGAGGAACGCCCCGAGGACGATCCTCGCGATCGTCCTCGGCAGCCGAGGACGGCGTGGGCGAGGCTGGGGGCACAGGGTCTCCTGGGGTCGGATCGCGCTGACGGGCGCGCCCCAGTCAAACAGCAGGCGCCGCGTCCAGCATCCCGGTGAGCCGCCCGCGGATGATCTCCTCGGCCTCGGACATGATGCGGTCGATCAGCTCCTTGCAGGTCGGGATGTCGTGGATGAGCCCGGCCACCATGCCGCAGGACCACGCGCCGGCGTCCATGTCACCGTCGATCATGATCCGCGGGTAGACCCCGGCGACCTGCTCGATGATGTCCTCGAACGCCAGGTTCGAGCCCAGCTCCTTCTCCTTGGCGAGCAGCTCCTCCACCGCGGCGTTGACCATGACCCGCTCGGTGTTGCGCAGCGGGCGCATGACCAGGCGGGTGTCGAGCTCCGAGGCGGCAACGATCGCGTCCTTGACCCGCTGGTGGACCGGGGCCTCCTGGGTGGCGATGAAGCGCGTGCCCATGTTGATGCCCTCAGCCCCCATCGCCAGCGACGCGACCAGGCTGCGCCCGTCGGCCTGGCCGCCGGAGGCCACGAACGGGATCTCGAGCTCGTCAGCGGCGCGGGGGAGCAGGATCATGTTGGGCACGTCGTCCTCGCCCGGGTGCCCACCGCACTCGAAGCCGTCGACCGACACGGCGTCGCACCCGATCGACTGTGCCTTGAGCGCGTGCCGGACCGAGGTGCACTTGTGGATCACCGTGACGCCGGCGGCCTTGAGGTAGGGCAGGACGGCCTCAGGGTTGCGCCCCGCGGTCTCCACGACCGGCACGCCGCCCTCGATGATCGCCCGGACGAAGCCGGGGTAGTCCGGGGAGGCCACGGTGGGCAGGAACGTGAGGTTCACGCCGAACGGCTTGTCGGTCATCTCCCGGCACCGGGCGATCTCGGCGGCGAGCGCCTCCGGAGTCCGCTGGGTGAGGCCGGTGATGATGCCCAGCCCGCCGGCGTTGGACACCGCCGCGGCCAGCTCGGCGAACCCGACGTAGTGCATCCCGCCCTGGATGATCGGGTGCTCGATGCCCAACAGCTCCGTGATGCGCGTCCTCATGTGTGCGACCCCTTCCGCGACGGGCCGGATCGCTGGGGCAGCGGTCGCTGCGGGATCCGGGCCTGGCCCAACGCTACCGAGGCGCCGGATCGGCCATGACGGCAAGGGGCGGGCACCGGCCCGACGGTGCTCAACCTCGCGGACTTGCGCGCGAAGACCGAAGCCGTCGCACCGATGCCCTCCGGGTCGGCCCTACATCATGTAGATGATCGTGTCCTCGGTGGTGCCCTCGACGAAGAGGCCCTCGGCCTTGGCCAGGATGGCGAGGTACCCGGGATCGGTGAGGGTCTTGACCAGGCCGGCCTCGAACGCCGCCATGTCCGCGTAGTCGGCGAACCAGAGCACCGTCCCGTAGGTGCCACCGACCTGCATGCCCCAGGCGGTGGGAATGCCCATGACTCTCTGTCACGTACTTGGAGATCTCAGCGGCGAAGGCCCCGGCTTCCTGGCCCTTGACCCCGGCCACGAGCGAGGTCCTGTGGAATCGATTGCCATGATGTCCTCCTTCGGACTCCCTTCGACGGGTGACCCCCGTCACATCCAGAGTCCCGCGGTCGACCGGCGGGGAGTAGGGCCGAAGGGCCGTGCGCGTGCCCGGGTCGAGGTGCGGGGACCGGACCGTGGGACGCAGCAGGGTCAGCCCTCGGCCTGGTTCCTCGGCGTCCAGGTGGCCAGCGCCGCGGTGGCGCTGTGGTACCCGTCGGCCATGTAGCCGGCCCAGCGTCGGTTGTCGAGGAACTCCGCGTACAGGCCAGCTCCCTGCACCGCGAGTACTCGACGGGGGCCAGTTCGATGACGTCGGGGACGGCGCGGTGGAGGTCATCGAAGTTGCGGCGGGCGATACGCACGTGGGCACTCAACCGCGTCTGGTTGGCCACGTGCAGGACGCTCAGCGCCGAATCCCGCCAGCGCGGCTCGCGTTCGGAGATGAACCCCGGCTGGTAGAAGCCGTTGACGACGATCGCGAGGTCGCAGCGGTCATCGACCACGAACGGATCGGACGGCAGGATGTCGATGATCCCCCCGTCGAGCCACCACCCGGAGTCGAGCTCCGCAGGCTGGAACGCGAGCGGCAGCCCCACGGCCATCCGCACCGCGCGGGCGGCAGGCAGGTCGGGGTGGGAGTCCGGGCCGAGGTACTGCACCCGGTTGTCCTCGATGTTGAGTACGGGGAACCACACCGGGGTGGGGAGATCGGCGAGCGTGATGTCGCCGAGCATCCGCCGGTAGGCCTCCTCCACGGCGTCGCCGCGCAGGAGGCCCGACCAGCCCCTGCCCACCTTGAGCGGGGCAGCCGCCAGTCCCCTCCAGTCCGGGTCGAGGTAGTCGCGCGCACGCAGCGCCTGCGTCTCGGCGGCCACCTCGGCCGGGCTCATCCCGGCGGCCAGGGGCACCCCGAACATCGCGGAACCCGAGCACACCCCGTAGCCGACAGGCTGGACGCCGGCCTCCTCGAGGGCACGGGCCACCCCAACGACGGAGGCGAGCGCCCCACTTCCGCCCGTGGCGATGACCGCAACTCGGCGGCCCTCCAGCTCGGGCAGGTGGCGAGCCCGCAGCGGGGGGAAGGGATCGACCAATGGTTCTGGTCGGTCGATGGGGAGCGGGAGGAGCCCCCGTCTCATGCGGTCGAGGTAGCGGACGTCGGCCCGGGTCGACTGGAGCACCCTCTCGGCGCGTACCGCGTGGCCGAAGTACTGCCCGATGCGACCGATGTCGATGAGGTAACTGAGCATGCGATCACCCCTCACATGTCTGCAGCGTCCACGGTACGCCGCGACGACCGCAGCGATTCCTGCCGCGAGCAGGTGCTTTGGACACCCGTCGGCCCGGTCGTCGAGGGCGTCCAAGGCCTGTGCTGGAGAGGGGCGGCCTGCCGAGGGCCGGTCGATGCATCGCATGGGTGACGGTGACCGGCGGTCAGCGGGGACCCAGGGCGATGAGGCCGAGTGCGGCCTCCCGCCGACCGTCGACACCGAGCGAGGTCGTTGACCCTGCCGTCGAGGAACGCGCCGACCATGCAGGCCCCCAAGCCGGCGGCCTCGGCAGCGAGGTAGACGTTCTGGGTCGCATGTCCACCCTCCCAGCACACGTAGCGGTAGTGACGCTCGCGGTACTTCCAGCGCGACCGCTGGAACAGGCCGGTCAGGATCAGCACCACGGGGGCCCTGCGCAGGAAGTCCTGGCCGAGGCCGGCGACCATGAGGTCACCGGCGACAGACCCGTTGCGCACCGGCTCCAGGGCCCTGCCCCGGACGTCGACGTGGTAGAGGCCCGCCTCGATGCCCTCGACCCGGCTCACCGCCACGTACGTCTCCAGGGGGTACAGCGCGCCGGCCGACGGCGCCGTGCGAAGGCCTGCCTGGGCCTGGGTGATCCCCGTCGCCCCGTGGATCACCCAGGCCAACTCGTCGGTGGTCATGGCCCGGTCGGCGTAGTCGCGCAGGGACCTCCGCTGCTGCAAGGCCTGCGCGACGCTCATGGCCGGCCCAGCGCCCAGGGCAGGCAGCGGCACGCTCGGTCCGTCGCCCACCTGCCGGTACTGGGCGGGCCGGCGTCCCCAGTCCACCACCCCGCTGACCAGCCCGCGCAATCCGAGTGCGCTCTGCCGGTGGTAGAACAGGCCGACATCGCCACCTGGGTAGGGATCCGGCGACATCCCGGACCTGGCCGTCCAGCCCACCGCGACACCGGCCACCCCGGCGCCCACCACAGCGATGGCCGTCCGTCGTGTCGGGTGCGGGCGCCCCTCGCGTGCTCCGGCCGATGCCGTGCCGCGCGCGGGCTGGGCGCCGTCCCGGGCCCGACCGGGGACACCGGGATCGCGGATTCCCAGGACTGCTCCGGCGTCTCTGACGCCCGCGAGGATGCCGGCTCGGGGCCGGGTGCTCGACGAGTGGGCAGGAGAGCCCGCCAGCGCAGCCCCACGTGGAGGGCGATGAGCACCGCGACGGCGTAGCCGGCCCACCGGTGCGGCGTGAAGTCGTTGAGATCCAAGGCGGTCCACGACGACGCCGGTCAGGATCACCACGACTGCCCCTGCCAGCAGGAGCCAGTTGAGGAAGTACCTGAAACGCGTGCGATCCATCAGCAGCCTCCCGGTCCGCGGCCGGACATCGGACGAGCTCCCGCCGGCACCGGCCTCCTCAGCACCGTAGCGGCTCGGGGCTGCCCGTGTGGAGCGACGTAGGTACCAGCCCGCCGCGAGTGCCGCCATCCCGGCGAGGGAGGCCAGCGTCAGGCTGGGACTGGTCAGGTGGGGCAGGCCTATTCCGACGCCGACCGTGATCCCCACCAGTCCGGCACCGCAGGCCAGGAACCCCCGCGAGGGCGAGCGCGAGGGCCTGGGGGCGATCTCACGGGATGCCATGGCCTACTCCGTGTCCGTTGACGGCTCGGCTTGATCAGTAATACATTACGCATACGAAGAGGGGCAAGTCCCGGCCACCCGGGCGAAGTTCTCTGGCGGCTGATAGCGCAAGGAGGGGTGAAGCCGCGAATCAGCACGGTCCTGGTGGTGGGTGGCTACGGGAACGCGGGGGCAGCGATCACCGGCCTGCTGCTCGCTCACAGCGACCACACGATCCGCATCGGCGGACGGCAGCCGGATCGCGCCCGGAGCCTTGTCGCGGAGCTGGGCGCGCGGGATGCCGCGTCGCGGGCTCGCCTCGAGGTCGTCGAGGTCGACGCGGGTGACGTGGCGAGCTCGCGAGGGCGCTGGAGGGAGCCGACCTGTGCATCGCTGCGGCGGGCACCTCCCGAAGTGCCCAGACGGCGGTCGGCGCAGCGTTGTCCGCTGGTGTGGACTACCTGGATATCCAGGTCGGGCACGCCAAGGCACACCGGCTCCTGGCGATGGACGCCGACGCTCGGGCGGCGGGGGTGACCCTCGTGACCGACGGCGGGTTCCATCCCGGTGTCCCCGCGGCGATGGTCCGCTACGCCGACCTGCGCGTGGGCGGACTCGAGCGCGCGCTGGTGGCCAGCGTCATCGCCGTGGACTGGGCGGCACTGCGTCCGTTGGCCGACTCGACGGTCGCCGAGATGATGGACGAGTTCCGCGACTTCGCCTACGAGGAGTACCGGTCCGGGCGGTGGGGGTCGGCAGGCAGGCAGCCCACCTTCACCTTCCCGGACCCGTTCGGTCCCCGGAAGGCGGCTGCCATGGGGCTGGCCGAGATGCACCAGCTCACGCACGCGATGCCCGGGCTGCGCGAGGCAGGCTTCTACGTCGGGGGCTTCAACCCGGTTGTCGACTATGCGGTGATCCCGCTGGCCATGGCGGGCATGCGCATCGCCCCCGAACGGATGGGCCCGCCGCTGGGCCGCCTGCTGCACTGGGGCCTCCGGCGTTTCGCCCGCCCGTACGGCACGATCCTGCAGCTGGACGGCAATGCGGGGCCGGCCAACCGCCGAGGGTCCTGATGCGGATCAGCCACCCCGACGCCTACTTCGTCACAGCCGCGCCGACCGTAGCCGCGGCGCTTCAGATCCTCGACGGCACCGCCCGAATCCCCGGGGCGCACACCCAGGCGATGCTCGTCGAGCCCACCCGGTTCTTCGCCGACCAGGCCGCGATGGGGCTGACGGTCGAGTGGCTGGCGGAGCAGGGGCAGCAGCGAGTCAGGTTGACGGGAGACAGAAAGGTAATACATTACGTATATGAGCGATGACGAGCTCCTGGCGACTCGGGCAGAGGTCTTCGGATCGGTGTTCGTCCTCGATGCAGCACCTGTCGCGCAGGGCTGACCGGGATCTCGCGGACCTGGGGCTGACCACGCGCCAGTGGCTGCTCCTGGCGGTCCTGACGAATGGCTTCCCCGGGTCCAGCCCGTCGCTGAGCGAGGCCGCCGAGAAGTACGGCAGCTCCGGCAGAACGTCAAGCAGGTCGCCCTCGGGCTCGAGGCCCGGGGATTCGTCCGGCTTGTGTCGGACGCGGCCGATGCTCGGACGACGCGGATCGAGCTCACCGACCGGGTGCACGAGTTCGACGAGCCCGAGATGGTCGAGCGCACGAAGGCCATGCTCGACGACGTCTTCGTGGGCCTGACGCCGCCGAGACGCGCGACCTGCTCGACCTCGTGCGCCGGTGGCTCGCCGGTCTCACCACGCCCAACCCAGGAGAGGAACAGGGCTCGTGACCCACCCCGATCCCACCAGTCGATCCCTTCGTGCTCGTCACGACCAGGTCGTCGCGGCGGAGTTCGCCGCCCAGCCGTTGGCTCCGGGTGGGGCGCCTCTCGAAGCCGGCGACCTCGTGGCGCTCCCCGATCCCGTCCGCCGGTACATCGAGCGCTCCGGGGCGGTCGGCCGGCCCCGCCCGCAGAACATGCGCGTCGTCCTGGACGCGAACATGTACCGCAAGCCCGGGCAGGCGCCGATGCGGGCGCGGTCCGTGCAGTACACGTTCTTCGCTCGGCCCACGCGCCTGTTCCTGATGGACGCCCGGATGTTCGGGCTCCCGTCCGCGCCCTGCACGTGTACCGCCAGGAGAGGGCCACGTTCACCGTCCGGGTCGCGTCGACGGTGAACATGGTCGACCTGAGCGGCGAGGCGATCAGCGCCGCGGAGACCGTGACGGTCCTCAACGACATGTGCCTCATGGCGCCGGGCGCGCTGGTGGATCCGCGGCTCGCCTGGAGCGTCGTGGACGACCGCTCGGCGACGGTGACCTTCACCAACGGGCCGCACGTCGTGACCGCGACGCTGGTCTTCAACGACCGCGACGAGCTCGTCGACTTCTGGTCCGACGACCGCCCCGACAGCAGCAGCGGCACGTTCGTCCCGATGCGCTGGTCGACGCCGGTCACGGAGTACCGCGACCTCGACGGCCGACACCTCCTGCACCGCGGTGGCGCGGTCTACCTGCGCCCGGACGGCCCGTTCACCTACGGCGAGTTCACGCTGCGCTCGATCAGGTACGACGTCGCAGGGCCCGTCAGGGACTGACCGGGCAACCGCTACTCGGTCTGGGTGATCGACTGGCCGCGTCAAGCACAAGCCGGTACGAGTCGGAGGAGACGGCCAGGTCGCCGACGAAGGGGCTGTCGTACGCGGCGATGAGGACGACGACCATGCCGATGATGGTCGCGAGCAGCCCCACCAGGATCAGGTGCAGGCGCGGATCGGCCACGACGAACAGGTAGGAGGAGGCCAGGGAGATGGCGGCGCCCACCAGGACGAACGCCCACATCGCGACCGAGAGGTGCCCGCCGACGGCATCGAGGCGCAACCGGCGCAGTTCCACCATGTCCCGGAAGGTGTCCAGGGCCTGCGCGTGCACGGCCTCCATGCCCGGTGAGGTCGGCTCGTAGGAGCCGAGCGTCGACTGGATGGTCGGTGATCAGGGCCGTGCCGCCCTCCGGCACCTCACCACGTGCCTGGGCAGGCCACGCCTCGTCGACGATGAAGGTCGTGTACTCCACGAGGCCGCTCTGGATCTCGTCGCGCACGTCCTCGGGGTAGAGCAGCGTCTGCCGGTACAGCGTGGCGATGGTGGCGGCCTCCACGGAGCTCTGCTCGGAGATGGAGCTGTGCTGCTCCCATGTGCTCACCGCGACGAGTGCGATCGCCAGGGCGTAGAAGACCAGGATCGCCTGCACCATCGCGCCGCCGAACTCGGCGTCGCCCTGCCCGACGTCCAGTCGGGGCAGCAGCCAACGTCTGGCGGCGAGCAGGCCGAGCGCGGCGAACCCCACCGAAGAGGGCGATGATGAGGATGGTGAGCAGCCAGATCGGGAGGCTCAGCACGGCGGTCGACAAGGGTGCCTCCGGGTCGTCGGGCGCTGGAGCGCGCAGGCGGATTCCTGCGGCGGTGCAGGGCAACCCTGCCATATGGGCGAACGTGGCTGCGGGTCTCACAGGTAGCGCCGGCCACCGGCGAACTCCCGGCGCCAGATCCCCTTGGTGATCCTGGAGACCTGCACCGGCTGACCTGTTCGGGGGGAGTGGATCATTCGGCCGCGGCCGGCGTAGATCCCCACGTGGTGGAGGGAGCCGGATGCATTGCGGAAGAAGACGAGGTCGCCCTTGCGCAGGTCGCGGACGCGGGTCACCGGCTGACCGGCCGCGAACTGTGGCGTCGCGTCACGGGGGATCATGACCCCGAGTTGGGCGTAGATGGCGTGCGTGAGCCCGGAGCAGTCGAACCCGAAGCCTGACGTCCCGCCCCACAGGTAGCGCAGGCCCAGGAACTTGCGGGCCTCGGAGAC
>CAWEVG010000008.1:0-41930 GCA_963812395.1 uncultured Actinomycetes bacterium
TGCTGGCGGTCCGGGGTCGGCGGTTCCACCAGCACCATGTTCGAACGGGTGTTCGAACTGGCTTCACCGTACGCCTGGGGTCCGACAACGTCAACCCCGGACGCCGCGACCATCAGGGCGGGGGTTGAAGTCGGGCAGCTCTACGGAGGCCGGGATCTCCACAGGTCGCACCCAGGGGTTGACGGGTGCGTTGAACCATGAGATCATTCGAACACTTGTTCTATGAATGTCGCCCGCTGACGGCGTCGAGCATCTCGGCGATTCGATGGTGCGGCATGGTGTCCCGGGCGTTGGTTCCGGGCGGCGCAGGGTGCGGGCAGCCCTGAGGCCCTTGATGAGGTGGGGACGGCGCGGTCTGCGTGACGCGCTCCCGAATGAGGTGAGGCCCGATCCGATGTCGTTGTCGCGAGTGATGCATCCCTGATGCTCCTGCGACTCCCGGGGAAGGGCCGTCCATGTCGGTGTTGTGCGAGCTTGACGCGATCGAACTGCAGGTCGAGTACCTGACGGGGGGCCATGACGACCCGGGGGGCCCGACCGACCCGAGGGGAAGCCAGCCTCCCCCGGGCGAGCTGGGGGACGCCCTGCTCCGCCTCGGTCGGGTGGTGGAGCGGCTGGGGGCGTTGCGGGCAGTCTGGGCTGAGCACTTCGAGGGCGGTTCCGAGTGGGCGGCTGACGGCGCCCGGTCCGGATCGGCGTGGATAGCCGCGCGGGCGACGGAGCATCCGGCGTCAGCGCGGGCCCGGATGCATTCCGGGCGCGACATGCGAGCGTTGCCGCTGATGGCCGACGCAGCCCTGCGGGGTGAGGTCCGACTCGGCCACGTCCGGCTCCTGGTCGGGGCCGCCCGGGCGAAGCCACACCGGTGGGCAGCCCTGGCGGCGGTCGAGGAGTTGGCGACCAGCACTGCGGCGGAGGTCTCCGAGCCGCGCTTCGCCCGCTTCGTGGAACGGTGGGCTGCCCTGGTGGACGCCGAGCACGACGCGCAGTTGCGGGCGCAGGGGCTCGACGTCCCGGTGACCGATCACCACGCTGCCGAGCAGTCCGAGCGCCGCGAGTTGTTCCTGTCCCGGTACGGCTCCGACGGGATGTGGGCGCTGTCCGGGACCCTGGACACCGAGACCGGACTGGCCCTCTCGATCGCGCTGGAGTCAGTGTGTGAGGCGATCCGATCCGAGGATCGCGACCGTGATCTCGCCCAACTGCGCCACGACGCGCTCGGGGTCCTTCTGGGCGGCGAGCTGTCGGCGGGGCTTCCCGTGCACAAGGGCGTGCGGCCCCACATCTGATGGTGATCGTGCGCGAGGACGATGCCACCGACCTCCGCCTGCCGCCGCCGCCAGCGGGCCGCTCGGGGCGGGTACCTGCGACCTGGCAGCCCGGCCGCTGCCGAGCTCCTCGACCGGACCGATGCGACCACGGGCGGGCTGTGGCTGACCGGACTCGCGCGGCAACGTCTCGCGTGTGACGCCGTCATCCAGGCGCTCAGGGTCGATGGCAACGGGGTTCCGCTGCGACTGGGCCGCTCAGCCCGGGTGGTGCCTCCTGCCCTGCGGCGTGTGATCGACCTGCGCGACCGGCACTGCGCCTTCGCCGGGTGCTCGGCCCCGGCGATGTGGTGCCAGGCCCATCACATGGTCCATTGGGAGCAGGGAGGTCCAACAGACGAACGCAACCTGGTGCTCGCCTGCCAGTTCCATCACAAGGCGATCCACGAACGCGGATTCGCGCTGCGATGGTCACCCGACGGCCACCACATCGAGACTGTCCGACCCGACGGATCCGTGATCGTGATCTCCGACCGCGAGAAGCAGTTGGTACCCGGGTAGCGCGGCCTGCCGCGATCGAGTGCAGGAACTCACTGCCTGCCCGGGGCCCCCTTCCCGGGGATACTGGGGTCCATGCCCGAGACCCCCGCCGTCGTGAGCCTGCACATCTGGGGGGTCCCCACCCGGCACATCGCCACGGCGGTCACCCACATGGCCCGCCACCGACGCCCCCTGCGCGCCCTTCCGGGGGTCCGGTTCGCCAAGTTGCTGGGCACCGGGAACGGCCGGACCTTCACCCCGCTGGACGCTGACGCACGCCACTGGGGGGTCCTGCTGTGCTGGGCCGACGCGCAGGGACCGGAGCAGTTCGCCGGCTCCCGCGTGGCCCGGGACTGGGACCGGATCGCCGAGGAGTCGGCCACCTGGATCATGCGCCCGCTGAGCAGCCGGGGGCTCTGGGCCAAGCAGCAGCCGTTCGGCGACCCGGTGCCGAACCGATGGGACGGCCCCATCGCCGCGATCACCCGCGGGCGGATCAGGCCCCGGATGTGGCGCACGTTCTGGAGCTCCGTGCCCCCCGTGGCCCTCGACGTCAGGCAGGGCGGCGGACTCACCTTCGCGATGGGGATCGGCGAGGCCCCGGTCGGGCTGCAGGGCACCTTCTCGACCTGGTCCGACGGTGCCGCGCTCTCGGCCTTCGCCTACCGCCGCCCCGCCCACCAGCAGGTGATCGCCCAGACCGCGCAGCTCGACTGGTACTCCGAGGAGCTGTTCGCGCGGTTCGCGCTGCTCTCCGCCGAGGGCACCGTGGCCGGACGGCCCGTCCCGGCACCCGGCCCCGCATAGCCCGCGCCAGGGTCTCGATCGCGACCTGTGGATGACTGGTTGCCCCCAGCCGGGATGCGACGGTCACCGTGATCGCGCCCTACCCGTCGAGCTCAGCGCCCGGGCCCTTCGCCCGGCCTAGGATCGAGGGCGTGCCCGCCGCGACCTCGCCGATCCTGCGCGCACTGCCGTGGGTGCTCGGTGCGGCCGGGGTCCTGTCGCAGATCGTCTGGGTGCTGCTCCCCGAGGACCTGCGTGACGCCGCCACCATCACCTCGGTGCTCCTCCTGGCTGCGGCCGGCGCCTGCCACGCTGCCGTCCACCGGGGCCTCGGCTGGGCAGCGCAGCTGTACGGGGCCACAGCCGCGATCGGCCTGGCCGTCGAGGCGATCGGCACCGCGACCGGCTACCCGTTCGGCGCCTACCGCTACGGCGAGCGCCTGGGGCCGATGGTGCTCGACGTCCCGCTGCTGATCCCCCTGGCCTGGTGCATGGCGGCCTACCCGATGCTGCTGCTCGCCCGACGGCTGGGCACCCGGCGGTGGCAGGTGGTGCTGATCGGCGCGTGGACCATCACCGCGTGGGACCTGTTCCTCGACCCGCAGATGGTCGGCGAGGGGCACTGGGCCTTCGCCGATCCGACCCCGGCCCTGCCGGGCTCCCCCGGGATCCCACTGACGAACTACGCCGGCTGGTTCGCCACCGGCCTGCTCATCTTCTGGGTGCTGGACCACCTGCCCCGGACCGCGGCGGACGACCGCATGCCGCACCTGCTCATGCTCTGGATCTACGCCTCGAACGTCATGGCCGCGGCGGTGTTCTTCGGCCGGCCCGCGGTGGCGGTGTGGGGCGGGATCGCGATGGGCGTCACTGTGATCCCGTGGGCGCGCCTGGTGGTGCCCGAGCTGAGGCGGGCCCCCGATCATGCTCTGGTCGGCACCCGGTGAGACCCGGACGCGCGACCGTCCTGGCCGCCACCGCCCTGGCAGCCGGGCTCACCGCCCACACCGCGTGGAACACCCGGCACCTGCGGCCCGCGCCTGTCCCCGCCCCGGGGGATCCGGTGGAGCAGGTCCGCGTCACCGTCCTGCTGCCCGCACGCGACGAGGCCCACCGGATCGAGCCATGCCTGGCCGGGCTGCTGGCCCAGGACCACCCGGCCATGCGCGTGGTCGTCCTCGACGACGGCTCGACCGACGGCACCGGTGACCTCGTCCGTGCCCAGGTGTCCCACGACCCCCGCTTCCAGGTGATCCACGGCGGTCCCGAGCACCCACCGCCCGGATGGTTGGGCAAGCCGTGGGCGTGCCAGCGACTGGCCGACACCGCCGCTCGCCGGCGACCCGGCCCCGGACCTGCTGCTCTTCGTGGACGCGGACGTCGTCCTGGCCCCGGACGCCGTGCGCCGGATCGCCGGCCTCATGCGCGACTCGGGCCTCGACCTGGCCAGCCCCTACCCGCGCCAGGTCGCGATCACGGCCGCCGAGCGGCTCGTCCAACCGCTGCTGCAGTGGTCGTGGATGACGACCCTGCCCCTGGGGGTGGCCGAGGACTCGCCGCGGCCCTCCCTGACGGCGGCCAACGGCCAGGTCCTGGCGATCACCCCGAGAGGCCTACGAGCGGTCCGGCGGCCACGCGACGGTCCGCCACGAGGTCCTGGAGGACATCGCGCTGGCGCGTGCGGTCAAGGCCGTGGGCGGGCCGGGCGAACGTCACCGACGGCACGGACCTGGCCACCTGCCGGATGTACACCAGCCGGTCCGAGCTCGTCGACGGGTACACCAAGTCGCTGTGGGCCGCATTCGGATCCCCGGCCGGCTCGGTGGGGGCCACCGGGCTGCTCACGTTCGCCTACGTGCTCCCGCCGGTCGCCGCGCTGCTCGCCCGGTCACCCGGCACCAGGGCCCTCGGTGCCGCCGGCTACGCCGCCGGGGTGGCCGGCCGCGTCCTCGTCGCGAGCCGCACCGGCGGCCGCGCGGGCGACGCGTGGTCGCACCCGCTGTCGATCCTCGCCCTCGACGGCCTGACCGGGCTGTCGTGGTGGCGCCACGAGCGCGGGCAGCTCACCTGGAAGGGACGCACGGTGCACGTCAGCGCAGCGCCATCGCCCGCTCGGACATCGCCGTGATCGTCAGCGCCGGGTTCACGCCGACGTTCGCCGGGACGACGCTGCCGTCGAGCACCCGCAGGTCCTCGTGCACATCGCCGTCCGCGGTGGCGAAGACCCGATGGGCACTGTCGACCACGCCGTCGGCCGGTGAGGCGGCGATGACCGCTCCGCCGAGGATGTGCGCGGTGGACCCGACTCCCAGCAGCGGGTCGAACATCGTCCCGTAGGCCGTCCCGCCGCTCGCCGCAGCGACGGCCCGTGCTGCGGCGTTCGCCTGTGGCAGGTACGTCGGGATCGCCGACGCCCCCGGTGCCAGGCGCGAGCGCAGCCCCCACCCGAGCGGACTCCGGCGCAGCTCCAGGGAGATCTCGTTGTCGTCGTGCTGCATCACGGTCAGGACCGTGACCCGCCGGTTCCAGCCGCGGGCCCACATGTTGGCCGTGGAGCCGGCAGGGTTGCGCACGGATCGCCCGAATCGTGGCTCGCACCCGCTCCCCGCGTGTGTCGCCGTCCACGAGCGGGGCCACGTACCAGCGCATGAACCCGTACGAGCGCGGGAACCGGTTGTTGGTGACGTGGGTCAGCTCGTCGGGATGGAAGTCGCTGCTGATGGTCGCGCCGTCGGTGACGTCCGGCCCACCCGGCGGTTGCAGCACGGCGGTGAAGGCCTCGGAGTTGGTGCGCACGTGCCGCCCCAGCGTCGGTGACACCCACGGAAGCGTCCGGAAGCGATCGCGCGAGGCGAGCAGCAGCTCGGTGGTGCCGAGCACACCGGCGCCAAGGACCACCTCCCGCGCCCGCGAGGCTCCCCGAGGGCGCGCCCCGACGCATCGGATCCACGAGGTCCAGGCGCCACCCACCCCCGGCAAGTCGCTCCAGCCGCACCACCTTGGATCGGGGCCGCACCCGGGCACCGAGCTCCTCCGCGCGGGCCAGGTACGTCCGGTCGATGCTGTTCTTCGCCCCGTGCGGGCACCCCGTGATGCACGCCCCGCACCGCACGCAGTCCGCGAACGAGATCCCCTGGGGGGTCGCACCGAAGGTCTCGGGCACGCCCATCTGCTCGGCCGCCGACTTCAGCCACCGGTCCTGGGCGCCGACCTGCGGGTTGACCTCGCGGCCGAGCATCGCGGCCGCCGTGTCGTAGTGCGGGGCCAGCTCGCCGGCCCAGTCCAGTCCGGTGGCCGCCCAGCCGGGCGCCTCCCACGCGTCGGGCTTCGGGTGCAGCAGCACTCCCGCATAGACGATCGACCCGCCGCCGACGCCGACTCCGTGCACGACCATCACATGCCGGAGGAGGGTCTGCTGGAAGTACCCGTGCAACCCGACCCCCGGCATCCACAGGAAGTCGCGCGTCCGGCGCCCGCCGGCCTCCAGGTCGTCGGGGGTGAGCCGGCGCCCCTGCTCGAGGACCACCACCGAGCGTCCGGCCTGCGCATGGCGCAGGGCGGCCACGCCACCACCGAAACCCGAACCCACGACTGCGACGTCGACGTCGAACGCGCTCACCGCCCACAGCCTCGCGCGTGCGCGCCTGCGATGCGATCCGGGGAGACCCCGATACGCGAGCCGTCCACGTAGGGTTCCGGCCATGGCACGCATCATCGTGATCGGCGCCGGCATGGGCGGGATGGCCGCCGCGGCCAGGCTGAAGGTCAAGGGCCACGACGTCACCGTGATCGAGGCCGGCGACACCCACGGCGGCAAGCTCGGCACGTTCCGCCGCGACGGGTTCGCCTTCGACACCGGCCCCAGCCTGTTCACGATCCCCGCGGTCTACCGCGACCTGTTCCTCAAGACCGGCGGAGCGCTCGAGGACAGCGTCGAGCTGGTCCCCCTCGACCCCGGATTCACCTACCGGTTCGCCGACGGCTCGACGCTGCCGATGCCCGGGGTCGGGGTCGGGCATGGGCGCTGCGGCCATGGGCGAGGCCTTCGGCGGGCAGTCGGCCGACCAGTGGCGGGCGCTGATGGAGCGCGCGGGCCGGATGTGGGCGGCCACCCGCCGCCCGTTCCTGGAGTCGCCGCTGACCGGCGCCCGCGACCTGGTCCCCCTGGCCCGCGACCTCGGCGCCGTGCGCACGGTGGCCCCGTGGCAGACGCTGCGCAGGCTCGGCCACGGCACGTTGACCGACTGGCGCGCCCGGCAGGTGTTCGACCGCTACGCCACCTACTCCGGATCGGATCCGCGTCGCGCGCCCGCCGTGCTGGCCACGATCCCCTACGTCGAGGCGACCTTCGGCGCCTGGCACATCGCCGGCGGCCTGCGCAACCTCGGTGACGCCCTGCGCGCGCGGCTCGACGAGCGTGGGGTCACGGTCCGCCTGTCCACCCCGGCCACCCGGATCCTGCTCGCCGGCGATCGGGTGTCCGGCGTGGAGGTGGCCGGCGGCGAGGTCCTGCCCGCCGACGTGGTCGTGGCCAATGCCGATGCCAGCCTCGTGTACGGCAGCCTGCTCGGCGACCGGGCACCGCGGGCTCCGGTGCGCAGGCTCGCCCGGGCCACGCCCTCGCTGTCCGGGTTCGTGCTGCTGCTGGCCGTCGCGGGCCGGACGCCGGGCCTGACCCACAACAACGTGTGGTTCCCCCGCGACTACGACGCGGAGTTCGACTCCATCTTCGCCCGGCGCCCCCGGCCGGTCGACGACCCGACGATCTACGCCTGCGTCCCCGACGACCCGGGCATGCGCCCCACGGACGGCGAGGCCTGGTTCGTGCTGGTCAACGCCCCACGGCACTCCCCCGGCGGGCACCTGCCGGGCACCATCGACTGGGACGCCCCCGGGCTGGCGGACTCGTACGCCGACCGGGTCCTGGCCCGGCTCGCCGAGCGGGGCACCGACCTGACCGGACGCGTCCTGTGGCGCGAGCTGCGCACCCCGCGGATCTCGAGCGCGCGACCGGCGCCCCCGGCGGGTCGATCTACGGGACCTCGTCGAACGGCGCCCGCGCGGCGTTCCTGCGCCCGCAGAACGCCTCACCCGTGCCCGGGCCTGTTCCTGGTGGGCGGGTCGGCCCACCCCGGTGGCGGGCTGCCGCTCGTCGGGATGTCCGCGGAGATCGTCGCCAACCTGATCGGGCGCGCCTGAGCCACCGGCCGGCACCCGCGGCCCCGCTACTCCGACGCGCGGTTGTCCAGCCAGCCGGCCAGCCGGCCAGCACGGGACACCGACTGCAGGGCCTGCTCGGTGGCCTCGCCGCGCCTGCAAGGTGCTCACGATGAGCAGCCGGTCGCCGACCTTGACCCGGGTCGTGCTGTCGGGCACGAGCGTGTGGCCGCCGCGGACGACGAGCGAGACCACCGCCCCCGGGGGCAGCGGCAACTCGCTGATGTAGGTGCCGGCCACCCGCGACCCCGCGGGATGTCCAGGTCGAGCAGCGCTGCGTGCATCGTGTCCAGGGGCGCGGCCTCGACGGTCAGCTCCCCGACCCGCTCGGTGCGGACCAGCCCCAGCCGTCGACCGAGCACGGGCATGGTCGGCGACTGCAGGAGCGTGAGCAGGATGACCAGCAGCAGCGTCACGTCGAAGATCAGTGGCACCGTCGGGACGTCGGAACCCAGCGGGATCGTCGCGAAGATGATGGGCACCGCGCCCGCGCAGGCCCGCCCACGAGGCGAAGGCCACCCACTGCCAGGGCATCGGCGCCGTCCGGGTCGTGACGGCTGACCCACCCGGGGCGCAGGAAGGCACCCAACGAGGCCACGACGCTCAGTGGACGGGCGACGACCAGCAGGAGCGCCCCGGCCAGGAGCGCGACCCCGACGGCATCGCCGAGCCGGCTGGGGAAGGCCAGCAGGCCGAGCATGACGAACAGCCCGATCTGGACGGTCCAGGCCAGCCCCTCGATGAAGCCGAGCACCGAGCGCCGGTGCGGCAGCGGTGACGCGGCCAGGATCAGGGCGACGACGTACACGGCGGCGAACCCCGAGGTGTGCAGCACCGCTGCCAGCCCGTAGGCGAGCATGAGCAGGGCGATCACCGCGACGGGGTAGAGCCCCGAGGCCGGCAGGGCCAGCCGGGGGAGCAGCCAGCGGGCGAACAGCCCGACCAGGCCGCCGATCAGCAGGCCGCCCACGAGCTCGGCGATCACGACGATCGGGATCAGCCAGGCGGGCAGATCGCCGGCCGCGGTCGTCGAGAGCAGCACGACCAGCACCACCACGGGCGCGTCGTTGAGCCCGGACTCCGCCTCGATCAGCGTCTGCAGCCGCGAGGGCAGCCGCAGCCCGCGGGCCACGGTGAAGACCGCGGCCGCATCGGTCGGGGCCAGGACGGCGGCGATCAGCACGGCGGTGCGCCCGTCCATCCCGGTGATCACGTACAGCGGGAGGGCCACGAGCGCGATGCTGACCGCCACGCCCAGGGTGGCCAGCAGGGTCGCCGGCACGATGACCGGTCGCACGGTCGGCAGTCCGGGTCGTCAGCCCACCTTCGGCCAGGATGATGACCAGGCCCGCGTAGCCCAGGGCCGTGGCCAGCTGCGCATCGTTGAAGGGGATCCCGCCGGGGCCCTCCTCGCCGAGGAACAGGCCCAGCCCGAGGTAGAACAGCAGGCCGGGCATCCCGAACCTGGAGGCGAACCGGACGCCCCCGACAGCCGCCAGCACGATGAGCGCGACGATGAGGGTGATCCACGCCGCCTGCTCGGCGTCCATCAGCCACCGCCCCCGAGGGTGCGACGGATGACGACGAGCACCTGCACGAGCCCGATCACCCCGAGGCCCACGAGGGCCCACGCCCCGAGGGTCGCCCAGCCGGGATCGTCATCCGGCCGGGCGACACTGGCCAGCAGGAACATGACCACCACGACGACCCGGGTCGGTCGCTCGTCGAGGGTGAGTACGCCCGACCTCGGTCATCCCGGCACCGCCGGCGCGGGCACGCGCGTACTCCTGCAACCAGCAGAGCGCCACCGCCGCCACGCAGACCCCGGCCGGCGCCCCGACCACCCAGAGCGTGGCCACGAACACGGCGTCGCTGATCCGGTCGGCGACGGCATCGAGCACCGCCCCCCAGCGACTGGTGCGCCCGGTCATGACCGCCACCGCCCCGTCCAGGGAGTCGAACAGCCCGCTGAGTGCGATCACGAGCGCGGCAGCCAGCACGCCCCAGCGGCCGAGCGAGGCGAGCAGCGGCGCCGAGCACGCGATCAGCAGCCCCAGGAGGGTCACGCCGTCCGGTGGCACCCGCAGCCGTGCCAGCGGTGCGGCAACGGCATGCACGATCCGCAGCCATCCCCCGACGATCCCGGTCGGGTGGGCACCGCCGTGCAGCGTCGACCACTGCTGCAGGTAGGTGTCGCGGTCCATGGTCAGCGCAGGGACCAGCCCACGGTCAGGCTGACGACGACCGCCCCCTCGCCGGCGTCGAGCGAGAGCTTCCCGGCCGCGTCCGACTCCGCCATCGCCGCCATCCGCATGGGTCCCGGTGGGCGCGGGCGACCGACGGTCTCGTCGATGGCGAGCACCTCCCCGAGCTCGCGACCGGCGAGTGCAGCCAGTTGGCTCGCGCGCGCCAGCGCGTCGGCCCAGGCAGCGTCGCGGGCGCGCACCATCAGGCCGGTCTGGTCACTGTGCCGGAACGAGACGTCATGCACGCGCGCAGCGTCGCCCCCGGCCTCCACGACGGCGCTGAGCAGCGCCCCCGCAGCCTCCATGTCGCGGGTCGTCGCCGTGAGCTGGACGGCTGCCTGGAATCCCGCCACCGTGGGGTACTCGTCGTACACCGGGTTGAGGCTGACCGCGGACGTGGCCAGCGCCGACTCCGCCAGGCCGGATGCCAGCAGCACGGCGCGCATCTGCTCGAGGGACTCGGCCGACGAGGCCAGCGCCCCTGCTGCCGAGGGCCGGCGCACCTCCGAGCCCACGGTGATCACGCACTCGTCACGGGCTCCCATCGCGGTCCCGGACCCGGTGACCCAGATGCCCTTGTCCATACCCACCTCCTGTGATGCCGCTGCGAGCCCTACCGGGTGAGCCGGGTGAAGATCTCGCGAGTGGCCGTCGAGCGGTTGAGCGTGTAGAAGTGCAGGCCCGGAGCACCACCGGCCAACAGCTTCTCGCACAGCTCGGTGGCGATCTCGATGCCCAGGTCGGTCACGGCCACCGGGTCGTCGGCCACGGCGTGGAACCGCGCCTCCAGCTCAGCCGGGAACGCAGCCCCCGACAACGTCGCGAACCGCTCGATCTGGCGCACGTTCGTGACGGGCATGATCCCGGGCAGGATCGGCATCGTGACGCCCTGCTCCGTGGCCCGCTGCACCAGCGTGAAGTAGTCCTCGACCCGGAAGAAGAACTGGGTGATGGCGAAGGTGGCGCCGGCGTGCTCCTTGGCGGCCAGGACCTGCGCGTCCGTGGCCAGGTCCAGGGACTCCGGATGACCCTCGGGGAACGCCGCGACCCCGATCGTGAAGCCACCGGACTCCCGGGCCAGCCGGACCAGCTCGTCGGCGTGCGACAGGCCACCGGGGACCGGCGTCCATTCGCTTCCCGGTCCGCCGGGAGGATCGCCGCGCAGGGCCAGGAGGTTGGTGATCCCCGCGAGCTGGTAGCGGGTGAGCACCTCGCGCAGCTCCTCCTGCGTGGAGCCGACGCAGGTCAGGTGGGCGACCGCGTCCATCCCCGTCTCGTTGAGGATCCGGCTCGTGATGCGCACCGTCCGGTCGCGCGTCGAGCCGCCGGCGCCGTACGTGACCGAGACGAAGGTCGGCGACAACGGGGTGAGGTCGGAGATGGCCGACCACAGCTGGCGCTCGCCCTCGTCGGTCTTCGGCGGGAAGAACTCGAACGAGAACACGGGCTCCCCGGAGCTCAGGCTCCGGGACAGGTCGATGGACATCAGAGGCTCCTGGCCGTCGCGGCGATCGCGAGCTCGTCGAGGGCGGATCGGGCATCGGTGGCCAGATCGGCACCGTCGAGGGCGGCCACCGCCTCGTCCGTGCGCTGGGCGATGAGGAGCTCGACCTCCTCGAGCGCCCCGGTCGCCACGATGATCCCGCGCAGGTCGTCGATCGCCTCGGCCCCCAGGTGCGGGTCCCCCAGCCCCTCACGCAGGTGGGCGGCCTGTGCGGCGGACGCGCGCTGCATCGCGGTGGCCACGAGGATCGTGCGCTTGCCCTCGCGCAGGTCGTCCCCGGCCGGCTTCCCGGTCTCGTCCGGGTCACCGAACACCCCCAGGACGTCGTCCCGCAGCTGGAACGCCTCCCCGAGCGGCAGGCCGTAGCCCGACAGTGCGTCCATGAAGCCCTGGTCGGCGCCGGCCAGGGCGGCGCCCAGGTGCAGGGGACGCTCGATCGTGTACTTGGCCGACTTGTAGCGCACCACCAGCAGTGCCCGCTCGACCGAGCCGCCGCCGCGGGCCTGCTCCAGGAGGTCGAGGTACTGGCCGGCCATCAGCTCGGTGCGCATCCGGTCGTAGACGACCTTCGCCCGCACAAGGGCCTCGGCGTCGAACCCGGAGCGGTAGATCATCTCGTCGGCCCAGCTCAGGCAGAGGTCGCCCAGCAGGATCGCGGCCCCGTCGCCGAAGCGCTGGGAGTCCCCGGCCCACGTGGATCCGCGGTGCAGGGTGGCGAACCGGCGGTGGGCCGCGGGCTTGCCACGGCGCATGTCGGAGTCGTCCATCACGTCGTCATGGACCAGGGCACATGCCTGGAGGAGCTCCAGGGCTGCGGCGGCGTGCAGGGCGTGCTCGAGGTCGGCACCGCCCGCGCCGAGGTAGCCCCACATGCAGAACGCGGGCCGCAGCCGCTTCCCGCCGGCGAGAAGCTCACCGAGCCAGTCGGTGAACGGCACCAGGTCCGGCGAGATGCCGGCCAGGATCTGCGCCTGCTCGGCCAGGAATGCGTCGAGGGTCCCCTGGACCGACGCACGCAGGTGCGCGGCGGTGAGGCGGGGTTCGGGCGTCATGGCGCACAGCCTAGGGCCCCGTGGCCATCAGTGGGCCGGAACGCCCACCGGGTGGGCGCAGGAGCGCACCCGGACAGCACAGTGGGCCGGCAGCCGTCCTGGCCGCCGACCCACCTGTGGTCAGATCCGTTCAGCCGCCGAGGATCTTGGCCTTCTGGGCCGCGAACTCCTCCTCCGTCAGGACACCGGCGGCCTTGAGCTCACCGAGCTTCTGGAGCTGGGCCATGGTGTCGACCGGTGGTGCGGCGGGCGCCGCGGGTGCTGCCGGCGCCGCGGGTGCTGCCGGGGCGGCGGGTGCTGCCGTCTGGGCGGCGAGGGCCTGCGCCACCGCCGCGTCGATCGCGGCCTGCTGCGCCTCGGCAGCATCCTCAGCCTTGTAGCGCGCGAGTTCCTCGGCCTGCGCCTGCTGGGTCATCGCCTGCTGCTGCGCGGCCTGCTGCTGGGCCATGGCCTGCTGCTGGGCGGCCGCCTGATCCGACTTCGAGGGGCCTGACATGGCGCCGGACACACCCTTGCTCACGGCCGTGGCCGTTCCTGCGATCACTGCGGTGCGCGCCATCGTGCCCACCAGGCCCGGGCGCCCCATCCTCCTGGGCATCAGTTGCCTCCTTCTTCGTCATCTGCAAGTGCCTGGATCGCGGCGGCGATCACGTCGGCCGGGATCCGCTGCATGCCCGCGAGGTACCCGCCGGATTCCCGGACGGCCGCGCCCACACGGGCCATCCACGAGTTCTCCCACACGATGACCAGGGCCGAGGTGTTCGGCTCCAGGTCAGCGGCCATCAGGTCGAGGTCCTCGTCGTTGAGCAGGTCCAGCTGGTCACCGGTGAGCCCGGCGAAGGCCTGCGCCACGTCGGCATCCTCGACCTCGATGACCGTGGTGCTTCCGTCGGCGTCCTTGCTCACGAACGCCAGGTCGATGATGTGCACCGTCCCGCTGTCGTTCAGCTCGGCCAGCGCCGGGGCCACGTCCCCGTTGAAGTCATTGCCCTCGAAGACCACGAGGGCGATGTCGACTGGACCGATGGAGTTCGGATCCAGGATTTGTGCCATGTGCGATCCCTTCGTTGCACCAGGTGAGTGTCGGCGCCGAACCTAGCAGGCAGGGCAGTCCGAGGCAGGACGAGCAAGTCGGCATCGGCAGCCACCGCGGCGCCTTCGGCCGACCCCTGGCCGGATCGCCCGTTCGCCGAGGCCCTCCGGGGGCCCTACGGTTGCTGCATGAGACTCCCCCTGACCAACGCCGGACCGGTGGTGGGCCCGACCGACAACGTCGTCATCGTGGGCGCCGGGCTCGGCGGCCTGAGCGCCGCGCTGCGACTGGCCGGGGCGGGCCGGACGGTGACGATCCTCGAGCGCGAGGCCGTCCCGGGCGGGCGCGCCGGGGTCATCGAGGACTCGGGCTACCGCTTCGACACCGGTCCCGACCGTCCTGACGATGCCGGGGCTGATCGAGGACGCGTTCGCCTGCGTCGGGGAGGAGATGTCCGACTGGCTCGAGCTGGCGCCCGTGAGCCCGGTGTACCGGACGTACTTCCCCGACGGCTCACAGCTCGACGTGCACTCCGACGTCGATGCCATGGCCGACGAGATCGCGGAGGTCATCGGCCCGGACGAGGCCGCCGGCTACCGGCGCTACATCGACTTCGCGACCGAGCTCTACACGCTGGAGATGGCCGACTTCATCGACCGCAACATCGACAGCCCGTTCGACCTGCTGACCCCCAACCTGGCGCGGCTCGTCGCGATCGGCGGCTTCCGTCGGATGGCCCCCAAGGCCAACGACTACCTGCGCGACCCGCGGACGCAGCGGGTCTTCTCGTTCCAGGCGATGTACGCCGGGATGAGCCCGCACGACGCACTGTCCATCTACTCGGTGATCGCCTACATGGACTCCGTCGCCGGTGTGTTCTTCCCGAAGGGCGGGATGCACGCGGTGCCCGCGGCGATGGCAGCCGCAGCCGAGAAGCACGGGGTGTCGATCCGGTACAGCACGACCGTGGCGTCGGTCGAGCACGACGGGTCGCGGGCGTCGGCGGTCATCACCGCTGACGGCGAGCGGATCCCGGCCGACGTGGTCGTGCTCAATCCGGACCTCCCGGTCGCCTACCGCGACCTGCTCGGCCTCGAACCATGGAACGTCCGGCGGCTGACGTACTCCCCCAGCTGTGCCGTGCTGCTCGCGGGCTCCTCAGCCCAGTACTCGAAGATCGCGCACCACAACATCCACTTCGGCCGGTCCTGGGAGGGCGTGTTCAGCGACCTCATCGACCGTGGCCGGCTCATGGCCGACCCGAGCCTCTTCCTGACCAACCCCACACGGTCCGACCCGTCGCTGGCCCCCGAGGGCAAGCAGTCGTACTACGTGCTCTTCCCGACACCCAACCTCGACGCGTCGATCGACTGGACGGTCGAGGCGCCGCGCTACCGCGACCACATGGTCTCGGTGCTCGAGGAGCGCGGGTACGTCGGCTTCGGCGACGCCATCGAGGTCGAGCACCTGACCACGCCGCTGGACTGGGCCGAGCAGGGCATGGAGCGCGGGTCCCCGTTCGCCTCCGCGCACTCGTTCGTCCAGACCGGTCCGTTCCGCCCGGGCAACCGGTGGGGCGAGAACGTGGTGTTCACCGGGTCGGGCACCCAGCCGGGCGTCGGTGTGCCGATGGTGCTGATCTCCGGGCGGATCGCGGCCGAGCGGATCGTCGGGCCGCTGCCCCGGTCGCTGTCGCGGTAGAGCGGGCTGATCCAGCCGGACCATCGTGATCCACCACTGGAGCAGCCGCAGTACCCTGCCAGTCATGGCGGTGCCTGCGCGTACCTCGCAAGCCCGTATCGACCGGGCCATGGCGGCGCACTACGCCCTGCCCGGCCTCCTCGGCAGCTCCCTGATCGCACTGGGGGCCCTGGGCGTCGGGTGGCTACCGGCCAACTCGCCCCTGATCGAGGTGGGCGTGGTGAGCACGCTGCGCTCCACGACGGCCGGTGAGGCGCTGTCGCGCATCGCGGTGTTCGCCGGTGTCGCCCTGCTGCTGCAGACCTGGCTCGTGCTCGGTCACGACGTGCTCGACGACCTCGAACGCGATGACCGCCGCCTCGTCGTCATCCTCGCGATCTGGACGACGCCGATGCTGCTCATGCCCCCGCTGTTCAGCCGCGACGCCTACTCCTACTTCGCCCAGGGCCAGCTGGTGCTCGCCGGACTCAACCCCTACGAGAACGGGGTCTCGGCCCTGCCCGGATGGTTCCTCACGGGGGCGGACCCGCTCTGGGCCGAGTCCCCCACCCCTTACGGACCTGCGTTCCTGATCCTCCAGCAGGGCGTCGCCGCCGTGGCGGGCACCCATGCCTTCGTCGGTGCGCTGCTGTTCCGGCTGATCGCCCTGACCGGCATCGCCATGATGGTCGTCTACCTGCCGCGCCTGGCCCACGCGCATGGGATCGACCCGCCCAAGGCCGTGTGGCTGGCCCTGCTGAACCCCCTGGTCCTGATGCACTTCGTCGCCGGGGCGCACAACGACGCCCTGATGGTCGGCCTGATGGTGGCCGGCCTGACCATGGCCGTGGAACGGCACCCCCTCATCGGGATCCTGTTCATCGGTCTTGCCGGAGCCGTGAAGCCGATCGCGCTGGTCGTGCTGCCCTTCGCCGGCCTGCTGTGGGCCGGCACGCGGGCCAGCTGGCCCCAGCGGATCTGGGCCTGGATCCGGGCCTCGGCGATCGTGCTGGCCGTGTTCGCGGTGCTGTCGGTGGCGGTGGGCGTGGGCCTGGGCTGGGTGGCCTCCCTGAGCACCCCCGGGACGGTGCGCACCTGGCTGTCGCCGCCCACGGCCATCGGCATGCTCGTCGGCAGCATCCTGGACTGGATCGGCCTGGGCACCGTCGACGGCGCGGTGAGCTTCTTCCGGGCCGTCGCGATGGTCGCCGGGGCAGCCATCGCCCTGTACCTGGTCCTGCGGCCCGAGGGGCGCTCCCCCGTGCGCGGGGCCGCACTGGTCCTGCTCACGATCGTGGCGCTCGGACCCGTCGTCCAGCCGTGGTACCTGCTGTGGGCGCTTCCCCTGCTTGCGGCCACCGGCCTGACCGGGACCCAGTTGCGCGCGGTGATGATCGCCTCGACGATCCTCGTCCTCCACGGGATGGTCGAGTCCAACGCCACTGCGGACACGCTCGTGGACTTCTTCCGGGACGGGCTGGCCGCGCTCTTCGCACTGGCCATGGTGGGCGTCGTGCTGGTCTCGAGCCCCGGCGAACGGCGGCTCATCCTCGGCGACCCGGTCGACCGTGGGATCCGCCCGCGCACCGGTGGGGCGAGGCTGCGTGCCGGCGCCCTGGTCGTTCAGCCCACAGGCTCCTCGAGCTCGTAGTCCTCGTCGACGAAGACCTCACGGGCGCTGCGGTGCTGACCCAGCGAGAGCTGCGGGCCCTCACCGATCAGCACGACGCGAGCCGCGAGGTCGGCCTCCTCCCACGCCGCCAGGATGTCGCGGAAGACGTCGATGGCGATCGCGAACTGCTCGGGCTCGGACTCGGCCATGTCGCCCCAGCCGGACCAGAGGATCAGCAGCCCGTCAGCGTCGTCGAGGTCCTCGACCTCGTCGAACTCCTGGGACTCCAGGCACTCCTCGAACGCATCCCAGTTGTGCCCGAAGTAGTCCGGGAACCCGAATCCGGCTGCGCACGCCTCGAAGAAGGCCGTGCGCCCTCCCCCCTCGGACACGTCGATGAGCACCGAGGCCCAGTCCAGCAGGGCGGCGAGCTCTGCGGCTGCGTCGGCGTCGGGGGCGTCACGCCACAGTGCGATCCGGTTGCTCATCCGGACACGACCTCTCGGAAGCTGGAGTAATGGTCGGAGGTGTAGAACCGGGAGCCGTCATCGCCCCCGATGATCCGGCGGGCACCCCGATCGTCCGACCCCGGGGTGATCACGGTGTACTCGGCGTAGAAGCCCTTCGGCTGCTGGGGCAGGATCCCCTCACGGTTGCTGAAGGTCGCCCCGTCCTTGTCGTAGGGGAACGGACCACCCGAGGCGATCAGCTCAAGGGTGTCGATGCCCTCGGGCGGCAGCTGCTCCACCTTCATCGCCGTCAGGTCGGTCGTGGGCCCGGCCGGCGCGAGGTCGGCGTACTGGGACTCCACCGCAGCCGCCTGCTGGCCACCACCAGCGGCGCCGGTCCCGACCTCGGACGCGGTGCCGGCGCACGCCGGACACGGCGATCAGCCCGATGAGCGCCGCAGCCAGCCGCATTCGCATGGTCACGACGGCAGCATCCCACATGGCCGGCCGCGACCCGATGCCGACGGCGAACATCCGGGATCGGCGGGATCGGCGTGCAGATGGGAGGATCTGGCCCATGTCACGGCGCGAACTCGATGCTGCAGGGATCACCGATCCGCAGATGCGGGCGGCGTATGAGGCCTGCCGCGAGCTGCACGCCCATCACGGCCGGACCTACTACCTGGCCACTCGGCTCCTCCCCGCGGGCAAGCGACCCTTCGTGCACGCCCTCTACGGGTTCGCCCGGTACGCCGACGAGATCGTCGATGACCTCGACTCGACCCTGACCCCGCCCCAGCGCGCCGACCAGCTGGCCCGCTGGGGCGACCAGGTCCTGGCCGACCTCGCCCGCGGGCACTCCGAGGATCCGATCGCCCGTGCGCTGGTCGACACCGCCATGCGCTTCGCGATCCCGCACGAGCACTTCGCCGACTTCCTGACCTCGATGCGCATGGACCTCACCGTCACCGAGTACGCGACCTTCGACGACCTTGCCGTCTACGTGCACGGCTCAGCCGCGGTGATCGGCCGGGAGATGGTGCACGTCCTGGGTGCCACCGATCCCGGCGACCTGCCCGAGGCCCTCGACCGCGCCGACGACCTCGGGGTCGCGTTCCAGCTGGCCAACTTCATCCGCGACGTCGGCGAGGACCTCGAACGTGGCCGGGTCTACCTCCCCCTCGACGAGCTCGAGCGCTTCGCCGTCACCCGCGCCGACCTCGAGCGCCGGGTCCTGACGCCGCAGGTACGCCTGGCGCTGGAGTTCCAGGTCCGCCGGGTGCGCCAGCTCCAGGCGCGCGCCGAGCCCGGGATCGCCCTGCTCCGACCGGAGGCGCAGCCCTGCATCGAGGCCGCCAGCGAGCTCTACTGCGGGATCGTCGACGCGGTCGAGGCCATCGACTACCAGGTGTTCGACCGCCGGGCGACCGTCGGCAATGGCCGCCGCATCCGGGTGGCCGGTGCGGCGTGGCGCGAGGCGAGGCGCGCCCGCCGTCGCGCTGCCTGAGGCGCGATCACCTCACGGCGCCGGTCGCGCCCTCGGGGAGGCGGGCCACCTGCTCGCCGAGCACCCAGGCCGAGCCGTCACTGCCGATGCCCAGGGCGCCCACCTCCAGGGGATACGTGCTCACCGGAGCGCCGGCAGCCACGCCCGAGGCGTCATAGCAGGTCACCCCAGCATCCCGGATGGTGCACACCTCCCCGACGGGGGTCTGCGCCAGACCTCGGGCCGCACCCCGATCGATGGTCCACCGGCCGTCGGCGTACCGGGCGAGGGCCTGGCCCACATCCTCCGCATCGAGGATCCCCCAGATCGCGCCGTCCGAGGTGACCAGGAGCTGGGTCACCCAGCTGTACGGCTCGGGGACGCTCACCGTCGACCACTGGCCGTCCCACCGCAGGAGCCGGGACAGGCCGAGCTTGGGATCCGAGTCGACTGTCCAGACAACCCCGGGCCCGGCCGCCAACGGCGTCCCCTCGAACAGTCGCCTGCTGTCCGGGGGTCGCCCGATCGAGGTGCGCGACCCGTCGGGACGGACCGACACGACCTCCCCGTCAGAGAGCGCCCAGACGGATCCGCCGTCCCCTGCGGCGAGCGAGACCCGGGTGTATGCCGCCGATGTCCTCGGCGACCACGGTCGACGCGTCACCCTCGATGCGCACGAGCCCCTTGGCTGTCGCCTGCCAGACGGCGCCGTCCGAGGCGCGGACCGGGGCGTTGGCCATGTCGCCGGTGGTCACCGGCCCGACGGCCACCCAGGCCCCGTCCCGGTAGCGCGAGAGCGAGGTCGACGCCACGGGCCACGCCTGGCCGTCGCTCACGGGCGCCGCCGGGAGCCAGACCTCGTCGGCGTCGATGGCGAGCACCGCGTCGGGGGTCTCCCCATGGGCGACACCGAACGCGGGCTGCACCACGGCGGTGGGGTCCTGCCACAGCGTGACGAACCGGTCACCCTCGCTGCGCACAAGTCCCGTGAAGTCGCTCACGATGACGGCGTCCCCACCGACGGCGAGGGCCGGCCAGAACCCCTCGCTGCCCTCGGGGGCGCCCTCGTCGGACCCGAACGACTCCCACGTCCCGTCGGCGGCGAGCCGGGCCACCCGGACCTCCCCGCTGGGGTCGATCCCGTTGCCGGCCCCCACCAGGGCCCAGAGCTGCCCGCCCGTGGTCACGGCCATGTCGAAGGCATATCCGCCCGGGCCCGCCTTGCTCCATGTGGTCCCGTCGAAGCGATAGACACCGTGCTGCTCGGTGGTGGGACCGTCCTGGGTGCTGGACACCCACACGCCGCCCGACGGGTCCGCGGCGATGTCACCGATCCCGCCGGTCGGGGCCAGGTCGGCGTTGCCCGGGGTCGTCCACGCCGTCCCGTCGAAGCGCACCACCGACGTTGCGCTCCACGCCGTCGACCATGCTCACGCCGCCCGCCCAGACCGCCCCGTCGGAATCGCGCGCCAACGGCCCGGCCGTGGTCAGCTGCTCCATGCCGACCGACGACCACGATCCGTCCGCCCACCGACCCACGCCCCCGGTGCCACTGGCCCACAGCTCGTCCCCGACCTGCAGCACCTCGCCCTCAGGGCCCTCGCCCGTCGGGCACGTCGGCGTACTGCGCCGGCACCGCGATGTCCACCAGGAACCGCTCGCCGTCGAACAGCCTGACCCGGTCACCGCTGTCCAGCCACACGCCGGCCGGCTGGGCGGGAGCGAGCCGCTGCACCGAGGTGAACGCCAGGTCGTCGGCGGCATCCCAGATCGTCGCCGCACCCGTGGCGGGGTCCACCCGGGCCACCTGCCAGGGACCGTCCACCCACACCATCCCGGCACCGTCGACAGCGACGTCCCCCTCCTGCGTCCCACCGGCCAGCGTCAGGCCGCTGGGCACCAGGTCCGCGGAACTCCCCTCGCGGCCACTGCGTCGCCGGTCCCCCACCGGATCCCCCCGCACACCCCGCCACGAGCACCACGCCCAGGGCCATCCCCACCCATGCACGCGTCCACATCGCGCACCTCCGACCCGGGGCACTGCCCGCGCACCCCTCACCCCCAGCGCATCACTGTTCACCATCGCCCACAAGGGGCTTGCGGCCCCCCACCCTGGCCAGCGTCGGGACCAGGGCCGCCAGCGGCGGGCCGGACATCGGCTCCCGCTGCACCCCGCGCCGCCCCCAGAGCACCCACAGGGTCAGGGTGAGCATCACGAGGGCGAACCCGAACATCAGGTCCTCCACCGGCGCGTACAGGATCCGGCCGTCACCGAATGCCGGCGGCGGGGAGTCCTCGGGGGTGCTCGAACCGAGGATGGCCCCGCCCGAGTACCGCACGATCCGCAACCCGGTGAGCACGCCGTTGGTGAGCAGCTGGAAGAACACGATGATCGGATAGGCCATCCAGAACACCCGTCGGGTGAGCAGCCGGGTGCGCACGATCCACAGGTCCCAGACGATGGCCACGAGCACTCCGAGCGCCGCCAGCTGCGTGTAGGTCATGGGACCTCCCCCTCAGTGTCGTCGCGGCGCCTCGTCACCCACCGGCAGCCCCGTCGCCGATCGCACGGCCTCGAGCGTGAGGATGGCCGCGACCGGCACCAGGAGGAAGAAGACCACCTCGTCGACGGGCAGGTCGCCGGGCAGCCGGATCCCGGTGATCAGCGACTCGTCGAACCACCAGTGGCCCGAGCGGATCGCGTAGATGTCCCAGAGCGCGAAGACCAACGCCACGGGAAGCACCGACAGCAGCAGCCGCCGCCAGCGCCGGAACACCCGTGTGCGCAGGCCCACCTCGAGCCAGCCTGCGCCCAGGAGGATGAACGCCATCACCGCCAGGTACGACCACTGCCCCATGGCTCAGCCCTCCCCGGGGAACATCGCCGCGGGTGTCGCGCCCGGGTCGGCAAGGGCGGCCGGATCCGTGCGGGGGGTGCCCGTCGGGTGGGCGAGCATGGCGCGCCGGGCGACGGCGAGATCCCGGGGCCGACCTGACGTGCACAGCCCGAGCAGCCGGTCGGCATGCGTCGAGGGTGAAGGCGCTCCAGGCCTCGGAGTCCTCGGCGGCCGGCGTCGCCTCCCGCCAGACCACCCGCCCCTCCCCCGGTGCGCCCAGGACGAGCAGCCGCCGCGCAGCGATGTCGCTGAACACGTACGGGATCGGATCCGCGGCCGGCAGGCTGGGCGGCGGCGACGCCCACCATGCGGATCCGAGACCGGCGCCCGCCCACTGCGCGACGGCAGGCGCGACCGTCTCCGGAGCGTTCAGCGCCTCAGTCCAGTGCCCCCCGGGCAGGTGCGTGCCGTACCGGGGCGACCAACGGTCCGCCGCATCCCCGACGGCGAACACCCCGGGGACGCTCGATCGGCCCCACGGGTCGACCAGGACCGCACCCCCCGGCGCCTGCTCCACACCGGATTCCGCCAACCACGCCGTCGCCGGACGGACCCCCAGCGCGACGAGCACCAGGTCCGCCCGCGTGCCCGACACGCGCAGTGACGCCCTGCCGAGTCCTCGATCGAACGAACCGGTCGCCCCGCATGCACACGGACCCCGAGGCCGGCCAACCACCGGCGACCCGCTCGGACACCTCGGGGGGAACCCGGCCGGCGAGCACGCTTCCCGCAGCCTCGAACAGGTCGACCTGCGCGCCCCGGGACGCGGCCGTCGCTGCCGCCTCGCACCCGACCCAGCCACCGCCCACGACCACGAGCCGCACCCCCGGGCCCACGCCGGCCCAGAACGCCACTGCCTCGGGGCGCGTGTGCAGCACGTGCACCCCGGGCCTGACCCAGCCCGGCGGCAGGATCGGGCTGGCTCCTGTGGCCACCACGACCGCGCCGGCCTCGAGCTCGACGCCGTCCGAGCAGCCGACGGACAGCCCGCCGGGCCGCACGCTGAGCCGATCAGCCCGCACCCCGAGTCGGACCTCATCGGCATGCGGCCCACACGTCCACGCCCATCGCCGGGCGGAGGTCGACCTCGGCATCCGGGTCCTTGGTCAGCGGCGGCCGGTCGTACGGGGGCTCCGCCTCCGCGCCGATCAGGACGATCCGCCCCGTGAAGCCCGCGGACCGCAGCAGCGCGCAGGTGCGCGCCCCTGCCAGCCCCGCCGCCCACGACCACCACATCCGCCACGAGCCAGCAGCCTAACCGGCGAGTTCGCCGCGGGCTCCTAGAATTGCCCCGTGACCCCGCCCCCGACCCCTCCCCCGACAGCGGTCGACCCGCTGGTGGGCAGGGTCCTGGACGGGCGGTACCGGATCGAGTCCTTCCTCGCCCGTGGGGGGATGGCCACGATCTACCGGGGCGCGGACCTGCGGTTGGACCGCACTGTCGCCATCAAGGTGATGCACCCGACATTCGCCACCGATCCGGGATTCGTCGACCGGTTCGAGCGCGAGGCGCGCGCTGCGGCCCGGCTCAACAGCCCGTACGCCGTGGCCGTCCACGACCAGGGCAACGATGCCGGCGTCACCTACCTGGTGATGGAGTACGTGCCCGGGCACACCGTGCGCGACGTCCTGCGCACCCACGGGGCACTGCCCCCCGCGCAGGCGCTGGCGATCATCGACCCGGTCCTGCAGGCCCTGGCCGCCGCCCACCGCGCCGGCTACATCCACCGTGACGTCAAGCCCGAGAACGTCCTGATCTCCGAGGACGGCCGGGTCAAGGTCACCGACTTCGGCCTCGCCCGCGCCATCGAGGGGGCGGACTCGGGCAAGACCCACGGCCTCCTGCTCGGGACCGTGGCCTACCTGTCGCCCGAGCAGGTCGAGCACGACCACACCGACGCCCGTTCCGATGTCTACAGTGCGGGGATCCTGCTGTTCGAGCTCGTGACCGGCCAGGTGCCGTTCACCGCCTCGGCGCCCATGCAGGTGGCCTACCGGCACGTCCACGAGGATGTGCCGACCCCGTCGTCGATCCGACCCGGGGTCCCCGTCGGGATCGACGAGCTCGTGCTGCGCGCGACCCGTCGCAACCCCGACCAGCGCTTCGGGGACGCCGACGCGTTCCTGTCCGCGGCCCGGGTGCAGAAGGCCCAGCTGCCTCCCGCCCAGCCCTGGGCCCCCTCGCCCACCGACACGCTCGTGGTGAACCGCGAGCCCGGGGCCGGGGCCGCTGCCGCCGCTGCCGCGCGCGGCTGCGGCCGCGGCGCCGCGGCGCGGCGCCGCGGCCGCGGAGAGCCTCGACGCCCCCGACTGGGTCAACCAGCGCCCCGCAGCGCCGGCGCCCGCACCGGCACCCCCCACGCCGGCCGCCGCCCCACCAGCGCCGCCCGCCCCCGCAGGTCCCGGAGGCTCCCGCGGAGGCTCACCCGCAGGACAACGGCGAGGTGCACGTCACGGAGGTCAGTCACCAGACCGCCCCGGACGCCCCACGTCGGCCCCGCCGCGGGCGCAAGGCCCTCTGGCTGGGCGTCGTGGCCCTCGTCAGTGTCGTGGGGCTGCTCGTGCTCGCCTTCGGTCCCCTGCAGCGGGTGACCGTCCCCGACCTCCTGGGCAAGACCCCCACGGAGGCGGCCGCGATCCTGGCCCCCTCGAACCTCGTCCTCGACGCCGGGCAGTCCGACTTCAGTGAGGACTACGCCAAGGGCGTCATCATGTCCACCGACCCCGGGCCGGAGTCCTCCGCCCGGTCCGGCAGCACGGTCCAGGCGGTCGTCAGCAAGGGCCCGGAGCGCTACGACGTCCCGAAGCTGAAGAAGCTCACGGTCAAGGAGGCGCAGGTCGCCCTCGGGGCGGCCAACCTGGAGCTCGGCGAGCAGAGCGAGGCCTACGACGACAAGGTCAAGAAGGGCGACATCATCAGCAGCGACCCGCCCGCCGGGGAGTCCGTGAAACCGGGCACCAAGGTGGCAGTCGTGGTCTCCAAGGGCCCGGAGCCGGTCACCATGCCCACTCTCGAGGGCACCGACGGTGACGCCGCGGAGGCGACCCTGACGGGCCTCGGACTGGAGGTCGACCGTTCGAACAAGACCAGCGAGTCCGTGGCCAAGGGCCTGGTCATCAGCACCGACCCCGAGGCGGGTGCGACCACCTTCCGCGGTGCGACCGTCTCCCTGGTGGTCTCGAAGGGCCCACCGCTGGTGGTGGTGCCCAACGTCGTGGGCAAGAACGAGGCCGAGGCCCGGTCCGCGCTCGAGGACGCCGGGTTCACGGTGAGCGTGAACAAGCCGCTCGGGTTCGTCGTGTTCGGCGTGAACTCGCAGAACCCCAGGGGGGGCACCAAGGCCCCCAAGGGCTCGACCGTGACCATCACCGTTGTCTAGCCCGCACTGGACACGCAACCACCACACGCTGGCGACCCTGGCCCTCGTCGGGGCCACGGCTGTGTGGGGCGCGACGTTCGTGGTCGTCCAGGACGCTGTCGAACAGATGCCGGTCCTGCCGTTCCTGGTCTGGCGGTTCGCCATCGCGGCCCTGGTGCTGGCGGTGCTGCGCCCCGGCGCGGTGCGCGCGCTGACCCCCGAGAAGCGCCGACACGGGGTGCTACCTCGGCCTGCTCCTGGGCGGGGGGTACGTGCTGCAGACCTTCGGGCTGCTGCACACCTCGGCCACGGTCTCGGGGTTCATCACCGGGATGTTCGTGGTGTTCACGCCCCTGATCGGCTGGGCGGTGCTGCGCCAGCCGATCGGTCCGGCGGTCTGGGTCGGCGTGGTGCTGGCCACCGTCGGCCTGGCCCTGATCAGCCTGAACGGATTCGCGCTCGGATTCGGCGAGCTGCTGACCCTCGGCTGCGCCGCCCTGTTCGCCGGGCAGATCGTGGGACTCGGCCACTGGTCCACCGCCTCGGATGCCTACGGCCTGACCGTGCTCCAGCTCGGCGTCGTGGCCCTGATGTGCCTGGTCGCCTCCCCGCTGCAGGGGGGCATCGTCCTGCCACCCAATGCCGGGGTGTGGGCCGCGATCCTGTTCCTGGCCCTGGCGGCCACCGCCCTGGCGTTCCTTGCCCAGACGTGGGCCCAGACCTACATGAGCGCCCCGCGGGCGGCGATCGTCCTCACGCTCGAGCCGGTGTTCGCCGGGATCTTCGGGGTCACCGTGGGCGGCGACACGCTGACCACCCGGATCCTCGCGGGCGGCCTGTGCATCGTGGCGGCGATGTACGTCGTGGAGCTCGGTCCCCGGTTCGGACGCAGGACTCAGCCGGACAGCAGCCGGCTGAGCACGTCGACGGCCCGGTCGATCCCGTCGTCGTCGACGTCCATGTGGGTCACCAGGCGCGCCGTCCGGGCGCCCAGGACGCTGACCGCCACACCCTGCTCACGGGCTGCCGCGGCCACCTCGGGCGCAGGCGGACCGCCCGTGAGGTCCAGGACCACGATGTTCGTGTCGACGTCGTCGGGGTCCACGACGTCGGGCCGGACCGATGCGAGGGCCCCGGCCAGCCGCCGTGCCCGGGCATGGTCCTCGGCGAGCCGGTCGACGTGGTGGTCCAGGGCGTACATCCCGGCGGCGGCCAGGATCCCGACCTGGCGCATCCCGGCGCCGTAGCGCTTGCGCCACACCCGCGCCTGCGCGATGCGCTCCGCCGAGGACACCAGGACCGACCCCACGGGGGCCCCGAGCCCCTTGGACAGGCACACGGACGCGGTGTCGAACAGGCGACCGATCTCGGCCAGGGCCACGCCGGTGGCCACGTGTGCGTTCCACAGCCGCGCGCCGTCGAGGTGCAGCGCGATGCCCGCGTCGTCGGCCCAGGCCGCCAGCGTGCGCAGGTCGGCGAGGTCCTGCACTGTCCCGCCGCCGAAGTTGTGCGTGTCCTCCACGGCGATGGCCGCTGTCGAGACCAGGTAGGGCCCGGCGTCGGGGGCCGCCATCGCCATCACGGCCCGGGGATCGAGCCGGCCCGCGGGGGCCGACCACGTGCGCGTCGTCACTGCCGCCGAGCACGGCATGGGCACCCAGCTCGGCGCGGACCACGTGGGCCAGCTGGTCGCACAGGAGCTCCGCCCCCGGCGGCACCAGCAGGCGGACTCCCAGCTGGTTGCCCAGCGACCCGGTGGGCACGAAGAGCCCGGCCTCGTGGCCCAGCATCTCGGCGACCCGTGCCTCGAGGGCGTTGACGGTGGGGTCCTCGCCGTACACGTCGTCACCGACCACGGCCTCGGCCATGGCTGACCGCATCCCGGGCGTGGGACGGGTTACGGTATCCGAGCGCAGGTCGACGACATCCATGGACCGACAGCCTACGCAGGAGGGGTGGGGGCTGTGCGCAGCGTCACGGGACGGGGTACGGCGCTGGTCGTGGCCGCAGCTCTGCTGCTCAGCGGCTGCACGCAGCTGCAGCGGATCGGCGACTCACTGGGCTCCAGCGACGCCGAGCTCCTCGCGGCCGTGTCGCTGACCGAGACCGACGCAGCCGCGGGGTCGGTGTTCCAGCCCTACGACGGCGGCACCGAGGTGTTCGGCCGCACGTCGCTGGACCTCTGCTTCGGCGACTTCCCGAGCGAGGATCTGCGCAGCGGGCGCAACCAGGTGGAGATCGGGGACGAGGCCGGCACTGCCTGGGTCAGCAGCGAGGCGATCCTGTACCCGACTCCCGAGGATGCCGAGCAGGCCATGGCCGAGCTCGACAAGGCCCGCGAGGAGTGCCCCACGGGTCCCGTCGAGCCCCCGGAACCGGACCGTGACGCACTGGCGTGGGAGTTCGCACCCGCGCCCGACGCCGACTGGCCCCAGGAGCCCGGCGTCACCCGGCAGGCCTACGAGTTCCAGGCGACCAACCCCGCGGGCGAGACGTGGACCAGCACCGCGACCTACCTGCAGCGCGGGCGGATGATCCTGGCGCTGTACGCGACCCCGCCCGACAGCCCCGCGGCCACGTTGCACAACGCCCCCGACCGGGCCCGGTTCGTCGAGGTCATGGGCAACCGGCTCGCCAGCCTTCCCGAGGAGGCCCTGCAGTACGGGGAGCCGTTGGACGACCCGAACGACATCAGCGTGTGACGAGCATCTCCGCCACCGCGAACGCCAGCTCGAGGGACTGCACGCGGTTCAGCCGCGGGTCGCACGCCGTCTCGTAGCGCAGGCCCAGGCCGTCCTCGGTGATCCCCGCGGTCCCACCGACGCACTCGGTGACGTCGTCACCGGTGAGCTCCACGTGCAGGCCGCCCGGGTGCACATCAAGGGAGCGCATCACCTCGAAGAAGCCCGTGACCTCGTCCATGACGTCGCCGTAGGAACGCGTCTTGTGCCCGCTGGCAGCCTCGAAGGTGTTGCCGTGCATCGGGTCGCAGACCCACACCACAGGGTGGCCCGAGTCGCGCACGGCGCGGACCATGGCGGGCAGTGCCTCGCGGACCAGTCCGGCACCCATCCGCGTGATGAAGGTGAGACGTCCTGGGGTGAAGTGCGGATCCAGGGCGTCGGCCAGCGCCACGGCATCCTGCGGGCTCGTCGTCGGACCGAGCTTCACCCCGATCGGGTTGCGGATCTCGCGGGCGAACTCCACGTGCGCACCGTCGAGCTGGCGGGTGCGCTCCCCGATCCAGAGGAAGTGCGCCGAGACGTCGTAGGGCAGGCCCGTGCGCGAGTCGATCCGGGTCAGGGCGTCCTCGTAGTCGAGCAGGAGCGCCTCGTGGCCGGCGTAGAACTCGACCCGGTGGAACTCCTCCGGCTCGGCGCCGCACGCGCGCATGAAGGCCAGCGCGCGGTCGATCTCCCCGGCCATCAGGTCGTAGCGCTGGCCGGCCTCGGTCGAGGCGACGAAGTCCTGGTTCCAGGCGTGCACGTGGCGCAGGTCGGCATACCCGCCCTGGGTGAAGGCGCGCACGAGGTTCAGGGTGGCGCTGGCCGTGTTGTAGGCGCGCACCAGGCGCTGCGGGTCGGCGCGGCGGGCCTCGGGAGTCGGCCGTACGTCGTTGACCGCATCGCCACGGTAGCTGGGCAGGACGACGCCGTCGACGATCTCGACGTCGCTGCTGCGCGGCTTGGCGTACTGGCCGGCGATCCGGCCGACCTTGACCACGGGCATCGAGGCGCCGTAGGTGAGCACGATGGCCATCTGCAGGACGGTCTTGAGCTTGGCGCGGATCGCGTCGGCCGTGGCGCCCTCGAAGGTCTCCGCGCAGTCCCCGCCCATGCAGCACGAAGGCGTCGCCCCGGGCCACGGCAGCCAGCCGCTCGGTGAGCTGGTCGCACTCACCGGCGAAGACCAGGGGCGGCAGGGTGCGCAGCGTCGCGGTCGCAGCGGCCAGCGCCTCCGGGTCGGGCCAGGTCGGCTGCTGGACAGCGGCACCCACGCGCACGGTGTTCTGGGGGGCGGCCGTCAGGGCCGCATCCTGCACGGACATGGGTCCAAGGGTATGTCAGGCGCGCCGGACCCACCGCCAACCGGCCACCCCGCGGATCTGCTCCCGTTCCGCCGATCTGCTCCCAGTGCGAGGGGAGCAGATCGGCCAGACGGGAGCAGATCCGGGTCGTGACGCGACGGGAGGGCGCGGGGACGGGCGGGGGCGGCAGGCTCAGTGCTCGACGTGGACCTTGTCGCGCTTGGTCTGGCCGATGCCGGCCAGCAGCTCGCCGAACCAGGGGACGTCGATGTCGAACGCCTTGCCGCCCTTGATCCGGTCGAACTCGATGGCGCGCAGCTCGTCACCGCGCTCCTCGTCGTGACCGACGAGACCGGTCCCGCCGGACAGGGCGGTGTCGACGGCCGTGTCCACGCAGGACTTGATCAGCTCGAGGTCCCGGGCGTTGGCCGCCGCGGCCCGTGAGTAGTAGCCCGACTTCTGGATCAGGACCTTGCCGGCCCCGATCATCGGGGCGAACTGCTCGGCGAACCACTGGCCGGGGTTGATCTCATCGAGGCGGACGTGGCCGAACGCGTCGCGCGGGACCTCCTGGCCGGCGGCCTCCATCTGGGCCACGATCGACTCCACGCCGGCACCCTCGGACAGGAAGATGTTGACGTTGCCGTGCTCGTCCATGATCCCCTTGAGCCGAGCCGCCTCGTCCTCGAGGTCCAGGGCCATCTCGGGCACGAACACCGCGTGGACGTCGCGGCGGATGCGCGGGACACCGAAGTCGTCGAGCCACTCCTTGGTGCCGAGCAGGTCACGGTAGGACTGCGCTGTCGCAGCCGTCAGCCACCCGCAGTTGCGGCCCATGACCTCGTGCACGATCAGCATGCGCGGAGCCGCGCTGTGCTCGGAGACGACGTTCCAGAAGTAGCGCGCGCCCTCGTCGGCGGCGGTCCAGGCACCCAGGGACTGCTTGATCGGGATGACGTCGTTGTCGATCGTCTTCGGCAGGCCGACGACCTGCAGGCCGTAGTCGTGGCGCGCGAGGAACGCCGCGAGGTCCGCGGCGGCGGTGTTGGTGTCGTCCCCGCCGATCGTGTGCAGCACGTCCACGCCGTCGGCGACGAGCTGGTCGGCGGCCACCTTCTGCGGGTCCTGGCCCTCGGCGACCAGCCCGCGCTTGACGCAGTCAGCCACGTTGGTCAGCTTCACCCGGCTGTTGACGATCGGGGAGCCGCCGAAGTCGTGGAGCAGGTGGGCCTTCGCGCGCACCTCGGGGGTGACGAACATCTTCTCGCCCTTGAGCAGGCCCTGGTAGCCGCCCCGGTAGGCGATGATCTCGATGTCGGGCGCGACCTCGGTGTAGCGCTGGATGAGCCCTCCGACAGCGGAGGACAGGCAGGGCGCGAGCCCGCCGGCGGTGAGCAGTGCAACCTTCTTGACGGCCATGCGAGAACCCTTCTGCGGTGGTGTGTGTGCTGGCGACCACCGTACCGAGGCAGCCGTCGCGACGCTGGCCGACCGGGGCGCCCTAGAGTGTCCGCCCATGAGCATCCTGGCCATCGACGCCGGCACGACCGGCGTGACCGCGCTGCTGGTCTCCACCGACCTGCGCATCGTCGCCCGCGGCTACAGCGAGTTCCCGCAGCACTTCCCGGCCGATGGCTGGGTCGAGCACGATCCCGGCGAGATCTGGTCGGCCACGCTGGCAGCGCTGCGCCAGCTGCTGGCCACCCCGGAGGCCACGGCCGACCCGCCGACGGCCGTGGGCATCACCAACCAGCGCGAGACCATCTGCTTCTGGGACCGCGAGACGCTGGGCTCCCCCCGCCGGGCGATCGTGTGGCAGGACCGCAGGACCGCCGGCATCTGCGCGGGCATGCGCGAGGCCGGCAACGAACCACTCGTCGCGCGCCTGACCGGCCTGCGCCTCGACCCGTACTTCTCCGCGACCAAGCTGGCCTGGGTGCGCACCGAGGATCCGCAGACGTGGCGCCGGGTCGCCTCGGGCGAGGTCGCGGTGGGCACCGTCGACTCCTACCTCGTGGCGCGCATGACCCGGGGGCTGCACCACGTCACCGACCCCTCGAACGCGTCGCGCACCCTGCTCTACGACCTGCACACGGGCGACTGGAGCCCGGAGCTGCTGCGAGATGTTCGGCGTGCCCCGGCACGCCCTGCCCGACATCGTCGCGTCCTACGGGGTGATCGGGCGCACCGACCCCTCGTGCTTCCTGGGCCTGGACCTGCCCATCGCCGCGATCCTCGGCGACCAGCAGGCGGCCCTGTTCGGCCAGGGGTGCTTCACGGTGGGATCGAGCAAGTGCACCTACGGCACGGGATCGTTCGTCCTGGTCAACACCGGCGAGGAGATCGTGACCTCGCACTCGGGCCTGCTGACCACCGTGGCCTGGCAGCACCCCGACGGTCGTCGCGAGTACGCCCTCGAGGGGGCGGTGTTCGTCACGGGGGCTGCGGTCCAGTGGCTGCGCGACGGCCTGCAGATCATCACCGCGGCCGCGGAGACCGAGGCGCTGGCCCGATCGGTCCCCGACTCCGGCGGGGTGGTGTTCGTCCCGGCGCTCACGGGACTCGGAGCCCCGGACTGGGACCCCTACGCCCGCGGCACGATCATGGGCATCACCCGCGGCACCACCCGTGCACACCTCGTGCGGGCGACGCTCGAGGCCATCGCCTTCGAGGTGCGCGATGTCGTGGACCTGATGACCCGGGAGGCCGGTGTCACGTTGCCGTCGCTGTCCGTGGACGGCGGAGCTGCAGCCAACGGCTTCCTGTGCCAGGTCCAGGCAGACCAGCTCGGCGTCCCGGTCCTGCGGTCGGCCGAGCTCCAGGCCACCGGCCTGGGCGCGGGGATCGCCGCCGGCCTGGGGACCGGCGTCTGGGCCTCCACCACCGAGGTGGCCGCTGCGCTCAGCGCCTCCGCGGACGCCCGGTTCGATCCCCAGCCCCACGACCCCGCGGCCCATCGGCTCTGGCGGATCGCGGTCGAGCGGTCGAAGGGCTGGGCGCGGCTGCGCTGACACGACCCCGTGACCTGGGGGCTCCCCGATCGTACGATGAGCCGCATGCCGGACGCCCACCCCCGTCCCGAGCCCTTCACGGCCCAGGCTGCCCCAGCCGCCCTCGAGGATCTGCGTGCCCGCCTGCGCGCGACGCGATGGCCGGACTCCCCGCTGGAGGCCGGCTGGTCCCTGGGCACCGACCTGACCTACCTCCGCGAGCTCGTCGCCCACTGGGCCGACACGTTCGACTGGTCCGCCCAGGAGGCTGCGCTCGCGAGGCTGCCCCGGTTCCACATCCCGCTGGGCGACGGACGCATCCACTTCGTGCACGCCCGCGCCGTCGCACCGACCGGGCCCGTCCTGCCGCTGGTCCTCTGCCACGGCTGGCCCGACTCGTTCTGGCGGTACACGAAGGTCATCCCCCTGCTGACCGACCCCGGTGCGCACGGCGCCGACCCGGCGGACGCGTTCGACGTGGTCGTCCCGGACATGCCGGGCTTCGGGTACTCCGATCGCCCGAGGGGCCCCTCACCGGACACCATCGCGGTCGCCGGCCTGTGGGCCGAGCTCATGGGAGCCCTCGGCTACGCGCGGTTCGCAGCGGCAGGCGGGGACATGGGCAGCCATGTGAGCCGCTACCTGGCACTGGACCACCCCGACCGGGTGGTGGCCGTGCACCGCATGGATGCGGGCCTGCCCATCTTCACCGGCGATCCCGCGCTGCTCGAGCCCGAGGAGCGCGCCTGGATGCAGGGCGCAGTGGCCTGGGGCGCTGCCGAGGGCGCCTACGCCGCGATGCACCGCACCAAGCCGCAGACCGCCGCAGTGGGGCTGACGGACTCGCCGGCCGGCCTCGCGGCCTGGATCGTCGAGAAGCTGCAGTCCTGGAGCGACTGCGGCGGCGACATCGAGCGGAGCTTCACGAAGGACGAGATCCTCACGAACGTCACCATCTACTGGCTGACCAACACGATCGGCTCCTCGATGCGGGCCTACCGCGCCAACGCGGCGATCCCACCCGAGCAGCACGCCCGACGGGTCGAGGTGCCCTCGGGCTTCTCCCTGTTCGCCGGTGACGTCGTCCGACCGCCACGGGCGTGGCTGGATCGCGTGGCGAACGTCGCGCGCGTCACCGAGCCCGAGCGGGGTGGGCACTTCGCCCCGTTCGAGGAGCCTGAGCTGTACGCCGAGGAGCTGCGCGAGTTCTTCCGCCCCTACCGGCAGGCCGCGACGAGGTGAGGCCCGCGCGGGCCGGTGCCGCAGCTCAGGCCGGCGTGACCTCGCCGGCGTCCACTGCCGCCATCAGGTCCGGCGACGGCGTGGAGGTGCCGTACCTGCCCGATGAGGTCCTTGGCCTTGTTGGCGTAGATGTCGACGTACTCCTGGCCCGAGAGCTCCATCAGCTCGTACATGATCTCGTCGGTCATGCTGCGCAGCACGAACCGGTCGTCCTCCATCCCGGAGTACCGGGAGAAGTCCAGCGGCTTGCCGATCCGGATCGTCAGCGGGTAGAGGTTGGGGATCTTCTGGCCGGTGGGCTGGATCTTGTCGGTGCCGATCATGGCCACCGGGATCACCGGGGCCGGGGCCGCCAGGGACATGCGGGCGGGGCCGGTGCGCCCCCGGTAGAGCCGACCATCCGGTGAGCGCGTCCCCTCCGGGTAGATGCCCAGCAGGTCGCCCTGGCGCAGGATCCGCACGCCGGTGTCGATGGCCGCCATGCTCGCCCGGCCACCGGACCGGTCGACCGGCACCTGGCCCACCCCGGAGAAGAACTGCTTGGTCATCCAGCCCTTGACCCCGGGGCCCTCGAAGTAGTCGCTCTTGGCCAGGAACGTGATCTTCCGGTCGACCACCAGCGGGAGGAAGAACGAGTCGGAGAACGACAGGTGGTTGCTGGCCAGGATCGCCGGGCCGTCGTCGGGGATGTGCTCGATGCCCTCGACGTGCGGGGTGTACAGGGTCTTGAGGGCCGGACCGACGATCACATGCTTCATCAGCGAGTAGAGCATCGGTGGTCCTCCCTTGGCAAAGGACACGGTAGGCGACGCTCACGCCGGGCGGCAACGCGGGACGTCCGCGTCGCGGGCGGATGTGCGACGATTGCCCGAACGCCCTGGATCACCCGGCACGGGAGAATCGAATGCCCTCCGCCCTCGAAGCGCCCACCCGAGGGGTGCGCCGTGCCTGAGGACCAGGACGCCTTCGATGAGGCGTGGGCGCAGATCGTCGAGGACCTGACCGGGACGGACCCGCAACTGGGCATGGACCCGGGTGCGGACCCGTCCGGAGCGGCCGGCGCGGCCCCGCCGGAGGCGGAGGCGACCGCGGGTGCACCCGGCCCCGACCAGGGCCTCGCGGCCCTCTTCGAGCCGCTGCGCCGACGTGAGCCACCGCCCGACGCGTTCGTCGACAACTGGGAGGACGAGGGCCACTTCACCCCACCGGTCCCCCCCGAGATCCCGGCGGGAACGCCGGTCAAGCGCCTGGCCTGGGCCGGAGCCCTGGGCGGGCCGACCGTGCTCGTCCTGACCGCGCTGACCGGGTGGGATGCCCCGGGAGTCGTCACCCTGGGCGCGGGCCTGGCTGCCCTGGCCGGCTTCGCCACCCTCGTCTGGCACATGCCCGACTCGCACGGCGACGGATGGGACGACGGCGCACGGCTGTAGGTGCGCGACGGGAGCTCAGTCACCCAGGTCCGGATCAGTCGTCCCCGGGGCATCCCCGGGCGCGTCGCCGTCCCACTCATCCAGGCTGTCGGTCGGATCGGCTGTCCCCCCGGTCCGTTGATCGGCCGCGGACGCCAGCGCGGACCCGAGACCCGTGATCACGCTGCGGGCCACCTCGGTCATGTCGACGAGCACCTGCGGGTTCACCTGGTCGAGCGTGGCCGCGGCCTGACAGATCGGGCAGGAGTCGCAGACGGCCTGCGGCACCCTCGGCCTCGGTGGGTCCGCTGGATCTGTCGGGAGCAGCAGGCCGGCCTCATCGGCCCACGCCCGCACTGCGTCCCAGAACGAGGGTCCGTCGGCCGACGCCATTCAGTCCTCCGCCCGACGCTTCAGGCCCTTGAGGGCGGAGTCGACGATGACCTTCTCCCCCCGCCGACGCAGCATCCCGATCACGGGCACGGCCAGGTCGACCGCCAGGGAGTAGTCGACCTCGGTCGTCCCGTCGCCGAGGTCGGTGCACGTGTAGGTGCCGTGCAGGTCGCTGAGCATCTCGCCCTTGGTCAGGTGCCAGGAGACCTCGGTCTCGGCCCAGTCGTAGGCCACTGTGTACGTGTCCTTGATCAGACCCAGGTTCCCGGTGAAGGTCGCCTCCTCGGGGCGCCCTGCGGCGTCCACCCCGTGGGCAGTGACCTTGTCGATGCCCGGGATCCACTCCCCGTACGCCTCCACGTCGGCGATGATGTCCATGATGTCGGCGGGATCAGCCGCGATCACGATGCTGGATTGCGTCAACTCGGCCACGAGCGCACAGGCTAGCCGGTTTGTCGGCTCAGTGCCCCACATGCGTTGTAGCGTGATCGCCGTCGCCGAGGTGGAAGGGGTGGTCGTGGTCAGCCAGGATCACCCGTCCGCCCACGGCCTGCGCGTGGTCGTCGCCGACTCCCACCACCTCGTGCGCCGCGGGCTGGCCGAGGTGCTCACCTCGGCAGGGGCGCTGGTCACCCAGGCGCAGGACGCCGACTCCGCCCTGCGCGAGGTCGCTGAGCGCCACGCCGACGTGCTGGTCGTCAGCCTCGACCTGCCGGGCAGCGAACGCGGCCATGTCGTGGCGATCGCCCGGGACCGGTGGCCCCGACTGGCCGTCGTGGCGCTCAGCGACGCGACCAGCAATGAGGCCATGCTCAGCGCACTGGACCTCGGCGCCTCGGCCTACCTGCCCAAGACCGCCCAACCGGAGCGCTTCGTGAGCACCACAGTGCGCGCAGTCGCCGCTCCTGGGGCATTCGTGGCCGACGACGTCCTGGCCCCGCGCAGGCAGGCACGCGGGGGTCCACGCCTGACTCCGCGGGAGTCGGAGGTGCTCGGCCTGGCCGCCGAGGGCCTCACGGTCCACGGGATCTCAGCCCGGCTCTACATCTCCGAGGCGACGACGCGCTCGCACCTGTCCGGCATCTACCGCAAGCTCGGGGTCACCTCGCGCAGCCAGGCAGTCCTGGCCGCCGAGCGCCTCGGGATGCTGCGGACCTGACATGGCCGGCACCCACGCGACCCGGACGTGGACCGACTGGGCGATCTGGTTGGTCCTGCGCCTGGCGCTGGTCGGGATCATCGTCGGGCTCATCCCCTGGCCGGAGCAGGTCAATGACCTGACCATCTACGCCACCTGGGTGCAGGGATCCCTGCAGCACGGGCGCTTCCCGACCGACGACATGTGGCAGTACCCGCCGCTGGCCGGCCCGGTGTTCCTGGTCGGGGCATGGCTGCCCGGGGAGCGTCTCGGCTTCGTGACCCTGTTCCTCGGCTTCGATGCGGCAATCATGGCCATGCTCACCCATCAGGCACGACGGACGGGGCTCGCCGGCGGCACCCGACTGTGGGCCCTCCTGCCCCTGATCGTGGGCCCACTGCTGCTCGCGCGCTTCGACGTGGTCCCGACCGCATTCGCGGTGGCCGCCGTGCTCGTGGCCGCGAGACCGCTTGCCAGCGGGGCGCTGGCGGCCACGGGGACGTGGCTCAAGGTCTGGCCCGTGCTCGTGCTGGCCGCCCTGCGCCGTCGGGACCTTCCCCGTGGGGTCCTGGGGGCGCTCGCGGCCACCGTGGTCATCGCCGGCGTCCTGGTGGCCACGACAGTCGAGCCGATGTCGTTCCTGGGCGGGCAGCGCGACCGTGGCCTGCAGATCGAGTCGCTGGCCGCGTGGCCGTTCCTGGTGGCCCGGCTGGCCGGAGCCCCGGTCGAGGTGGTGTACCGGTACGGCGCCCACGAGATCGACGCCGCCGGAGTGGACGCGGTCGCGCGCAGCGTCGTCGTCCTCACCCTGATCCTGCTGGGCGTGGTCGCCGTGCAGCGGCTGCGGGGCGTCCTCGACGCGGTGTCGGGTGCGGATGTCGCCCTGGCCACGGTGCTGTTCACGGTGGCCACGAGTCGCGTGTTCTCCGGGCAGTACTTCATCTGGCTGCTGGCCCTGGCGGCCGTGACCCTCGGGGATCCGGACAGCCGGATGCGACGGACGACCGTGCTGCTGATCGCGGCCGGGCTGGCCACACAGCTGGTCTACCCGTGGCTCTACTCCGCGCTCCTGGACGGCAACCCGGTGGCCGTGGCGGTCCAGACCGTGCGGGTGGGGCTCACGATCGCAGCCACGTGGTGCGCGCTCGGGGTCCTGCTGCGCGCCGGGAGGCCGGCGGCTCAGGCGATGGGGTCGGGGCCCTCGTCGGCGTCCGGGTCGCCGCCGTCGAGCATCACGCGCAACCGCTCGGCGGAGTGGTCCCAGCCCCATGACGACTCGACCCAGTGACGCCCCGCCGCGCCCATGCGCGCGGCGAGCTCAGGGTCGGTCAGCAACTGGCTGACCCGGGCGACCAGGGCGTCCTGGTCGCGACCTCCGACGACGAATCCGGTCTCGCCCTCGCGCACCGCGTCGGGCGCACCCCCGGAGTCACCTGAGACCACGGGCAGCCCTGTCGCGGAGCCCTCGAGGTAGACGATCCCCAGGCCCTCGACATCCCATCCCCGCTGCCGCGTCCTGCTCGGCATGGCGAACACGTCACCGGCCGCGTAGTGGGCGGGCAGCTCGGACCACGGCACCCCACCGGTGATGACCACGTGCGCCTCCAGGCCCTCCTGGGCCACGAGTGCGGTGAGGTCCTTGCGGTAGGGCCCACCGCCCACGATCAGCAGCGCGACGTCCTGGCCCGAGGTCCTGCGGATCCGTGGCAGGGCCCGGATCAGCGAGTCCTGGCCCTTGCGCGGCATGAGCCGCGACACGCAGACGATCACGGGTCGATCGGCCAGGCCATGACGCGCCCGGATCTCGCGCCCGGCGCCCTCGCGCAGGCCCGGATGGAACGTGTCCGAGTCGACCCCGGGCACCAGCTGGCGCATCCGGTCGGCTGCCGCGGGACTCAGCGCGGAGGAGATCTTGCCGCGGGTGTACGCGCCGAGGTAGGTGACCCGGTCCAGCCCCTCCCCGATCCGGCGGAGCATGTGCCGCGGCCCGGGAGTCTGCGCCCAGGCCGCCTCGTGCCCATGGGTCATGCCCACGCTCGTGTGCACCCCCGCGGAGGCCAGCCGTGGTGCCAGCAGGCCCAAGGGCGCCGCCGCACCGAAGACCACCCGGTCACACCCCTCGGCCCGCGCGATCTCCCGAGCCCGACGCAGCACCGTCGGCTCGGGCACCATCAGCGACGTCGGATGCCGGACCACCGGAAAGGGCTGCTCGGCATCGAACTGCGCATCGCCCTTCCACTTGGGGGCGTAGACGACGACCGATCCCTCCGGCTGGCGGACGAGCACCCCATGCACGAAGGCCTGGATCCCGCCGGCCCGCGGGGGGAAGTCGTTGGTCACGCAGAGCACACGCATGGGCACATCTTGGCCCACACGCACCTCCGACGGCGGCCGTCAGGCCGAGGCGACACCCCGAACTGGATCCCGCGGCCCGGCCGAGCCGCCCGGGACCATCCGCAGGGGTGGCACCAGCCCGCCGTCGGCGAGCACCGCCAACGCGCTCTGCTCCGCCGAACCCAAGCCCCCCGGTGGTCCGAGCAGGAACGTCACCACGCAGTCCTCACACGCCAGATCCCGCATCTGGCACCCGTCGCAGTCGATGATCATGAACCCCTCCCTCACCTTCGGCTGTCCTGTCCCGGACGCTACGAGGGGGGTCTGACAGTGCCAGGGACACGACCACCAGGGCACCGGCAAGCCAGAACTGGTTGTAGAACGCCTGCTTGTTCACCAGGTTGGCCACGAGGAGCAGGAGTGCCAGCCAGCGCAGCACCTCACCCAGGCTCGGCTGGCGTCGGCGGACGACCACGATCACCGCGGTCAGGGTCGCCAGGACGACCAGCCCGGTGAGCCAGAACGGCAGCGTCACGCCGAACACGTTGAGGGCCAGCAGGTAGAGGGTGTTCGCGAACAGGATCGCGTGGAACGACACCAGCAAGGTGACGGTGTCGTGGAGGAAGTCCTGGGGGCCGGCCAGGAACCAGGGCGCGATGAGCACGCCCGTCAGGGCCCCCGTGGCCAGCGTGCGCCACACGCCGAAGGGCCGCCAGACCAGCAGGACCGGCAGGAGCAGCGCGAGGTGCTGCTTGCTGGCGCAGGCCAGTGCCAGCGGGACCACCGCCCACCACGCCCGGCCGCGGTCCACGAGCACGGCCCACCACACGACACCGGCGAGCAGGAGCGGCTCGGTCCACGCCTGGTCCACCTGGGTCAACGTGCCCGGGGCGAACAGGATCAGGGCGGTGACGGCCGCCGCACGCCACCGTGGGCCGGGTCCGCTGCGCGCTCCCTGCGGCTCCGGCTCGCCCCGACCGCTGCGCGATCCAGCCGCCAGCGCCCAGATGCCCACCGCCGCCACCAGGGTCCAGGCCATCAACGCCCACCGCACGTCTCCGGCCAGCCACCGGCCGGGGGCCAGCAGGACGGCCGTCCACGGAAGGTAGGTGAACGCATCGTTGACGCCCGGGGAGCCCACCCACGTGACCTCGTAGAAGCTCACCCCACGGGCCAGCGCGTCGCTGGCCTGCTGCAGGCTCACCCACACGTCGATCTTCGGGGCGCGATCGTTGAGGATCGCCACGGTGCCCACCGCCACGTACCCGACGACCCCCGCCGCCAGGGCCGCGCCGGCCGGGCCCTCCCGTCCGGACCACAGCAGTGCCGCGATCACGAGCGGCACGACCATCAGCAGAGCCCTGGCCACAGCCAGCCCCGTGCCGTCCACGTAGGAGAACAGCGGCACGACCAGCGTTGCCAGGGCACTTCCACCCAGCATGACGGCCATCGCCAGCGGGGTCAGGACGATGCGGTCCCGGCGCCACTGCCACACCGCGAGGGCCACGGCCGACAGCGTGAGGATGACCACGATCGGCACCTTGAAGCGCACCACGCTCCACTGCAGTGCCGTGAAGAAGGCGAGCCAGGAGACCGCCAGGGCCAGCGCTCGGTTGCGGTCCGTGCGGGCGGGCATCAGCTGTCGGGCCGGGCCACGACCTCGATCGCCGCACCGCTGCCGCACCAGCGGCAGCTCACCGACTCCAGTGTGTCGCTGAGGACCTCGACGGACTCCACGGTCGACTCGCCCGCGAGGTCGAGGTGCCAGAACTCGCGGGTGCGCGCCTGGCGCACGACATCGAATCGCGTCAGGTTCCCGCATTGGGCGCAGCGCCAGCGACTGGCAGCATCCGGGACGGTCAGGTCGGTCATCAGATGGGCTCCTGGGTCTGCCCGACGGCCCTCGCGTCGCCGGGGTGATGACCCGAAAGCCTACCCGTACCGGCGTGGGACCCACGTCGATGTCTGACCCCGCACCTACCGTGGGTCCATGAGCGCGGCCACCCAGATGACCTTCGACGACCTGGGCCCTGGGCTGAACCAGGTCACCTTCGTCGTGGTCGACCTGGAGACCGATGGGGGCAGCCCCCAGGGCGCGGGCATCACCGAGATCGGCGCCGTCAAGGTCCGCGGCGGGGAGGTGGTCGGGCAGTTCCAGACGCTGGTGCACCTCGGTCGGCCACTCCCGCCGTTCATCCGGGCCCTCACCGGCATCACCGACGACATGCTCCTCGGCGCTCCCCCGCTGTCCGCGGCCCTCCCGGCGTTCCTGGAGTTCGCCCACGGGGCGGTGCTCGTGGCCCACAACGCGCCCTACGACGTGAGCTTCCTCAAGGGCGCCTGCGCACGCCTGGACATGACCTGGCCCGACCCGCCGGTGGTGGACACTGCCCGGCTGGCGCGCCACGTCCTGACCCGCGACGAGGTCCCCAACTGCAAGCTGGGCACGCTCGCCCGGCACTTCCGGACCGAGGTGACCCCCAATCACCGCGCCCTGGCCGATGCCCAGGCGACTGTGGACGTCCTGCACGGGCTGATGGAGCGGGTCGGCAACCTCGGCGTGCACAGCCTGACCGAGCTGCAGGGGTACAGCAGCCGCGTCCCCGATGCCCGGCGGCGCAAGCGCGGCCTGGCCGATGGGCTTCCCGACGGGCCCGGGGTCTACGTCTTCGAGGACTCGCAGGGCGCGGCGCTCTACGTGGGCACCTCCCGCTCGATCCGCAGGCGGGTCCTGAGCTACTTCACCGCGGCCGAGCAGCGCCGCCGGATGACCGAGATGGTCGGCCTGGCGGCCAAGGTCGTCGCCGTGCCGTGCGCCACACCGCTGGAGGCCCAGGTGCGCGAGCTGCGCACGATCGCCTCCCGGGCCCCGCGGTACAACCGTCGATCGACGCGGCCGCAGAACGCCGTCTGGCTCAAGCTCACGGTCGAGCGGTTCCCGCGGGTCAGCGTGGTGGGCAGGGTCCGTGACGACGTCGAGCGAGGGGCGCGGTACATCGGGCCCTTCACCAGCCGGCGCACTGCCGAGGCGGCCGCGGAGGCCCTCGCGGAGGCCCTGCCGTTGCGGACGTGCTCCCAGTCGCTCTCAAGCCGGCCGAAGGCCTCCGCCTGTGTCCTGGCCGACCTCGGCCGGTGCCCGGCACCCTGCGTCGGGGCGGTCACCCCGGACGAGTACGCCGCCATCGTCGAGCGTGCACGCGTTGCCCTGGGCAGTGACCCGGCCGAGGTCGTGGAGGCCCTCAGCGCGCGCATGGAGGTGCTGGCCGAG
>CAWEVG010000009.1:0-83592 GCA_963812395.1 uncultured Actinomycetes bacterium
CGGGGTGCTGGTCGCCCTGACTGTGCTGGTCGTGATCGTCGGGGGCGGGATGCGCAGCGTCACGATGGTCCAGGGGTTCCAGTACTGGCTCAAGCTCGTCGCGATCATGGTCCCGGCCCTGTTCCTGCTGGCCGCGTGGCGACTCGACGGCAGCCCCTCGGCGCTGGTCGACGAGGTCCCCACGTTCCCCGAGGCCACGACCGTGGCCGTCGGGACCGACATCGCTGTCACCGTGACCGAGCCGGTGACCGTCCACGCTGACGGGACAGTCGACGGGATCCCCGCGGCGGGCGAGCTGGCACTCGCTGGCGGGACGCACCGGATCGATGCGGGCGCAACGCTCGCGTTCCCCGCCGGCGCCGCGGTACCGCACCTGGCAGGCACCACCGCGACCACGGGCACCGCATGGGGACAGCCGCTGCAGGGCGGCCAGTCGCACCCGACGTACCGGACCTATGCCCTCATGATCGCCCTGTTCCTGGGGACGATGGGCCTGCCGCACGTGCTGGTGCGCTTCTACACGAACCCCGACGGGCGCCAGGCCCGCAGGACCGCCCTGATCGTCATCGGCCTGGTCGGGCTGTTCTACCTGTCCCCTTCCGTCTTCGGGATGCTCGGACGGGTCTACACCCCATCCCTGCTGATGACCGGGCAGACCGATGCCGTCGTCCTGCTGCTGCCCCAGGCGCTGGTCGGCGGCACACTCGGGCAGGCGCTCACCGCCCTCGTCTGCGCCGGCGCCGCGGCCGCCTTCCTCGCAACCGCGACCGGGCTGACCATCACGGTGGCCGGCGTGCTGTCCCAGGACGTGGTCAGCCGCTGGGTCCACGACCCGATCCGGTCGTTCCGGGTGGCCGCAGTCGCCGCCGTGCTCGCCCCCCTGCTCCTGAGCCTCCTGGCCAGCGCCCTGCCCCTGGCCCAGGCCGTCGCCCTCGCCTTCACGGTCGCAGCCGCCACGTTCTGCCCGCTCCTGCTCCTGGGGATCTGGTGGCCGCGCCTGACCGACGTCGGGGCCGCCGCCGGACTCGCCGTCGGGGGCACGCTGGCGGTCGGGGCCATCACGCTCTCGACGGCCATGCCGGACCTCACGGGATGGCCCGACGCCCTGCTCTCGCAGCCCGCGGCGTGGGCGATGCCCCTGGCGCTGGCGACCATGGTGCTCGTGTCGAGGGCCACCCGACATCGCCTGCACCCGGGCGTCGACCGGATGATGATCCGCCTGCACACGCCGGAGACCGCCCGGCTGCACCCGGCGTGGACCGCGAGGGGACGCCGATGACCAATCGGATCACGCCCCCGCGCACGGCCCCGGCCCTGCACGCCCGGAGCCTGTGACCGACCTCATCGCGGCCGCCCTGGCCGGGCCGTCGGGTGCCACCGGCGGCCCGGATCCCGGCGCTGCCCTGGGGCACGCGGCGGACCAGCGCACCCGCGACCTCGTCGACGGCTTCGTGCACCAGGCCGGACCACCACCCGGCCGGTTCGCGTGGGTCGCCCTCGGGTCGCACGCCCGAGGCGAGCTCCACTGCGCGAGCGACCAGGACCACGCGCTCATCTGGGACACGGCGCGCGCCGCCGGCAGCGGCTACGCGGCGGACCTGGCAGCGGAGGTGATCACCGGCCTGACCGAGTTCGGGATGCGGCCCTGCGACGGCGGGTACATGGCCGACCGGTGGTCGGTGGGCCTGGGTGACTGGGTGGTCCAGGCGCGGCACCGGATCGACGCGCCCACGCCCGAGGCGGTCGTGGACACCGACGTGTTCCTTGACCTGCGCCGACTCGTCGGGGACCTCGACATCACCCCCGCGACCGACGTGCTCCTCGCGGGCGCGGACTCACCGCGCCTGATGCACGGTCTGGCCATCGCCGCCACGTCGTTCCCCCCTGCCCTGAACCCCTTCGGCCGACTGCCGCACGGACCCGTCGACCTCAAGCGAACGGGACTCGCCCCGGTGGTGCTGCTCGCGCGCCTCTACGGGCTGGACGCGCGGTCCAGCGCTGTCGGCACTCGGGAGCGTTTGGCGGCCACAGCTGACGCCGGGCTGCTCTCCGAGGAGCTCGTCGGGCGACTGGCCGATGGTTTCGAGGTGCTCGCCCGGCTTCGGCTCGGGGCCCAGATCGCCCAGGTCCGCGCCGGGCTCCCCCTCTCGGACGTCGTCGTCGTCGACGACCTCTCCGAGGACGACCGGCTGGCCCTGCGCGAGGCCTTCCGCGCCGTGCGCGCAGCCCAGTCGGTGACGGCCGTGAGATACCGGACTGGCCTGTGACGAACTCCCCCGGAGGTGGATCGTGACCAGATGGCGGGTCCTGGCGCTCATCGCCATTGCCACGCTCGTTCCCGGCCTGACCGTCGCGGTGGTCCTGGCCGACCTGCCCGCGGAGTCACGTCGTGCCCTGCTCGACTCGCTGGGCACCCAGTGGCTCGTCCTCGCCCTGGGCCTGGTCCTCCTGGTCGCCGGGGTCGGATGGGTGGCCTGGGCACGTGGCGCTCCGAGCAGCGCCACGACGCGCGGCAGGCCCACGACATCGAGATCATCGCGACCGTCAACCCGGCTCACCGGCTGTCGGGCGCGACCGCCGTGGAGCGTGCCGTCAACGTCCTGGCAGAGCGGCACGCCAGCGCCGAGGAACGCCTCTCCGAGCAGCTGGACGGAGCGCACGCCGAGCTCACGCGCGAGCGCGACGTCCTGTTCGCCGTGCTCGCCGGCCTCGACGTCCCGGTGGGGGTCGTCGACGACAGCGGACGGATCCTGCTCGTCAACCCCGCTGCGCGGCGGATGCTGGTCTCGCGCTCGCGGATCGCCGCGGGGCGAAGCATCTTCGGGGTCTTCGACGCCGAGGACCTGACCCCCCTGCTGGCGCGGGCGCTGGCCGGCGAGCGGCCGGCCGCGACGGTGGCCGGCACGCCGATCCGGCTGGCCCGGATCACCGGCCCCGAGGAGCCGGGGATGGTCCTGATCATCGGCGAGCCCGGAGAGGAGCCGGCCGGCCCGGTGGTCGGGCTCTCGGTCGACCTGGCGCGCCACCGCCGGCCGGCCGTGTCCCGGGAGGAGTGGCTGGCCACCGCCCTGGACCACATCGTGTTCACCGTCCTCGACTGCGAGACCACCGGCCTGCACTCCGAGGCAGGCGATCGCCTGATCGCCCTGGGCGCGGTGCGGGTGGACGCGGCGGCCGTGCGCGCCGACGACACCTTCGACGCACTGGTCAACCCCGGCCGGCACATCCCCGAGTCGTCAACGGCGTTCCACGGCATCAGCGATGAGCTCGTCGCCGACGCGCCAGCGGGCCCCGTGGTCCTCGCGGACTTCGCCGACTACGCCGCCGACTCGGTGCTGGTCGGACACCACCTGGCGTTCGACCTCGGGTTCCTGGGGCCACCTGCCGCGGACGCCGGCATCACCCTCGAACCGCTGAGCCTGGACACGATGCTGCTCTCTGCCGTCCTGGACGCCGACCCGGATGCCCGCCACGGGCTCGACGGCGTGTGCGCCCGGTTCGGCGTCGAGGTCATCGGCCGGCACACCGCGCTCGGCGACGCCCTGGCCACCGCCGAGGTGCTCGTCCGGATGATCCCCCTGCTCAAGGAGCGCGGGATCCACACCCTCGCCGACGCACGTCGCGCCTCAGCCGCCACGGAGCTGGCCGGGCGCATCGCGGCGGTCGACTCGTAGTCCGGCCGGCCGGATCGGTCAGGGTCAGTCCACACCGCGCATTCCCGGCCATCCGGCAGCACCTGCGCGCGTTGCCGGCCGCATGTGGCCGGTAACGCGCAAGGCCGGAGCAATGTGGCCGGCAACGCGCAGTGTGGTCCGACCTCAGCCCAGGGCCGCCCGGATCTGCTCGGCGTGGTCGCGGGCATGGGCCACGTAGATGTCGAGCCAGTCGGCCACGGAGTAGGGCCCCGACTCGCTGTGGACACCGGCACGCGCGAGGTCGCCCGGAGCGAGCCGCTCCAGCAGCTCGGCGCTTGAGTCACGAACCGCCCGGAAGACGGCAAGAGACAGCTCCACCGGTCGGTCGTAGTGCAGGACCCGCGCCCACTGCGCCTCGTCGTAGCCCTGGATCACTGTGCCTGTGGGCTCGGCCAGCAGGCGGCGCAGCCGGACATAGGAGTTGGTCTCGGAGTCAGCCACGTGGTGGATCACCATCCGCGGGGTCCAGCCGTCGGGCTCCGGCGGCTGTCGGTCGAGGTCGGCCTCGGAGAGGGCCGAGGCGACGGCGATGAAGCGCTCGGTAGCCGCTCGGTACGCGCCGATTCGTTCAGCCAGGGCGGCCGAGCCCGGGGATCCGGTCGCGCTGTCGGACGTCATGGCAGGTTCCTTTCACGGGGCCGATGGCGGGGATGCTACTGGGGTGGAGCCCTCCGTGTGGAGGACCCCACCCCAGTGGGTGGTGCGGATCAGGACGTCAGGCCACGAGGACCCGCTGCCCTGACAGGGCTAGCCGTGGATCACTGACCGGCCTGGAAGGCCGCGAGGAGCTCGGCGTTGTCCTTGTAGACCTCTTCGCCGTTCTCAGCGGTGACGATCAGCGGCTCGAGGTAGTCCGCGGGGATCACGACGCCGCTGTCGGAGCCGACGTCGGCCATATCGAACGTGGCACCGGTCGCGTAGACGTCGCCACCACACACGGCGGTGATCAGCTTGACGGTCTCGGCCACCAGCTTGCGGGTGTCCTTGTAGATCGTCGAGTACTGGTCGCCCTTGGCGACGCGGGTCACCGCGACGACCTCGGAGTCCTGACCGGTGACGGTCGGGGTCAGCTTCGCCGCGCTGGTGGCGTTGAGGATGCCCTCAGCCAGCTGGTCGTTCGGCGAGAGGACGCCGTGCAGCGGGGTGCCATCGCTGTAGTTGCTGGTGATGAGGTTCTCCATGCGGCTCTGGGCGTTGGCCTTCTTCCAGCCCTCCGTGGACACCTGGTCGAAGCTGGTCTGGCCCGACTTGACCACCAGGGTGCCGTCGTCGATCTTCGGCTGCAGGATGTCCATGGCGCCGTTGAAGAACACCGGCGCGTTGGCGTCAGTGGCGGCACCGGCGAAGAGCTCGATGTTCCACGGCGAGGCGCCCTGGTTCTTCTCCATGCCCTCCAGAAGGGCGGTGCCCTGGAGCTGGCCGACCTTGAAGTTGTCGAACGCGACGTAGTAGTCGGTCGCCTTGGCGTCGATGGGACGGTCGTAGGCGATGAGCGGGACGCCCGCGGCCTCGGCGGCCTCGGCCTGGCTGCCGAGCTGCTGGCCGTTCTCGGCGCCGATGACGAGCACCTTGGCCTGCTGGGTCAGCATGTTGTCGGCGTTCGCCTGCTGGGAGGCGACAGCCGACGAGCCGGAGTCGGCGAACTGGACGTCGGGGGTGAACCCGGCTGCCTTGATCTGATCCTCGAACAGCTGCTTGGCCAGCGTCCAGTTCTCGGACGTCTGCGCGGGCAGCGCGACGCCGATGCGGTCGCCGGGGGCGCACGTCGTGGTGGTCTGAGTGCCCGCGGCCGCCGCAGAACCGCTGGCGGCAGGCGCTGCGGTCTCAGTCGCGGTGTCCGACGCAGTGGAACAGCCGCTCAGGATGAGCAGCGAGCTTGCTGCCGCCGCAATGGCGACCATTGACTTCCTCATATCGTGTGTTTCTCCTTCTTGGTTGGGGTGGAGATCTGGGGGAAGGCGCGACAACCGCGCCACATGCCACCTAGTTGGCGGCGGTTGCGGAGGCAGCAGCGGGCTCGACGGCTGCGTGCTCCGCTGGCTTGCGCTTCCGGCGACTCAGGGATGGGAACAGCGGCGGGCGATCCGTCTGCTTGCTCAGGAGGTCGAAGGCGACGGCGGCGAGGAGGACCAGGCCCTTGATCACCGACACCCAGGACTGCTCGACGCCCATGAGGGACAGGCCGTTGTTGAGGAAGGCCATGACCAGTCCACCGACCATGGACCCGACGACGGTCCCGACTCCGCCGGTGACGGCCGCACCGCCGATGAAGACAGCGGCGATCGCGTCGAGCTCCCAGCCCACGCCATCCGCTGGCCCGGCTGCGCCCGCGCGAGCCAGGTAGACCATGCCGGCCACGGCTGCGAGCAAGGACATGTTGGCCATGACCAGGAAGTTCACACGCGGCACGTTCACGCCGGAGAGCGCAGCAGCGCGCTTGTTGCCGCCGACTGCGTAGATGTGGCGGCCGAATGTGGTGTTGCCCATGATGAAGGAGTAGATGAACACCAGGACAAGCAGGATCAGGCCCGAGACCGGGAACCCCGTGCCCTTGTTCCCAGTGGCGAACTTGAAGGCGAAGAACATGATCACCAAGCCCAGCAAGAGCAGCTTGATCGCCGATGCCCACAGCGGCGGCACCTCGTCACCAACCGACTTGGCCTTGGCGCGCTTGCGGAACTCGAGCCAGACCAACGCCAGCACGGCTACGATCCCGAGGATGAGCGTGGGGGTGTTCACGACTCTCGAGCCATTGCCCAGGATGAGGTCCGGGCCCACCTGCGGTATGTAGCCCCGCCCGATGACCTTGAAGCCCTCGGGCACGGGCACGGTCTCCGACTTGCCGATCACCTGGTTCAGGCCACGGAAGATGAGCATGCCTGCCAGCGTCACGATGAAGGCCGGAACCATGACCCGGGAGACCCAGAAGCCCTGCCACATGCCGACCAGGATCCCCGCGACAATCCCTACGATGATGCCCAGGGGCCATGCGATCCCCCAGTCGGCCATGGTCTTGGCCACGACGATACCGACGAACGCAGCCACCGAGCCGACCGAGAGGTCGATGTGCCCGGCGATGATCACCATCACCATCCCGATGGCCAGGATCAGGATGTAGGAGTACTGGGACACAACGTTGATCAGGTTCACCGAGCTCAGCACCACGCCATCGGTGGTGAAGAAGAACAGGACGATGATCGCGACCAGGCTGAAGACCATGCCGTACTGGCGCACGTCGGCGTTTCCGAACACGCCCTGACGGAACTCCTTCATCTTGCTCATGCTGTGGTCCTCACTCGTGCGGATGTCATGGTCTTCATCAGTGATTCCTGGGTGGCTTCCTCGACCGGGACGTCTGCGGTGACCTGCCCCTCGAACACGGTGTAGATGCGATCGGAGATGCCAAGCACCTCGGGCAGCTCGGAGGAGATGACGATGACCCCCTTGCCCTGCCGGGCCAGCTCGAAGATCACCTCATAGATCTCGTACTTGGCCCCGACATCGATGCCGCGCGTGGGCTCGTCGAGGATCAGCAGGTCCGAGTCGGTGAACATCCACTTGCTCAGCACGACCTTCTGCTGGTTGCCGCCCGAGAGCTTGTCCACGCCCTCGTTGACCGAGGGGGTCTTGGTGCGCAGGCGCTTGCGGTAGTCCTCGGCGGCGACGAACACCTTGTGCTTGTCGATCACGCCCCGCGTGCTCACCTTGCTCCACTTGGCCTGGACAGTGGCGGTCTTGATGTCATCCAGCAGGTTCAGGCCGAGGGTCTTGCGGTCCTCACTCACGTAGGAGATGCCGTGGCCGATGGCATCGCGCACGTGGCGCAGCTGGATCTCCTGGCCGTCCTTGATGATGGTGCCGGACTCCCAGATCCCGTAGCTCCGGCCGAAGATGCTCATGGCCAGCTCGGTGCGCCCGGCGCCCATGAGGCCGGCGATCCCCACGACCTCGCCGTGGCGGACCTTGATGCTCGAGCCCTTGCAGACGTAGCGGTCGTCGGCGATGGGGTGCTTGACCCAGATGTCGCGGACCTCGAAGAACACGTCCCCGATGTTCTTCTCCCGGGTCGGGTAGCGGCTGTTCATCTCGCGGCCGACCATGCCCTTGATGATCCGGTCCTCGTTGGCCCCCTCGGCGTCGAGGGTCTCGATGGTCTTCCCGTCGCGGATGATCGTGATCTTGTCCGAGATCTGCTCGATCTCGTTGAGCTTGTGCGAGATCATGATGCAGCTCACGCCACCGTCCTTGAGGCCCTGCATCAGACCGAGGAGGTGCTGGGAGTCCTTGTCGTTGAGCGCAGCGGTGGGCTCGTCGAGGATCAGCAGCTCGACGTCCTTGCTCAGCGCCTTGGCGATCTCGACGAGCTGCTGCTTGCCGACCCCGATGTTCTTGATCTGGATGTCCGGGCTCTCGTTGAGGCCGACCCGCTCCATGAGCTCGATGCAGCGCCGCCGTGCGGTAGCCCAGTCGATGGCCTGGCCGCCCCACTTGCGGGGCTCGTTGCCCAGGAACATGTTCTCGAGGATCGACAGCTCGGGGATCAGCGCGAGCTCCTGGTGGATGATCACGATGCCGACGGCCTCGGACTCACCGATGTTGCGGAACTGGACCAATTCGCCCTTGTAGACGATGTCGCCCTCGTAGGACCCATACGGATAGACGCCGGAGAGCACCTTCATCAGCGTCGACTTGCCGGCGCCGTTCTCACCGCAGATCGAGTGGATCTCCGGTCGCCCCACGGTCAGTGAGACTTCGGACAGGGCCTTCACACCGGGGAACTCCTTGGTGATGCTGCGCATCTCCAGGAGGGGCGCTTCACTCACTGCATGCACCACCATGATCACGGATCGTCACGACAGCCGACGCCTGGGTCAATACGCCACGCCGGGCATGTCTCAGGAATGTCACAACTAGGTAGCCAATCGTGTCGTGTCCTACGATGTCAAGCACCAAAGGTAACGAGTTGATAACGAAGAGAGGCGGCCGCAATCGGCCCTCTGGCAATCGCTCTCCGACAGGGATCCGCGCTACAGTCGTCTCCATGACATCGATGGACACGGGGGTGGGCCGCGTCACACCTCCCGCCGGCCGCGCGACATTGGCCGATGTCGCCAGGCTGGCCGAGGTGAGCACGAAGACGGTGTCCCGGGCCCTGTCCGGTGGGGCCAATGTGGACCCCGAGACGCGAGCCCGGATCGAGCACGCGGCTGCCACACTGCGGTTCCGGCCCAACGCCCTGGCGCGGGAGCTGCGCACCGGCGGCGTCTCCAACTCCGTGGGCTTCGTCATCGGCGACCTGACCAACCCGTTCTACTCCCTGGTCGCGGCCGGGGTGGAGCGCGTCCTGGCCCGCGAGGGCATGACCCTGGTCATCGCCGCCTCGGACGACGAGTCCCGCCTGGAGCCCACCGTGGTCTCGGCGATGCTGGAGCGGCGCATCCGCGGGCTGCTGCTGGTTCCGATCGCCGATGACCACAGCTACCTGGACGGCGAGCGGCACTTCGGCACACCGATCGTGGCGGTCGACCGACCCCTGTCCAACGCCACCAGCGACAGCGTGGTCATGGACAACCGCGCTGGGGCGCGGGCCGGTGTGCTCGCACTGCTCGACGCAGGCCACACCCGGGTGGCGTTCGTGGGGAGCGCCGACTCGCTCTACACCCACCACGAGCGACTGCTCGGCTACCGCGACGCCCTCGAGGCTCGAGGACTCGCGCTGGACCCGGCACTCATCCGCATGGAGGCCCCGGACATCGCGTCAGCCGCAGCCACGGTGTCCGCCCTGCTGGACTCGGATGCGGCGCCCACAGCGGTCTTCGCGGGCAACAACCGGGCCACCATCGGCACGCTGCAGGGCATCCGGCAGCGGGGCGCCCACATCGGCCTGCTCGGCTTCGACGACTTCGAGCTCGCCGGGTTCCTGGGCGTGAGCGTGGTCGCGCACCAGCCCGAACGGATGGGCGAGGTGGCCGCCGAGATCATCCTGCGCCGCATGGTCGACCCGATGGGGCTCGCCGAGCAGGTGGTGCTGCCCACACGGGTCATCCTGCGCGGGTCGCAGCGAGTGCTCGCCTGAGGCGGCGGGGCGAGCGCGACTCAGCGCACTGCTACTGCGGGAACCCGAAGGCTGAGTAGGTGACGGCCGCCAGCGTGGCCTGGCCCGACACCGACGGGTGGAAGTAGTCGACCTTCGAGATGTCGGTGAGGGCGAAGGTGGTGTCGTAGACCGCGTTCCCGTCGAACCTGCACGCGTCGTGGCCGACCGCGGTCTCAACGCCGAGCACGCTCGCGCCAGCTCGTTGGTTGAACGCGACGACGCGGGCACGGACATCCGCAGCCGGCGACGTCCGGGTCCGTCGAGGGATGATCGGGCTCTTCAGCATCGACTGGCAGATCCCATAGAGCCCCCACACGAACCGCGCTGACGAGGATCGTCCTGCCCGACCTCCCACAGCTTGTAGATGTCGGGGATCGAGGCGACCACCACCTGGTCGACTCCCCTGCGGGAGGAGAGCCCTGCAACGCAGCCTTGATCCGGCTCCGGAAGGTCGCGACATGCCGTCATGACCGCCATCGGTGTTCGTGCAGGCGTCGTTCGCGCCCATCAGGATCGTCACGAGTTCCTTGCCCTTGACAGTTCCCATGGGGACGGCCGCCTGACCAGCCAGGTCGCTCATCTTGGCGCCGGAGACCGCATAGTTGGCCTTCGCGAGCCAGCTTGCGGTTCGTCGCTTCTTCAACCGTGTGTAGACCGACTGCACCGATGTGGACGTGCCGGTGCTCCAGGAGTACTCAGGTTGGGCGGTCAGCAACTTCGTGACGTCGTAGGCGATCGTGATCGAGTCACCGAGGGCCGCCATCGAGGTCGGGACCGTCAACGGGGTGGGCGATCGTGACCGCCGTGGACGGAGCCGCGACCCCCACCACGAGCGCCAGCGAACCGAGTGCTGCCCAGAACCGACGTGCATGCATGACGACCTCCTCGTTCGGCTACCCCCAACCTAGCGCGCGCGGTCACCACCGGTACAGGGTCCAACGCCCCGCCGGGTGGCGGCAGGCCTGTCCCCGGGCGCTCCACGACGCGACCGCGGCGCCCGCTCGGATACGGTCCGGGGCATGGGACTCACGTGGGCACATCGGCTCGGGATCGTCACCACCACCGCACTTCTCACCGGGGTGATGGCCGCTCCCGCAGCGCTGGCCGCTCCGGCTCCGGCCCGCGGACCGAATGCCGTCGACGACCCCGCCGGGAGCGTCACGGTCATGGCACGGAACCTCTACTTGGGCGCGAACACCGATGTCATCCTCGAGCTGCTCCCAGACATGCCCGCGGCGTCCCAGGTCATGTGGGATCAGGTTGCCGCAACCGACTTCGACCAGCGGGTCACCTTGCTCGCAGAGGAGGCCGCCGCGGCCAAACCGGACATGATCGGTCTGCAGGAGGCCACGATCTGGTCATGCCGGCCGAAGCCGTGGAACGCCCCGGTGACGGTCTTCGACTTCACCGAGCAGTTCCTCGAGGCAACCGCGGAAGCCGGCGTGCCCTATGAGGTCGCGGAGCACGGGGGGATCACCGCTCAGAACCCGGGGTACGGGATCCCACCGATCCCCTTCCTGACCACCATCAATGACCCCGATACCTTCCAGCCGCTCTTCGGGTCGGACACCGCGGACTGCGGGTTCGTGATCGGCGATGCTCTGCTCGTGCGCGAAGACATCGCGCAGGACGTCCTGACCGTCGGCACCGGCGAGTACGAGGAGCGCTACCCCGTCGCGCCGGTCGTCTTCGAGGTTGACCGGGGATACGCCTGGGCCGACATCGCCATCGCGGGGACGACTGTCCGCGTGGTGACAACACACCTCGAGTCCTCGTGGAAGGGGGTCGAGGCGGTGCCGTCCGCCGAGCAGGCGCGCCAGCTCGTCGCCGACCTGTCGGCCACCACGGTGCCGACCATCGTCATGGGCGACTTCAACTCTGATCCACGGGATCCGCGCGTCGCCGGAAGCTCGGAGCCCGGCGGCTCCAACCCGGGCGGTCAACCGGAGGCGAGCGCCACGTGCGCCGCGCAGCCCGACCCCGTCACGGCCGCGAACGCCGACCCCGCGTGCAGCGCCTACTGGACGATGATCGACGCCGGCTACACCGACTCCGGCCCGGACGCGATGGATCCCAAGAACCGCACGTGGGGCGCAGACGGCGACCTCGCAGGTCCCAACCCCGACCGGTTGAGGGTCTCGTTGGAGCAGGGCAACGATGCGGGCTTCACCGATCGCCTGGACTACGTGTTCACCCGCAACGGCGCGACGCCGGTGCGCGCCGAGGTGTTCGGCAACAAGTGGCCCGACGCCGACCAGGTGTGGGCCTGCGACGACCCGAGCCAGATCGCCACGACTGAGCAGTCCTCAGCGATCCTGGCCGAGAAGGGCCTGGCCGAAGCGATCACCGGGCGTGGCGTGTGCCTGCCGACCGACCACGCCGGTCTCCTGGCCGTTGTTGATGTCTCTTCCGGGCCTCCCGGTGCCGTCGCCCAGCCGGCTCCCCCGGATCACTCGTCGTTCCGGATCGATCTCCTCGGATGGCTGATGATCATCCTCGGCGTCCTGCTGCTGATCCTGGTCCTCGATCATCGTGGGGCATCTACCGGCTTGCCACCCGGGGTCGACGGCGGCGGCGCAAGGCCGAGGCAGCGGCCGCGGGCGGTCAGGTCTGACATTGCCGTTCGGCGAGAGCCGGATAGTCGTACGGTAAGGAGAACAGCGCCAGTTCACGCGAACGTACGAGGCGCGTAAGGGGCGCCCGCGAGGGGCGTTCCGGCCTTCGCGGAGACGCTGTCGCAGTGCGAGCATCGACGCATGACAACGATCCTCGAGCCGCCGACCAGCCCCACCACGGGGCGTCCCGACGACCTGGCTGCCGCTGCCCGGGAGACCGCGCGTACCCACGGGCGGACCCACGCCACGGCTCCAACCCGCGCGAGGTCGCGTCGGGCGAAGGGCCCCCACGCGAAGGCCACCCACGCCGCACGCGGGTCCCGGATCGATCCGGCCCCCTGGGCGGCGGGGATCGTCACCGTGACGGTGGGGCTCTGGGTGCTGGCCGGTGGGCTCAGCGCACTGCTCGCCGGGGGTATCGACTCGGCGCTGGCGATCAGCCAGCTCTCCGGGCTCCTGGCCGCCCTCGCCGCCCTGGGCGGGCTGGTCCTCACCGCCCGACCGGCGTGGCTGGAACGGGGCGCCGGGCTCGACCGGATGATCTCCTGGCACCGGATCACGGGGATGACCGCGGCGTTCGGCATGCTCGGGCACGTCGTCGCCTCGCTTGTATGCCGCGGGCGGCGGGCTCACGCGGATGTGGGCCGGGCTGGTGGACCTCGTGACGGGGACCGAGTGGTTCGTGGCCGCGCTGGTCGCCGCCCTGCTGTTCGCGGTGGTGAGCCTCACCTCGTGGCGGCGGATCCGGACCCGGATGACCTACGAGACGTGGCACATGGTCCACCTGGCCGGCTATCTCGCCGTGGCGCTGGCCTTCCCGCACGCCCTGTTCAGCGGCACAATCCTGGGCAGCAGCGCCGTCGCGCGCTGGTGGTGGATCGCGCTCTACGTCGCCACGACGGCGATCATCGTGGGGAGCCGCGTCGGGGGGATCGTGCGCCCCGCGCTGCGACCGCGCACCACGATCACCCGGATCATCCCCGAGGCACCTGGTGTCGCCTCGTTGGTCATCACGGGCCGTGGTGTCGACCGCCTCGGTGCCCGGCCCGGGCAGTTCGTGGGCCTGCGGATCATGACCCGCGACCTGTGGTGGCAGGCACACCCCTACTCGCTGTCGGCGAGCCCGAAGCCCGGCGCGCTGCGGCTGACCGTGAAGGCCCTCGGCGACGCCTCAACGCGGACCCTGTCCGTCGCCGCCGGGGACACGGGTGCTGCTCGAGGGCCCGTACGGCGGCATGACGATGGACCAGGCGGAGGGTCGACGGGTGCTGCTGATCGGTGCCGGTGTCGGCCTGGCCCCGATGCGCGCCCTGCTCGAGGACACCACGCCCGCCAATGCGCCGTTGGTCCTGGCCCGGGCCCACAGCCCGGCAGACCTGCCACTGGCGAGCGAGTTCGACCAGATGGCCCGGGCTCGCGGCGGCGCGATGGTCCCGGTCACCGGACCGCGCACGACGTTCCCCGGTGGCAACCCATTCACCGCCGAGGCGCTGGCGGCCAACATCCCCGACCTGCGATGCCCGCGCGGCGTTCGTCTGCGGCCCCAAGGACCTGCAGGACCGCGTGTGCCGCGAGCTCGAGCGCGCGGGCGTCCCCCGCGACCAGATCCATTCCGAACGATTCGGCTGGTAGGAGCCCACGATGAGCGAGTTGATGAAGCGAGCGACGCCCGGGCTGGCACTGGCCGGCGCGGCCCTGGCCAGCGTCTGGATGTTCGACCCGGCGCTGCACCCCGAGATCACGAACACCGCCGCGGCGAGCCCGTCGAGCTCCGGGACCGAAGACGGTTCGGGCCACGGACTCCGGGACGTCCACGGACTCCGGGTCGTCCACGGACTCCGGGACGTCCACGGACTCCGGGACGTCCACGGACTCCGGGACCTCCACGGACTCCGGGACCTCCACCGCGGACTGCAGCAACGCGACCTCGGTGACCGGCGACGCGGCCATGACCCCCTGGGGACCCGTCCAGGTCCGCATGGACTTCGCCGCCGACGGCACGGTGTGCGCGGTCCAGGCGCTGACCTACCCGGATGGCGACCACAAGTCCGCCCAGATCAACAGCATGGCGATCCCCTACCTCGATGCTGCGGCCGCCGAGCAGGGCGTCGAGTTCGACGGGGTCTCCGGGGCGACCTACACGACCGAGGCCTACCGGGAGTCGATGCAGTCCATCCTGGACCAGCGATGAGGCGGTGGGCCTGGCCCACCATGGGCTCGTACGCGTCGCTGGCGCGTCCCCTGGCACCCGTCAGATCCGACCGTCCTGGTTCCGGATGACGCGGTGGAGGAGGTCAAGGCCTGGCTCGATGAGGTCGAGGCCGCACTCTCGCCCTACCGGGCCGACAGCGACCTCTGCCGGTGGCGCTCCGGGGCCCGCACGCTCGGGCGGTGCTCCCCCCTGCTCGTCGAGGTCATCGACGCCGTCGGATCGTTGGAGGACCTCACCGACGGGGGCTTCCATCCCTACGACCGGCAGGGCCGCTTCGACCCGACCGGCTACGTCAAGGGGTGGGCAGTCGAGCGAGCTGTCGGGATCCTGACCGACGCCGGCATCACCGACGCCTTCTTCGGCGTGGGCGGGGACATCCAGATGGTCGGCCGCGCCGACACCGGACGACCGTGGCGGGTGGCCGTGACGGACCCGGCGGACGAGCGCCGGATCGTTGCCGTCGTCGAGGCCCCGGCGGACGGTCGACCGTTCGCGGTCGCCACCTCGGGCGCGGCGCAGCGCGGCGACCACATCTGGTCCGCGCTCGGTGGTCGCCCCGGCGGGTCGATCCCAGCGGACTCGCTGGCCAGCGTGACGGTGATCGGGCCGGACCTCGGACACGTCGATGCCTTCGCCACCGCGATCTGGGCGCTGGCGAAGGACCGGCCGTTGGCCGAGGCGTGGAGCTGGCTGCCCGGCGACGAGTACCAGGCCTTCGCAGTCCTGACGTCCGGGTCGGCCGAGCCACGCAGGGGATGGCCCCGCACCTGGTGCGCGCGGCGGCCTGACTCCAACCCGCACCGTCGGGATAGAGTCCGGCCGCAAGTCACGCCGCCGAACTCCCGGGAGCGCCCATGTCACGCGTCGCCGACGCCGTCCGCGAGACCGGGACGTCCCTGTCCACCGTGTTCCGGAACCCCGGACTGCGCCGGATCAACCTGGCCTTCGCCGGGTCGGCGATCGGCGACTGGGCCTACGGGACGGCCATCCTCATCTGGGCCTACGACGTGGGCGGGGCCCGGGCCGTCGGCATCTGGTACACGGTGCGCCTGGTCCTGATGACGATCGTCACGCCGTTCGCCTCGACCATCGTCGATCGGCTGCCGCGCAAGGTGGTCATGATCAGCACCGACGTGATCAGGGCGGCACTCTGCTTCACCGTGGCCGGCCTGATCTGGGCTGACGCCCCGCCGTGGACGGTGTTCGTGCTCGCGACCCTCGCTCCCCTGGTCGGGGCCCCGTTCCGTCCTGCCGTCGCCGCGCTGACACCCAAGCTCGTGAACACCCCGGAGGAGCTGACGGCGGCGAACGGGACGGCGAGCACCATCGAGAGCCTCGCGTTCTTCGTCGGCCCGGCCATCGGCGCCATCCTGGTGACGGCGATCGGCGTCCCGATCGTGGTGGTGTTCAACGCGCTGACCTTCCTGTGGTCGGCCGCGCTCGTCAGCCGGATCCGGGTCCCCTCCGAGGAGCCGGTCGAGGCGCCAGAGCCTGTGCAGTCCCTCGTGGGGGCGGCCACGAGCGAACCCGCCACGGACACGCTGGCGGACGCCCCGGCCGACGTGACCGAGGAGAAGCAGCAGGGCTTCTTCATGGAGTCCATGGAGGGTTTCAAGGCGATCTGGAGGGACCCGGACCTGCGAGTCGTCTCCGGGGTCTACTCCGCGCAGACGATCGTCGCCGGTGCGTCGGTGGTGTTCGGCATCGAGATGGCCGTGCAGATGACGGACTTCGGCTCAGCGGGCGTCGGCTACATCGACAGCGCCTTCGGCGTCGGTGCGCTCCTGGGCGGTCTCGTGGCGGTCGGCCGGTCGTCGATCGGCAAGCTCGGCGACCGACTTCGGCATCGGCGTCATCTTCTGGGCCCTGCCCCTGCTGCTGGCCGCGATCTGGCCGCAGATGTGGGCGGCCTTCCTCGCCGTGTTCATCCTGGGCATGGCGAACCCGGTGGTCGACGTGAACGCCTCCACGATCCTCCAGCGCAAGACCGCCGACGACGTGATGGGCCGGGTGTTCGGAGCCCTCGACACCGCCCTCATCGGCGCCATGGCCCTGGGGTCGGCCGTCATGCCGATCATGATCCACTTCTGGGGCCTGCGGTGGTCGCTGGCGATCCTCGCGATCGTGGTCTCCGCATCCGTGCTTCCTGCCTTCGGGCGCCTGAAGGCCATGGATGAGGCGCTGCGCGAGCCCGAGGGCCTCGCGCTGCTCCGCCAGGTCCCGCTGTTCGCACCGCTCGAGCTGAAGTCGCTGGAGCGCATCGCCCAGCAGCTGGTGCGCATCGAGGTGCCCGCCGGCGAGGTCCTCATCCACGAGGGCGACGAGGGCGACCGCTTCTACGTCATCGAGTCGGGGCAGATGACGGCCACGTTCGAGGGCGCGGTGCTTCGGCAGATGGGTCCCGGCGACCCGTTCGGCGAGATCGCGCTGCTGCGCGACGTCCCCCGGACCGCGACGGTCACGGCCGACGAGCCCTCGGTCGTGCACGCCCTGGACCGCGCGGACTTCCTCGACGCGGTGACCGGCGAACAGCGAGGTCAGCAACCGCGCCGACGACATGATCAGCAGGCGCATCCCGACGTACTGATCCTGCCGGGGCGCACGCGATGGCCGATGCGAGCCATACCGGGGCGCAGGATGCCACAATCCGGCCAATGGGCGCCCCGATCCGGCCAGATGTGGCCGGGTCACGGCCCACGATCGACTCGGGACGGGAGGCGCCGATGAGGCGAGGTGTCGCGATGGCGATGACATGCACGTCGTGCGGCAGTTGACCTCCCGCAGAACGCGAAGTTCTGCGCCGAGTGCGGGACGCCCGTGGCCGTTCGCGCGTGCCCCGCCTGCGGAGTCCCGGCCGAGCGCGGGCCGCTTCTGCATGGAGTGCGGGACGCCGATCGAGGGGCCGGCCGCGGCACATGCACCCAGCGCGGATGTCCGGGTGCGGGCGCAGCATCCCGTGGCCGAGCGACGCGTCACGTCCGTGCTCTTCGGCGACCTCGTCGGGCTTCACGACCCTGTCGGAGTCCCGCGACTCCGAGGACGTCCGCGAGCTGCTGTCGCAGCTACTTCGACCTCTGCCGCACGGTCATCGGCCGGTACGGCGGCACGGTCGAGAAGTTCATCGGCGACGCGGTGATGGCCGTGTGGGGCGTGCCCACGGCGCATGAGGACGATGCCGAGCGCGCCGTGCGCGCCGGGCTGGAGATCGTCGAGTCCATCGCTGCGATGGGTGCCGACCTGCGGGCACCCGACCTGGCCATGCGGGTCGGGGTGGTCACCGGCGAGGTCGCGGTCACGATCGGCGCCACGGGTCAGGGCATGGTCGCCGGCGACGCCGTGAACACGGCGGCCCGGGTCCAGTCCGCGGCCACTCCGGGACGGGTCTGGGTGGACGAGACGACCCGGTCGCTGAGCTCGGCGGCCATCTCCTTCACGGACGTCGGCGAGCACGTGCTCAAGGGCAAGGCCGAGCCGGTCCCGCTCTGGGAGGCGGGAGCCGTCGTCGCCGCGGTCGGGGGCGGCCAGCGCGTGGACGGCCTCGAGGCGCCCCTGACGGGCCGCGACCGGGAGCTGCGGCTCGATCAAGGAGCTGTTCCACGCCGCCGAGGAGTCCGGGCGCCCCCGGCTCGTGGTGGTCGACGGTGAGCCGGGCGTGGGCAAGTCCCGACTGGTGTGGGAGTTCGAGAAGTACGTCGACGGGTTGTCGCGCGGCCACGCTGGTGGCATCGAGGGCGCTGCCTGGCCTACGGCGACGGCGTCGCGTTCTGGGCCCTGGCCGAAGCGGTCCGGGCACGGCTCGGACTCGTCGAGGGGGACGTCGGGGAGGTGGTCCAGGAGCACCTCGACGACACCCTCGACCGGTTCGTCGCCGACGCCGGCCGAGCGCGACTGGCTGCGCCCACGCCTGGCGGTCCTGGTCGGCGCAGGCGGCAGGCGGGTTCGGCCGCGAGGACCTGTTCGCCGCCTGGACGGCGTTCTTCGAGCACCTGGCCGCCGGGATACGGGCCGAGGACGCGGCCCCGGTGGTCCTGGTCATCGATGACGCCCAGTACGCCGACGAGGGTCTGCTCGACTTCCTGGACCACCTCGTGGCCACCGCGACATCGCGCGGTCTTCGTCCTGGCCCTGGCCCGCCCGGAGCTGCTCGCCCGCCGCCACGACCTCGGCGGTCGGCGAACGACCGTGATCCGCGTGGACCCGCTCGACGACTCGTCGATGGGACGACTGCTCGACGGCCTGGTCGAGGGACTGCCCGCAGCGACCCGCTCCGCCCTGATCGACCGCGCTGAGGGCGTCCCGCTGTTCGCGGTGGAGACCATCCGGGCGCTGATCGACCGCGATGCGGTGATCCCCCGAGGTGGCCGCTACGTCCCCGCCGATGGGGTGTCGGTCGACCTCGATGCGATCGGGGCCCCCGCCTCGCTGCAGGCGCTGATCGCAGCCCGGCTCGACGCGCTCAGCCCGGCCGAGCGGCGCGTGGTCACCGACGCCAGCGTCCTGGGGGCACAGCTTCACCCGCGGCGGGCTGGCCAGCCTCGACCCCGACGACCGGCAGACCTCGACGCCGTGCTGGACTCGCTGGTGCGCAAGGAGATCATCGCGCTGACCACGGACCGGTTCTCGGCCGACGTCGGCCAGTACCGGTTCGTCCAGGCGATGGTCCGCCAGGTCGCGTACGGCACCCAGTCCCGCCGCGACCGCAAGCAGCGGCACCTCGCCGCGGCCGCAGCACCTGGCGGCCGAACCCGGATGCCGCCGACCTGGCAGTCGTGATCGCCCAGCACCTCCTGGACGCGCTCGACGCATCCGGGGCCAACGACCCGGACCGGGCTGACCTCGACGACGCGCGCCCGCGACCTGCTCGAGGCCGGCGCCGCACGCGCACGGACCCTCGGATCGCACGTCGAGGCCCAGCGCCTCCTGGAGACCGCCCTCGCCACGCGCGGACGACCGCGATCGGGACGGTGCTGGCGCCGACTGCACGAGGCGGCCGCGCGGCGCAGCGATCGACGCCGGCGACTACTCCGGGCGCGGCCGACACGCCAGCGAGGCGACGGCCATCTTCGACGACCTCGGGATGGCCATCGAGGCTGGGGCGGCAGCCGGGACCCACGCGACCGCGTCATGATGCTCGGGGACAACGCCGCCGCCATCGAGATAGCGCAGCCCCGATGGGCGGCCCTCGAAGGCGCCGCTGGGTCCGGGCCAGCCCTCCTGCGACTCGGCGGGGCGCTCTTCGCCGCGTATGTGGGGCTGGGCCGATTCGACCTGATCGCGCCCTATACGGACCGGGCCATCCTGATCGCCGAGGAACGCAACGATCCGGAGGCCCTTGCCGCGGCCCTGCGGAGGGCGGGGACTGCGCTACCAGACACCTGGGCGCCCCGATCACCGCCGCTCGCGCACTACCGCGCTTCTGCGGAGATCGCCCGTGAGCACGGGCTGCAGGACGCGCTCGCCGGGGCACTGAGCAACCAGGTCACCGTCGAGTTCGGCCACGACCTGGACGCCGCGCTTGGCCAACAGCCGGGAGGCCGTCGACGCCGCCCGCCGCAGCGGCGCGCGACCAGCATCGATGTGGCCACCGGCAACCTCATGCTGTCCCTGTGGACGGCAGGGCGGCTCACGGAGGTTCGCGACCTGCACGCAGCCGCGACGCATGGGCCGTCATGATCCCGGCTTCCGTCCCATGATCCGCGGCCTCGGGCGGTGGCTCGATGAGGCCTGCGGCGCCTCCCCGGCAGCTGCGGGTCCCCACGAGCCTGAGGAGCCGGACCTGACGGACGAGGAGTACTCCCTGGCCTGGATGACCTCTGCAGATGGCCGACGCCCTGGAGCGGGGCGACGCAACCGCCGCTGCGCGCCTCGCCGAGGAATGCATGGCCCACGCCCTGGCATCGATGGGCTCCAGGGATGAGTTCGATCTTCATGTGGCCACCGATGGTCCTGGCCGCGCTGGCGGCCGACGACATCGAGCTCGCCGAACGCCTCATGGCCCCCGTGATCACCGCCCAGGGACTCGTCCCGCCCTTCTTCGCCGCCCAGCGCGATCGGTTGCGGGGACTCATCGAGTCAGCCCGCGGGACGGACCCCGAGCGCGTGGAGGCAGATCTGCGCGCCGGCGTCGCGGGTCTGGCGGCGTTCGGTGCCGTCGGGTACGCGGCTCGCGCACAGGAGGAACTGGCGGGCTGGCTTATCTCCCAGGGCCGAGCCGATGAGGCCGAGCCTTTGCTGGCGGACGTGGGGCCACCTACGTGCAGATCGGTGCCCTGGGGTGGCTGGCCCGGATGGACGCCGGGGTCTCGGCCGACGTCCTGACCCCCGGGCTGGCGGGCCGCCCGCTCAGCGACCGTGCGCGGTCGAGCTCGAGCCGCGCCCGGGAGATCTCCTGGGCCAGGGCCTCCCCGTCGGGGGTCGAGGTGACCGCACCGAGGAAGTCCCCGCTGCTCACGACCAGCAGCTCGCAGTCCTCGAGGGCCGTGACCGTCGCCGTGCGGGCCACCCGGTTGAGCAGCGCGATCTCGCCGAAGCCGTCCCCGGCCACCATGGCTGCGCGCGCAGCGTGCCGTCGATCGTGACCGACAACTCGCCGGAGGCGACCAGGTAGTAGCTGTCGGCGTCGTCGCCCTGGGTCACCACCTCGGTGCCGGCCGAGACCGCCACCCACTCGGCGCCCTGGGCGAGGCGCTCAAGCTCGTAGGGCGGCAGGGCGGCGAGGAAGGGAACGCGCCCCAGCAGCGAGACCTCGCGCGAGTGGTCGACGGCGGCGGCGTCGAGCAGGTGGATCGAGCGGCCCGCCAGCAACCCGATCGCCAGGATGAGCAATGCGCCCGGGACGAAGGCCGCACTGGGTCCGAACAGGGCGATGACCAGCGGACCGACGAGCGCACCGATCGTCAACCCCGTGAGGTGCACGCCCTCCTGGACGGCAAGCACCCGGGCGAGCACGCCGTCGTCGGTGGTGCGCTGGAGCAGGGTTCGGGCCGACACCATGATCATCGCCATCCCGACGCCCACGAGCATCAGCATGATCACGGCCGGGGCAAGGGCACCGAGAAGGGCCACCGAGGACTGCGCCAGCCCGAGCAGCAAGGCGCCGGACAGCACGACCGGGGCCAGCGAACTGCGCTGGGCGAGCCCGGCCAGGGTGATCCCGCCCAGCGCGATCCCCACGCCGTAGGCACCGGCCAGGAGCCCCGCGGTCGACTCCGGCAGGCCCAGGACCTCGTCGTTGAACGTCACGGTCAGGGTCTCGTTCGACCCCTGGATGACCGACGTGCAGGCCATGAGCAGCAGCAGCGCCAGGGCGCCCGCGCTGCGGCGCAGGGTGGCGACCCCCTCGAGCGCGGCCCGCAGCTCCCCTGGGGCGTCCGCATGCCCCGTGCCGACCACCGGCGTGTGCAACCCGGAGGTGAGCAGTGTCGCGATGACTCCGAGGACGGCGCACAGGGCCAGGACGACCCACGCCCCGAACTCATCGGTGAGCACGCCCGCGAGGACGAACCCGACGAAGATCGCCGCGCCGTCCATGAACGACGACCACCCGTTGGCCGAGACGAGGTCCCCCGGCCCCTTGGCCAGCAGGGGCAGGGTCGAGAAGTGCGACGGACGGACGGAGAACACCGCGACGGTGGTGGCGGTCCCGCCGACGAGGACGACCCACAGGGGCGCGTCCACGAGGAGCAGGACCCCGGTGATCCCCGCGCATGACGGCGACGCTCGCGTGCGTGAGGGTCAGGGCCCGCCCTCGGGGCAGGCGATCGACGAACCCGGCGAGCAACGGGACCAGGACGATGGCCGGCAGCTGCATCGCGAACGAGGCGATCCCGACGAGCAGCGCCCCACCCTGGGCGTAGGCGACCAGCAGGATCGCCAGCCACCCGGCGAACTCGGTGAAGCGGCTGAGCCCATAGGCCAGCAGGACGCGCCGCAGCCGTGGATCCCCCGGCAGGGTGAGCATCGCGGCAGCCCCGAGCTTCGCCATGTGCACCCCTTCCCCGACTCGTGGTCGCGTCACCCTACTTCGGCTCCGAGGCGCGCGCCGGCCGACCGGGTGGGCCACCGCAGGACTGGAACGTGTCCGCAACATCGGCGAAACACAGGTTTGCCATGGTGTGCCCCTTCAGGAGGGAGGGCTCTGCCCGATGCTCGAGAGCGACCACGGTCCGGTCGACGCGTTGCTGCACGAGGTGTGGCAGTCCGTCCGCACGATCGACTCCGGGCAGGTCGCCGACTACATCCCCGAGCTGGCCAAGGCGGACCCCGCTACCTGCGGGCTGAGCCTGGCGACCCTCGACGGCGCGGTGTACACCGCCGGCGACCTCGTGCCCTTCACGATCCAGTCGGTCTCCAAGCCGTTCGTGTACGCACTGGCCCTGGCCGACAGCGGCGCCGACGCGGTGCTGTCCAAGATCGGGGCCGAGCCCACCGGCGACCCGTTCAACACGATCAGCCTCGACGACGTGAGCGGCCGGGCGTTCAACCCGATGGTCAACGCCGGGGCCATCGTCACCGCGACGCTGGTCTCGGGGAAGACCCGCGCGCGAGCAGTTCGACCGGATCCTCGACGGGCTGTCGTCCTTCGCCGGCCGCGCCACTCGACGTCGACGAGGACGTCTACGCCTCCGAGCGCGACACCGGTGACCGCAACCGTGCCATCGCCTACCTGATGCGCTCCGCCGGCCTGCTCGACCACGACGTCGACGACCAGGTGGAGATGTACTTCCGCCAGTGCTCGATCGTGGTGACGGCCCGCGACCTGGCGGTCATGGCCGCAACGCTGGCCAACGCCGGGGTGAACCCCACGACCGGGGAGCAGGTGATCCCGCGACACGTGGTCGCGCCCGTGCTGACGGTGATGAGCACCTGTGGCATGTACGACTACGCCGGCGAGTGGCTGTACCGGGTCGGGATGCCGGCCAAGAGCGGGGTCAGCGGGGCCATCTCCGCGGTCCTGCCGGGCCAGATGGGGCTCGCGGCGCACAGCCCGCGACTGGACCCGCGGGGCAACAGCGTCCGCGGCGTGGCTGCGTGCGAGCAGCTCTCGTCGCGGCTCGGGCTGCACCTGCTGCTGCCGACCGAGCGGTCACGGCCCAACATCCGGCGCACCTACCGGGGAGATCTGGTCAGGTCCAAGCGCACCCGATCGGCGGCTGATCGTTCGCTGCTGGAGGCCGAGGGTCGGACGATCGTGGTCCACGAGCTCGTGGGCGACCAGGGGTTCGCCGGCGTCGAGTCGCTGGTCCGGACCGTGCTGTCGGACCCCGAGCCCGCGCGCTGGCGGGTGCTGGACATGGGCAGGGTCACTCGGATCGACGTCGCCGCACGGACCCTGTTGGGCGGGCTGGTCGAGCAGCTTCAGTCCGCGGAGGTGGTCGTCGGGCTCGTGGAGCCGCGCGGGCGAGGGCCGCGGGAGGTCGCCGGGGCGCTGGCCCCGGACATGCCCCGGTTCGCCGACAGCGACAGCGCTCTCGAGTGGTGCGAGACCCAGCTGCTGCGCAGCCACGGCGTCGAGGAGGCACTGGACGAGGGGCTGGTGGCGCTCGCCGACCAGGACCTGCTCAGAGGCCTCCCCGCTGACGTTGTGGCCGAGATCGAGGCCCGGACCACCACGCGCGTGTTCACCTCGGGCACGGTGGTGTTCAACGAAGGTGACGCCTCGGACGGCCTCTACTTCATCGGCGCGGGGCAGGTCAGTGCCGATGTTCGCGTGCGCGGCCAGCGGGGCCGGCGGCGGCTCAACAGCATGGCGGCCGGAGCCTCGTTCGGGGAGCTGGCACTGGTCGACGGGCGGCCGCGGTCCACCCGGATCGCCGCGATGGAGTCGACGATCTGCTTCGTGTTGTCGCCGGAGGGATTCGAGGATCTGCGGGCCGAGGCTCCCGATGCGTGCGCCCAGTTGACCCTGGCAATTGCGCGCAGCCTGTCGCAGCGGCTGCGGGCTTCAACGTCCGAGGTCGCTGCATTGGAGGAATCCTGAGATGTCATCTGGTGACAATGACCCTCCGTGCTGCATAATGCTCACATTCGGTGAGCCTTACCAAGGTCCACCTCGACATTCTGTAACGCCGGCAACCCCAATCCTCACCCCGCGGAGTCACACATGAGAAGCATCAGGAAGTCCGGCGTCACGGCGCTCACAGCCGCCATTGCCCTGTCGTTGGGGGTGATCCCGGCGGCGTTGACGGTGCCGTGCGATCATGGCTGGCGGGCAGGCGACAACCACACTGACCCCCGCGTCAGTCAGTACGGGCACCCAGATCCAGCTCACAACCACCTCCGCTCAGGGGAAGGTCACCGGAAACGGCAAGACCCAGATCTTCACGGGCGGCCAGCAGTGCGAAATCACCGCCCTGGATGCGGTGCACCTGCTCGACATCACCGGCTCCGTCGGGGTGCTCCCCGACGGCAGCACGCAGACGGGCACTCCCGGGTTCAGGGACGGGGACATCGGCGTGTATGAGTCCGGCGCATCAGGCTCCGACCCCAACAACGCATCCCAGTGCTTCAGGGTCGATTCCGCGTCGTTCACCGAGACAGAAGCACTGACCGTGGCACTGGGTGATGACCCCAGCTTCACCGACGTGGGTGGAGCGATCCTTGCTGAGAAGGCCACCGTCGACATCTATGCGAAGACGCAGACCGGCCAGGTGAAGGTGAGACCCTCGACGCGTCGGGCACTCCTATCACCACAGCAACCTATGTCTGGCCGAAGACCAAGTTGGGCAACAAGATCACCGTGGTTCCGGCGCTGACGACACCTGGGACCGCCTTCGACGGGGTTCGTCTCACCGCCATAGCGGGCAGCTTCAGCCTGCGGGGCGCCACCTTCGACCTCGTGTCCCAGGCGGACTTCTACTTCAACTGCAGCGACCAGACCTCGTTTACGAAGGACGGCGTCACCACCACCTACACGGGAAACGCTGACGCGTCCGCCTGCTCGGGGTTCGGCGTGACACTCGACAGGGCGTCTGGAGCCGATGGCCAGACGACCACGTTCCACAAGCCCTTGGTGGTCGACCCGGATGCGCAGTTCGTGTTCGAAGTTCCGTGGGACAAGAAGTCCGCCACGTCCCCCAACACGCTGCCGAAGGCCGAGATCGACTTCGAGATCCCGAACCGCGCTGCGGTGTGGCATGAGCTGGGGTTCTGCCCCGACTACCTCTATGTGGACGGCGTCATCAAGGGCCTGTTCCCGCCGACCGTCAACGGGCAGCCCGACAAGAACAACGCTGAGTACAAGGCGAATTACGACCTGCTGAAGAGCTTGGACATGGAGAAGCCCGCGGACGGACAGGCTGAGATCCCTGCCAACGCCGGAATCCAGTTCGCGTGCATCGGTGCCCGCACGCCCGTGTTCAGCAAGGCGACGAGCGGCTTCGACGTGCAGGTGACCGACACGTTGTACCTCATCGGGGATGCTGCTTTCAGGAACTGAGGATGAGTCGCATGAGGATGCTAGGGGCTCTTGCTCAGGAGTCGAGTGCTCCCAGCCTCCTCATCAAGACACTTGCTTGTGCGAATGCGGTTGCTGCGAAAACCTCCGCATCTGACCCCGCAGTAGACAGCATCAGGAGTCCTTGCTCGCGCAGGAGCAGGAGGACTCCTCGTAGCGGAAGTTCCTGCGTCGGGCCAGCGGTCAGACCTACCTCCAGCATGGCAAGGGCGTCGTCAAGACGACCCGTTGCCGCCGAATGCTCGCCCACGCAGCAGATGAATGTGTCGCCTGCAGGGACTCGGCTCGCCGCCGCCCGCGGCCTCCAGGCCGCGTCGGATCCGGACGAGCGCATCGGCTGGCCGACCGGAGGCCGGACCTGGGCCTCGGCAACGACCAGACCGGCTTCCAGAGCCGTCATGACATCACCGATGTCCCGAACCGGTCGGCCGCCTCGAGCCGCTGCTGCTCGGCAGCGTCCAACTCCCCACGTGCCAAGTGCAGGCGCGCCTGCTGCATCCTGCGCTGCGCCGCAAAATACGCCACCCCTGAGGCTTTCAGTATCCGTTCCGAACTGGCGAGGGAACGCTCCGCCTCTTCCAGCTTGCCCTGGTAGGTGAGGATCTCGGCGAGGTTCAGGTCGGTCTCGGCCGCTCCGAAGTCGTTGCCCGCCTCGAGGGCGACACGTCGACTTGACGTGTACCACTCGACTGCCTCGTCCCACTTGCCGCCGTAGAAGGCGAAGACCCCCAAGTTCGCGCGCGCTGCCGACTCCTGCCGCCTGTCCCCGAGGGCGACGAATATGTCGAGCGCTTCGCGGAAGCGCTCACCGTGCCTGCCAAGCCAAGTTGACCCTCTGCGGCGCCCGAGGATCTGCAGCGTGGCGGCCAGAGTGGTCGTCACCGGCGCGTCGAGCTGCCTTCACAGTTCGTCTCGCCACATCAAGGCATTCGCGTAGCTTCCCCTGACGCATGCGGATCATGTGCGACAAGTGCATCCAACCTGATCCCCGCAAGCCGTCAGCGGCCGGCCCTGGGCTGCTGGGCAAGCAGGCGTCTGGCGCCGCTGACAACACGGAGCGCTGTTGCCCGCGAGCCCGACCTCTCGAGGACCCGCGCCCGGCGTGCGAAGAGTTCGGCTCTGGCGACTCGGTCCTCTGTGAGAGGACGCGGCCCGTCGATAGGCCTCGACCGATCCGTCCAGGACTCCTGCGAGCTCACGCAGGTCGCCGAGGATCGACCACAACTCCGCTCGGTCCGCGTCCGTGACGCCCGGCACTCGTCGGCTGACGTCGAGCGCGCGCTCGTACAGCTCGGCCGCGTCCACGTTCGCGTACGCGTGCCGCGCCTCCGCGCCCGCCCGCTGCGCGTACTTCCACGTGCGCTCGGCGTCGCCGGCCCGCCAGAAGTGCAGCGCCAGGGTCGGGGAGTCGGCATCGAGGTCGGTGCTCATCGCCTCCAGGGTCTCGCCGGCCGCCCGGTGCAGGCGGCTGCGGATCTTGTACGCGAGTCCCTCGTACGCGGCGTCCCGGACCAGGCTGTTGCGGAACTTCCACCGGTCGGGGCCGTCCGGCTGGAGGAAGGCCCGCAGGCTGCCCAGGGTCGAGGCGTCCGCCACCAGCCCGTCCGTGGCCAGCGTCCGGCGCAGCACCTCGACCCGGAAGCTGCGACCCAGCACCGCGCAGTAGCGAAGGACCCGCCGGGCGTCCGGGGTGCAGCAGGTCGATCTGGGCGCTCATGGCCGCCTGGACCGACTCGGGAAGCGTGTCCAGCGACCCGGTGCTCAGGGCGACCCGGGTGACCTCCTCGACGAACAGCGGGTTGCCCTGGGCGCGATCCACGACCGCGGCGATCTCGTGCGGACGAAGTGGCGTGGCCTCGGTCGCGGCGATGACCAGGCGCTCCATGACCTCCGGCGGCAGCGGATCCAGCGTGACCTGCGTCCCGGCAGCGGGGGCGAACCCGCCCTCCTCGCCGCGACGGACCGCGATCACGACCCACGGCCGGCCGGCGCTCGCCGCACCAAGCCGGTCCAGGAGTCGCGCGGACGCGCCGTCCGCCCAGTGGGCCTCCTCGGCGACGAGAACCAGCGGACCGGGCATCGTCTCGTCGACCAGCCGGACGACGGCATCGGCCAACCGGTCGGGGCGGTACTGCGGGTCGAGCTGGTCGACCTCGGGCGTGCTGGGCACGTCCACCTGGACCACATCGGCCAGGAGCGGGGCCATCGGAAGGAGGTCCGGAGCGACCCGGCCGAGGGTGGCGAGCAGGGCTTGGCCCATGGCCTCCGGGGTGTCCCGTTCGAGCCCGAGCAGCCGGCGGACCGGGTCGCGGAAGACGCGGTACGCGCTCGCGGCACCGTAGGGCTCGGCCCGGACCACCACGACCTGCACCTCTGAGGTCTCCTTGACCGCCTCGAAGGCCAGACGGGACTTGCCCATGCCGGTGGCACCGGTGATGGTGATGACACCGCCGGTACCGCCGAGGGCCTCATCCAGGGCGCCGCGCACGGTCGCCAACTCCTCGTCGCGGCCCAGGAACGGCAGCCGCGACTCGGACGTCGCCTCCTCGGCCGTCCCGAGCTCCTCGCCGACCTCGAAGACCAGCAGCGGGACGGCCTTGCCCTTCATCGGGAACGGACCGGCCGGCTGGACGGCGAACCGCGTGCGCGAGTGCTCCAGGACGGCCGGGTGGGCGAAGAGCACGCCCGCCGGCGCCTTGGACATGATCCGGGCGGCGGTGTTCGTGGTGTCGCCCATGCCCGTGTAGGCCCCGCGCTCGGGGATCCCGACCTCGGCGGCGAAGACGTGCCCGCGGTTGACGCCCAGCTGCAGCGGCAGCGGCGAGTCAGAGTCCGCGATCCGCCGCAGGGCGCGGAGCATCCGGCCCTCGTTGTCCTCGAAGGAGGTCGGGATGCCGGAGCCGAGGAAGAACTTGCCACCGTCGCTGTCGAGGTCGGTGGCGAGCAGGCTGATCGACTCCGGGGCCAGCGCCTCCTCGACCAGGCTGACGGTCCGGTGCAGGGCCTCGGCCAGGACATCGGGGCCCGGCCCGGCCAGCAGCGCGTCGGTGCCGGAGAACTTGATGAAGGCGATGCTCGCGATCCGGTGCTCCGGGTCGGGGATGCCCGGGTCGAGGTACTCCCCCAGCTCGATCGGGAACAGCCCGCGGATCCGCTCGCGATCGACGTCGGGAAGCACGAAGTCCTTGCCGGGCGCCGAGTGTGCCGAACGCCGGCGAAGCATCAGCTCGCCGTCCTCGCGCGGCCGAACGGCGTCCGGAGCCAGCCGGGCGGCCGTCGCGGCGCTGACGACGATCTCGCCGGCCTCGGCGGCCTTCTCCGCCAGCGCCGTGGACGTCGCACCAGGCCCGAGGATGAGCAGCTCGCGGGTCGGCGAGCCGACGAGGAACAGGTGGATGTCCCCGGAGTGCAGCCCGACCGACATCTTCAGCGAGAGCCGCCCCACCGAGGTGGGCACGGCCGCCGCCTGGCGCAGCGCGGTGCGCATCTCGACCGCGGCGTCGCACGCCTGCTCGGTGTGGTCCGGGCCCGTGAAGAGGAACAGCAGGGCGTCGCCGCCGAACTTCAGCAGCTCACCGCCGCGCGTCCCGGCGATCCGGAGCATCGGGCCGAACACCCGGTTCAGCGTCTCGACGATCTCCTCAGCACCGATCCGGCCGCGGCGGGACAGCTTCTCGGTGAGGGCCGTGAAGCCCGAGACGTCGGCGAACACCAGTGTCCCGTCGACGACGCGCCACAACTCCCCGGGCGTCTCGTCGTCCCACGCCAGCGCGATGGGTGGCACGTGCCGGCGCAGGTCGGTCATGACTCCCTATCGGCCTGACTCGTTGGGCGGATTGTTGCCCCTAGAATGTCACAGGTCCAGCGTCGGCAGAGGGCGCAATGGCGCCCAGGCTGAGGAGAGAACGTGCGGCTGACCTTCCTCGGGGTGCGTGGTTCCACGCCTGCCCCAGGCCCTGACTTCGTCCGCTACGGGGGGCACACCTCGTGCGTGGTGGTCGCTGCGGACGCCGCCTCCGGGCCGGTCCTCGCGCTGGACGCGGGCACCGGCATCCGGTCCCTGACCGCGCTGCTCGAGGGTGCGGCCTTCGACGGATCCATCATGCTGAGCCACTTGCACTGGGACCACGTGCAGGGGATCCCCTTCTTCGCCGCGGGCGACCGTGACGACTCCCGGGTGGATGTGTACATCCCCGAGGAGTCCGGGCGGACCGGCTTCGACCTGCTCTCCCAGATGATGTCCCCGCCCGCGTTCCCGATCACGCCCGAGGGGCTCAAGGGCGCGTGGACCTTCACCGCGATCGAGGCCGCCCCGCTGACGGTCGAGGGCTTCGCGGTCACCCCGTTCGATGTCGCGCACAAGGGCGGTCGCAGCTTCGGGTACCGGGTCCAGGTCGGCGACACGTCGTTCGCGTACGTGCCCGACCACGCCCCCGCTGCCGGCGTGACCGACGAGGCGATGGCGGCCATGGAGGGGGTCGACGTCCTCATCGAGGACGCGCAGTTCCTGGCCCACGAGCGCCCCCGCGCCGTCGACTACGGCCACGCGACCATCGACGAGGCCGTCACCCTGGCCGAGAAGGTGAACGCCAAGTCGCTGGTGCTGTTCCACCACGGACCGCACCGGACCGATGCCGCCCTCGACCAGATCCGCGAGGAGTTCTGCAGCACCGGATTCGCCAGCGTCGCCTACGAGGGCATGGTCCTCGACCTGCCCTGATCCGCCCACCACGCCGGACCTTCGCATGCCGACGACCGCCGTTAGGGGAGACTGCAGCCCGTGCGCATCCTGGCCGTGTCGGACCTGCACTACCGGCTCCCCCACTACGACTGGCTCGTGCGCGCCGCCCCCGAGGCCGACGTCGTCGCGCTGTGCGGGGATCTGGCCGATGTGGTCAACCCGGTGCCGATCGACGTCCAGTCCGTCGTCCTGGGCAAGTACCTGACTGCGCTGTCCAACGAGGCCCTGGTCCTGGCCGCGTCGGGCAACCACGACCTCGACGGTCCGGGTGCGCACGGCGAGCAGGTGGCCGGGTGGCTGCGGCGGGTCGCCGATGATGGCGTGCACACCGATGGCACGAGCATCGACGTCGACGGCGTGCGCTTCACGATCTGCCCCTGGTGGGACGGGCCGGTGACGCGTGATGAGGTCGGCGCCCAGTTGGCCGCCGCCGCGGTGGACCGTCCGGCGACGTGGATCTGGCTCTACCACGCACCCCCCGCCGGCACGCCGCTGTGCAAGGACGGCCGCCGGGAGTTCCCCGACCACGACCTCGCCGCCTGGATCGAGCAGTACCAGCCCGATGTCGTGTTCTGCGGGCACATCCACCAGGCCCCCTGGGTACCGGACGGCTCCTGGAACGCCAGGCTGGGCCGGACCTGGGTGTTCAACCCCGGCAAGCAGGTGGGCCCGATCCCGCCGAACATCACCCTCGACACGACCCAGCGGACCGCCCACTGGTACGGCGTCTTCGAGTCCGAGACGATCAGCCTCGACTGAGGATCAGCACTCCGGGTCGCGCACGGAGCCCGTCTTGGTGGGCCCGCTCTGGTGGTGCACCAGGCTGTCGAGGATCTGGTCGACCATCCCGAGGTGCCCGGTGAGCCCGGCGAACTGCTGCTTGACGTCAACGAGGTACTGCGTCAGGCCGTCGAGGCGCATCGCGGTCATCCGCAGGACTGCCACCGCGGCACCCGGGTTGTCGTTGAGGAACGTGTCCGGATCCTCGATGACGCGTACCTCGACGGGTGTTGCGGCCCGGACCGTGGCCGTCGCGGAGCGGTCGAGCACCCACGACATCTCGCCGAAGACCGCACCCGGATGGTCGATCCGCGCGAAGGGGACCAGGTCCTTCTCGATCGTGACCGAGCCGGAGACCAGCACGAACATCCGCGACGGCTGGCCGCCCTCCATGATCAGGACCTCGCCCTCGGGCACGGAGAGCACGGGGAGGTCGGAGCAGTAGTCCAGCATGTCGGCCATGGGCGCCATTATCGCTGGGACTCGCCGGGGCTGCCTCCTCGCACCCCCGAGCGCGACCTACTCAGCCAAGTCCGGAGTCCCGTCCGCGGCCAACCGACCGGCCGAGACCTCGGCGGCAAGCGCGGCACCATCTGCACTGGACGTCACGGAGGCGAGGAACTGCGCCGAGCTGACCCTCAGCAGCTCGCTGTCGGTGAGCGCGCTGATGGTGGCCGTCCGCGGGACACGGTGGAGCAGGGCGATCTCGCCGAACCCATCGCCGGCGGTCAGCGTGTGGTCGCGCACCCTGCCGTCCACGGTCACGGACAGCTCCCCGCCAGCGACCACGTAGAAGGCGTCGCCGGCTGCCCCTGGGTCACGACGACCGCCCCGGCCGGGGCGTCGCGCCAGAGCGCCGTCTGGGCCAGGTGCTCCAACTCGTAGGCGGGCAGCGCCCTCAGGAACGGCACCTGGGACAGCACCTGGACCTCACGCACGCGGACGGTCGAGGTCGCCTCCAGCGCCCGGACGGTCGCGTGGGTCACCGCAGCCGTGCCGATCACGATCAACCCGATCGGGATGAAGGCGCGACTCGGCCCGAGGACGCCGATCGCCAGCGGGGCGAGGAGCGAGCCAACCGCCTGACCGCTCATCTGGATGCCCTCCTGGACGGCGAGGACCCTGGCCAGGATGAGGTTGTCCGTGCTGCGCTGGAGCAGCGTCCGCGCCGACACGAGGACCAGCGAGGCACCCATCCCGGCGAGCGTCAGCACCACGACGGCCAGCCCGAGCGCCCCCACGAAGGCAACCGCCAGCCAGAAGCCGCCCAGGACGCCGGCACCAGCCAGGACCACCGACGCCAGCCGACTGCGATGCGCCAGGCCCGCCTGCATCGCCCCACCGAGCGCGAGCCCGACACCGTACGACCCCGCCAGCAGACCGGCCGAGGACTCCCCCAGCCCCAGCACCTCGGCGTTGAAGGTGAGCGTCAGCGGCTCGTTGGACCCGTCGACGAGGAAGGTGCAGCCGAGCAGGGCCAGGAGGGCGAGGGCTCCCCAGTTGCCGCGCAGCGCGACCAGCCCTTCGATCGCCGCGCGGATCTCACCCGGCTCGTCCTCGTCGCCCGGCGTCGACTGGGTGGACCGGGGGATGCCGAGCCGGGTGGTCAGCAGGGCCGCCACCAGCCCCATGCCCCCAGCCGAACAGGACGATCCAGGGACCCACGCGTCGGTGAGGACGCCAGCCAGCAGGTATCCGACGAACAGGGTCGCCCGTCCATGAAGGAGGACAGGCCGTTCGCAGCGACGAGGTCGCCGGGGCGCAGCGCGAGGAAGGGCAGCGCGGAGTAGTGCATGGGCTGGACGAGGCTCAGGGCCACCGTCTGCACGGCACCCCGAGCACGACCGACCAGAACGGGGCATCGATGACCAGGAGCAGGCACATGAACAGCGACGTGACCCCGACCGCGGCGTGGGCCAGGGACAGGGCACGACCCCGCGGCATCCGATCCCCGAACCCGGCGATCAGGGGCACGATCAGGATGGCCGGGAGCAGCATGGCCACCGACGCGACTCCGACGGCGGTCGCGCCACCCCGCGAGTACGCGACGAGCACCACTGCCATCCAGGTCGCGAACTCGATCAGGTCGCACAGCAGGTACGCCAGCAGCACTCGACGCATCCGACGGTCCCCGGGCAGGCTCAGCCGCAGCGAGATCCTGGCGGCCTGCATCCACCACCTCCGCTGGGTGCACGCGCGCATGTGCGGGCGCGAGGCGACGGGATGGGGCCGCCCCCTCTGACTGAGAACCCTAGCCGCCCGGGTCCTCACGGTCTGACGGGCGGAGCTCACAATCCGACCGGCGCGACTCCTCGGACCGCAGCGGCGTCCTTGAGGTAGGCGCGCTTCCCGACGGTCCTGTAGAGGAGCTTGGGCACTGCCGGGATGACGCCCAGCATCATGTCCCGCTCGTCGGCAGTGGCATCCTCCAGGATGCCGCCAAGGCCCTTGATCAGGTCCGGCTTCGGCGTGCTGGCCAGTGCATGCTTGGCCAGGAGTCCCCACTCCTCCTCGGAGACGTGCTGCTGGGCCAGCGGAAGGATGTCGGCCTCCTCCTGGTCCAGGTGCGCCAGCAGGGGGCCGGAGAACTCCTCGATCGCCTCGGCGAAGGCTTCGCGGGCCGCGATGTCCGCCGTCGCGGCCCATGCTGCCCCGAGCTCCTCGGCCTTCGCCAGCGCGGGGTCGATCCCCCGGTGCTGGCCCTCCATCGTGTCCAGCAGCTCCTGCTGGTCGGTCGCCCGCTCGCGCAGCCGCGGCCACAGGTTGATGTCCTCCGCCTCGTGGTGGTGGTGCAGCACGTCGAAGTCCTTCTTCAAGTGGGTGTAGACCAGCTGGGCCTGCTTGGTGTCGCCGGCGGCCACCCGTCGAACCCAGCCCGGACCCTGGCCGAACTCGCGACGGAAGAGCTTGTGCACGACGACCATCTCGTGGGTGAAGGGCAAGGCGGAACCAGACAAGGCGGTCTCCAGTGGGACGACGGGATGAAGTCGGTGAGTTTAGCCTCACCTTGGCAGAATCGGCCCGATGACCGGCAAGGTCCGGGCGTGGGCGATGCCGTGTCGCGAGTGCGGCGATGGACGGTCGCTTGACGACCTCACGGCGGGGGTCAGGCTCAGGTGGTGGGCTTCAGGCCGGCGCGATCTCGCTGATCAGGGTCTCGATCCGTCGGCGGATGTCGTCGCGGATGGGGCGCACGGAGTCGATTCCCTGGCCCGCAGGATCGTCGAGCTTCCAGTCCTCGTACCGCTTGCCGGGGTAGATCGCACAGGTGTCGCCGCAGCCCATCGTGATGACCACGTCGGAACCGCGCACCGCCTCGTCGGTGAGGATCTTGGGGGTCTCGGCCGACATGTCGATGCCCTCCTCGAGCATCGCCGCGACCGCCGCCGGGTTCACGGACTCGGCCGGCGCTGACCCGGCGGAGCGGACGACGACCCGGTCGCCGGCCAGGTGCGTCAGGTAGGCGGCGGCCATCTGGGAACGGCCGGCGTTGTGGATGCACACGAAGAGCACGGATGGCTTGTCGGACATGGATTCCTCCTTGGATCGGGCTGGTCAGGGTCGGTCGTGGACGGGGCCGGGCAGGTCGAGTGGCTCGGGGATGACCCCGGGACGCGGGTGGAACAGCTCGGTCTGGGCGGCACCGAGGGCCGCCCCGATCAGCTGGGCGAGGATGAAGGGGAGCACCGAGGCCGGTGCGATCCCCGCGAAGGTGTCGGTGAACATCCGACCGATCGTGACGGCCGGGTTGGCGAAGGACGTCGACGACGTGAAGAAGTACGCCGAGCCGATCCAGGCGGGCACCAGGACGGGGCCGAGCCGACCACTGCCGGTCCGTGTCAGGGCGCCGATGATCCACAGCAGGCCGGCCGTGGCCACGACCTCCCCGAGGAGCAGGTTCGCACCGGTCCGCTCGTTCGTCGAGATCTCCACTGCGGGCAGGCCGAACATCAGGTTGGCCAGCATCGCTCCGGTGATGGCGCCAGCAATCTGGGCGGGGATGTACGCAGCCCCCTCGCCGACTGCCATCTCCCGACGCACCAGGGCCACGCCGGTCACGGCCGGGTTGAAGTGGGCACCGGAGATCGGGCCCAACGTCCAGATCAGCAGGCCGAGGACCATCACCGTGGCGAGCATGTTCATCAGCAGCTGCACGCCGACGTCATCGGTCAGGTTGGTGGCCATGATCCCCGAGCCGACGACGGCTGCGACCAGGATCATCGTCCCGAGGTACTCGGCGAGCACCCGGCGGGTGGTGGGGGTCAGGGTCATGTCGAGCCCCACACCGCGCGAGTACCCGCGCTGGCCTCGAACGTCGTCCCGACACTCACAGGGTAACTATAGCAACGTTCATTGAGCAATCTGTCCGGCGTGGCGGGCGGCTCACGTCCGTGGGAACCCGTCCAGACGCCGTCACGGTCGGACGAGGAGGTAGTCCGGCAGCCGCTCCTCGTTCCCGGATCCATCGGTGGCCTCCAGGATCCGGAACCCGCTGCGCCGATAGAAGGCGACGGCCCGAGCATTCGCCTGGAAGGTCCACAGCCGGACCTCCGGCCCATCCATCTCCGCTACCGCGCGCTCGAGCAACTCGGTGCCGATCCCCGAGCGCTGGCGCTCAGGATCGACGTACAGGTGGTCGATGAAGGCATCCCGCCAGATCACGAAACCCACGACGCGACCGGGTTCGTCGACCCAGGCCCACCCGGACTTCCCAGCGATCTCACCGCGGTAGAACGCGAGGTCCTCCTCGGTTGTGTGCAGGTCCGGGTAGTCCGCGATGGCCTCGGTGCGAGCCCGGCGCGCGATCGCCGCCGCAGTCGCGGCATCACCGATCGCCAGGGGCCTGATCATCAGGAGGCGGCGACGCGTGAGTCAGCCGAAGGCGACGTGGGAGACCTTGCCCTCACCCACGGTCAGGTTCACGCATTCGGCGTTGGTGCCATGCGCCTGCGACTCGTGCCGGTCATCGACGGAGACGACGTGGACGACGTAGCCACGTGGCTCGAGGAGCTTCGTGGCGGCTTTCACCGGCATTCCCACGACGACTGCGGCGACGTCCTCGACGGTTGAGATCCCAGGGGTGAGCTCGTGGGCATGCCCGGAGGGCCGCCCCATCGAGGGCGCGACGACGAGCGTCGGACGGACCGTCGAGGACGCCATGATGCGGGGTTCGATCGTGCCATCGGACATGGTTCCCGCCCTTCGCTGCGGACCGACGTGGCCCTGGTTGTCAGCATAGGTGTGGAGCGATCGCATTGCGGGGAGAGCCAATCTGGGATGCGACGTCCACCCGGGTCCGACAGCCGGAACGGCGCCCGGGCGACGCCCCAGGGCAGGGCGCGCGGAGTCGCCGAGGAACCCTGATCAATATCCACCGACACGCCGTGGACTGCCGCGAAGGCGGACCTACTCCTTCGAGGCGGGGACGAATCGCACGTCGACCCAGTAGTTGCTCGCGCCGTAGGTCTCGGTAGGAACGCCACTCCCCTCCCCGTAGCGATACAGGCCGTTCCCGCCATCTTCGGCGTTCGAGAGTGCCTCAAGGGGTCCGGCTCGACGTGAACCCTGGTCGAAGTAGCCCTCGTCCACACTGTAGCGGCCCAAGGGTGCGTGGTAGGACGCCACCTGGATGGCACCTGCCTCGATCGGCACGGGCGCAGCGAACGTGAGGTCCTGCCAGCCCGACTCCGTCTCGTCGGCGAATGTCCCGGTCGCTAGCCGCTCCCCGTCCGACGACCACAACGACCCGGTGTGCGTGCCCGTGTTGTTCGGACCCTTGAAGAAGCGGATCCCGGTCACGTATCCGTCGACTTCGACCCGGAACCGCACGCCCAGCTCGACGGGAGCCCGATGTCTCTGGGTAGCTGCCGGCGGCCAAGTGAACCGTCATGCCCGGTCCAGCCTTCGCTAGAGCACCGGCCAGCGTGCGGCAGGCGGTCTCAGGGGAGGCACAGTCGGATGCGTCGTCGCCCGTCGTTGCAGCGGACACCGTTCACCGACCTGCTCGGCCTGGCTCGGGACAGCACGAAGGCCCGTCGTCGCCAGGACGACCCCGCCGACGAGCAGCATCCCACTCAGACTTGACTGTCGATGGTTGCGCAGATGCATGACGTCGCCTCCAGGGTGCTCCGACTTGTCCGGGAGTCCGCGATACGACCGATCGCTCGCACCAATGTAGCCTCCGGACGGTCCATCCCAACAGGAGATCGACGAGACTCACGAAATGTGCCCGCGTGCGTAGGTACGAGCCTCACCTAGGAAGTGCCCGCGAAAACCGTGGCCCGGGCCCCTGCCGGGAACAAGGCTCGGGCCTGCCTGGGTCCGAGGGTGTCGTCAGCACCGCGCCCCGAGGCCCGGTCGACGTTCATCTGCCAAAGGCGGACTGCGGCCCGGGTCTGCTTGCCGTAATTCCCTGTCACCGGCAACTTCGCGCTGCCCCGGAGCAGGACCTTGTCTCGAGTCGCTTCTGGAGGAACCTGACACTGTCCGAATCCTTCTGCCCCGGCTGCAGCCGCTTCAGGTTGACGGTCCCCGCGGTGGGCGTCGACCCGTACGACGGATAAGTCGGGACGGGGTACACCGGGTCGCTGTATGTCGGTTCGGGGACCGTCGGTGTGGGGTTGACCCAGTAGTCCACCCCTCCATGCCACGAGCAGGTCCCGCTGCCGGAACTGGATGAGTACCAGCCATCCCGGCAAACCGCGCAGCGTGCGCCGGTGCGATGGCAACGGGAGCTGCCACCAGGGCGACCAGGGCAGCCGCGGTCCCCCGGCGACCCGCCTTCGACGGCAGGACGTGGTCGCGGACCCGGGTGAGGGCGCCGTTCATCCTCGGTGTCTGTCTTGATTCCCGCGCGACACTCGCGGGGACGCGCCCGCTACACGTTGAAGCGGAACTCCACCACGTCGCCGTCGTGCATGACGTACTCCTTGCCCTCGATCCGGACCTTGCCGCGCGACTTGGCCTCGGCCATCGAGCCGGCGTCGACCAGGTCGTCGAACGACACGACCTCGGCCTTGATGAAGCCCTTCTGGAAGTCCGTGTGGATCACCCCGGCCGCCTCCGGGGCGGTCGCGCCCTTGGGGATCGTCCACGCGCGCGACTCCTTCGGCCCGGCCGTCAGGTAGGCCTGCAGGCCGAGCGTGTCGAACCCGACGCGGGCGAGCTGCGTCAGCCCGCTCTCCTCCTGGCCGATCGACTGCAGCAGCTCCAGGGCCTCCGCCTCGTCGAGCTCGATCAGGTCCGCCTCGGTCTTGGCGTCGAGGAACACGGCCTCGGCGGGCGCGATCAGGGAGGCGAGCTCGGTGCGCATGGCGTCGTCGGAGAGCTCGTCGGCGTCGACGTTGAACACGTAGAGGAAGGGCTTGGCGGTGAGCAGGAACAGCTCACGCAGCGGCTCACGGTCGAGCCCCGCGGCGAACACCGTGCGGCCGCCCTCGAGGACGGCCTTCGCCTCCTCTGCCGCGGCGAGGCTCGCGGCCCGGTCCTTGTTCATCCGGGCCTCCTTCTGCAGCCGCGGGATCGCCTTGTCGAGGGTCTGCAGGTCAGCCAGGATCAGCTCGAGGTTGATGACCTCGATGTCGTCCTTCGGTGACACGCGACCGTCGACGTGGACCACGTCCGGGTCGGTGAAGACCCGGATCACCTGGCAGATCGCGTCGGACTCGCGGATGTGCGACAGGAACTTGTTGCCCAGTCCGGCGCCCTCGCTGGCGCCCTTGACGATCCCGGCGATGTCCACGAACGTGACCGTCGCTGGCAGCGTCCGGGCGGAGCCGAAGATGCCGGCCAGGACGTCGAGGCGCGGGTCGGGGACGCCGACGACGCCGGTGTTCGGCTCGATGGTCGCGAACGGGTAGTTCGCCGCCAGCACGTTGTTGCGGGTCAGCGCGTTGAAGAGGGTGGACTTGCCGACGTTGGGCAGTCCGACGATGCCGATGGTGAGGGCCACAACGCACGATTCTACCGGCGATCAGGAGGCCGCCGGGACCCGTTGCGGGCACGGCGAGGGCGGCGGCGGGGCGCAGTCGGCTCGGGTCGGCACCGAGCCTCCGCGACGTCCCTCCACAGGCCGCCTCACGGCCCCTTGCGTTGTCGGTGGGGTGGGGTACGGTGTCGGTATCGAATCGTACAGGTGTTCGAGAAGGGGAGGGGATCGTGCTTGAGTTCGTGCTCTGCGTGCGCGATGAACGCGGCAGGCCGATCGACGCCGCTCAGATGGGCGTCGATGAGCTGGTGGAGGTGATCCGTTCCCGACCACCGAGCCCTGGGCCTGGCGCGATGGCCGGACCCGACCTCGACCTGGCCGCCTTCGGGCCTGCGATGCTCTCGCTGGAGGCTGTCGAGCAACTGTCGCGACAGGTCGCAGCCCTGCGGGTCGCCTGCGTGGCAGCCGTCGCAGACGAGACCCCGGGAGGAGCGACGACGGATCGGGTGCTCGACGAGGTGTCGTGTGCGCTGGTCGTCTCGCGCCGCTCGGCGGCACATACCCGCACCACGGCAGAGACGCTGCGCCACCAGCCGGAGGTCTGGGCAGCCCTGTGTCGCGGGGAGCTGGACCTCACGCGCGCGCGCATCCTCGCCGACGCCCTGTTCGAGGTGCCCCGCACCGACCCTGACGGCGCTCTCCTGGCAGGCTACGAGACTGACTGCGAGTCCCTTCTGGCTGACGGCCTGGCCTACGCGCAGGAGCACACGGCCCGCCGCCTGGAACTGTTCCTGCACCGCCGCCTGCTGGCCCTCGGCTGCGCTGAGAGGCCCCGTCGCCGCAGCCAGGGCTCTGGCCGAGCGCGGGGTCTGGGTCGGCCATCGCGGGGACGGCACCGCCGACCTGGTCGCCAGGCTGGCCAGCGAGGACGCCGAGCGGGTGTACTCCGCGATCCGCGCCTGCGCCCTGGCTGACCGCAACGGCGACCCAACCCACCTGGGCGCCGACCCCCGCGAGCCGCTGGACCTGTGGTTGGCCGCTGCCCTGGTCGACCTGATCCTCCAGCCACGGGGCGGGCACTGCGAGCGGCGACGAGTCCCATTCGTCGGACGGCGGGCAGGGCCAACGCCCTCGAGTGGACACGGTCATCACCGTCACCATTCCCGTCGACTCCCTGGCGGGGATCACCGACGCGCCCGGTGTGATCAACGGGTTCGGAGCGATCCCAGCCGCCGCAGCCCGCCGACTCGCCGCCGGTGACGCGCGCTGGCGACACGTCCTGACCTGTCGCACCACGGGCGCCGTGCTCGACGTCGGGACGCTGTCCTACCGCCCTCCGGCGGCACTCGACCGGCACGTTCGGCTGCGCGACGGCACCTGCAGGTTCCCGGGCTGCGCGGTGCCGGCAGCAGAATGCGACCTCGACCACCTCGTTCCGTTTCCTCAGGGGCCCACGTCCGCGGAGAATCTGCACGCGCTCTGCAGACGCCACCACGGCCTGAAGCACGAGGGCGGGTGGCGAGTCGAGGCTACGTCGGGAGGCGGACTGCGCTGGACCAGCCCGCAAGGTGCATCCGCGCTCTCACACCCGGACGACAACCACGCCCGTGTGGCCTGACCCGAGGGTGCCGACGACACTCCGGCCAGACGCGACATGCACATCTCCTCCGGCATGTCAGACCGCTGGCGTAGGAATGACCCATGGATACGACGATGTTGTGGGGCGCCGCGTTCTCCGTGGTCGCCCTGGTGCTGGGGTGGCTGCTGCGTGGGCTGATGGACGGTCCCCGGCGCGCAGCCGAGCGAGCAGTGGCCGCCGAGCGGATGGCGCGACTGGAGGCCGAGCTGACCTCGGCCCGGGCGACCGCCGAGTCCCACGCCCAGGCGCCGGAGCAGGTGGCCGAGGCCATGGCCCCCGTCCAGACGGCGCTGGGCCGGCTCGAGGAGGCCGTGGCTCGCGCGGAGGGGGGACGGGCGAGCTCGACAGCGCAACTGTCCGAGCAGATGCGGGCGGTGGCCCAGGCCACGAGCGTCTCCACCGACGGGTTGCGGCGCGAGACTGCCCGTCTGGTGGGGGCTCTGGGCCACAGCGAGGTGCGCGGGCGGTGGGGCGAGTTCCAGCTGCGCCGGTTGCTGGAGTCCTCCGGGCTGGTCCGCGACGTGCACTTCACCGAGCAGCAGAGCGTCTCGACGGATTCCGGCGTGCTCCGCCCGGACGTCGTCCTGAACCTCGGCGAGGACAAGACCGTCGTGGTGGACGCGAAGGTCTCCCTGCGCGCGATCCTCGGCATCGAGGCCGGGGACCCGCAGGACGAAGTTGCCGCCGCACGCGCCCAGCACGCACGCGAGGTGCGCAACCACGTCGATCGGCTGGCGAGCAAGGAGTACGCGCGGCAGTTCGACACGGCACCGGAGTTCGTCGTCATGTTCCTGCCCGCGGAGTCACTGCTCGCCGAGGCCCTGGCCTGCGACCCGACCCTCCTCGAGCACGCCTTCGACCGCAACGTCGTCCTGGCAACCCCGACCACCCTGATGGCCCTGACCCGCACGGTCGGCCACATCTGGCGTCAGGACGCGCTGGCCGCCAACGCCAAGGAGGTCCAGGCCCTCGGCCGGGAGCTGGCCGAGCGCCTGGCGACCATGCTCGGGCACCTGGACAAGCTGGGCTCGGCCCTGGGATCCGGAGTGACGGCCTACAACAGGGCGATGGCATCCCTCGAGGCCCGGGTGCTGGTGACCGGTCGACGGTTCACCGAGATGCAGGGCCTGCCGATCGCCCTGGACCCGCCCCGGCAGGTCGATCAGCAGCCGCGCAGCCTGGCCGCCCGGCCCTCTGCCGGGGACGCGCCGAGCCAGCCGGACGAGCTCGACCTCGCCGCGATCCCACTGGACTCGGCCACGCCCGGGAGCCTCGACGAGCTGGAGCAGCGGGCCCTCGGGGCCAGGCGAACCACCGCAGGACACGACGGCAACGGCCGTCGCGTAGTCCCCTCCATCGGCGGACTACCATCGCCCCGTGACCCTGCCCTCACCCGGACCCAGCGACGCCGGGTGGGGACGTTCCGGGGCGCAGGTCAACGAAGGTCCCGAGCAGTCGGGGGCGGCGCGGGTCGGGTGGCGGCCGGGCTCGGGTGCGGCGCATCGGCGTGCGGCACCGGCGACGGCACCGGGGGCTGCCGAGCGGCCCGACGCCGAGGGCCGGGGACTCCGCGGAGGTCGCGTGGTCGCCGTCGCGACGCTCGTGGTGATCGCGGTCGCGGCCCTCGAGGCGGCTCTGCGCGACCGGATCGGGCTCTGGACCGGGGTGACGCTGGTGGTGGTGGCGATCATCGCCCCGCTCGTCACGCGGGCGGGCGATCGCTCGCTGCCCGCGATGATGCCGCCGCTGGCGTTCCTGGCCGCCGTCCTGATCGCCGGGCAGCTGCTCGTGCCTGCAACCGGTGGATCGTGGCGCACCCGCGAGGCCCTGATGATCGTGCAGACCCTCGGCCCGAATGCCGTCTGGGTCGTTGCCGCCACGATCCTGTCGATCACGATCGCCACGATCCGCCACTTCACGGACCGCTGAGGCTCCCGCTCCAGGCCCCCATCCATGCGCCCTGGGCTGGCTGCGAGGCGGCTCCGGGGGCTGGGTCCGGCCGGCCGACCGGCGCCCTACTGCTTCCCGGCGGCCTTCAGGTCCCTGCGCAGCTCCTGGGGCAGCGCGAACACCATGTGCTCCTCGACGGCGTCCACGTCCTCGACGTCGTCGAAGCCGAGCTCGGCGAGTCGGACGAGCACGTCACGCACCAGGATCTCGGGGACCGACGCCCCGCTGGTCACCCCGACGGTCGGCGGCCCCCTCGAACCAGGCCGCGCTCCAGCTCGCTCGCCAGGTCGACGCGGTATCCCGACTTCGCGCCGTGCTGCAGCCCGACCTCGAGCAGGCGCACGGAGTTCGACGAGTTGGCCGACCCGACGACGATCAGGACGTCGCTGCGCGGGGCCACCTTCTTCACGGCGGTCTGGCGGTTCTGGGTCGCGTAGCAGATGTCGTCGCTGGGCGGGCTGACCAGCCCCGGGACGCGCTCGCGCAGCGCACCGACCGTGCTCCATGGTCTCGTCCACCGACAGCGTGGTCTGCGACAGCCACACCACCTTGTCGTCCGGCGCGATGTCGAGGGCCGCGACGGAAGCCGGACCGTCCACCAGGGTCATCGCCTCCGGCGCCTCACCCATGGTGCCCTCGACCTCCTCATGGCCCTCATGGCCGATGAGCAGGATCCGGTAGCCCTCGTCGGCGAACCGCCGGGCCTCGTTGTGGACCTTCGTGACCAGCGGGCAGGTCGCATCGATGGTCCGCAGGTTCCGCTGGGCGGCCTCCTCGTGGACCGACGGTGCCACGCCGTGCGCGCTGAAGACCACGGTGGCGCCCTCGGGGACGTCGTCTGTCTCGCTGACGAACACGGCCCCGCGCGCCGCCAGGGAGTCGACCACGTAGCGGTTGTGGACGATCTCCTTGCGCACGTAGACCGGCGCGCCGTAGAGGTCGAGGGCCTTCTCGACGGCGACCACGGCCCGATCCACGCCGGCGCAGTAGCCGCGGGGCGCGGCCAGCAGGACCTTGCGACCCGATTCAGACATGCCCCCATGGTAGGGCGGCCCGGCGATGTCCGCCGCCTGTCGTACTCTCGCGACCATGGCCACAGCCCCCCAGACCGCCGCCCCGGGCGGAGCACCCGCGGACGGTTCCGCCCCTGAGCGCGCCTGGCCGGTCCGCGAGATCTCGGTGAAGCTGCGCGACTACATCGCCCGGCTGAACCGCGTCTGGATCGAGGGGCAGGTCGTCGAGGTCAGCCGCCGCAGCGGGTCACAGGTCTACCTGACGGTCCGCGACGTGGACGTCGACGCCTCGGTGTCGGTCGTGATCCCCGGCGGCCTCGATCGCGCGATGAACCCGCCCCTGGCGGCCGGGCAGCGGGTGCTGATGCACGTCCAGTGCGAGTACTGGGTCCGCAACGGCCGCCTGATGCTGCGCGCCAGCGAGATCCGGCCGGTGGGCATCGGCGAGCTCCTGGCCACCCTCGAGCGGCGCAAGCAGCAGCTGGCGGCCGAGGGCCTGTTCGCCCCCGAGCTCAAGCGGCGCCTGCCACTGCTCCCCCGCCGGATCGGGCTCATCACCGGCGTGAACGCCCAGGCGATGCACGACGTGATCACCAACGCCCGTCACCGCTGGCCGTCGGCGCAGTTCGAGGTCCGCGAGGGCGCGGTGCAGGGGGCCTCGGCCGTGAGCACGATGATCCGCAGCCTCGCGGAGCTGGAGGCCGATGAGACCGTCGACGTCATCGTCTTCGCACGCGGCGGTGGCAGCCTCGAGGACCTCCTGCCGTTCAGCGACGAGTCCCTGATCCGCGCGGTCGCCGCCGTCCGGACGCCCGTGGTCAGCGCGATCGGCCACGAGCAGGACGCACCGCTGCTGGACCTCGTCGCCGACCTGCGCGCCTCCACCCCCACGGACGCAGGCAAGCGGATCGTCCCCGACTGGGCGGAGGAGTCCCGGCGCATCAGCGATCGGCGGGCCAGCCTCGACCGGTCGATGCTGGCCCGCCTCGACCAGGCCACCACGTGGCTCGAGCAGACGCGCAGCCGCCCCGTCATGGCTGATCCGGCCGGGCTGCTGCCACGGCTGTCCGCGGAGGTCCACACCGCCCGGCAGCGCGCCTTCCGCGCCGTGGAGCAGCGGATCACCACGCAGGAGCGCGACCTCGCCCACCTGCGCGCCCGGGCGCGGGCGCTGTCGCCGCTGGCCACCCTCGACCGCGGGTACGCGGTGGTGGTCGGCCCGAACGGGGACCTCATCCGCGCCGCCGACCAGCTGCATCCCGGCGACGGCGTGCGGGTGCGTGTCGCCACCGGTCACTTCCGGGCCGACGTCACCGACGTAGCATCGGCGTCATGACAGCGCCCATCGCGCCCCTGCCGGGCGGGAACCCCGAGGACCTCGCCGGCCTCAGCTACGAGCAGGCCCGGGCGGCCCTGGACCAGGTCGTGTCCGAGCTCGAGTCGAGCACCGTCAACCTCGAGATGTCCCTGGCGCTCTGGGAGCGCGGCACCGCCCTGGCCGACATCTGCCAGGCGCACCTCGACGGGGCCCGGGAGCGGATCGAGGCTGCGCGGCCGGGCCTGTCAACCGAGATCAAGGAGTGACGGGCGCCAGCGTCCCCGCCAGCGTCTCCAGCTCCGCCCACGGAGCCGAACCGGTCACGACCGTGACCGTCCCGTCCTCGACGAGCACCAGCGACCGGCGGTCGTCCGGGGTCGGGTCGCCCTCCATCCGCGTCCACTCCCGCCCGCCGATGCGTGACCGTTCCCCCAGCGACGCCGTTGCGCGTCTCCGCCTCGGATCCAGTCCTGCTGCGCCGTGGCCGCCTGGTCGGGGAACTGACCGCGCTGCAGGATCGCGGCGTACTCCTTCACCGGGGTGTAGAAGCCGGCCCGCCAGGCCAGCGTGCCGTCGGCCTGCGGCTCCACGCGGGCGCTGGTCGCGGGCCACGGGAACGTCACCGGCGGGGCCAGGACCTCGTACGGCGCGGCAGTGGCGGCCGACTGCGCGACCGGCGCCCACTCGACCTCGCGGATCGCATCCGAGCTGCGGGGGTGCGAGAAGTACATCCAGACCAGCAGCACGATCGCCACGAGGCCCAGCGAGCGGATCATGTCCGTGCCGAGCTGCCGTCCTCGCGACGGCGCCCGGCCCACGATCTGCTCTCCCATGGGGACGATGGTGGACCATGGCGGGCCGGTCCGCACAATCCGGCCCCCATCTGCCCCGACCCCCGGGCCCGTCCGCCTCGGACTAGGCTCGTTCCATGGCCGACTTCACCTACACCGACGTGCTCCCGACCGGCGCCGACGAGACGCCCTACCGCCTGCTCACCACCGAGGGCGTGTCCACCGTGGAGGCCGCCGGGCGGACGTTCCTGCAGGTCTCCCCCGAGGCGTTGCGGCTGCTCGCCTACGAGGCCATCCACGACATCCAGCACCTGCTCCGCCCGGCCCACCTCGCCCAGCTGCGCCGCATCCTCGACGACCCGCAGGCCAGCCCGAACGACCGCTTCGTCGCCCTGGACCTGCTCAAGAACGCCAACATCGCCGCCGGCGGCGTGCTGCCCATGTGCCAGGACACCGGCACGGCGATCGTCATGGGCAAGCGCGGGCAGCACGTCCTCACCGAGGGCCCCGACGAGGCGGCACTCTCCCGTGGCATCTTCGACGCGTACCAGACCCTGAACCTGCGCTACTCCCAGCTGGCGCCGCTGACCATGTGGGAGGAGCGCAACACCGGGACGAACCTCCCGGCGCAGATCGAGCTCTACGCCGACACCGCCCCGGGCCACGAGCTGGCCTACAAGTTCCTCGTGATGGCCAAGGGCGGCGGCAGCGCCAACAAGTCGTTCCTGTTCCAGGAGACCAAGGCCCTGCTCAACCCCGCCTCGATGACCAGGTTCCTCGACGAGAAGCTGCGCAGCCTGGGCACCGCCGCCTGCCCGCCCTACCACCTGGCCGTGGTCATCGGGGGCACGAGCGCCGAGTACGCCCTGAAGGTCGCCAAGTACGCCTCGGCGAAGTACCTCGACGGCCTGCCCACGGCGGGCAGCGCCGGGGGGCACGCCTTCCGCGACGTCGACATGGAGGCCGAGGTCCTGGCGCTCACCCAGCAGTTCGGGATCGGCGCGCAGTTCGGCGGCAAGTACTTCTGCCACGACGTGCGCGTGGTCCGCCTGCCCCGGCACGGGGCGAGCTGCCCGGTCGCGATCGCGGTCTCGTGCTCGGCCGACCGGCAGGTCCTGGCCAAGATCACCCCCGAGGGGGTCTTCCTCGAGCAGCTGGAGCGCGACCCCGCGCACTACCTGCCCGAGATCACCGACGAGCACCTCGACGACGGCAGTGGTCCGGATCGACCTGAACCAGCCGATGGACGCCGTGCGCGCCCAGCTGACCACGCTGCCGGTGAAGACCCGGGTCTCGCTGACCGGGCCGCTGGTCGTCGCCCGCGACATCGCCCACGCGAAGATCAAGGAGATGCTCGACCGCGGCGAGCCGATGCCCGACTACCTGCGCGACCACGCCGTCTACTACGCCGGTCCGGCCAAGACCCCCGACCGGCTACGCGTCAGGCTCGTTCGGCCCGACCACCGCCGGGCGCATGGACGCCTACGTCGACCAGTTCCAGAAGGCCGGCGGCTCGATGGTGATGCTGGCCAAGGGCAACCGCTCGGTGGCCGTGACGAACGCCTGCCGGGACAACGGCGGCTTCTACCTCGGCTCGATCGGCGGACCGGCCGCACGCCTGGCCAAGGACAACATCCGCTCGGTGGAGGTCCTGGACTTCCCCGAGCTCGGGATGGAGGCGGTCTGGCGGATCGAGGTCGAGGACTTCCCGGCGTTCGTCGTCGTGGACGACAAGGGCAACGACTTCTTCGCCGAGACCTCGAAGCCGACGATCACGTCGATCCCGGTCGGCCCGCCGGCCTAGCTGCCTCCTAGTACCAGTGGTGCGAGCGCCAGAACGCCCACGCGTTGCACGGGCGACCCGTAGCGGCTCTTGATGTACTTCGCGCCGACCTTGATCTGGATGGCGGGGCTGTTCATGTACTGCGAGGTCGAGTAGCCCATCGCGCCCCACACACGGCGAGGAGGTCTGCGGGATCCCGCGGTAGATCCCGTTCGGGTTGCTCACCCAGTACTTCCAGCCGCTCTCCCGGCCCCACATGACTGACAGGCACGACATCTGTCCCGAGCCCCAGCCGTAGGTGCGCGAGATGTACGCCGCGGCGAAGCGCTTGCTCGCCGCCGGGGCGCCCGCCCGGGGCAGGGCCCCACGCGAGGCCTTCTTGGCGGCGCGCGCTGCCTTGGCCTGCTTCTTCAGCTCGCGCTTGATCTTCTTCAGGGCCTTGGCGGTGACGACGCCGTTGGCCTTGATCCCGGCGGCGCGCTGGAGCTTCTTGACGGCCTTGCGGGTCGCGGCGTCGAAGGTGGCGGTCTGCTCGACCTTGACCAGGGCCTGCAGGGCCGCAACGTCCTCACCGACATCTCCGAGGCGCAGCGTCCGCGATCCGAGGGCGGCACGGCGGGGACGGCGGCCGTTGCCGGGACGGCGGGCTGGACGGTCGGGTCAGCCGGGGTCGCCGGGACGGCCGGATCAGTGGCCGGGACCGGTGCGGGGGTCTCCTCGGCCCGGACCGGCGACGCACCGCTCAGGGCGGGCAGGCCCACGATGAGTACCGCGGCGACGAACGCCGCCAGCAACCGCGCCAACGGCGTCGACGACGGCTCCCGGAAGGCGGCCTGAACGGGGCGTGAAGTGCTCATGAACACCGGAGCGTGCCATCCGAACGGCGGTTGACTCCAACCGGATTTCATGGCGAGAACGCTCTCTACCGTGACCTGCATCACATCTGCGCCGGGATGATTCGGTCATTCGGGGACGTGCGTCACACTGGTTGCACGATCCGATGTGAGGTATGCCACAGCCGGGACCTAGGTCATGAACCGGGCGACGTCGGACCAAACGAGCGCCTCAGTTGGGCAGGTCCTCCAGCATCTCGGTGACCAGCGCCGCGATCGGCGAGCGCTCGCTGCGGGTCAGCGTGACGTGGGCGAACAGCGGGTGCCCCTTGAGCTTCTCGACCACCGCGACCACACCGTCGTGACGACCCACCCGCAGGTTGTCGCGCTGGGCCACGTCATGGGTGAGCACCACGCGGGAGTCCTTGCCGATGCGCGACAGGACGGTGAGCAGCACGTTGCGCTCCAGGGACTGCGCCTCGTCGACGATGACGAACGCGTCGTGCAGCGAACGACCGCGGATGTGGGTCAGCGGCAGGACCTCGAGCATCCCCCGGTCGAGGACCTCGTCGACGACCTCGGACGTGGTGATCGCGCCCGAGGGTGTCGAAGACCGCCTGACCCCAGGGCGACATCTTCTCGTGCTCGCTGCCCGGCAGGTAGCCGAGCTCCTGGCCACCGACGGCGAACAGCGGGCCGGAAGACCACGACCTTGCGGTGCTGCTGGCGCTCCAGCACCGCCTCCAGCCCGGCGCACAGGGCCAGGGCGCTCTTGCCGGTGCCCGCACGCCCGCCGAGGCTGACGATCCCGATGTCGGGGTCCAGCAGCAGGTCCAGGGCGATGCGCTGCTCGGCGGACCGACCGTGCAGGCCGAAGGCCTCCCGGTCGCCGCGCACCAGCCGCAGCCGCTTGTCGGCGGTGACCCGGGCCAGGGCGGACCCCCGCTCGGAGATCAGCACGACACCGGTGTTGCAGGGCAGGTCGCGCGCCAGGTCGAGGTCGATCCGCTCGTTGTCGTAGAGCTCGTTGACGACCGAGGAGCCGACCTCGATCTCCTCGATGCCCGTCCAGCCCGTGGACAGCACCAGCTCGGCGCGGTACTCCTCGGCCTGCAGGCCCAGCGTGGAGGCCTTGACCCGCAGCGGCAGGTCCTTGCTGACCACCACGACGTCGCGACCCTCGGCGGCGAGGTTGCGCGCCACGGCCAGGATCCGGGTGTCGTTGTCGCCGAGCTGCATGCCCGTGGGCAGGCGCGACAGGTCGGAGTGGTTGAGCTCGACGCGCAGCGTGCCGCCCTCGTCGTTGAGCGGGATCCGCTCGTCGAGACGACCGAAGTCCACCCGGAAGTCGTCGAGCATGCGCAGGGCCTGCCGGGCGAAGTAGCCCAGCTCGGGGTGGGTGCGCTTGGCCTCCAGCTCGATGATCACGACCAGCGGGATGACGACCTCGTGCTCGTCGAAGCGGAAGACCGCCCGCGGGTCGGACAGCAGGACGGAGGTGTCGAGCACGTAGCAGCGACGCGCCTCCGTTCGAGCTCTGCTGGATCGGGGCTTCGTCGCAGTCGGCACACGCGCCTCCACAGTCGGGTCGGGCGGCTCGGGGTGCGCCCGACCTGTCACGAATCTAGGCGCGGGCGGCGCATGTGGGCGCCCGACACGCCGCGCGCGGGGTGCTCGCCGCCGCAGTGTCCGCGAATCGTCATGTGCCGGCCATCGCGCGACGGTGGGTGCCGCTCAGGAGCCGTAGCGCCGCTCCCGGGCTGCGTAGTCGCGCAGGGCGCGCAGGAAGTCCACGCGCCGGAAGTCCGGCCAGTAGGCCTCGCAGAAGTAGAACTCGGAGTGGGCGCTCTGCCACAGCAGGAACCCCGAGAGCCGCTGCTCACCGGAGGTCCGGATCACGAGGTCGGGGTCGGGCTGGCCCTTCGTGTAGAGGTGGGCGGCGATGTGCTCGACGTCCAGGGCCGCGGCGAGGTCCTCCAGGGTCGTCCCCGCGGCCGCCTCCTCCTGCAGCAGGGCGCGCACGGCGTCGACCAGCTCCTGGCGCCCGCCGTAGCCGACGGCGACGTTGACGGTCATCCCGTCGATGCCCGAGGTCCTGAGCTCGGCGTTCTCCAGCACCTGGCGCGTTCGTGCCGGCAGCGGGTCCTTCGCGCCGACGTGCCGGATGACCCACTTGCCCGACGCGGCCAGCTGCTCCACGGAGCCCTCGATGATCCGCAGCAGCGGGTCGAGCTCCTCGCTGGGACGGGTCAGGTTGTCGGTCGACAGCAGCCACAGCGTGACCACCTCGACGCCGACCTCGTCGCACCACTCGAGGAACTCCGCGATCCGCGCGGCGCCGGCCCGGTGCCCCGCAGCGCTGCTCGACCCCTGCTCGGTGGCCCAGCGCCGGTTCCCGTCGAGGATCACCCCGACGTGACGCGGGATGTCGCCCTGGCTGAGGTCGTGGGCCAGCCGCCGTTCATACAGACCGTAGACGAGGTCGTCCAGACCCATACGTTCCTCCCGAAGCGGCCTCGTGCTCGTCGTGGAGGCTATCGCACCGCCGTCACGACCAGTGTCGCGGCAAGGAAGTGCGCGGCCCAGCCCCCGAGGGTGAACGAGTGGAAGACCTCGTGGAAGCCGAACCACTTCGGGGACGGGTTGGGCCACTGGGTGGCGAACACCCCGGCGCCGACCGTGTAGAGGAGCCCGCCGAGCAGGATCAGGCCCGAGGACCCAGGCATGCCGGGTGTCGGACAGGATGTCGGAGCGCAGGAACCCCGGAAGGAACATCGCCGAGGCCCAGCCCAGGGCCAGGTACATCGGCACGAACAGCCACCGGGGAGCCCGGACCCACGCCAGCCGGATCACCGCACCACCGACGGCCCCGAGCCAGAGGACCGCCAGCAGTGAGCGCGCCGGGCCCGGGCCGAGCAGGGCCACCGCGAACGGTGTGGCACTGCCGGCGATCACCAGGAAGATGTTGGCGTGGTCCCAGCGCTGCAGCACGCCGGTGACCCGGGGCGAGAAACGGCCGCGGTGGTAGACCGCCGACACGGAGAACAGCAGGATCGTGGTCAGCGCGAACAGGACCACCGGGATGCGCAGGTCGGAGGGCGCAAGGATCGCCAGCAGGACCGCAGCCGCCCCGGCGATGGGGGCAGCCACCATGTGCAGCCACCCGCGCAGGACGGGCTTCACCGACAGGTAGTGCTCCCGCAGGGACTCAGCGGGGCTCATGTCGAAGTAGAGCAGTGTGCGCCCCGAACAGCAAGGGCGCTCGATCACGCGAGGTCGACGATCACCGGGGCGTGGTCGCTCGGGGCCGGAGTTCCCTTGACCCCCGGCTTGCGCGCGTCCCGATCGACGACGGCGGCGCGCACCGCACCGGCGAATGCCGCGTTGGCGTACACAAGGTCGATCCGCATCCCCATGGCCTTGTGGAACGAGCCGGCCCGGTAGTCCCAGAAGGTGTAGGGGTGCGGGCCCTTGCTGATCGTGGGCACGACATCGGACAGGCCCAGCGCCCGCAGCTCGGCCAGGGCCGCCCGCTCGGGCGCGCGTCACGTGGGTGCTCTGGGCGAAGGCCGCGATGTCCCAGACGTCGTCGTCGGCGGGCGCGACGTTGAAGTCGCCGAGGACGGCGAACGGCGGTTCCTGACGCCGCCACCGGGCCCAGGTGCCCGGCCAGGGCGTGCAGCCACGCCAGCTTGTACTCGTAGTGGGGATCCTGCGGGGTGCGACCGTTCGGCACGTACACGCCCGCGACCCGGACCCCGCCGCAGGTCGCGGCGATGTAGCGCGCCTCCGGTGCGTCCGCCGGGTCCGGGAAGCCGGGAACCCCCGGGATGTCGGTCTCGAGCTCGGTGATCCCGACCCGCGACAGCAGCGCGACGCCGTTCCAGCGCCCCTGCCCGCGGTGCACCGACTCGTAACCGGCCGCCGCGACCTCGTCGGTCGGGAACGCCTCCTGGGCGATCTTGGTCTCCTGCAGCACGACCACGTCCGGCTGGGCCGCCTCCAGCCAGGAGAGCAGCCGCGGCAGCCGCGCGGGCAGGGAGTTCACGTTCCAGGTGGCGATGCGCACGCCCGCGATTCTGGCACCCGCCGAGGTCCTTCTCGGACCAGGCGGAGCCCACGGTGGGCACCCGAGCACACAGTGATCCTGGCGTCACGCTGCGTTCACGCCCGAGAGGAGGCGAAACCCCCGCGAAACGCCGGGGCAATGCCGTCGCGGCCACGTCGCGATGGCAGGATCCCCCCATGTCCGTGTCCGCCGCCTTCGGTGACGTGCGCCGCATCGCGCAGGGGCCGACGCGCACGCTGTTCATCGGGCTGCTCGCTGAAGTCGATCGGCAGCGGGTTGACCCTCTCGCTGATCACGGTCTACCTCGAGAGGTGCGGCGACTTCCCCGTCATGACCGCCACCGCGCTGCTCGCGTGGCAGGCCGTGCTGACCCTCGCGGTGTCGCCCGTGGTCGGCACCCTGGTCGACCGCAGGGGACCGCGGCCCGTCCTGCTCGTCGGCGCTGCTCATCGAGGCTGCCAGCCTGCTCGCGTTCGGGCAGGTCACGACGTGGCAGCAGGCGTTCGTCGTGATGTCCGTCGTGGCCGTCGGCGGGGCCGGGATCTGGGGTCCGACCGATGCGCTCCTCGCCCGCCTCGTGCCCTCACCGGACCGATCCACGGCGTTCGGCTTCCAGTTCATGCTGCTGAACATCGGCCTCGGCCTCGGCGGGCTGATCAGCGCGACCATCATCGACGTCGACAGACCCGAGCACGTTCGAGTGGCTCTACGCCCTGACCGCCCTGTCGTTCCTGGCACTGTTCGTCGCGGTCCTGGTCATGGGGGATGTCGGCGGCCGTCCCCGAGGCCGATCCGGGACGGCGGATCGCCGGCCGAGGAGGCGGCCACGGACCAGGTGGATCCCGCATCCGGCAGCGGACGGCTGGGCCGAGGTCCTGCGCGATCGGAACCTCCTGCGCTACGGGGCGGTCGCGCTGCTGCTGCTCACGTTCGGATACGGCTGCATCGACTCCGGCGTCGGGCTGTTCATCACCAACTTCGCGCACCTCGGGCGAGAACCGGATCGGGGTGGTCTTCGCCGCGAACACGGCGGTCATCGTGGTCATGCAGCTGTTCATGATCTCGTTCGTCAAGGGTCGATCCCGCGCCCAGATGCTCGCCGGCGTGGGAGTGCTGTGGGCCGTGACCTGGGTCCTGGTCACCTCCTCGCTCGCGCTCACAGGCTGGCTGGTCCTCGGAGCGTCCTGATCCTGGCCATGTCGGTCTTCGCCCTCGGTGAGACGCTGTGGTCACCGGTGGCCCCGGCCCTGCTCAACGACCTGGCCCCGGAGCACCTGCGCGGTCGGTACAACTCCTTCCAGTCCCTGCTCTGGGGAGTCTCGGGCGCCATCGGGCCACTGGTCACCGGCCTCTTCCTGTCGGCCGACCTCGGCGAAGGCGTGGGCCCTGACCCTCACGGCCGGATGCCTGCTCGCCGCATTCATCGCCCTGCGGATGCGTCACCACCTGACCCCCCGGCAGGACGGCCTCGCCGAGGACGACTCAGAGGACTCCCCCGACGACGACCCCGACCCGGCGCGCCCGAACCGGCGACCCGGACCTGGATCCCTCGTACTCGGTGGACGCGCACTGAGCTGAGCCGGAGACGCCAGCCCGCTCACGCCTCCGGGAGCTGCGGGCGGTCGGTGCCGCCCACCGACTTGTTCCTGCGCGGCTTGCGCTTGACCTCCACGCCGCCGAACAGGGCCGCGCCCTTGACGCGCAGCACGGGAGCGCCGGGCTGGCCCGGTCCCTCTGCCTGTCTGGTCGAAGCCGCCGAAGATGCCCATGCCGTCGACGTGGACGGCCAGCCCCTCCGGCACGGTGATCTCGATGCCGCCCATCACGGCCACGGCGATGATCTCGGACTCGGCCTGGGCGAAGGTGGAGCGCGTGAGGTCCAGCTCGATGCCCCCGAACATCGCGAACGCGGTCAGCTGGGCCGGCACGACCCACTCACCCTTGCGCGTGGCACCGCCGAAGATCGCCACCACCGACGACGAGGACGAGTCCACCCCCGCGGGCGGGTGCCAGCCGGACGCCGGAGCCGGCGCGGGCATCGGCGGGCACGGCAACGGCCATCCCGGTCAGCGGGGCCAGCGCCGCCGCGACAGTCGCCGGCGGGAGCCCGTCGAGGACGGGGACGAGGTCGGCCGCCGTTCGCGCGCCGAGGGTCGCGGTCAGCCGCTCCTCGTACTCGTCGCGGTTCAACCGACCCTCGGCATAGGCGTCGCCGATGACGTCGGCCATCCGGGCGCGGTCGGCGTCGGAGACCAGGACCCGACCGGCCGCCCCGAGCGGGCCCTCGGCGGGCTCGGGGGGATCTCGGACAGGCTCACGGCGCCGCGACCTCGGCCCGCAGCTGGTGGGTGATCCGCCGCTCGAAGACGAAGGACATGAACGGGATCGTGCCGGCCAGGGCCACGAGCACCGTGCGCCCGGGGGTCCACCGGGCGCGGATGGCCACGTCGAGCACGGTCACGAGGTAGAGCATGTACAGGAACCCGTGCAACTGCCACCCGATGGCGTACCAGAGGGAGTCCTCATTGCCCGAGGAGGTACTTCCAGGGCAGTCCGACCACGGTCATGAACGCGAGCACCGTGCCGGTGACCCACGCCATCACCTGGAACCGCTTGTAGGCACCGGACCTCAGGATGGTCGCGGGTGCGGGGGCGACGTGCGTGCTCATCGGGGGGTCTCCTGCTCGACGGGTCGGTCCACGTGGTCGCGCCGGAAGCGGTTCCAGAAGAAGATCGCGAACGCGGCGAACGCGACCCACTGGATCGCGTAGGCCGCGTTGCGCCAGTTCAGGCCCACATCGGCTCCGGGCAATTCTGTCACCTGCAGCGGCATCGGCTGGCCCTCGCCCGCCGGCTGCATGGTCGGTCAGGGCGAACCATCCCGAGCGCACGGGGTAGCCGGCGTGGGCCGACAGGGCGCCGGTGTCCACGACGGGCAGCGTCGGCGGGTCCCCGGCAGTGACCGCCGCATCGGGGAGCCGGGCGTCAGCGACCAGCACGCCGACGACGTCGACGGTCCCCGCGGGCGGCGGCGTCGGGCGCTGCCCCGCCGGGACCCACCCGCGCACGACGGCGACCGAGGTGTCCGCCGGGTCGGCGGACGGACGCCCGTCCGTCCGCCGCGCCGGCTCGCATCGGGGTCAGCACCCAGGCCCCGTCCTGCCCGTCGCGCTCCCGGGGCTCCACGAGGACCTCGTGCGCAGGCGTCGAACTGACCCGTGATGCCCACCCGCATGCCACTGAACGCACGTGGCGGGGTCGAGGTCGGCCAGCGCGACCACCGGACCCTCGGGCACGGCATCGGCCTCCGAACGGTTGGCCCGGTCCCACTGCCAGCGGGCGGCGACGACGCACACCACCACGGCCAGGACGGTCAGGACGTGGAAGCCCAGCCGGCGGGGATCGGCCCAGGATCCACCCGAGGACATCAGCGAGAGTCGCCCTCGACCTCGCCGGTGACTCCGGGCGCACCCGGCTCGGAGCGGGCGGAGCCGAGGTTGGTCTGCGCCCGGCGCAGGTGCCGCACGAACGACCACAGCAGGAGGATCGTGGCAGCCAGGAGGAACAGGAACAGGATCGAGGCCAGCGGACTGGGTCGGACCGTCGGACCGTCCTCCGCAGCGGCGACCACCGCCGCGACAACACCGTGCATGCCAACCTCCCAGCCTGCGGATGTGCAGTGGGTACTAGTGTCGCAGCATCATGTCGCCCACACGAACGGCCGGTCACCCCTCGCAGTGGCCACCGCACATCCGTGAGCGCTATGGCGTCACCGATCGTCCGCGCTGGGCGCCCGGCGGTGCTGATCGGGCTGGGCCTGGCCTTCCTGGCCTTCGTCACCTTCCTCGGGCTGCGACTGTCCAACCCGGCGATCGACGCCGGGGTGCTGTCCTACGAGACGGTCAGCGACGAGCGGATGACGATCGGCTACGAGGTCGAGCGGCGCGAGACCTCGCCCGGCCACGTGCGTCCTGCGGGCACGGGCCAAGGACGGCTTCGACGTCGGCTACGCGGTCGTCGAGCTCCCGCCGGCCCAGGGGCGCACGAACCACACGTTCGAGATGCGCACCGCCTACCGGGCGCTGGTGGGTGAGCTGCTCGGGATGCGGCCTCGACGCGGCCCGCCACCGGGGATCCCCGGGGCCCAGTTCCGACCGGGGATCGTCGCCCCGGTGCAGCCCTGGACCTCGAGCGAGCCCTGACCCGCGCGGCCCGGTGTTACCCTCGATGACCAACTGATCACTGCCCAGGAGACCGCCGTGTCCGAGAGCCCCCAGACCACCTGGTTGACCCAGGAGGCCCACGACCGCCTTGCCGCCGAGCTCGAGGACCGCCAGACCACGCGACGCACCGAGATCACCAAGCGGATCGCGGCGGCCCGTGAGGAGGGCGACCTCAAGGAGAACGGCGGGTACCACGCCGCCAAGGACGAGCAGGGCAAGAACGAGGCGCGCATCCGCCAGCTGCGCCAGATGCTCGACCACGCGCAGATCGGCTCCCCGCCCTCGGAGGAGGGCCAGGCCGCGCACGGGATGGTCGTCAGCGTCGAGCTGGTCGCCAGCGGTCGGACGATGACCTTCCTGCTCGGGTCCCGCGAGGAGGCCGCCCACGCCAGCGTCGACGTCATCTCCCCGTCGTCGCCGATGGGCGCCGCCGTCGACGGCGCGAAGGTCGGCGACGAGGTCACCTACACGACCCCGGCGGGCAAGGAGCTGACCGCCCGGATCACCCACGTGGAGCCCTACTCCGGCTGAGTCAGCCCTCGGGACGCACCCGGAACCCACTGGCCGCAGGGCGGCGGCGACCTGCTGGCAGTGCTCCGGGCCGCGCGTCTCCAGGTGCAGCGAGACGTCGACCTCACCGACCGAGAGCCCGGCCGTCGTGCGCAGGTGCTCCACCGAGATGACGTTCGCGGCCAGCGCCGCCACCTCCGCGAGCAGGGCGGCCAGCCCACCGGGGCGGTCGGAGATGCGCACCCGCAGCTGCAGGTAGCGCCCCGCGGCGACCAACCCGTGCTCGAGCACCCGCGCGAGCAGCAGCGGGTCGACGTTGCCCCCGGAGAGGACCACCACGACCGGCGGCTCGATCCCCGTGGCGTCCTCGAGGAGTGCGGCCACCCCGGCCGCACCCGCCGGCTCCACGAGCAGCTTCGAGCGCTCGAGGACCAGCAGCAGCCCGCGCGACAGCGAGTCCTCGGACACCGTGCGGATCTCCACGTGGCGCTCGGCGATGATCGCCAGCGGGACGACGCCGGGCCGGCCGACCGCGATGCCGTCGGCCATGGTGCTCATCCGCTCCAGCGCGACGGGATGGCCCGCGGCCAGCGACGCCGGGTACGCCGCCGCCTGGGCCGCCTGCACGCCGATCACGCGCACGTCCGGGGCCAGCTCGCCCATGACGGTGGCGATCCCGGCCACGAGTCCCCCGCCGCCGGTGCACACCAGGACTGTGCGGACGTCGGGGACCTGCTCGAGGATCTCCAGCCCGATCGTCCCCTGGCCCACGACGATGTCCTCGTGGTCGAACGGGTGGATCAGGACCGCACCCGTGCGCTCGGAGAACTCGGTGGCAGCGACCAGGGCGTCGTCGATGGTCGTGCCGACCGTGACGATCTCGGCGCCGTACGCCCGGGTGGCGGCCAGCTTGGGCAGGGGCGCCCCGACCGGCATGAACACGGTCGTGGCGATGCCCAGGCCGCGCGCGGCCTTCGCGACGCCCTGGGCGTGGTTGCCGGCACTGGCCGCCACCACGCCGCCGGGCGCGCTGCTCCGGGGTGAGCCGGGAGAGCCGCACGTGCGCCCCGCGCACCTTGAACGACCCCGCCACCTGGAGGTTCTCGCACTTGAGCCACACCGGGCCACCGACCCGGTCGGCGAGGTAGGTCGCCGGGGCGACCGGGGTCACACGGGCGACCCCGACCAGCAGGTCGCGCGCCTCTCGGATGGCCTGCACTGTCACGGGCATGGGCCCATGGTGGCCCACGCACTGGCAGGATGACCCCTTGTGCTGGGTCAACGGGTGTTCGCGTGGGCCCGGCGGACCCCCTACCTGGCCGACCTCCCGCGCGACGTCGCCGTCCTGTCGTTCGTCGCGTTCGCTGTCGCCCTCGGGTACGGCATCGCCGCCCCGGCCCTGCCCGTGTACGCGCGCACGTTCGGCGTCTCGGCCTTCGTGGCCTCCACCGTCATCTCCGGATTCGCCCTCATGCGCCTGCTCAGCGCCGGTCCGTCGGGGCTGCTGGTCGACCGGTTCGGCGAGCGACGGATCATGTCGATCGGGATCTGGGTGGTGGCCGGCTCGTCACTGCTGACCGCCCTGGCGCAGAGCTTCCCCCAGCTGCTCGTCCTTCGCGGGGTGGGCGGGATCGGGTCGGCGATGTTCACCGTCTCGGCCATGGCCCTGCTGCTGCGGACGGCGGGCCCGGCGCAGCGCGGCCGTGCGTCCGGGGCGTTCCAGGCCGGGTTCCTGTTCGGCGGGGTGACGGGACCGGCGATCGGCGGGGCCGTGACCGGCATCTCGATCCGCGCCCCGTTCGTGGTGTACGGCATCACCCTGGTCGTCGCCGGGCTGCTGGCCGCCAAGTACCTGTCGCGGGCGCCGGCTGTCGGGGCCGTGGCGCGCCGCCCCGTCGGCGCCCGTCGGTCGACCCCACGGACCAGATCCGGCTGCCGCAGCGGCCCCCGCGGCGCCCAAGGCCCCACCGGCGTCGCTGTCGACGGCACTGCGCAGCGCGGCCTACCGCGCGGCGCTGATGGTCAACCTGTCCAGCGGCTTCATCGTGTTCGGCCTGCGGATCTCCCTGGTCCCGCTGTTCGTCACCGAGGGCCTGGAGCAGGGCGTCGGACTGGTCGGGATCGGCTTCCTCTGCGCGGCAGCCGCCCAGGCCGTGATGCTGATCCCTGCCGGGCGGTGGACCGACAGCTCCGGGCGACGCGGCTCGATGCTCGTCGGCACCGCAACCCTCACCGGGTCCATGCTCCTGCTCGCCGTGCAGACCGGAGCCGTGGGATTCCTGCTGGCCATGGCCGCGTCGGGCCTCGCGTCGGCCTTCCTGGCCCCGGCGTCCGCGGCCGTGGTCGGCGACCTCACCCGCGGGCTGTCCGGTGGCCGCGTGGTCTCGGCCTACCAGATGGTCGGCGACCTCGGCGGCATCCTCGGTCCGCTGATCGCAGGGGCGCTCGCCGACGCCGCCGGGTTCCAGTGGGCGTTCGCCGCCGGAGTCGTGATCGGGCTGATCGCCCTGGCGTTCGTCGTGGTCATGCCCGAGACCCTGCGCCGGGAGCCCCAGGAGGCCCCCACAGGCGCGTGAGCCAGCAGGGCGCGACACTGGGGGCATGAGACCGCCGAGCACGGACTGGGCCGAGATCATCAGCGAGGACGAGCCTGACCGGCACGCGGCCTTCACCGAGAGGATCGTGGCGCTGCAGAGCCGCATCAATGCCAAGCGCGGGCCGGGGAGGGCCTTCCACCGCAAGCAGGTGGCCGCCCTGTCGGGGACTCTCACGGTGGCAGCGGGGTTGCCTGAGTACGCGGCACAGGGGTTGTTCGCCCAGCCCGGCGAGTTCGAGGTGCTGGCCCGGATGTCCAACGGCTCGGTGACTCCGCAACCGGACCCGGTGCCTGACATCCGGGGATTCGCCTTCTCGGTCCGCGGCCTGGAGGCCGCCCGGGGCCCTCGGCGGGACCACGGACCGGCAGGACTTCCTGCTCATCAACCGTCCGGCGTTCGGGTTCCAGGACTCACGCGACTTCGCCGAGATCGTCGCGGTGGCGCCCAAGGGACAGAGGGCGCTGCTGGGCCACCTGATCGGCAAGCACGGCGTGGTGCGCGGCCCCCTCGAGATGGCACGGCAGGCAGCCGACCTGGCCCGGCCGTTCAGCGGGTATGCGACGTCGGACTTCCACGCCTGCGCCCCGATCGCCTGGGGGCCCTACGCCGCGCACGTGCACGTCACGCCGCTCAACGCCTCCCGTGACCTCCTCGCGTGGCGGGACTGGGGCGCCGACGTGCGCGGCCGCGTCGCCAGGGGCCCGCTGCGGTGGACGGTGCAGGCCCAGTTCTACACCGACCCCGACTCGACACCGCTCGAGGACGGCCGACGGGCCTGGGATGCACCCCGACTCACGGTGGGTGCGCTGGAGCTGAGTCAGCTCGCGGACTCCGACGCTGTGGACCACGACCACTTCGACCCCTGGATGGCGATGGCCGACCACCGACCCCTGGGCGAGATCATGCGCGCCCGCAAGGCCGCGTACTTCGCGAGCTACCGGAACCGGACGTGAGCGGGCTCGCGGCTCCCCACTAGTCTCCGGGCGTGGCCGACTCCCCCACCCCCCCTGGCGAGCGCCGGCCGCTGGCCGAGCTGGTCGCGCCCGACTGGGCGGCGGCACTGGACCCGCAGGCCGGACGCATCAGCGCGATGGGCGACTTCCTGCGCGCCGAGCTGGCCGCCGGGCGCGGCTACCTGCCGGCCGGGTCGAACGTGCTTCGCGCGTTCGCCCGACCCATGGCCGAGGTCCGCGTGCTGATCGTCGGGCAGGATCCCTACCCCACCCCTGGGCACGCGGTCGGCCTGTCGTTCTGCGTGGCCCCGGACGTGCGACCCGTCCCGCGCAGCCTGGCCAACATCTTCCGCGAGCTGCACGACGACCTCGGCTGCCCCCGGCCTGCCTCCGGCGACCTGACCCCGTGGACCGACCAGGGCGTCCTGCTGCTCAACAGGGTGCTCACCGTGACCCCGGGCGACTCCGGATCGCACCGGGGCAAGGGCTGGGAGGAGATCACCGAGGCCGCCATCCGAGCGCTCGTGGCGCGCGGTGGGCCGCTGGTGGCCATCCTCTGGGGCCGTGACGCGCAGGGCCTGGCACCGATGCTCGGCGACACGCCCCGGATCGCCTCCGCCCATCCGAGCCCGATGTCGGCCGACCGGGGGTTCTTCGGCTCCCGCCCGTTCAGCCGGGCCAACGCCGCACTGGTCGCCCAGGGGTCGGGCCCGATCCAGTGGTGCCTTCCGTGACGTTCGCCGGCCGGTTCGCGTCAGTCGCTGCGGACCAGCTGCTCGGCCAGGGCGCGCGCCGCCGCGGATCGGCCGCTCATCTCCAGCAGGCCGATGGGCGCGAGCAGGTACTGCCGGTCGACGATCACCCGGGCACGCTCGGGGAGCCGCCAGCCTCCGGCGTAGTCGGTCAGGACCGCGTCCAGGACGGCCAGGGCGGCCGCAGGATCGGCGTGCCGCAGCACGCCACCGGACCCGATGCACAGGCCCACATGGGTCAGGTCGCGTGACCCCTCAGCGCCGGGGCGGGCGTGCCGGCGGGCAGCGATCACGGCCGCCAGCCGCGCCAGCTCGAGCTCGTCCGCTGTCTGCTCCGCGGTGACCGGCAGGAAGCCGACCTCAGCCCTGCGGAGCTCGGCGGCCGCCGCCAGCACCTCGGCCGGGCCCAGCCCACCGCCGGTCGAGGGTTCCAGCAGGCGCTCGACCAGCGCTGCCGCGACGACGTCCTGGGCACTCCAGCGCATCCCCAGGTCCCCCTCGACCGACCGGCCGTGCCAGAGGGTCTCGACGGCCTCGTCGGGCGCATGGTCGTCGGGGGTGAGCACGCTGTAGACGTCGGTCGTGGCCCCGCCGACATCCAGTGCCATCACGTCCCCACTGGCCCCGGGCCGGCCTGCGAGGACCTCGGCGACCACCTCGATCCCCGCGAGGACGGCATCCGGGGTGGCGCACACCACGAGCCCGGCGAACCGGTGGCCGGGTGAGAGCCCCTTGCCCCCGATCACATGCGCGATGAAGACCTCCCGGATCGCCCGACGCGCCGGCCCCGGGTGCAGGACGCCGATCCGGGGGATCACGTTCTCCGTCGGCAGCACCACCCGCCCGCGTCCGCCGAGCAGGCCGGTGGCCTCCCCAGCCGCGTCGGCGTTCCCGGCGAGCACCACGGGGGCACGCAGGCGGGAGCGGCCCAGGACCCGGGCGTTGTGCAGCAGGACCTCGGTGTCACCACCGTCGGTCCCGCCCACGACCAGCAGGACGTCGGGGCGCGCCGCTGCCAGGCCCTCGATCCCCGCGGCGTCGAGCAGTCCCGCCGAGACGGCAACCACCCGGGCACCGGCGGAGAGGGCCACGCGTCGGCCGGCCTCCGCCGAGATGACCCGCTCGTGGCCGACCACTGCCAGCCGCAACCCGCCGCCGGCCGACGAGCACACGACGAGTGCGGGATCCGGAACCCCGCCCACGCCGAGACCGGCGACGGCAGCGTCCAGGCCCGCGAGGACGTCGGACTCGGAGGTCGTGGGGTGCTGCGCGGTGGCCAGGACCGTGCCGTCCGATCCGATCGCGGCGGCCTTCGTGAACGTCGAGCCGACATCCACGCAGACGACGACGCCCTCGGGGTGCGACCTCTGCCGAGGTTCGTGGTGGGCCTGCATCGACCGAACCTACCTCCCGGCTGGGCGATCCCCCCGAGGATCCGGGGGCAGCGCTACCCGAGGGTCACCACCACCCGGATCTCGCGTCCGGCCGGTTGAGCAGGGACGGGCAGCCCCGGGTCGGCCTCGACCCCGTCGATCGTGAGGCGGGCCACTCCCTTCGACACGTGGTCGGGGTTGCGCACCTCGATCAGGTAGACCGCCCCGCGCCACTCGCGTCGGACTTCGAAGCCGTCCCAGTCGCGAGGGATGCACGGGTCGACGACCAGCCCGTCGAGGGTCGGACGCACGCCCAGGATCCACTTCGTGACCGCGGTGTACATCCAGCCCGCGGTGCCGGTCAACCACGGGTTCTGCGCCTTGCCGAACCACTCGTGGTCGCGTCCGTAGATGAACTGCACGTAGGCGTAGGGCTCCGCACCGCGGACGTCGATGTTGTCGTTCTGGTGGTAGGGCAGGATCGAGTCGTAGAACGCGACCGCCTCATCGCCACGGCCGAGGACTGCCTCGGCGATGATCGGCCACGCGTTGGGGTGGCTGAAGATCGCGGCGTTCTCCTTGATCCCGGGGTAGACCCGGGTCACGAACCCCACCGTGTCGTCGACCTTCGTGAACGCGGGCCAGTTCAGGTGGGTCCCGTACTCCGAGCCGAGCAGCTGACGGACGGAGTCCATGGAGGCGCGGCCGCGCTCGGGGGTCGTGATGCCCGCGATCACGGGCCAGGCCTGGTGCTCCAGGAAGATCCGGCCCTCGTCGTTGGCGTGCGATCCGATGGTGACGCCGTCGCGGGTGTAGCCGCGGATCCACCAGGCCCCGTCCCAGAGCTGCTCGTCGGCGACCCTGGTGATCCGGTCGAGCTCTGCGGTGTAACGCGCCACGTCCTCGGTGCGGCCCAGCGGCTCGGCAGCTCGAGGAACGCCCGGATCGCCCATGCGTGCAGGAACGTGACCAGGGAGGTCTCACCACCGCCGAGGTTGAGGCAGTCGTTCCAGTCCGCGCGCAGGCCGAGGGCCACGCCGTTCGTGCCGACCTGCGCAGCCGAGAAGTCCAGCGCCGCCTTGAGATGGTCGTACACCGTGGCGGCGCTGCCCTCGGCGAAGGGCACCTCGAGGTCGAGGAACGCCAGGTCACCGGTCTCCTTGACGTACTCCACGATCGAGGGCACGAGCCACAGGTGCGAGTCCGAGGAGGTGTCCTCCAGCCCGTGGATGAGCGACGCGCCGGCTGGCGTCGGCACGACCGTGGGCGAGGGGATGTCCGGGAGCTCCTCGGCATCAGGGTCGAAGACCCTGGGGTCGAACAGGTGCAGGCCGTAGCCGGCCTCCGTCTGTGCTCGCAGCAGCTCCATGATCCGCGAGCGGGTCTTGACCGGGTTGGAGTGGATCACGCTCATGACGTCCTGGGCGGTGTCGCGGTAGCCCAGGCCGGTGCGCCCGCCCACCTCGACGAACGAGGCGAACCGCGACCACTGCACGCACGTCTCGGCCTGCAGCAGCGTCCAGGTGTTGATCATGGTGTTCATGCCCTCATGGGGCGTCCGGATGCGCAGGGCGTCCTGCTTGGCCCGCCAGTGGGCGCGCAGCCGGGCGAACTCGGCGTCGATGGTCGCGAGGTCGGCGTACTTGGCCTGCATGGCGCGGCCGACCCCGTCGCGGGTGCCGTGGCCCAGGACGTACACCAGCCGCTGGTCTCCCCCGGGGCGAGGATCATCGCTGTGGAACAGCGAACCGCAGTGGTTCTGCGTGGTCGACGCTCCGGTTGGACCCGTGACCACGCTCGACGGCGATCGGATTGGTCTCGGTCCGGTAGGGGCCGATGAAGCTGTCGCGCAGGGAGTCGTAGGAGTCCGGAGCCTGGCTGGAGGCGAAGTAGTGCGCGGTCCATGGCTCGTAGTGGAAGTCGTACTCGATGATGCCGTCGGCGTAGGACGACCCGGAGGCGTACAGCGACATCTGCAGGTTCTGGTTGTCGATCGTGATCGTGTGGAAGCTGAACTCCACGTAGCTGGCAAGCGTGAGGGTGCGCGCGCGTGTCGCCGGTGTTGGTGACCCGCACGTCCCAGACCTCGGCGGCGTCGTCGCAGGGGGACGAAGATCGTCTGGCTGGCCTCGATGCCCCGGTAGGAGGCCTCGAACCGCGAGTAGCCCATGCCGTGGCGGCGGTGTAGCGGCGCCCCCGTCGACCCCAGCGGCGGCCAGCGGCTTGCCGACCGGCTGCCAGGAGACCGACCAGTAGTCGCCGTCGGCGTCGTCGCGCAGGTAGACGTAGTGCCCGGGCCGGTCCAGCGGGACGCCGTTCGGGCGGAACCTCGTGACCCGCCCGTTCTGCGGCGAGCGGTAGTACGAGTACCCGCCGGCGTTGTGCGACAGGACGACGCAGTAGTCCTTGCTGCCCAGGTAGTTCGTGAACGAGACGGGGACGTCCGGGCGGTCGATGACGTACTCGTCGTTGGCGGTGTCGAAGTGCCCGTAGCGCATCGGTGAGGTCCTCGGTCGTGGTTCGGTCGTTCAGGGGTCGTCGGCGGTGGGCCCGGCTCAGCCGGCGGTCACGAATCCGCGCAGCCAGGCCAGCAGCTCCTCGGCCTTCTCCGGGGTGTCGGCCTCGACGAACAGCCGCAGCGCGGGCTCGGTGCCGGAGAACCGCAGCAGGGCCCAGTTGTCGTTGTCCGAGCAGGATCTTCGTGCCGTCCAGGTGCGAGACACCGATCACCGGGTACGGGCCGATGTGGGTCAGCGGGCTCGGCCTCGAGCCGCCGCGGCACGGCCAGGCGCATCTCCGGGGTCGCGGCCACGCTCTCGTCCAGGGCGTACAGCCGGCCGGTGATCTCGTGGACCATCGTCGCGCAGCTCGCTGATCCGCTTGCCCGTGCGGGCCAGCATCTCCACGACCAGGGCGCACGCGAAGATGCCGTCCTTGCCCTTGATCCAGCCGCGGATCGTCAGGCCGCCGGAGGACTCGCCGCCGAGCACCGCACCGATCTCGTCCATCCCCGCGGTGACGTACTTGAAGCCCACCCGGCACTCGCGGGACTCCTCGCCGAAGTGCGCGGCCAGGCGGTCGAGCAGGTGCGTCGTGGCCAGGTTGCGGACCACGCCACCCCGCTCGCCGCGGACCTCGTGCAGGTACCAGTACAGGAGCAGGAGCAGGTCGTTGGTGGTGACGTACTCGCCGGTCTCGTCGACGATGCCGATCCGGTCGGAGTCGCCGTCGGTGGCCAGGCCCAGGTCGTAGCGACCCTTGCCGTGGGTGATCATCCCGATGAGCGAGGACAGCCGCTCCAGGTCGGGGGCCGGGGCGACGCCGCCGAACAGCGGGTTGTGCGCGGCGTGGATGAACTCCGTGCGCACGCGCATGTCGTTGAGGATCATGCCCGAGGGTGAGCTGGCTGGTGCCGTACATCGGGTCGACGATCACGTGCAGGTCGGCGTCGCGGGCGGCGTCCACGTCGATGATCGCCTCGATCGCGTCCACGTACGCGGGTGGTCAGCGGGCGCTCGACGACCATCCCGGAGCGCCGGGCGAGGTCGATGTCGAGGGTGATGACGTCGTCGACGGTCATCGCGTTGGCCTCGTCCTGGAACCGGTCGGTCTCCTCGTCCAGCGGCAGCGACCCGTCGGCGCGGAACACCTTCATGCCGTTCCACTCCGGCGGGTTGTGGCTGGAGGTGATGATCACCCCGTAGGCCGCGCCCAGGTGCGGGGCGGCGAAGGTGACCAGCGGGGTGGGCACGTCGTCGGGCAGCAGGACGACCGGGATGTTGTTCCCGGCGAACACCTCGGCCGCGGCGACCGCGGAGTCGCGGGACAGGAACCGGCGGTCCCCACCGATCACGATGGGCTGGGAGTCCAGCTCCTGGCGGATCGTCTCGTTGGCGATCGCCTGGCAGAGCCGGCGGACGTTGGCCAGGGTGTAGCCCTCCCCGATCACCGCGCGCCAGCCACCGGTGCCGAACACGATCTTGGTGTCGGTGTTCTTGCGCGGGACGAACAGGCGCTTGAGGACGATGTCCTCGGCGACTGCGAGCTCCTCGGGGGTGTTGATCCCCTGGACCTCGTCGGGGTCGTGGATCTGGTAGCTGTGCACGCGGCCGCCGGAGCTGATCACGCGCCGGGCGAGGTCGGTCAACCGGTGCTCGCCGGCTGCGGCCATCGCGAGAGCGTGCCGACGAACAGCCCCGGGGTGGCGACGTACCCGCCGACGTTGACCTCCTGGATGGCGTGGTGCTCGGCGGTCTGGTCCGGGCCCTCGACGATCGCGGTGATCCGGCCGTCCTCACGCAGGACGCGCCCGTAGGTCGGGTCCGGGTCGTCGATCACGGCGGTCAGGATCGACAGGTCCGCGCCCTTGAGCCGGTGACGGGTGAACAGCCCGAGCAGCGACTCCGGGTCGCAGCAGGGGCGTGTCGGCGTAGGTGACCAGCACCTGGTCGGTGTCCGACAACAGGTACCCCAGGCCCAGGAGGGCCGCGCCACCGGTGCCCACGGGCGCGTCCTGGACGACGTAGGTCACCTGCCGGGCCCAGGAGCTCGCGGATGAGCGGTGTCGTCCCGCGAGACCACGACGACGATGCGCGTCCGCGTCCACGACCGAGCGGACGTTGTCGACCGCGATGCTGGACGACCGTGGAGTCCCCGAGCGGCTGGGTGAGCAGGGCCCGGGACTCGGGATCGGACCCGGCGGCGAGGACCACCGCCGCCCGGGAACCCCGCCCGCGGCTGATGCGGGCTCGCCCGTGGACCGTCATCCCTTCACGCCACCCTCGAGGGCGCCGCGACTGGATCCGGCCCTGGACGATGACGAAGAAGACGATCACCGGCAGCGCGAACAGCACCGAGCCGGCCATCAGGCCGCCCCAGTCGATCTCCTTCATGCCGCCCTGGAACGAGGTCAGCCAACCGGCAGGGTCTGCTTGTTCTGGTCCAGGCAGGATCACGTTGGCCAGGATGAACTCGTTCCACGCCATGACGAAGGCGAACACCGACGTGCTCACCAGGCCGGGGGCGATCAGCGGGAACAGGATCTTGCGGAACGCCTGGCCCTGGCTGCAGCCGTCGATCATCGCGGCCTCCTCGAGGTCCTTGGGCACGTTGGCGATGAACCCACGCAGGGTCCAGATCGTGAACGGCAGCACGAAGGCCAGGTAGGCGATCATCACGCCGGTGAGCTGGTTGACCAGCCCGGCCGCGTTGAGCAGCACGAACATCGAGATCAGCAGCGCCTCGAACGGCACCATCTGCACGGCCAGCAGCATGACGATGTAGGCCTTGCGGCCCTTGAAGTTGAACCGCGCCACGGCGGTCGCCGCGAGGAAGGCCACCAGGATCGACAGGATCACCACGACGACCGTGACGATCAGCGAGTTCTTGGCGAAGTTGAAGAAGTCCTTGTCGTTGATGACGCGGCTGTAGTTGTCCAGGGTGGCCGGGATCGGCAGGAACTTCGGGGTCTCCAGGAAGAAGTCCGCGCGCGGCTTGAACGAGGAGATGACCATCCAGTAGACGGGGAACACCATGAACATGGTGAGGATGATCGCCAGGGTGTTGGCGACGACGCCGCCCTTCTTGTTGATCATGATGCCTCGTCGATCTGCTTGATCATGCGCTTGATGTAGATGACGGAGAAGACCAGCAGCATCAGCACCATGACGACGCCGATGGCCGCACCGACCCCGAAGTTGTTGGCGGAGAACGAGGTCCGGTACGCGTAGAGCGCCAGCAGGTCGGTCTCCCGGGCGATCCCGCCGGACTTCTGCAGGATGAACACCTGGGTGAACACCCGGAAGTCCCAGATCGTGGACAGCGCGAACAGGATCAGGAAGATCGGGGCCAGCTGCGGCACCGTGAGCTTCCAGAACTGGGTCCACCGGCTGGCCCCGTCCAGCGACGCGGCCTCGTAGATCTCGTTGGGGACCTGGGTCAGCCCGGCGAAGAGGGTCAGGGCGACGAAGGGGATCGCCGCCCACACCACGATCAGCGCCGCCAGCGACAGCAGGGACAGCGGGTGGGCCAGCCACGAGTAGCCCTCGAACTGCTCGAACCCGAGGGACACCAGCGCCCAGTTGACGACCCCGAACTGGGTGTCGAACAGGAACTGCCAGGTCTGGGTCGCCGTCACCGCCGGCGTGGCCCACGCGAGGAGCAGCCCGACCAGGACGGTCAGGCGCATCCGGTTGCCGAGCTTGTTCAGCAGCAGAGCGACCAGCGTGCCCAGGAGCATCGTGGCCAGCACGCACACCGCGGTGAAGACGATGGTGCGCATCACCACGGTCCAGAAGAACGGGTCGGACAGCAGCTTGGTGTAGTTCTCGAAGTTGTTCCAGGACTCCGTGCCGCGGGTGATGTTGCGGAGCTTGGCCTCCTGCAGCGACAGGATCACCATCTTCACGATGGGGTAGGCCAAGACGGCCAGCAGGATCACGGAGGCGGGCAGCAGGAACCAGAACGCCAAGCGGTTGCGCTGCGGTTCGGTTGCCTGGGGCGCGCCGTCCAGGTGCTTCTCGGTCACTTCGGGTGCTGCGTGATGCTCACGTCACCAACTCCTTGTCCCTCGTCTCAGGCCGATGGCCCGGGGAGCATCGTCGCTCGCCCGGGCCATCGAATGCTCGGTCGAACCGGTCAGCCGTTCAGGATGGAGGTGATCTGCTCGGAGGCGTCCTGGTGGCCTCCTCGACCGTCGCCGCGTCGCTGAAGATCTTCACCAGCATGTCCTGCAGGACCTGCGAGGACTCGACGTTGGCCCAGTTCGGGCTCACCGGGGTGAACCGCGAGTTGGTGGACGCCTGGTCGGCGACCTCGAGGAACTCGTTGCCCTCGTGGCCGACGAACGCGCCCTCCTGGTTGGGGATGACGCCACCCTCCTTGGCCAGCTGGGTCTGGACCTCGAGGCCGGTGAGGATCTTCATCCACTCCACGGCCAGGCCCTGCTGGGCGCTCTTGGCCGAGACCGCGAGGTCCGAGCCGCCGAAGAACACCGGCGAGGTCGAGCCGGCAGCGGTGCCCGGCAGGGCGAAGGCGCCGATGTCACCCTTCATGTCGCCGGTGTTCAGCGCGCCCGGAGCCCACCAGGAGTCGATCATCATGCCGACGTTGCCGGTGTTGAAGGCGTCCATGTTCTTGGTCTCGTCGCCGTCGACCGGAGCCTTGGAGTACTTCGTGACCAGGTCCTTGAGGGTGGTCAGGCCCTTGACCGACTCCGCGGAGTCCAGGGTGCCGGTCCAGGTGCTCGCCGTCCTGCTCGGCGATCTCGCCGCCGGCGTCCCAGACGAACGGCACGGCGCCGTACCAGTACTTGCCGGGGAAGTAGAAGGCCGAGTACTTGGAGTTGTCGGAGTTCTTCTCCTGCAGCTTCGCGGCGGCAGCGTTGAGCTCCTCGAGCGAGGTCGGGACCTCGACGCCGGCGTCCTTGAACTGGCTCTTGCTGTAGACCACGATCCGCACGCCACCGTAGTAGGGGATGCCGTAGCGGATGCCGTCGAGCTCACCGGAGGGCTGCAGGCCCGGCAGCATGCCGTCGACCTTGAAGTCACCCGCGGAGGCCGTCAGGTCGGCCAGCAGGCCGGCGTCGGAGTACTTGGCGGTGAGGCTGTTGCCGATCTCGACGACATCCGGGGTGGAGTCGGTGCCCAGGGAGGTGGTCAGCTTGTCCTGGATGCCCGCCCCACTGCTGCAGCTCGACCTCGACCGTGACGTCGGGGTAGTCCTCCTTGAACTTGGCGTTGACCGCAGTCGATCACGGTCTGCGGCTGGCTGCCGTCCATGAGCCACACCTTCAGGGTGCCGCTGGCGTCGGCGCTGGCCGGGGACGACGCGGCGTCGGTCGCGGTGTCGGAGCCGCTCGAGCAGGCGGTGAGGGTCAGGCCCGCGGCGGCGAGCGCCACGATTCCGGTGCGGAACTTCATTGGATCCCCTTCGGGTGTTATGGGTGCTCTGGGCTTCCTACGCCGCCCGGCAGTCGCGTCGGGTGCGTCAGGAGGATTCAAGCGGATCGCAGGGCCCGCGGACGGCCGGAATCGGCCACGGAACATCGACGAAGATCCTTGAGTCCGCTAACGATTCGGTAACACCCCGAACGGTCCGGACGACCTTCGGGGCCATGCGGGCTCGTGGCCCGACCGGTCGCCACTTGCGCCGGGCCCGGCCGAGGGCGACCCTTGGGGCATGTGGCTCCAGTCCCGCCGAAGTGACGTACCCGTCCCCCCTGAGCGGGCGCTGCCCGGCCGCCCCGACTACGACTACCCGCTGGCCCACGTCCACGACGTGCTCGGCACGTCCATGATCGGGCCGTTCCCCGCGGGGGTCGTGACCCTGTACGTGGGCATGGGCTGCTTCTGGGGCGCGGAGAAGCGCCTGTGGAGCCTGCCCGGGGTCCACACGACGGCGGCGGGCTACCAGGGCGGCACCACGCCGCACCCCACTTACAACGAGGTCTGCACCGCCATGACCGGGCATGCCGAGATGGTGATGGTCGCCTACGACCCCACGGTGGTCTCCACGATCGACGTGCTGCGCGTCTTCTGGGAGAACCACGACCCGACCCAGGGGATGCGCCAGGGCAATGACGTGGGCAGCCAGTACCGCAGCGCGGTCTACTGGAGCACCCACGAGCAGCAGTCGCTGGTCGAGAGCACCGCAGCGGCCTACGACGAGGTCCTGCGCGCCGAGGGTTTCGACCCGATCACCACCGAGCTCGGCCCCGCTGTTCAGGACGGGGAGGTCGTCCTGCCGTTCTACTACGCCGAGGGCTACCACCAGCAGTACCTGCACAAGAATCCCACACGGGTACGACTGCCACGCGCACACCGGCATCCTGTTGCCGGAGATCGAATGACGCCCTGAGGGCCCATCGACCGCGACGCTGAGGTGCATGATTCTCGCGGCCTGCATCTCGGCGCCACCTCGAATGCCGATCAGCCTCAGACGAAGCCCGTTCCACCGACGCGGAAATCAGGCATGTACTTCCCGCACCGGCTGCACTCTCCCGAGACGGCGGTTCCGTCCTCCGAGTGAGTGCTGATGAACCGGTGCCAACCGACGAGGCAGCGCAGATCCTTCATGGTCTCGTCCTCCTGTGATGGGCACTCAACCCTGCCCTCACTGGAGGTTAGGTTCGCCTCAGCCGCGCGGTCAATGGGCGAGCGTCGCCAGCGGCAACGCCAGCCTATTGACCGTCGCGACGGGGGGTCCGTGGGCCCAGTAGGACGGCTCGGCGTTCAGCACGGGCTCGTCGGTGACATGCGAACAAGGGCCGAAGCCCCTACCGCGCATACCCTTGTCCCATGGAAGTACGTCCTCACTGTGGCCCACACGGGTACGACTGCCACGCCCCCACCGGCATCCTGGTGCCGGAGACCGAATGACGCGGAGGATCTCCCGCCGCTCGGCGGCCTGGGGCAGCGGGGGGATGGCGGGGGCAGTCGCGGCCAGCCTGGGGGTGCTGGTCGCCCAGGCCAGGGCGGTCAAGCGCGACATCGGGCCGCAGCAGGGGGTTCCGCCCTATCAGGATGGGAGGTTCGGCCCGTCCACGGGAACGTCCATCCGGCTGGCGGTGCTGGGCGACTCCGTCGCCGCCGGACTGGGTGCTGACACCGCCGCCGACACCGTGGCCGGCGTCCTGGTACGTGCCGTGGTCGACGCGAGCCGGCGCCCGGTGATGATGACCAACCATGCGGTCGTCGGTGCCCGCTCGGCCGATCTCGACCGGCAGGTCACCCGGTGCCTGAGCGCCCGGCCGCACGTGGCCGTGATCATCATCGGGGCCAACGACGTGACCCACCTGGTGCCGAAGGCGTTGGCGGTGCGCCGCCTGGAGACGGCGATCGACCGGCTCGTGGATGCGGGCACGGCCGTCGTGATCGGCACGTGCCCGGACCTCGGGACCGTGCGCCCCGTCGGCCCGCCCCTGCGGTGGGTGGCTCGGGAGATGTCACGCTCGCTGGCCGTGGCCCAGCGCCGCGCCGCCACCCGCGCCGGGGCGACCCCGGTGAACCTCTACGACCTCCTGGGCCCGGAGTTCGAGGCCCACGCCGAGGCGTTCTTCGGCCCGGACCGCTTCCACCCCTCCAGCATCGGCTACCGCCGGATCGGCGCCACGCTGCTGCCCGCGGTCCTGGCGGCCCTCAACCTGGAGCCGAGGCGCGGGCTCCGCGCGATCACCGCCTCACCGTCCTGACGCGATCGGCCCGGACCGGTCAGGCCCCAGTTCACAAGGACTGGCGCAGGGCGATGAGCCCCTCGACCGCCCGTCGGCAGGCGTCGGCGCCGGCATCGCTGCGCCGGCCAGCGACCTCCTCGGCGAGGTCCTGGGCGCACACGGCCAGGACGTCACCCGCCGCCGGGTCGGCCAGCTCCGGCAGGGTCCGGCCGGGTCCCCCCGCCAGCGCGAAGGACGCGTCGGCCAGCTCCTGGGCGAGGTCGAACGCGGCCCGAGCCCGACTGCGACCGTCGGGGAGCACGGCCGCGAGGCGGACCAGGGACAGCGACCGCAATCGGTCGCAGGTCCGCGAGGCCTCGAGGATCAGACGGTCGGGATCCTCTGGCGCCGGGGTCGGATCGAGCAGGCTCACCCCGGCACGGTACCCGGTTCGCAGGGTGCGCTGGCACCGCACCCTGCGGGAGGGTTACGGTAGGACCAGAACGCCGGCCAAGAGGAGATGCCCATGACCCTGCACCACTCCGAGGAGACCCACCAGATGCTTGTCGAGCGCGTCCCTGAGGCGACCGGCAAGCCGATGAAGGAGTGGTTCGCCGTGGTCGAGGACGGTCCGTCCTTCACCCGTTTCGATGACCGCGTGAACTGGCTGCGCGACGAGCACGAGCTGTCGCACGGCTACGCGACCGCCATCATCCACGAGATGGACAAGACCAAGGCCGCCCGCCGGGTCCAGTAGGACCGACCCGCCCACACCTGTGCGCCACTGGCGCACGCCCACCCCATGCCCTGCAGCCGGCCGCTGCGGGGCATGGTCGCGTTCGGGGCCCCTCGCTCGCGCTGTGGGTTGGTCCGAGCGGTCGTCGCCCCACTAGGGTCGCCGCCATGCGTGCCGACGAGTTCGACCTGACGATGGCTGACGGTGCCGAGGTGCACGTCCGTCGCTGGCGCCCCCAGGGCGAGCCCCGAGCCGTGGTCCAGATCAGCCACGGGATGGCCGAGCACTCCGGCCGGTACGCGCGCCTGGCCGGGGTCCTGGTCGGGGCCGGCTACGCGGTGTGGGCCCACGACCACCGCGGGCATGGCGGCACCGCGCGCCACGACGACGACCTCGGGCACTTCGCCGACCGGGACGGCTTCGCGCGGGTCGTCGACGACCTGCTCGCGGTCCGCACCGAGCTCGGGCGGGAGGGCCAGGACGGTGCCGGCCGCCCTGTGGCCCTGTTCGCCCACAGCATGGGATCGTTCATCTCCCAGGCCGCGCTGGCACTGCGGTCGCCCTCACCCTGGGACGCGGTCGTCCTCACCGGGTCCGACGCCCCGGGAGGACTGTCCTATCGGGCCTTCCTGCAGGTGGCGAGACTGGAGCGGGCGTGGCGGGGCCCACGCGGGCGCAGCACGCTCCTCGACACCCTGGCGTTCCGCCCCTACAACGCGGCGTTCCGGCCCACCAGGACCGGCTCGGACTGGCTCTCGCGCGACACGGCCGAGGTCGACATCTTCCTCGCCGACCCGCGCACCGGCTTCCTGCTGACCAACCAGGCCTGGGTGGACTTCATCGGGGGCCGCGAGGAGGTGGCCCGCAGGGGATTCGGCGCCGTCGCGCCCAAGGACCTGCCGATCCTGCTCATCGCCGGGGACAGGGACCCGGTCGGGCGCAACGGCAAGGGCGTGCGCAGGCTGGCCGACCAGCTGCGGGGCGCTGGCTTGCGCGATGTCGAGGTGCGGCTCTACCCGGGCGCGCGCCACGAGCTGGTCAATGAGACCAACCGCGACGAGGTGCAGGCCGACGTGCTGGAGTTCCTCGGCCGCACGGTCGGCTGAGCGGGCCACCGGCCGACCACCTGCCCGTTCGAGACACGCCTCGGGCCCCGCAGCGAGATGCTGCAGGGCCCGGTGCGCGTGTTCGGTCAGTCGCGACCGGAGGCGATGATCGCCAGCAGTCGCAGGATCTCCAGGTAGAGCCAGATCAGCGTGACGAGCAGGCCGAAGGCCATCCGCCACGACTCCCGCTCCGGCAGGCCCATCTTCACGCCGCGCTCGATCGAGTCGAAGTCCAGCATGAGGCTGAAGGCGGCCAGGACGACGGCGAACGCGCACAGGATCAGCCCGAGCGTGCCCACGCCGTAGAAGCCCCAGCCTCCGCCGACGCCGAAGAACGACGAGACGAACGACATCACGGCGATCGCCAGGTAGGAGACCATCGCGACCATCATGATCTTCTTGAACCGGCCGTCGACCTTGACCAGGCGGCTCTTGTAGAGAGCCAGCATCACGACGAAGGCCACGACCGTCCCGATGACGGCCTGGGAGACCAGGCCCTCATAGCCGGTGCCCTGCGCCCACACGTCGTAGGCGTAGCTGATGCCACCGAGGAACACGCCCTGCGCTGCCGCGTAGGCCAGGATCAGCGGCGGGCTGACGACCTTCTTGAAGGCGTTGGCCAGGCCGAGGACCAGGCCCAGGATCATGGCGCCGAAGTACAGGAACGGCATGCGTCGCGGCGGTGTTCCACCCGATGAGCGCGAACGGGATCAGGACCGCGATCGAGATCCCGGTGCGCACGATCACGTCATCCAGCGACATCTTGTTGGTGATGGGCTCGTAGACCGACCCGGTGGGCGGGCCCATGGGGACCGGCGGCGGGACCTGCCCGGGCACCTGGCCGTAGGGCGCCTGCGGGTAGGGCTGCCCGACGGGGGGCTGCCCCGCCTGCTGGCCCGCCTGGCCGTAGGCCTGCACCCCCTCCGCATAGGCGAAGCCGCTCTGGCCCGACGTCTGCTGGTCGAGCCGGCTGAAGATGGGGTTCTTGTTGTTCATCGTGTGTGTTCGACCTCCACGTCGAAAAGTCAGCATCGCCCGTGCTGGGCGATGCATCCACTGAACCACATAACGCGCGATTCGGCATGTTCCTTCCCCGCGGACGCGCACCTCACACCCTCCGAGAAGGGATCCGCTCCCACCCTGACGATCTGCTCCCATCGCAACGGGAGCAGATCGTGGGAACGGGAGCAGATCGTGGGATGGGGCTACGTCGCGTCGCGGCGGTGGCCCGGCGCGCGGTGGCCCGGTGCGCGTGTCGTGCGCCCCGTGTCGCGCGTGCGTGTGCCCCCGGTGGGACTCGAACCCACACTCGGGCGGTTTTAAGCCGCCTGCCTCTGCCAATTGGGCTACGGGGGCCGGGCCCGAAGGCCCTACCGGCTCAAAGGTACGTCGTGCGGGCGTGGATCGCGTGCGCCCCGGCGACCCGGTCGATGAAGAGCAACCCATCGAGGTGGTCGATCTCGTGCTGCAGGGCGCGGGCCTCGAAGGCGTCCGTCGTCAGGGTGACCTGCTCCCCGGAGCCCGGCAGGGCGCCCGTCACGGTCATCCGGGTGGCCCGCCGCACGTCGCCGGTGAAGTCCGGCACCGACATGCACCCCTCACGCCCCTTCTCGTTGCGCGTGGCAGCCACCACGGTCGGGTTGACGAGCACGAACGTGCCGTGGGTCGTGCGGGCCTTGGGGTGCCGGGACACGTCGAGGCTGAACATCCGCCACCCGACGCCGACCTGGTTGGCGGCCAGGCCCACGCACCCGGGCGACACGCGCATGGTCGCGACCAGGTCGGCGGCGAGCTGGACGACCTCGGGGTCGGTGGGGTCCACCTCAGCGCAGCGGGTGTCCAGCGCCGGGTGCGGGGCGACCACCACAGGCAGGACCCGCCCCGCGGGCAGCTCGGGCAGGGGCAGCCTCAGGGCGTGCACGTCGTCCATGGCGGGCTACAGGACGTCGGAGTCGGCGGGGCGCAGCGAGACCCCGACGCCCAGGTTCCGGCCGGCCTCGGACAGCTGGGCGCCGAGGGCGACCACGTCGACGCCCGGCGGCAGGCTGACCTCGGCGACCAGCAGGTACATCCCGCCGTGGCCCAGGCGCGTGGACAGGTCGGTGATGTTCCCGCCGTGCTTGGCCAGTGTCGCGGTCACCCCCGCGACGATGCCGGGGCGGTCGGCGCCGTGGACGCTGAGCACGTAGCCCGCCTCACCCGTCGCAGCCTCCTCCGGGCCGACCGGCAGCACCGACACGACCAGTCCGTCCGCGCCGAGATGGGCCAGCCGTGCGGCCAGGTCCTCGGCGGTGGCGCCGAGGTCGACGATCAGGGTCCAGGTGAAGTGCCCGCGCAGCAGGGTCATCGAGGAGTCCTCGAGATTCCCCCCCAGGTCGGCCAGGACGCCGGTAACCTCGGCGATGATCCCCGGGCGATCCCGGCCGATGACGGTGACGGCAAGGCTTGGCATGCGCACAGCCTACGGGTGCGAGGAGGGCGCGAATGGACCCCGTGATCGTCTTCGCCTGCATCTTCGTCCCGACGTTCGTGCTCAACCTGCTGTCCGCGGGGCGCGACCAGATCCTGTTCCAGACCCGGAAGAAGGCCAGTCGATGGCTCACTGCCGCCGTCATGGTGGTTGCTGCCGGGGTCCTCGTGGCGCTCGGACTGCCCTGGATGTGGGCCCTGGCGCTGGTGCTGCCCGGGCCGCTGGCCTCAGTCCTCGGCGACTGGATCGGCAGCGGCGACTGGATCGTCCTGCGCTACCGCCTCGGCCGCCTGCTTGGCCGCGACTGACCACGCGACGCCGTCGAGGATGTCGTGCTCGCTGACCAGCACCTCGGCCGACCCGGTCGCGTCCATGATCCGGCGCAGCACGAGGGCCCCGGCGCCGATCACGTCCACCCGCCCCGGGTGCATGACCGCCAGTGCTGCACGCTGCGCGCGGGTCATCTCCAGCAGCTCGTCGCTGACCCGCCGGACATCGGCGGCGGGGATCCGGCTGTGGTGGATGACCGACGCGTCGTACTCCGGCAGGCCCAGGGCCAGGGCCGCGACGGTGGTCACCGACCCGGCGAGCCCGACGAGCGTGGCAGCCTGCCCGAACGGGACGACCGCGGCGGCCCGTGCGATCGCGGCGTCGATGTCCGCGGTCGCCGCCGTGACCTGCGCCCGCGTGGGCGGGTCGGCGGCCAGGTGACGCTCGGTCATCCGCACGCAGCCGATGTCCACGCTGGTCCGGTGGGTCGGGTGCCCGGACCCGAGGACGAACTCCGTGGACCCCCCACCGATGTCGACGACCAGGAAGGGCGCCTGCGCGTCGGCCGGGATGCCCGTGGTGGCGCCGGCGAACGACAGGGCGCCCTCCTCCTCCCCGCTGATCACCTCGGGCTCCACCCCGAGGATCCCCGCGACCCCGGCGATGAACTCCGCACGGTTGGACACGTCCCGCGAGGCCGACGTCGCGACGAACCGCAGCGGCGGGCTCCCGGCAGCACGCAGCCGGTCGGAGTAGTCCGCACAGGCGGCGAACGTCCGCTCGAGGGCCGCCGGCGCGAACGTCCCGGTTGCGTCCACGCCCTCACCGAGGCGGACCACGACCATCTCGCGCACGACGTCCGTGGCCGTGCCGGCCGCGAGGTCGACGTCGGCGATCAGCAGCCGGATCGAGTTCGTGCCGCAGTCGATCGCCGCCGCGCGGTAGGTGCTCATGGCGTGCCCGGGGCGCACCCACCGGGCGTGCCGCCCCAGGCTGTGCCCGGCGTGATGCCCCGCTCGGCCAGGATCGCCAGCGCCTCGTCGCCCAGGGGATTCACGCCCGGTCCGGCCGCCAGCGAGTGGGCGACCAGCACGTGCAGGCACTTGACCCGGTCGGGCATCCCACCCGCGCTGATCCCTGCGATGTGCTCCACGTGCCCGAGCTGCTCACGCTCGGCCAGGTAGCTCTCGTGAGCTGCGCGGTATGAGGCGGCCAGGTCGGGGTCGGTGGCAAGCCGGTCGGCCATCTCGCGCATGACCCCGTCGGCCTCGAGCGTGCCGATGGCGCTGGTGACCCGTGGGCAGGTCAGGTAGTACAGGGTCGGGAACGGGGTGCCATCGGGCAGCTGTGGCTCGGTCTGCAGCACGTCGGGCTGTCCGCAGGCGCAGCGGTGCGCCACCGCCCGCACCGCACGGACCGGACGCCCGAGCTGCGCGGTGACCGCGTCGAGGTCCTCCTGGCTGACGGGCTGCGCCGGGCTGCCGGAGTGCGCAGCCGTCACCGGCCGTAGCTCTCCGCCGGCTGGGCGGGGGCCGGGGCCGGAGGCGGGCTCTTCTTCGCCGGGTCGGCGGCCTGCTCCACGGTGGTCCAGACCGCGCTCCACCACGGGCCGCCCTGAGGGACGTCGGCCATCGGCCGGGTCTGGGTCGTCTCCGAGGACGCGGCCTTCTCCTCGGTCAGGACCACGTAGCCGACCTCGCCGGGACGCACGAAGTGCAGCCGGGAGCGGGCCTGGGCCTCGATGTAGGCCTCGTCCTTCCAGCGCGCGTGGGCAGCCTGCAGGTCCGTGACCCGCTGCGTGTGCCAGGCGACCTGCGACTCGAGCTCGGAGATCCGGGCGCCCTGGGTGATCCACTCCCGGAACGGGATGGCCAGGATCGTGATCAGGACGACGACGACGCCCAGTGCGGCCCCCGCGCGGGCGGAGAGCACTGGGCGTCGGATGTCGGGTCGCCGGACCCGTGGAGCGGGGGATGGGCGGCCGGCTGACATGCCGCCCATCCTCCCACGGTCAGGCGGTGAACCTCGGGAACGCCGAGGCGCCCGCGTAGCGTGCCGCGTCGTCGAGCTCGTCCTCGATGCGCAGCAGCTGGTTGTACTTCGCGACGCGGTCGGAGCGCGCCGGCGCGCCGGACTTGATCTGGCCGCAGTTGAACGCGACGGCCAGGTCGGCGATCGTCGAGTCCTCGGTCTCGCCCGAGCGGTGGCTCATCATCGTCTTGAAGCCGGCCCGGTGGGCAGCCTCGACAGCCTCGGCCGTCTCGGTCAGCGAGCCGATCTGGTTGACCTTGACCAGCAGCGCGTTGGCGGTCTTCTCCTCGATGCCCCGCATGATGCGGCTCGTGTTGGTGACGTAGTGGTCGTCGCCCACGATCTGCACCTTGGCGCCCAGCTCGGCGGTGATGGCGGTCCAGTCGGCCCACTCGTCCTCGCCGAGGGGGTCCTCGATCGAGACGATCGGGAAGTCGCGGACCAGCCCGGAGTAGTACTCGATCATCTGGTCGGTGCTCTTGGCCACGCCCTCGACGAAGTACTCCTCGGGCTTGACCTCGCCGGAGCCCTTGAGCGCCCGGCCGTGGAACTCCGAGGCGGCCACGTCCATCGCCAGGGCGATGTCGGTGCCGGGCTTGAAGCCGGCCTTCTCGATGGCCTCGACGATGAGCTCGAGCGCGGCACGGTTGCTGGGCAGGTTCGGGGCGAAGCCGCCCTCGTCGCCGAGGCCGGTCGCGTAGCCCTTGGACTTCAGCACGCCCTTGAGCGCGTGGTAGACCTCAGCACCCTTGCGCAGCGCCTCGGCGAACGTCTCGGCGCCGATCGGGGCGATCATGAACTCCTGCATGTCGACCGAGGAGTCGGCGTGCGAGCCACCGTTGATGATGTTCATCATCGGCACGGGCAGCAGGTAGGCGTTCGGGCCACCGAGGTAGCGGAACAGCGGCAGGCCAGCGGACTCCGCAGCGGCCTTGGCCACGGCCAGGGAGACGCCCAGGATCGCGTTGGCGCCGAGGCGCTCCTTGTTGGCGGTGCCGTCGAGGTCGATCATCGTCTGGTCGATCAGGCGCTGCTCGGAGGCGTCGAAGCCCAGGATCGCGGGAGCGATCTCGTCCTCGACGTTGGCCACGGCCTTCGTGACGCCCTTGCCGAGGTAGCGGCCCTTGTCCTCATCACGGAGCTCGCACGCCTCGAAGGCGCCGGTCGAGGCACCGGAGGGGACAGCGGCGCGCCCGGTGGCACCGTCCTCCAGTGCCACCTCGACCTCGACGGTCGGGTTGCCGCGTGAATCGAGGATCTCGCGCGCGATCACGACATCGATACTTGCCACAGGATGCTCCCATCAGGTTGTTGTCAGGCGGCGGACGCCCGAGGCGCTCGCACTGCCGCCACACTACCGACTCCGGACGTGGGGCTCCTGTTGAGCGAAGGTGCGACGGGGCTCGCTCACGCCGGGCCGGACTCCACCGCACGGACCCGCTCGGCGTAGCTGCGCAGGGCCCCCCTGAGCGCGGACTCCGGGTCGACACCACGGTCGAGCGCCTCAGTGGCCAGGGCGAGCAGCAGCTGCCCGACCCCGTCGGTCCCGACCTCGTCGAGGGCCTGTGCGGCCAGCGCCTGCGTGCCCGGATCGACCGGCGGCAGCTGCACCCCGCCGTGGGTCACCCGGTAGTGCATCTTGGCTGCGAGCAGCAGCGCGGGAAGGCCGGTCGGGATCCCGTCCAGGACCGAGTCGCGGGACTTCTCGGCCGTCTTGCGGGCCAGCCACACGGACTCCACGTGGGCCGCGGAGTCGACCGACTCGTCGCCGAACACGTGCGGGTGGCGGGCGACCAGCTTCGCGGAGATCCCGGCCGCCACGTCGTCGATCGACCATGGGTCCGACTCATGCTCCTGGGCGATCCGGGAGTGGAACATCACCTGCAGCAGGACGTCGCCGAGCTCCTCGCGCATCGCGGCGCGGTCGCCGGTCTCGATGGCCTCGACCGCCTCGTGGGCCTCCTCGGTCAGGTACGAGACCAGCGACTGGTGGGTCTGCTCGGCGTCCCACGGGCACCCGCCCGGGGAGCGCAGCCGGTCCATGACGGCGATGAGCTCGATGAGCGGGTCGCCGCTCGGTGTGGGGACGTCGCGGGACAGCGGCTCCCCGGTGGGCTGGCCCATCTACTGCGTGGCCTGCTCCGCGACGGACGGCGTCGTGACCGGCGATCCGGGGATGATCGACAGCTGGGCGTCGTCCCACGTGCCGTACCGCGGGGCCACCTCGAGGTCGATGGCGGCGGAGTACTCCGTGAGCGCCACGCGCGTCGCATCCCCCTTGGCCTGCGCATCACCGGACGGGTTGAGCTTCTCGCCGATCGCGGTGACCAGGAGGTTGCGTGCGCACGAAGTCCTCCAGGGCCGCCTTCGGGATGCCGGACTGCAGGGCGAGGTTCTCCAGGGCCTCCTGGCCCCCGTTGTCGGTGGCCAACTGCTCCAGGCCCTGTTCCACCTGGGTGCGAGTCAGCTCGAGGCCGTTGAGCGCCGCGTAGCTCTCGATCAGCCTGTTCTGGACCAGCCGTTGCGTGGTCGCAGTGGCCAACCCCGCCGGGGGCTCGCCGGGGGGCTGGCCCTGGTCGGAGAGGACCTGCGAGACGTCGGCGGCGACCTCTGACTGGGCGATGCGGAAGTCCTGGGACACCGCCGCCTGGCCGGAGTCGACCGCCACGGACTGCGCCGAGCCGTTGGTGCTGCAGCCGGCGAGCACCATCACGCCGCAACTCAGGGCGATGGCAGTCCTACGCATCACGTGCCTCCGATCGGTTCCAGGATGACCGAGCCGATCACCTCACGGGCCCATGCTACGAGGGCCGCGTCGATCACGGGTGCAGCGCCCACGGTGGCCGGCTTCGGGCGTGGCACCAGGACGGTCCGCGTGACCGGCTTGATCTGGGTGCCCGGGTAGAGCCGCAGCAGGCGCAGGGTGCGCGACTCGGGGAGGTCGACGCCGCCGAAGCGCACGTAGTGGCCGGCCAGCACGATCTCGCTGACGCCTGCCGAGCGGGCAAGGCCACGCAGCCGGGCCACGTCCATCAGGCGCTCGACGGGCTCGGGGAGGGGGCCGTAGCGGTCGCGGAGCTCGGCGACGACCTCGTCGATCGAGGCCACGTCGGTGGCGGCCGCGATCCGGCGGTAGGCCTCGAGGCGCAACCGCTCGCCGCTGACGTAGTCGTGCGGGATGTGGGCGTCGACCGGCAGCTCGACCTTGACGTCGGCCAGGTCTGCGCCGGCGTCGCCGCGGTACTCGGCGAGGGCCTCCCCCACCAGCCGGATGTACAGGTCGAACCCGACGTCGGCGATGTGGCCGGACTGCTCGCCGCCGAGCATGTTGCCCGCGCCGCGGATCTCCAGGTCCTTCATCGCGACAGCCATGCCCGCACCGAGGTCGGTGTGCGCGGCGATCGTGGCCAGCCGGTCGTGGGCGGTCTGGGTCAGCGGCTTCTCCGGCGGGTACAGGAAGTACGCGTAGGCCCGCTCGCGGCCGCGGCCGACCCGCCCGCGCA
>CAWEVG010000010.1:0-60649 GCA_963812395.1 uncultured Actinomycetes bacterium
CCGTCCGGCACACGACGGCTCGCCTCACGTGCCGATCGCGCGCATGCGACCGGAGCGCGCCGGTCCGCTTGTCCGCTCCCTGGCCTCGGTTCGTGGCTCAGTCGTGGCGCGACGCCATGGTCTCCCCGCTCTACCACGCTCGTTCGCAACAGCGACGGCGACGGGATGGGCCAACCTGGCCGGCGTCGCCGCCGCATGGGGTCTTCTCGCCGGCTCGGCATCGACGCCCTGTGGCTCGGCCCGTGCTTCGCCACCCAGGTCGACCACGGCTACGACATCAGCGCTCCGCGACATCGATGACCTCTTCGGGTCACTGGCCGACATGGACGAGCTCGTCGCCACGCCCTCGACTACGGCATCAAGGTCACGCTGGACTTCGTGCCCAACCACACCTCCGACCAGCACGCGTGGTTCCAGGCCACGCTGGTCGCCGGGCGCCGCTCGCCCGGAGCGTGACCGCTACCTGTTCCGCGACGGCCCGGGACCAGCGGCGTCGAGCCACCCACCAACTGGAGGTCGGTCTTCGGCGGCCCGTCCTCGACCCGTGTCGAGGAGCCGGACGGGTCACCGGGGCAGTGGTACTACCACCTGTTCGCCGCCGAGCAGCCGGACCTGAACTGGCGCAACCCCGAGGTGGTCGAGGAGTTCGTCAGCGTCCTGCGGTTCTGGATGGACCGGGGCGCCGACGGATTCCGGATCGACGTCTCCGACGCGCTGATCAAGGACGACACCTTCCCCGACACGGCAACCGGCGAGCCGATCATCCCGAAGGGCGAGGACAGCCCGGTGCACGACGTCTACCGGGAGTTCCGCCGGGCGATGGATGCCTACCCCGGCGACCGCATGGCCGTGATCGAGACGGGCGCCGAGGACGACATCGTCGCCCTGTTCATCCGGCCCGATGAGATGCACCTGGCGTTCAACTTCCGGTTCGTGCACGCCGGGTTCGACGGCCCCGGGCTGCGCGCGGCGATCGACTCCTCGCTGGCCGCCAACGCCGGGGTCGGTGCGCCGACGACGTGGGTGACCGACAACCACGACACCCCGCGCTCGGTGTCCCGGCTGGGCCAGAACGCCGTGCTCACCGGGGCGTACGTGCCGGGGACGATGGCCTCCGGGGTGTTCCAGGAGGTCGACGTCGAGCTGGGCACCCGCCGGGCGCGGGCGCTGGCCCTGATCCTGCTCGCCCTGCCGGGCGCGGCCTACATCTACAACGGCCAGGAGCTGGGCCTGCCCAACGTCGACGACCTGCCGGTGGAGGTCCTGCAGGACCCGATCTGGGAGCGCAGCGGCCACACCGTCCGCGGTCGCGACGGGTGCCGGGTGCCGATGCCGTGGACGACGGGGGCGAACCTCGGCTTCACCAGGTCCCGGGCGAAGCCATGGCTGCCCATCCCGAAGGACTGGGCCGCGCTGTCCGTGGCCTCGCAGCGGGCGAGCGGTGACTCGATGCTCAGCCTGTACCGAAGCGCCCTGGCCCTGCGCCGCACGAGCCCCGCCCTGGGTCGCGGCGAGCTGCGCTGGGTGTCCTCGCCGGACGAGGCGGCCGACCTGATCGCCTTCGACATGGTCGGCGCGGAGGGCACCGTGCGCGTCCTGCTGAACCTGTCCGGTGCCGCGATCGACCTGCCGCACGGGGAGCTGCTGCTCGCCTCGGAGCCGGTGGTCGCGGGGCAGCTGCCCGCGATCTCAGCTGCGTGGGTCGCCCGGCCCGCCTCGGAGGGCATCCAGGCCCGACTCGGCGCGCTGGTCCAGTTCGTCGCCGACGTGATCGACCCGCGCCGCTGACGGGACCCCGGTGGGGCGCGGGAAGTGCGGGGAAGGGCACCCCAGGCGGCCGGCGGGTCGCGGCGGTCAGGCGTCCTCGGCCTCCACCTGGAGGAACACGTCGAGCAGGGAGCTGCGCCACAGCCTGGCCCCGAACGGCTCGGCGAACTCGAGGATCACGGCCGGTCCGGGCATGGTCAGCCGCCCCTTGCGCACCTCGAGGCGCTCGCCTGAGACCAGGTCGTCGTAGCGACCGTCGGGCAGCTGCACGTGGGCCCGTCCCCGGTGGCCGCCCACGTTGAAGACCCCGTACAGCCCCAGGGCGCCGACCGGCGCCAGGTGGTCCCCCGCCGGGTTCGCCCACGCCGCCTGGACCAGCGGCTCGTCGTCGAGCAACCAGAAGTCCCCGAGTCGCATCGCCTCGTGCTTCGTGCAGGCGGTGAGCGTGCGCAGGAACTCGGTCAGCGCGTAGTCGCCCCACTCCACGGGCGCCCGTTCGAAGAGCGAGGGCCACGCCCGGGCCGCCGACTCCTGGCCGGCGTAGATCATGAACGGTCCCCGGCTGAATGCCATCAGCGCGGTCCACGCCCGCGCGCGTGCCTGCGTGGGGGCGAAGCGCATGATCCGGAACTGGTCGTGGTTCTCGACGAAGCGGAGCTTGGCGTAGTTCGCAGGCAGGGTCGCGTCCTGCCAGCGCAGCATCTCCAGGTAGCGCCCCACCGGCTCGCGGCCCGTGACGACGGCCTGCCAGATCGACCACAGGTCGTGGGAGTACTCGATGTCGAAGGCGGCGAACATCTCGGCGTCCGACCATGTCGGCATCCCGTGCGCCCGACGGTGCGCCACCCATGTGGGGTGCGGGGACTCGGCCAGCCAGATCAGGCCCGGGCGCACGCCGGCGAGCTCGGCGCGGGCCTGCATCCAGAAGTCGACGGGGACCAGCGAGGCGACGTCGCAGCGGAACCCGTCCACGCCGCGGCGGGCCCACAGGGCGAGGGTGTCGATCAGGTACCGGGTGAGGTCGAGGTTGGGGTGCTTCAGGTCGATGATGTCGGTCCACGCCGGCACGGTCGTGACCGGCCGGCCGTCGTCGTCCTGGTGGAAGAACTCCGGATGCTCCTCGACCAGGACGCTGTCGGGCGAGGTGTGGTTGAACACCACGTCGATCATGACCGTGAGCCCCGCCTCGTGCGCGGCAGCCACGAGCGCGTCGAAGTCAGCCTCCGTCCCGAGCTCCGGGTTGATCGCGCGGTAGTCGCGGATGGCGTACGGGCTGCCCAATGCGCCCTTGCGGCCGACCTCCCCGATCGGGTGGATCGGCATCAGGTAGAGCACGTCGACGCCCAGAGCGGCGATCCGCGGGATGTCGGCGGTGACGTCGGCCAGACGACCGTTCGGCCCGTGGTTGCGCGGGAACACCTGGTAGACCACCAGGGAGCGCACGTCCAGGGGTGTGTCGAGGGCCACGGACCGATTGTGGCGGCTACCCGCCGCTGACGCCGATCTCGGCGGCCGAGAGGTCCTCGCCGGTGGCCAGCTCGCAGGAGTCGAGCCACCCGTCGGGCAGGGCCACGCGACGCTGCCCGGAGGTGCGCCCACGGGGACCGGCCGCGACCACGCTCGGGTACGGCTGGTCCGGATCGATCCCGGCGAGCAGGTCGTCGAGCTCCGCGAGCGTCCCGACCGTGCCCAGCGCCGCCCGGATCGGCTGGGCGACCCGGAACCCCTTGAGGTACCAGGCCATGTGCTTGCGGATGTCGCGGCAGCCCTTGAGCTCGTCGTCGTACATGGCGCCGAGCAGCACGGCGTGCCGCCGCAGCACGGCAAGCACCTCACCGGACGTCGGCTCCGGGGGCGGAGGTGTGCCGGCGAACCCCGCGGCAAGCTGGCCGAACAGCCAGGGACGGCCCAGGCAGCCACGGCCGACCACCACGCCCGCGCACCCGGTCTGCGCGACCATCCGCAGCGCGTCGTCGGCGCCCCAGATGTCGCCGTTGCCCAGGACCGGCACCCCGAGCGGCGCGAGCTCCTCGACGAGCCGGGCGATCGCCGACCAGTCGGCCTGGCCGCCGTACATCTGCTCGGCGGTGCGCCCATGCAGCGCCACCCACGCGGCGCCCTCCTCGGCCGCAGCGCGCCCCGCCTCGAGGTAGGTCAGGTGGTCGTCGTCGATGCCCTTGCGCATCTTGACGGTCACCGGCACCCGGCCGTCCGCCGCCGCCACAGCACCGGCGACGACCTCGCGGAACAGGTCGCGCTTCCACGGCAGCGCCGAGCCGCCGCCCTTGCGCGTGACCTTGGGCACCGGGCAGCCGAAGTTGAGGTCCACGTGGTCGGCGAGGTCCTCGGTGACCACCATGCGCACCGCGGCGGCGATGATCACCGGGTCCACGCCGTAGAGCTGCAGCGACCGGGGCGCCTCATCGGCGTCGAAGCGGATCAGGGCCATCGTCTCGTCGTTGCGCTCGAGCAGCGCGCGCGAGGTGATCATCTCCGAGACGTAGATGCCCGCGCCGGACTCCCGGCACAGCCGCCGGAACGCCCGGTTGGTGATCCCGGCCATCGGCGCGAGCACGACCGGCGGGTCAACCGGACGGCCGCCGATCAGCGGGAGGGGTACGGGCATGCCTCAATTGTCGGGCACGCGGGGACACCCGTGCCCCGGGTGCGCACGTGCGCGTGATCCGGGCGACCTCAGGCGGTGCCGTACACGTCGAGGTGGACCAAGCTCCCGGACCCGGTCGCAACGACGGAGACCATCCCGGACTTGCCCCTCGCCAGGCACATCTGGTCCTCGGCGTTCAAGTCCGACCGAGCGCTCTCGGCGCAATGCACGCCCGACACCGTGACGTTGTTGGCGGCCAGGATGTCGACGACGACCTGATCCAGGGGTGCGCCGTCGACAGCGACCCCCTCCACGCTGGTCAAGAGGACCGGGGGTGCGTCACGCCAGTCGTGGTCGAACTGCATGAGCGTCCCGAACCCGTAGCCGACCGAGAGGCAGGCAACCACGGCCAACCCGATGATGGGCAGCCGCTCAAGGAAGCCCCTGCTCAGGACCTCGTCGGTGTCGACGTCGGGCGGGGAGGCGGTGCGTTCGAGGATCGCCATGGACGTTCCCTACGTGAAGCGCGGGTCCCCAATGGGCCCACGTCCTTCACGGTATTCCCGCGCGGAGCCGGCCAGGAACCCCCGCGGTTCGGTCGTTCACCCAACGTTCGCCTCCCGGCCATGTTCCGGTAACCCTCGGCGAGACGTGCGTCACGTTCCGCAGAATCGCCCACCCCATGGGCGTTCCCGCGCCCTTCGCCGGTGATCCATTCGGGTTCGGGACCTTCTATGAGCGCGAACCTGCATGGATCACCCGGCCCAGGTCGGCACGCGGCCCGGACCGCAGCTCCAGCCGCCGGTTCATGCGCGCGGACGGGCGCCCGGCTGGCGGAAGTCAGTACGCCGGCAGGCGCTCGCTCAGCCACGTGCGCAGGCCCGCCAGCGGGATGCGCTCCTGGGCCATCGAGTCGCGCTCGCGCACGGTGACGGCCTGGTCCTCCAGGGTGTCGAAGTCGACCGTGACGCAGAACGGCGTGCCGATCTCGTCCTGGCGCCGGTAGCGGCGGCCGATCGCGCCGGCGTCGTCGAAGTCGACGTTCCACGTGCGGCGCAGCTCGGCAGCGAGGTCACGGGCGACCGGCGAGAGGTCGGCATTGCGCGACAGCGGGAGCACGGCGACCTTCACCGGCGCGAGCCGCGGGTCCAGGCGCAGCACGGTGCGCTTGTCGACCCCGCCCTTGGCGTTCGGGGCCTCGTCCTCGTCGTAGGCGTCGAGCAGGAACGCCAGCACGCAGCGCGTGAGCCCCGCCGCCGGCTCGATGACATACGGCACCCAGCGCTCGCCGGACTCCTGGTCGAAGAAGCTCAGGTCGACACCGGACTTCTCCGAGTGGGTCCGCAGGTCGAAGTCGGTCCGGTTGGCGATGCCCTCGAGCTCGGCGAACTCCGAGCCGGCGAACGTGAACCGGTACTCGATGTCCACGGTGCGCTTGGAGTAGTGCGACAGCTTCTCCTGGGGGTGCTCGAAGAAGCGCAGGTTCTCCGGGCTTCAGGCCGAGGTCGATGTACCAGTCCCAGCGCGCCTTCAGCCAGTACTCGTGCCACTCCTCGTCCGTCCCGGGCTTGACGAAGAACTCCATCTCCATCTGCTCGAACTCGCGGGTGCGGAAGATGAAGTTGCCCGGGGTGATCTCGTTGCGGAAGCTCTTGCCCGTCTGGCCGATGCCGAACGGTGGCTTCTTGCGCGAGGTGTTGGCGACGTTGAGGTAGTTCACGAAGATGCCCTGTGCGGTCTCGGGGCGCAGGTAGTGCAGGGAGCCGGCGTCCTCGACCGGTCCGACCGTCGTGCGCAGCATGCCGTTGAAGTCCCGGGGCTCGGTGAACTGCCCCCGGGTCCCGCAGGCGGTGCACACGATCTCCTCGAGACCGGTCGCCGGGCGGCCGTGCTTCTCCTCGAACGAGTCGAGCAGGTTGTCCGCGCGCCAGCGCTTGTGGCACTGCTTGCACTCGGTCAGCGGATCGACGAACGCGTTGACGTGCCCGGAGGCCTCCCAGACCTGCGGGGCGAGGATCACCGACGAGTCCAGCCCCACGACGTCGTCGCGGCCCCGCACGACCGACTGCCACCACTGCCGACGGATGTTCTCCTTGAGCTCCACGCCCAGGGGGCCGTAGTCCCAGGCAGAACGCGTGCCGCCGTAGATCTCCGAACAGGGGTAGACGAACCCGCGGCGCTTGCTCAGGTTCACCACGGATTCCACGCGGGCATCGGGCTTGGTCGGCTTGGCCATCGGATCTCCAGGGTCCTCGAGCTTCTCGGCAGGGGTCGGCAGCGCGCCATGGGCGCACGCCGGTGAGTCTGGCGTCCAACCCTACCTGCACGATCGGGAGTCGATCGGCGAGAATCGTGGCCATGGCCAAGAAGCGGGTTCATCGCCCTGAAGGATCCCGACCCCTCACACCCCCGACGGCGCAGCCGAGGACGTCGCGGACCGCGGCCGCCCCGGGATCGCGGCCGAGCCTGCGCGAGCGCTTCGAGGACTTCAGCCGACCGATCCTCCGGCGCATGCAGGCCCTGCCGGCGTTCCTGATCCCGGTCGCCCTCGGGCTCCTGCTGTTCTTCGGCCTGACCCTGAGCGCCGCATGGTCGGGCATCCTGCTGATCGTGATCTCCGTCTTCCTCTTCTGGCTCACAGCGGTGTCGTGGCCGGGGATCGCCACCGGCAGCCGGATCCTGCGCCTGGTCGTCGACGTGGGCGTGCTCGTCCTCGGGGTGCTGAAGCTCGCTGGTCGGCTCTGAGGCTCTGGCGGGGCGCACGTCGACCAGGGCCGGATCGGGAGGTGGGCCGGGCCCGACGCCCGGGCGCGCCTACTCGCTCGCGGGCGGCGGCAGCCTCGTTGGGCACCGCACCGCCGTACCGGCGGTCCCGGTCGGCGTAGATCTCACACGCCCGCCAGAGGTCCCGCCGGTCGAAGTCCGGCCACAGGGTGTCGAGGAACACCATCTCGGCGTAGGCCGACTGCCACAGCAGGAAGTTCGAGGTGCGCTGCTCCCCTGACGAGCGGATGAACAGGTCCACGTCGGGCATGTCCGGCTCGTCGAGGTAGCGGACCAGCATCTGCTCGTCGACGTCCTCCGGGCGCACGAGCCCGGCGCGGACGTCAACCGCGAGTGCAGCCGCGGCATCGGCGATCTCGGCCCGCCCGCCGTAGTTCACGCACATGGCAAGCGTCATCACGGAGTTCGAGGCGGTCAGCTCCTCGGCCCGCTCCAGCTCGGCGATGACACTGCCCCACAGCCTCGGCCGGCGACCGACCCAGCGGACCCGGACGCCCATCTCGTTGAGCTGGTCACGACGCCGACGGATCACGTCCCGGTTGAACCCCATCAGGAAGCGCACCTCGTCGGGCGAGCGCTTCCAGTTCTCCGTCGAGAACGCGTAGGCCGACAGGTACTCGATCCCCAGCTCGAGGGCTCCCTCGACGCAGTCCAGCAGGGAGCCCTCACCGGCCTCGTGCCCGGCTGTCCGGGGCAGGCCGCGCTCCTTGGCCCAACGGCCGTTGCCGTCCATGACGATCGCCACGTGCTTCGGGATCAGCTCGGCGGGGATGGCCGGCGGGCGGGCCCCCGACACGTGCGGCGTCGGGCGCCAGCAGGGGACGTGCCGTCGGGTCCTGCGCGTCGGGGCCGGTCCGCCCACGCCGCCACCAGGATCCGGTGTTGTCCGCCATGGGCGAGATCCTCCCGCGGACGGGGGGGACGTTGCCGCCTGCGACGCGCCGGCGCGCGCGTGGCAGGCTGCGCGCGGGATGCTGGGGGGATGGACGACGCACCTGCCGACGCCGACGCCACGCCGGCCACACCGGACGACCGGGGCCATCCGGTCTGGGCGAACGCGCACCGGGTGACCCCCTTCCTGTACGTGGGGGGATCGCTGCGCAGCGGCGACGCGGACCCGGGCACGGTGCTCAACGAGCTGCAGGGCCACGGGCTGACCCACATCCTGGACTGCCGCACGGAGACCTCCGACGAGAAGCTCGTGGCCCAGCTGGCTCCCGACGTCGAGTACCACCAGGCAGGCACCGAGGACGAGGCAGCAGGGACCGCGGAGGGCTGGTTCGACAGCGGGGTGAGCTTCGCCCGTGAGGCCCTGAAGATCCCGGGCACGGTCCTGCTCACGCACTGCGCCCTGGGCCAGGCCCGGGGCCCGTCGATGGCCTACGCCGTGCTGCTCGACCAGGGCTACGAGCCGGGCGAGGCGCTGCTGATGATCACGCAGGCACGGCCGGAGGCCAAGGCCTCCTACGCCGAGCACGCCCTGGACTGGCACCTGAACCGCACGGGCGCCACCGAGGCGGAGCGCAAGGCCGCCTTCGAGTCGCTGCGCGCCGCCCGCGGCAAGTCCGGCGGATGGCAGCACCGGCGGCACTGAGCCGCACAGTCGGAAGGGGGCTCAGGTCCGCTCGACCAGCGGCAGGGACTTCAGCTGCCGCTCCAGGTGCCACTGCAGGTAGGCCGCGACCAATCCGGAGGCCTCACGCCGCGCACGCTCGTCGGAGGCGTCGGCCACCTCCCAGTCACCCGAGAGCAGCGCGCCCAGCAGCTCCATCGTGGCCGGGCGCGGTGTGGCTGATCCGGGAACCCGGCAGTCCGCACACAGCGCCCCGCCGCCGGGCAGGCTGAACGCCCGGTGCGGCCCGGCCTCGCCGCAGCGCGCGCAGGCATCGAAGGACGCCGCCCAGCCGGCGATCGCCAGCGAGCGCACCAGGTACGCGTCGAGGACCAGCCCGGGGGCGTGCTCCCGCTGGGAGAGGGCACGCAACCCGCCCACCAGCAGCTGGAACTGCGCGGGCGCCGGCTCGCGCTCCTCCGGGGTGAGGCGCTCAGCGGTCTCGCAGATGGCCTGGGCGGCGGTCCACCGGGGATAGTCCGAGGACAGGTCGGCCCCGAAGGAGAACAGCGACTCGACCTGCGTCACGGAGTCCAGCGACCGGCCGATGTGGAACTGCGCGTCGACCAGGCCCATCGGCTCCAACCGGGCACCGAACTTCGAACTCGTCCGACGGACGCCACGTGCGACCGCACGCACCCGGCCGTGGCTGCGCGTGAGCAGCGTGATGATCCGGTCGGCCTCACCGAGCTTGTGCGTGCGCAGGACCACCCCGGAGTCGCGGTAGGTCGGCACCGACCCATTGTGCGCCCCGCGCCGGCCACCCGCCGGGACCCCGCGCGAGCGCCCGGGGGTGCGCGTGCCGTCAGAAGCCGAGGCGTCGCAGCTGCTTGGGGTCGCGCTGCCACTCCTTGGCGACCTTGACGTGCAGGTCGAGGTACACCGGGGTGCCCATCATCGCCTCGATGGCAGCCCGCGAGCGGGTGCCCACATCGCGCAGCCGGGCGCCCTTGGCCCCGATCACGATGGCCTTCTGCGACGAGCGCTCGACGAACAGGTTGGCGTGGATGTCCAGCAGGGGACGGTCCGGGTGCCGGTCCTCGCGCATGGCCATCTCCTCGACGACCACGGCGATCGAGTGCGGCAGCTCGTCGCTGACCCCCTCCAGCGCAGCCTCGCGGATCAGCTCGGCGACCATGATGATCTCCGGCTCGTCGGTGAGCTCCCCGTCGGGGTAGAGCGCCGGGCCCACGGGCAGGGCCGCGATGAACTCCGCGATGACGTCGTCGAGCTGGTCGCCGGCCTGGGCCGAGACCGGCACGACCGCCGCCCACTCGAGGCTCGTCGCGGTGCCGAGCTCCATCACCGCGGTGAGCTTGGCCGCCAGGTTGGGTCGCGAGATCCGGTCGGTCTTCGTGACCAGCGCGATCACGGGGGTGCGCGTGCCGCCCCGGGTGGCGCCGGCCAACCGGTGGGCGATCCGGCGGTCACCGGGCCCGATCTCCTCGTCGGCCGGCAGGCACAGGGCGATCGCATCCACCTCGGCCCACTGCTGCTCGACGAGCGCGTTGAGCCGCTCCCCCAGGGCGTTGCGCGGGCGGTGGATCCCGGGGGTGTCGACCAGCACGACCTGGGCGTCGGGCAGGTGGATCATCCCGCGGATGACCCGACGGGTGGTCTGCGGCTTGCTCGAGGTGATGGCCACCTTCTGGCCCACGAGGGCGTTGGTGAGCGTGGACTTGCCGGCGTTGGGCCGCCCGACGATGGCGACGAAGCCGCTGCGGTGCTCGGTCATGCGGACCCGTCCCCCGAGGAGTTCATGGCGCCGGCCGAGGCCCCTGCGGCACCCGACTTCACGGACGGATGCTCGTGATGCCCCTCGGAGGGCGATGGCGCGAGCGGCTCGGCCAGGACCGTGGTGATCCGGTTGCGCCGGCCGGCGGCCTGCTCGGCGGTCAGCACCCAGCCCTCGGTCGTGATCGATGACCCGGGCAGGGCGACCTTGCCCAGTCGCTTGGCGATCAGCCCCGCGACGGTGTCCACGCCCTCGGAGTCGGAGTCGATGTCGAAGCCCAGCAGCTCACCGGCGTCCTCCACGTGCAGCCGGGCGCTGAGGCGGTAGCCGCCGCCTGCGAGCTTCTCGATCTCGGGCGGCTCCTGGTCGTACTCGTCGGTGATCTCGCCGACGATCTCCTCCAGGACGTCCTCGATCGTCACCAGTCCGGCGGTGCCGCCGTACTCGTCGACGGCGATCGCCATGTGGACGCGCTGGGACTGCAGGTCGCGCAGCAGGTCGTCGACGAGCTTGGAGTCCGGGACGAACACCGCCGGGCGCATGCGCGAGTCGATCCGCTCGGTGGCCTCCGACTCGCGGTGCTCGAACACGCGGTTGACGACGTCCTTGAGGTAGAAGACGCCCACGACGTCGTCGGGCCCGTCGCCGATCACCGGGATGCGTGAGTACCCGGAGCGCAGCGCCAGCGACAGGGCCTGGCGCAGCGTCTTGTGCCGCTCGATCCAGACCATCTCGGTGCGCGGGACCATGACCTCGCGGACGATCGTGTCGCCGAGCTCGAACACCGAGTGCAGCATCGCCGCCTCGTCGTCCTCGATCACCTGGTCGGCCTCGGCCTGGTCGACGAGCTCGCGCAGCTCGGCCTGGCTGGCGAACGGCCCCTCGCGGTAGCCCTTGCCCGGGGTCAGGGCGTTGCCGATCAGGATCAGCAGCGAGACGAACGGCCCGAGCACCGCGGCCGCGCCGCGCGCGAACTTGCCCCAGCGCAGGGCGATCCGGTCGGCGTGCTGGCGGCCCAGGGTGCGCGGGGCGACGCCGAGGGCGATGAACATGACCCCGGTCATGATCAGCAGCGCGAGGAACAGCCCGGCCAGCGGGCCCCACGTGCCCACCTCGACGCAGAGGTAGGTGACCAGCGCGGTGGCCGCCACAGCGAAGGCCGAGTGCAGGAACAGCATGACGTTCACGTAGCGCGCGCGGTCCTCGACGATCAGGCGCAGGCGGTCGGTGGCCTTGCCCGGCTTCTCGCGGGCCATCTCCTCGACGCGCGAGCGGGACACGCGCCCGATCGCGGTCTCGGCCGCCACGAGGAACGCGGCCGTGACGACGAACAGGATCGCCAGGACCAGCATCACCCAGTCGGTCTGCCGCCATGCCGTCAGCCCCGCCCCCGCCATGCGGCCAGCAGCTCGTCCTGGAGGCCGAACATCACCGCATGCTCCTCGGGCTCGGCATGGTCGTGGCCGAGCAGGTGCAGGATCCCATGGGTCAGGAGCAGCTCGAGCTCACCGGGCAGCCCGTGGCCGGCCGCCTCGCCCTGCTCGGCAGCCACCTGGGGGCAGATCACCACGTCGCCGAGCATGCCCGGCTCGGGGCTCTCGCCGGGCTCCGGCACGCGCAGCTCGTCCATCGGGAAGCTCAGGACGTCGGTCGGACCCGGCAGGTCCATCCAGCGCACGTGCAGCTCGGTCATCTCCTCGGGGTCCACCAGCGAGATCGACAGCTCCACCTCGGGGTGCAGGCCCAGGCGCTCGACCATGAAGCCTGCCTGGGCGACCAGCGGCGCGGGGTCGACCGCGATACCGCTGCGGTTGTCGACCTCGACCTCGGCCATCAGCGCCGCCTGACCGGCCGGACCGGCCGATCCGTGCGGTCGCTGCGGGCCTGCTCCTCGTCGTAGCGACCGTAGGCCTGGACGATGTCGGTCACCAGGCTGTGCCGGACCACGTCGTGGGCGTTGAGGTAGCAGAAGGACACGTCGCGGACACCGTCGAGGATCCCCTGGACGACCTTCAGCCCGGAGTCGGTGCCCCCGGGGAGGTCCACCTGCGTGATGTCGCCGGTGACGACCATCGTGGAGCCGAACCCGAGGCGCGTCAGGAACATCTTCATCTGGTCCGGCGAGGTGTTCTGCGCCTCGTCGAGGATCACGAACGCGTCGTTGAGGGTGCGCCCGCGCATGTAGGCCAGCGGGGCGACCTCGATCACCCCCGAGGTCAGCAGCCGCGGGATCGAGTCCGGGTCGAGCATGTCGCGCAGGGCGTCGTACAGCGGGCGCAGGTAGGGGTCGATCTTCTCCGAGAGCGTGCCGGGCAGGTAGCCCAGCCGCTCGCCGGCCTCGACCGCCGGCCGGGTCAGGACGATCCGGTTGACCTTCTTGGCCTGCAGCGCCTGCACGGCCTTGGCCACCGCGAGGTAGGTCTTGCCGGTGCCGGCCGGGCCGATGCCGAACACGATCGTGTGCTGGTCGATCGCGTCGACGTAGCGCTTCTGGTTCAGCGTCTTGGGCCGGATCGTGCGCCCGCGGTTGGACAGGATGTTGGCCGTCAGGACGTCCACCGGCCGGCTCTCGGGCTCGGCGCGCAGCATCGACAGCGCCCGCCGGACCGCATCGGGGCTCATCCCCTGGCCGGTGCGCACGATCGAGACGATCTCGTCGACGAGCCGCTCGACCAGGTGCAGCTCGGCCGACCCGCCGGTGAGCGTGATCTGGTTGCCGCGGACGTGGATGTCCATGGTGGGGAACTCGGCCTCGATGGCGCGCAGGACCTCGTCGCCGACCCCGACGACGGCGACCATGTCGAGGCTCGCGGGGACGATGACGGTGTGCTGGATGCGCTCGGAGCGCAGTGGTGGTCTCAGTCATGACCCCCCAAGGGTAAGTCCCGATCAGCCCGGCGGCCACGAGTGCGCGCGTCCGCCGAGGACGTGCGCGTGCAGGTGGCCGACCTGCTGGCCGCCGAGACGGCCGTTGTTGACGACCACCCGGTACCCGCCGGACAGCCCCTCGAGCTGCGCCACGTGGACGCAGCGGGTGATCACGTCGGCGGCGATCGCCGGGTCGACCGCGACGGCCTCGTCCAGGGTGGCGACGTGGCGCTTCGGGATGACCAGCACGTGCGTCGGGCGACACCGGCGTGATGTCGCGGAACGCCAGGGTCGTGTCGGTCTCCTCGACGATCGTGGCCGGGATCTCGCGGGCGACGATCTTGCAGAACAGGCAGGCATCGCTCATGGGCTCATCCTGCCACCGCCGGGACGGGCGCCGCCGCATGCGCGTCGCGGCTCACGGCGCCCCCTCCCGGAGTCGGCGGTTCAGGACCAGCGCGGGGTGGCGGCGAGGATCACTGCAGCGGCGACAGTCCCGGCGGTCGACGTGCGCATGACCGTCGGGCCGAGCAGCGCGAGGTGCGCGCCCGCGGCCGTGAGCCGATCGAGCTCCTCGGCGCTCACCCCGCCCTCGGGGCCGACGATGAGCACGATGTCGCCCGCGACCGGCAGGGCCACGTCGCGCAGCGGCACGTGCGCCTCCTCGTGCAGGACGATCGCGCACTCCGCTGCGGCGACCAGCGCCTCGACGTCGGCGGTCCGGGCCAGCGGGGCGACCTCGGGCAGCCACGCCCGTCGCGCCTGCTTGCCGGCCGCGCGGGCCGCTGCCGCCCACTTGGCCTGCCCGCGCTGGACCTTGTCGCCGGTCCAGCGCGCCACGCAGCGCTCAGCCTGCCAGGGCACGATCACGTCGACGCCGACCTCGGTCAGGGTCTCGACGGCCGTCTCGCCGCGCTCCCCCTTGGGCAGCGCCTGGACGACGACGATCCGTGGTTGCGGTGCCGGGAGCACCGCACGCTCCTGCACCCGGGCCACGAGCGAGTCGCGGCCGGACAGGGCCTCGACGACCCCGTGCAGGACGGTACCGGCCCCGTCGCCGAGGTCGATGCGCTCGCCGACCTGCAGCCGCTTCACCGCGACGGCGTGCCGGCCCTCGGGCCCGGAGAGCTCGACGAGGTCGCCGAGCCCGGATCCCGCCGCGGCAGCGGGCTCGACGTGGAACATCGCCGCGGTCATTTGGCGGAGAACGCGTCCTTGATGCGCGAGAACAGGCCTTCCTTCTCCGGACGGGTGAAGGTGGTGCTCACGGTCTCCTCGCCGCGGATCGAGGCGAACTCGCGCAGGAGCTCCTCCTGGCGCGGATCGAGCCTGGTCGGGGTCTGGACGTCGATGTGGACCAGCAGGTCGCCGCGCCCGGAGCTGCGCAGGTGCGGGACGCCGCGCGCCTTCAGCGTGACCACGTGGCCGGGCTGGGTCCCAGGGCGGATGTCGACGTCCTCGGTGCCGTCGAGGGTCTCGAGCTTCAGGACCGTGCCCAGGGCCGCCACCGTCATCGGCAGGGCGATCGAGCAGTGCAGGTCGTCGCCGTTGCGCTGGAACACCGCGTGCGGCCGGGTCGAGACCTCGACGTACAGGTCGCCCGCGGGCCCACCGCCGGGACCGACCTCGCCCTCGCCGGACAGCTGGATCCGGGTGCCGTCGTCGATGCCGGCGGGGATCTTGACCTTCAGGGTGCGCCGGGTGCGCACCCGGCCGTCGGCGTTGCACTCGGGGCACGGGTGGGTGATCACGGTGCCGTAGCCCTGGCACTGCGGGCAGGGACGCGAGGTCATGACCTGGCCGAGGAACGAGCGCTGCACCGACTGGATCTCGCCGCGCCCACGGCACATCGAGCACTCGCTGGGCTGGTAGCCGGCGGCCGCACCCGTGCCGGTGCAGGTCGGGCAGACCAGCGCGGTGTCGACCTGGATCTCCTTGACCACGCCGAACGCGGCCTCCGGCAGGTCGATCGTCACCTTGATCAGGGCGTCCTGGCCGCGGCGGACCCGGGGCTTGGGCCCGCGCGCCTGCTGGCCGCCGAAGAAGGCGTCCATGATGTCGCCGAACCCGAACCCGGCCGTACCCGGCCCGAACGGGCTGCCGCCGCCGGGGCTGCGCGGGTCGGCGCCGAGGTCGTACATCTGGCGCTTCTCCGGGTCGGAGAGCACCTCGTAGGCCGCGGTCACCTCCTTGAAGCGCTCCTGGGTGACCGGGTCGGGGTTCACGTCCGGGTGCAGCTCACGGGCAAGCCGGCGGTACGAGCGCTTGATCTCGTCCGCGCTCGCGTCGCGGGCCACGCCGAGGGTGGCGTAGTAGTCGTTGGCCACGGGTGTCCTATTCGTTTCGCAGCAACTGGCCGAGGTACCGGGCGACCGCCCGGACCGAGGCCATCGTGCTGGGGTAGTCCATGTGGGTGGGGCCGACGACCCCGAGCCGTGCGACGGTCCCGTGGTTCGGGCCGTAGCCGGCGCTGACCACGGAGGTGCTGCTCATGCCGGCCACCAGGTTCTCGTGGCCGATCGTGACGGTGACGGCCTCCGCCCGCGTCTCGCCGAGCAGGCGCAGCAGCACCATCTGCTCCTCGAGCGCCTCGAGGACGGGCTGCAGGCTGTCGAACCCGTCGACGTAGCGGGCGAGGTTGGCGGTCCCGCCCATCACGATCCGCTCCTCGTGGCGCTCCACCACCGTCTCGAGCAGGGTCGCGAGCACGACCGAGACCGCGGGCCGGCTGGCTTCGTCGAAGCGCTCGGGCAGGTCGGCGACGCGGTCGGCCACCGAGGTGAACGACCCACCGCCCACCGACTCGTTGAGCAAGCGTGCGCAGCCGGGCGAGGTCGTCCTCGGACAGGGCCGCGGGCACCTCGACCACGCGCTGCTCGATCCGGCCGGTGTCGGCGATCAGGACCAGCAGCAGGCGGTGCTCGCTGAGCGAGACGAGCTCGACGTGGCGGACCGCGGAGCTGGTCAGCGACGGGTACTGGACGAGGGCGACCTGCCGGGTGATCTGGGCCAGCAGGCGCACCGAGCGCCCCATCACGTCGTCGAGGTCGACGGCCCCGGCCAGGAAGTTCTCGATCGCACGGCGCTCGGCGGGGCTCAGCGGCTTGACCTGGGAGAGCCGGTCGACGAACAGCCGGTAGCCCTTGTCGGTCGGGACCCGTCCGGCGCTGGTGTGCGGCTGGGCGATGAAGCCCTCCTCCTCGAGGACGGCCATGTCGTTGCGGATCGTGGCCGGCGAGACGCCCAGCGAGTGCCGGTCGACCAGGCCCTTGGAGCCGACCGGCTCGTGGGTGCGCACGTAGTCCTCGACGATGGCACGCAGGACCGAGAGCTTGCGGTCGTCGAGCATGGGCACCTCCTCCCGGCGGCGAGGGCTGGTGCTGGACGGCACTGGCACTCAAGGGGTCGGAGTGCCATTCTACGCCGCACCCCCCGGTGCGGCCCGCGATCCCGCTGCGCCGACCCGCCGCCGCGCCCGTGCGCGCCCACCGACCGACGCCGAGGGGATGAGACCTTCGCGGAGGGTTTGCGCCGGCGTTGGCGGTCGTCGCCGGGCGTTGGGTGGTCGCGGGCCGCCAGAATCGGGGCATGCTCATCGTCCACGTGACCGTCCATGTGGTGCCCGACCAGGTTCCGGCCTTCCTCTCCGCGACCCAGGCGAACGCCACTGCCTCGCTCGAGGAGCCGGGCGTGCTGCGCTTCGACGTCATTGCCGACCTGGCTGACCCGGCCCACGTCGTGCTCGTCGAGGTGTACCGCGACGAGGCGGGCGCCGCCGCCCACAAGGAGACCGCGCACTACGCGACGTGGCGCGACACCGTCGCCCCGATGATGGCCGTCCCACGCACCTCGACGAAGTTCTCCGCGGTGTTCCCGCCCGAGGACAGCCGCTGGGCCACGCCGGCCCCGTGAGCACCTCCTTCGACCTCGCCCTTCCGCCGCGGATCTCGTTCGGCGCCGGCCGGGTTGCCGACCTGCCCGCCATCGTCGCCGGGCTCGGCTCCCGGGTCCTGGTCGTCACCGGCGCGACCCCGGCCCGGGCCGAGCATGTGATCGCGCCCCTGCGCGCCGGCGCGGACGCCCTGGCGGTCGTCGCCCTCGCCTGCGAGCCGACGGTGGACGACGCACGGGCGGCAACCGCGGCCGGGCGGCACCTGGCTGCCGACGTCGTCGTGGCGATCGGCGGCGGCAGCCCGATCGACCTGGCCAAGGCGGCCGCGATGCTCCTGGGCAACGGCGGGGACCCCATGGACTACATCGAGGTCGTCGGCCGCGGCCAACCCATCAGCCGCGCACCCCTGCCGCTGGTCGCGGTCCCGACCACCTCGGGGACCGGCGCCGAGGTGACGGCCAACGCCGTGCTGTCCGTGCCCGAGCACGGGGTGAAGGCCAGCCTGCGGCATCCGCTGATGATCCCGAGGCACGCGATCGTCGATCCGGAGCTGACCCTCGACTGCCCGCCGGCCGTCACCGCAGCCTCCGGCATGGACGCACTCACCCAGTGCCTCGAGCCCTACGTCTCGCACCGCGCCAACCGGATGACCGACAGCTGGGCCCGGATGGGCATGATGGCGGCCGGTCGCAGCCTGGTCGCCGCGTACCTCGACGGTGCCGACCTCGGTGCCCGAACCGACATGTCCCTGTGCAGCCTGATGGGCGGCCTCTCGCTGGCCAACGCCAAGCTCGGAGCTGTCCACGGCTTCGCCGGCGTGATCGGCGGGATGACTGACGCGCCGCACGGGGCCATCTGCGCCACCCTGCTCGGACCCGTGTGCGCGGCCAACCTGGAGCGTGCCGACGACCGTCTGAGAGCGCGCTTCGCACACATCGCCGCGTGCCTGACCGGGGTTCACGACGCGACGCCCGAGGACGGGCAGCACTGGATCGAGCACACGTGCGCCCTGCTCGAGATCCCAGCGCTGTCCGCGTACGGCCTGACCGACCGGGACACCGACGAGGTCGTGGCCAAGGCAGCCCGATCCAGCAGCATGCAGGGCAACCCGGTCGCGCTCACCACCGACGAGCTCGCCGAAGTGTTCCAGGCTGCCCTGTAGCTCGGCGGAACGTGCGTTGCAGTTGCGACGATTCCGCGTCCGAGGCGCAACGCAGGTCCGTGTCGGGCGGAGCGAACGCAACGCAAACGCCACGCCTGCGCTGGGCGGGCGGCATGCGTCGTCGCCGGTAGGGTCGCCGGCGTGCAGGATCGTTACGGCTCCGACGTGCTGGCCTCCGGGCGGCACTCGCGGACGCCTCGCGTCGCCGAGGTGGTTGGTGAGCGGGACCTCGTCGTCGAGTGCGCGTCGAGCGGGTGGTGCGGGGCGATCGTCGGATGGGAGAAGACCACCGTCGGATGGTCGGTGGCGCTCGAGGACCGGCACGGCACCCGCCGACTGTTCCCCGCCGAGCCGGCCGCCTTCCTCCTCGAGGGGCAGACCGTCACCCTCACCCGCCCACGGGGGGCGGCACCCACCCCGCCGAGCGCCCCGTCACGCACGGCCTCCGGCTCGATCGCCGCCCCGCGCAGCACCGCCAGGGTTGCGCGGGCCTCGCGGATCTGGGTCGAGGGCACGCACGACGCCGAACTGGTCGAGAAGGTCTGGGGAGCGGACCTGCGCGAGCTCGGGGTGGTCGTGGAGCCGATGGGCGGCATCGACGACCTGGTGGGGCTGGTCTCGGAGTTCGAGCCCGGCCCGCAGCGCCGGCTCGTGGTCCTGGTCGATCATCTCGTTCCGGGGACGAAGGAGACGCGGATCGCCGACGAGGTGACGGGACGGTGGGCGCCGCACGTGGCCGTGCTCGGACACCCGTACGTCGACGTGTGGCAGGCGGTCCGACCCACGGCGGTGGGGATCGACGCATGGCCGACGATCCCGCGGGGCACGCCCTGGAAGGCCGGTGTGTGCGCCGCCCTGGGATGGCCCGATGACGAGCCCGCCGCCTGGCGGCGGATCCTGCGCTCGGTGCGGACCTACGCCGACCTCGACCCCGCCCTGCTGGCGCGGGTGGAGGAAGCCATCGACCTCGTGACCGAACCTCAGGGCTGAGCCCCCGGGCGGCCCTCGCCGCAGCGGCCCCGGAGCGGGGCCATCGGGTGAATTGCGGGCATATTTCCTGCCATAGGGGGTCCTCTGGGGCTAGCCTGCGAGTCGGAACACCCGCCGCGAAGGAGCGTCCTGCAATGACCCAGCCCCCTGTCGACCCGCCTGACGAGCCCCTCGGCGGAGCATTGACCCCGCCCCCGGAGGAGGTGCCCGAACCGGCCGCGCCCGCGTTCGAGCCGCCCGCCGCGGAGCCTCAGGCGCCGCCCGCGTTCGAGGACCCGCCGCCGGCTGCACCGCCGCCCCGGCCTACCAGCCTCCGCCGCCGCCCGCGCCGCCTCCCGCCTACCAACCCGCCGCCGCCCCCGGCTGGGAGCTACCCGCCCGCCACCGCCGCCCGCCGGGCCCGGTGCCTACCCGCCGCCACCGCCGCCCGCTCCCGCTGGGTACCCGATGGCACCGCCAGCCGGCTCCTACCCGCCGGCGTTCCCCCCCGGCCCCGGGGGCGCGTACGGTGCCGCCGCGGGGCTGAAGCCCCACCGGGCGACGCTCGTGCTCGGCCTGGGCATCGTCGGCCTGCTGTGCTGCGGTCCACTGGGGATCGTGGCGTACATCTTCGGGAAGAACGACCTCGCCGAGATGGACGCGGGCATGATGGATCCCTCGGGTCGCGGCACGACGAACGTCGGGCAAGATCCTCGGCATCGTCGCGATGGTGTTCCTCGTGATCCAGGTGCTCTACCTCATCGTGGCGCTCGCCACAGGCAACCTCACCTGACCAATCGCACGCGAAGGGCCGGGGAGCCGGGTGCGATACACGCGCACCCAGGATCTCCCCGGCCCTTCGCCGTGCCGCGTTCACGGGATCCAACGTGCCGCAGCGCAGTGGTCGATCCGCGCGATCAGGAGACCAGCCGGCGCACCACGGCATCGGCGAGCAGCCGACCCGACCGGGTGAGCCGGAACCGCCCGCCGACCACGGCCCCGAGCCCGTCGGACACCAGGACGTCCACCTCGCCCCGCTGCGACAGCGCTGAGATCGTCCACGATCAGCCCGTCGGCCATCCGGACGCCGAGCATGATCTCCTCGACGGCGCGCGTCCCGGCATCGAGCACCTCGCGCCCGACGGCAGGGGACTGGCCGGCGCCCAGCCGCTCGACGTAGGCCGCAGGATGCTTGACGTTCCACCAGCGGGTCCCGGCGACGTGGCTGTGCGCGCCCGGACCGACCCCCCACCAGTCGTCGCCGCGCCAGTAGGCGATGTTGTGGCGGCACTCCTGGCCCGGAACGGCCCAGTTCGACAGCTCGTACCAGGGCAGCCCGGCGCCGGCGAACGCCTCGTCGGCGAGGTCGTACATGTCGGCCATCAGGTCGTCGTCCGGTGCCTCGATCGCCCCCCGACGGACCGCCGCGGCCAGGCGCGTCCCCGGCTCGACGATCAGGGCGTAGGCGGAGATGTGGCCGACCTGCGCCGAGAGCGCGGCATCGACCGTGGCCTGCCAGTCGGCCAGGGACTCCCCCGGGGTGCCGTAGATCAGGTCGAGGCTGATCTGCTCGAACCCGGCAGAGCGGGCGTCGGCGACAGCCCTCAGGGCCCCACCCGGCGTGTGCGTGCGGTCCAGGACGGCCAGCACGTGCGGCACCGCGCTCTGCATGCCGAAGGAGATCCGGGTGAAGCCCACCTCGCGCAGGCGGGCCAGCGACGCCTGGTCCACGGAATCGGGGTTGGCCTCGAGCGTCACCTCGGCGCCCGGGCGCGAGGCCGAACTCGGCCTCGATCCGGTGCAGGACCGAGCCGAGGGCGTCGGGGGCCAGCATCGTGGGCGTGCCCCCGCCGACGAACACGGTGCGCACGGGCACGTCCCGATCCCCGAGCACGCGCCGGGCGAAACCGACCTCGGCGGCCAGGTGATCGGCGAACGTGGCTCGATCCACGCCGCTCGACCCGGCGAGCTCGGGGGCGGTGTAGGTGTTGAAGTCGCAGTAGCCGCACCGGGAGGCGCAGAACGGCACGTGCACGTAGATGCCGAAGTCCCGCTCGCCCCACGCGGTGGCCGACTCCTCGGGCAGGGACCCGTCGAGGGGCGGGACCTCCCCGGTCGGCTGGCTGGGCATGGCCGCCATTGTCGCGCATGTGACCGGGGCATCCGCCTGCACGGGTTAGCGTGGACCCATGGGGCTTCCGGGGACCACGAGGGCTGCGCTGGTGCTGTGCGCCGGCCTCCTGGTCCTGGGTGGCTGCAGCGCAGAGGAGCCCACCGCGCGGCCCACGATCGGATCCCCGTCCCCCACCCCCACGCAGGCCACCGCGGCGTTCGACCGAGCCCGCCAGCTGGCCAAGCAGTGGGAGCTCACTGGCGCGCCCCTGCCTGAGGACTGGCCCGACGTGCCCCTGCCGAAGGGCGCCGAGGTGGTCACCGCCTATGCGATCGGCTCACCGCCACGACGCACCTGGACCGCCACGTTCACCACCGACACCGGAACCGCCCTGGACATGGCCGATCCCATCGTGGCCGCCCTGCGCAAGCGCGAGTACGTCCCGATCGCCGAGTACGTGGGGGCCGCCGAGACCAACACCGGCCTCTACAGCTTCGCGGCGCCGGCGTTCGCCATCTACGTCGTGCTCGGGGAGGACGACGGCCAGCCGAACGTGGTCCTGACTGTCCGCGGGTCGACCGAGTCCGCCGGGACCACCGGACTGGGTGGACGAGCCGCGACCAGCACCGGGGCGCCCACCAGCGCCGCGCCGGCGCCCTCGCCCGCAGCGACCGACTCCTCGAGCCCGTCCCCGGCCAGGGCGGGGACGCCTACCCCCTCGGGCACCGCCACGCCGCGACGCGTAGCGCCGGGCACCCCGATCAGGCGTACATCGCCTCGATCTGGCTGGCGAAGTGCTCCTCCACCACCTTGCGCTTGACCTTGAGGCTCGCGGTCAGCTCACCGTCCTCCTCGGACAGGTCGCGGTCGAGGATCGTGAACTTCTTGATGGTCTCCCACCGGTTGACCTGCGCGTTCAACTCGTCGATGGACGCCTGGACGTCGGCGCGGACCTCCGGGCTCTGCGACAGCGTCGCGAAGTCGCCCGAGAGCCCGTTCGCCGCGGCGAACTTCTCCAGGGCCTCGGGATCCAGCGACACCAGTGCCGTGGCGTAGTTGCGGTTGTTGGCGTGGACCACGAGGTTCGAGGCCAGGGTGGAGATCACCTTGAACCGCGCGGCGATCGCACCGGGGGCGATGTACTTGCCGCCCGAGGTCTTGACCAGGTCCTTCTTGCGATCGGTGATCCTCAGGTGGTCGTCCTCGTCGAGCACGCCGATGTCACCCGTGGCCAGCCAGCCGTCGGGCAGCAGCGTCTCGGCGTTCACCTCGGGCAGGTTGCGGTAGCCGCGCATGACGTGCGGCCCCCGGACCAGGACCTCACCGTCGTCGGCGATCATCACCTGGGTGCCGGGGAAGGGCCCGCCCACGGTGCCGAACGCCAGGTCATCGGGACGCACGATGCACGCGGCCGCGGAGTTCTCGGTCAGCCCGTACCCCTCGATCACGGGCATGCCGGCCGCGTCGAACCACCGGGCGACATCGGCGTTGAGCGCCGCCGACCCGGAGACGAACAGCCGGATCCGCCCGCCGGTCAGGTCCTTGATCTTCGAGAAGACGAGCTTGTCGGCGACCGCCATCTGGACCCCGGCCAGCGGTCCCGCCGACTGCCCGGCCCGCTGCTTGGCCTTGATGCCCGCGGACGTGCTGAACGCCCAGTCGAAGATCTTGGCCTTGGCACCCCCGCCGGCTCGGGCCTTGGCGTTGGCGCCCTGGTAGATCTTCTCGAAGATCCGCGGGACGCCGCACATCAGCGTCGGCTGGACGATGGGCAGGTTGGCCACGATCTGGTCGATCCGGCCATCGATCGCGGTCTCCAACCCGATCTGGTACTGGGCCGCCATCAGCACCTTGCCGAACGAGTGCGCCAGCGGCAGCCACATGTAGTGCACGTCGTCGAGGTGCATGATGTCCAGCGCCTCCACGCTGGCGCCCTGGAACACCCAGTTGCTGTGCGTCAGCTCCACTCCCTTGGGCCGGCCCGTGGTCCCGGACGTGTAGATGATGGTGGCCAGGGAGTCCGGCCCGATCGCCGCCACGGCGGTCCCGATCATCCCCGGCTCGCCCGCCAGCGCCTCGGCGCCCAGCTCGCGCAGCTGGGCCCAGCTCATGACGAACTCGCCGTCGCCCTCGCCGTCGATCAGGATGATCCGGCCCAGGTCGGGGAGCCCGTGACGCTGGTGCAGGGCCTTGTCGGCCTGTGCCTGGTCCTCGGCGAACAGGATCCTGGCGCCCGAGTCGGCCATGATGTAGCCGAAGTCCTCGTCGCCGGTGCTCGGGTAGATCGTCGTGTTCGCTCCACCTGCCAGCATCACCGCACCATCGGCCAGGACCCACTCGACGCGGGTGTTGCTGGCGATCGCGACGCGGTCCTCCGGCTGCAGCCCGAGAGCCAGGAGCCCTGCGCCGAGCGTGGTCATCTCCTCGCCCGTCTCGCGCCAGGTCAGCGTGGACCAGGTGCCGTCCGGGGTCGGGTAGCGGAAGGCAGGTCGATCCGGGGTTCGGGCGACCCGATCGAGGATCGACTGCGCGAGGGTCGGGGCGTGCGCAGGCAGTGGCGTGTCCAGCGAGCCGACGATCTGGGTCATGGGGTCACCTCAGGGTGTGTGGGGTCCGGACGTCGGGTGGGTGGGGGCGCCACTGTGCCGATCCCGGGGTCCGGGGTCAAGCACCGGGTGCGCGTCGCATGAGATGGCGGGTGCCTCAATCGGAGCGACGACCCCCGCGGGGATCCACGGGGGTCGTCGCGCGCACCGACTGGGTCAGGCGTACATCGCCTCGATCTGGTCGGCGAAGTGCTCCTCCACGACCTTGCGCTTCACCTTCAGGCTCGCGGTGAGCTCGCCGCTCTCCTCGCTCAGGTCGCGGTCGAGGATCGTGAACTTCTTGATCGTCTCCCACCTGTTGAGCTGGCCGTTGAGGGTGTCGATGTCGGCCTGGATCGCGGCGCGCACCTGGGGGTCCTGCGACATGGTCGCGAAGTCACCGGAGAGCCCGTTCTTGGCCGCGAACGCCTGCAGCGCCTCAGCGTCCAGGGACACCAGGGCGGTCGCGTAGTTGCGGTTGTTCGCGTGCACGACCAAGTTGGACGCCAGCGACGAGATCACCTTGAACAGGGCGGCGATCTGCCCGGGCGCGATGTACTTGCCGCCGGAGGTCTTGACCAGGTCCTTCTTGCGGTCGGTGATCTTCAGGTGACCCTTCTCGTCGAGCACGCCGATGTCACCCGTGGCCAGCCAGCCGTCGGGCAGCAGGGTCTCCGCGTTGACCTCCGGGAGGTTGCGGTAGCCGCGCATGATGTGCGGCCCACGGAGCAGCACCTCACCGTCCTCGGCGATCATCACCTCAGTGCCGGGCAGCGGCGAGCCGACCTTGCCGAAGACGATGTCATCGGGGCGGACCAGGCAGGCGGCGGCCGTGTTCTCGGTGAGGCCGTAGCCCTCGAGGATCGGCAGGCCGGCGGCATCGAACCAGCGGGCGACGTCACCGTTGAGCGCCGCCGAACCGGAGCAGAAGATGCGGATCCGGCCACCGGTGAGCTCGCGGATCTTGGAGAAGACCAGCTTGTCGGCGATCGCCATCTGGATGCCCGCGAACGGACCGGCCGACTGGCCGGCGCGCTGCTTGGCCTTGATGTTCGCCGAGGTCTCGAACGCCCAGTCGAAGATCTTGGCCTTGGCGCCGCCGGCAGCCTTGCCCTTGGCGTTCGCGCCCTGGTAGATCTTCTCGAAGATGCGCGGCACGCCCGCCATCACCGTGGGCCGCACCACCGGGAGGTTCGCGGTGATCTTGGGGACCCGGCCGTCGGTCGCGGTCATGAAGCCGATCTGGTACTGCGCCGAGATCAGCACCTTGCCGAACACGTGCGACAGCGGCAGCCACAGGAAGTGCACGTCGTCTGGCTCGAAGACCTGCATCGCCTCGATGCTGGCACCCTCGAACACCCAGCACCGGTGGGGCAGCTCGACGCCCTTGGGGCGGCCGGTCGTCCCAGAGGTGTAGATCATCGTGGCCAGCGACTCGGAGTTGAGCTGGGCGACCCGCTCCTCGATCACCTTGGGGTTCTCGGTGAGCTTCTGGACGCCCATGTCGCGCAGCTGGCTCCAGCTGATGACGAAGTCACCGTCGCCCTCACCATCGATGAGGATGATCTTGGACAGCTCGGGCAGCTGGTCGCGCTGGTGCAGGGCCTTGTCAGCCTGCTTCTGGTCCTCGGCGATCAGGAACGTCGAGCCGGAGTCGCTGACGATGTACCCGAAGTCATCGTCGGCCGTGCTCGGGTAGATGGTGGTGTTCGCGCCACCAGCCAGCATCACGGCGCCATCGGCGAAGAGCCACTCGGTGCGGGTGTTGCAGGCAATGGCAACCCGGTCCTCCACCTCGAGGCCCAGGGCGATCAGCCCGGCGCCGAGCTTCATCATCTCGTCGCCGGCCTCACCCCAGGTGTACTTGACGTTCCACGCGTCATCCGGGCCCGGGGACGTGAAGGCCAGCTTGTCCGGAGTCGCGGCGACCCGGTCGAGGATGCTGCGTGACAGCGTGTCGGCGTGGGGCGGCAGGGGCGTGCTCAGAGATCCGGCAGTTGTGGCCATTCAGGAGCCTCCAGGGGCGTAGGGGGACGTCAGATCACGCGCAAGTGTGACCTATGTAACTCTGCCGACAACCGCCGCCCCCGGTCAAGCCGGGTAGGGCGAAACGCCGATCACACCCGTGAATCCGTCCCACGCGGCTCGACGGGACCTCCAGCGCAGGACCGGCGCCGACGCCCGCGCAGGCCGTTCAGGCGTACATCGCCTCGATCTCGCCGGCGAAGTGCTCCTCGACGACCTTGCGCTTGACCTTCAGGCTCGCGGTCAGCTCACCCTCCTCCTCGGACAGGTCCCGGTCGAGGATCGTGAACTTCTTGATGGTCTCCCAGCGGTTCAGCCCCTCGTTGAGCGTGTCGATGTCGGCCTGCAGCGCGGCGCGCACCTGCGGGTCCTGCGACAGCGCCGCGAGGTCGCCGGACAGGCCGTTCGCCGCGGCGAAGCCCTGCAGCGCGTCGGGGTCCAGCGACACCAGCGCCGTGGCGTAGTTGCGGTTGTTGGCGTGGACGACGAGGTTGGAGGCAAGGCTGGAGATCACCTTGAACTGCGCCGCGATCTGCCCGGGGGCGATGTACTTGCCCCCCGAGGTCTTCACCAGGTCCTTCTTGCGGTCGGTGATCTTCAGGCGGCCCTTCTCGTCGAGCACGCCGATGTCGCCCGTGGCCAGCCACCCGCCCGCCAGCAGCGCCTCGGCGTTGGCCTCCGGGAGGTTCCAGTACCCCTGCATGACGTGTGGGCCCTTGAGCAGCACCTCGCCGTCCTCGGCGATCTTGACCTGGGTGCCCGGCAGGGGCTGCCCCACGCACCCGAAGACGATGTCGTCGGGGCGCACCACGCAGGCAGCCGCACTGTTCTCCGTCAGCCCGTAGCCCTCGAGGATCGGGAGGCCGGCGGCGTCGAACCAGCGGGCGACGTCACCGTTGAGCGCCGCCGATCCCGAGCAGAACAGCCGGATCCGGCCGCCGGTCAGCGCCTTGATCTTGGAGAACACGAGCTTGTCGGCCACGGTCATCTTCAGGCCCGCCAGGACGCCGGCGGACTGCCCCGCGCGCTGCTTGGCCTTGATGTCGGCGGAGGTGGCGAACGCCCAGGCGAAGATCTTCGCCTTCGCCCCGCCGCCGGCCTTCGCCTTGGCATTGGCGCCCTGGTAGATCTTCTCGAAGATGCGCGGGACGCCGGCCATCACCGTGGGCCGCACCAACGGCAGGTTCTCCACGATCCGGGGCACCCGGCCGTCGGTGTAGGTCACGAACCCGACCTGGTACGCCGCGGAGATCAGCACCTTGCCGAAGGAGTGCGCGAGGGGCAGCCACAGGAAGTGCACGTCGTCGGCCTTGAGGATCTGCATCTGCTCGATGCTGGCCCCCTCGAACACCCAGCATCGGTGCGGCAGCTGGACGCCCTTGGGCCGGCCGGTGGTGCCCGAGGTGTAGATCATGGTCGCCAGCGACTCACTGGTCAGCAGCGCGACGCGGTCGTCGATCACCGATGGCTCCTCGGCGAGCTTCTTCTGCCCCAGCGATGTGAGCTCAGCCCAGCTGAGCACGAACTCACCGTCACCCTCACCGTCGATCAGGACGATCCGACGCAGCTCAGGGATCTGGTCGCGCTGGGACAGCACCTTGCCCGCCTGCTTGGAGTCCTCGGCCACCAGGTAGCGGGCCCCCGAGTCGGTCATGATGTAGCCGAAGTCGTCCTCGGCCGTGCTCGGGTAGATCGTGGTGTTCGCCCCGCCGGCCAGCATCACCGCACCGTCGGCCAGGATCCACTCGGTGCGCGTGTTGCTCGCGATGGCCACCCGGTCGCCGATCTCCAGGCCCAGCGCGACGAGCCCCGCAGCCAGCGTGGTCATCTCGTCGCCGGCCTGCCGCCACGTGTAGGAGACCGACCAGTCGTCGTTCGGGCCGGGAGAGACGAAGGCAGGGTTGTCCGGCGTGGCGGCGACCCGGTCGAGGATGGCCCGGGCGACAGTCTCAGCATGCGCCGGGAGCGGGGCGTCGAGGGAACCGCTGATCGTGGACATCCGGACCTCCGGGGACGGGGTGAGGGGCCGCGAACGGCGACCGCATGCGCCACTGTGCCCACCTGCGCGGGCGGAGGCAACCCGTGCGGTCGGTGCCCACCCGCCGGGTCGGACGCGACCCGTGCGGTCAGCCGGGTTCCACGGACGTGCTCACCGGTGGGCCCCCGTCCTGCCCCGCATCGCCACGGGGCCGTCCGCGCCGGGCAAGCCCGGCGACCGCTGTCGGCATCCGACCCGCGTCCACGAGCGCCCTTCGCAGCAGGAACTCGATCTGCGCGTTGGTGCTGCGCAACTCGTCGGCCGCCCAGCGGGCCAGCGGCGTCGTGGACGGCAGGATCCAGGCGGAGCAGCACTCCCTTGCGCTCAGCCATGGGAGGGCCTCAGTACAACGATCCTGCGTTGACCACCGGTTGGGTGTTCTGCTCGGAGCAGAGCACCACCAGCAGGTTGGAGACCATGACCGCCTTGCGCTCGTCGTCCAGGACGACCACGTCCTGCTCCTCGAGCTGGTGCAGGGCCTGCTCGACCATGCCGACGGCGCCCTCGACGATCCGGGCCCGGGCCGCGACGACGGCGTCGGCCTGCTGGCGGCGCAGCATCGCCTGGGCGATCTCGGCGGCGTAGGCCAGGCGGGTCAGCCGCGACTCGACGATGTGCACGCCCGCGGGCGCGACCCGGTGGCCGATCTCGCGGCTCAGCTCGGCGGTGATCTCCTCGGCGTTGTCGCGCAGGCTCAGCCGGGAGGTGCCCGCGTTGTTGTCGTACGGGTAGGAGTTGGCGATGTGCCGCACGGCGGTCTCGGTCTGGATGGACACGAAGTCGACGAAGTTGTCCACGTCGAAGCTGGCCATCGCGGTGTCGGTGACCTGCCAGACCACGACGGCGGCGATGTCGATCGGGTTGCCCGCCAGGTCGTTGACCTTCAGGACCTGCGTCTCCTGGTTGCGGATCCGGGTGGAGATGGACCGCCGGATGGTCAGCGGGTTCACCCAGCGCAGGCCGTCCTGGCGGATGGTGCCGACGTAGCGCCCGAGCAGCTGGACCACGCGCGCCTGGCCCGGGGCGACCGGGGTCAGGCCCGTCAGCAGGACGATGATCAGGACCAGGGCGACGATGCTGACCCAGAAGTAGACCGGCATGTCGAAGGTCTCCCCCGCACCCGCGACTGCCTCACCGATCGCCCAGGCACAGGCGATGATCCCGACGATCCCCACGATCACCACCGGCCAGCCGTTGACGCTGTGGGCGCGCTTCTCGACGACCTGCGGGGTCGAGGTGGGGATGGAGTCGGGTACGGGTGTCGGGGCAGCCACGGTGGCGCTCATCGGGTCCTCCTTCGGACTATCAATCTGATATCAGATTACGCCGACGGGCCAGCCGGGACAAGGGCCGAACGCACCTACTTCTTGGCGCCCTGGTCGCCCTCGGTGTTGAGCGCGGCGATGAAGGCCTCCTGCGGGATCTCGACCCGACCGACCATCTTCATCCGCTTCTTGCCCTCCTTCTGCTTCTCCAGCAGCTTGCGCTTGCGGGTGATGTCACCGCCGTAGCACTTGGCCAGGACGTCCTTGCGCATCGCGCGCACACTCTCCCGGGCGATGATCCGGGAGCCGATCGCGGCCTGGATCGGGACCTCGAACTGCTGGCGTGGGATCAGTGTCTTGAGCTTGGCGGCCATCGCCACGCCGTAGGCGTAGGACTTGTCGCGGTGCACGATCGCCGAGAAGGCATCCACGGGCTCGCCGTGCAGCAGGATGTCGACCTTCACCAGGTCGGCGGCCTGCTCGCCGGTCGTCTCGTAGTCCAGCGACGCGTACCCGCGGGTGCGCGACTTCAGCGCGTCGAAGAAGTCGAAGACGATCTCGGCCAGGGGCAGCGTGTAGCGCAGCTCGACGCGGGTGTCGGACAGGTAGTCCATGCCCAGCAGGTTCCCGCGACGGTTCTGGCAGAGCTCCATGATGGCGCCCACGTAGTCCGTCGGGCTCAGGATCGTCGCGCGAACGACCGGCTCGCGGACCTCGGCGACCTTGCCGTTCGGGTACTCCGAGGGGTTGGTGACCTCCATGATGCGGCCGTCGTCGAGGGTCACCTGGTAGATCACGTTCGGGGCCGTGGAGATCAGGTCGAGGTCGAACTCGCGCTCGAGGCGCTCCCGGACGATCTCCAGGTGCAGCAGGCCCAGGAACCCGCACCTGAACCCGAACCCGAGCGCACCGGATGTCTCGGGCTCGTAGACCAGGGCGGCGTCGTTGAGCTTGAGCTTGTCCAGGGCGTCGCGCAGCTCGGGGTAGTCCGATCCGTCGATCGGGTACAGGCCGGAGAACACCATCGGCTTGGGGTCGCGGTACCCGCCCAGCGGCACGGTCGCGCCCGCCTTGCTGGCGGCGGTCACGGTGTCACCGACGCGGCTCTGGCGCACGTCCTTCACCCCGGTGATCAGGTAGCCGACCTCGCCGGCGCCGATGGCTGCGGAGGGAACCGGGTCCGGGGAGATGACCCCGACCTCGAGCATCTCGTGCTGGACGCCGGTCGACATCATGACGATGCGCTCGCGGGTGGAGAGCTTGCCGTCGATCACGCGGACGTAGGTGATCACGCCGCGGTAGGAGTCGTAGACCGAGTCGAAGATCAGGGCCCGCGCGGGCGCGTCCGGGTCGCCAGCCGGTGCCGGCACCGTGCGCACGACCTCGTCGAGCAGCTCGCGGACGCCCTTGCCGGTCTTGGCGCTGACCTGCAGCACGTCGGCGGGATCGCAGCCGATGATGTGCGCCAGCTCGGCGGCGTACCGCTCGGGCTGGGCAGCCGGCAGGTCGATCTTGTTCAGCACCGGGATGATCGCCAGGTCGTTCTCGAGCGCGAGGTAGAGGTTGGCCAGCGTCTGGGCCTCGATGCCCTGCGCGGCGTCGACCAGCAGGACGGCACCCTCGCAGGCCGCCAGGCTGCGCGAGACCTCGTAGGTGAAGTCGACGTGCCCGGGGGTGTCGATCAGGTTCAGGACGTAGTCGATGCCGTCCGAGGCGACGTAGGGCAGGCGCACCGCCTGGCTCTTGATGGTGATGCCGCGCTCGCGCTCGATGTCCATCCGGTCCAGGTACTGCGCGCGCATGTCGCGGCCGTCGACGACGCCGGTGATCTGCAGCATCCGGTCGGCCAGCGTCGACTTGCCGTGGTCGATGTGGGCGATGATGCAGAAGTTGCGGATGATGGACTCATCCGTGGATCCGGGGGCGGGCGGCACGAGGGATATGGTCCCACAGGTTCGCCGGACCCCGGGCTGCGCCTACTTGGCCTCGGGGGTCTCGATCGGCGTCCACGACGGACGTGGCGATCTCGTCAGCGACGCTGTCGACCTCGGCCGCGAAGTCCTCGTCCACGACGTCAGGGCTCTGCTCGTCGGCGACACCCGGCACGAACGGCTCGGACGGCTCGGGCGCGTCCTCGACGTGCCGGTGGGCGGCGTCAGCCGGCACCTCGATCGCGTCGACCACCTCGGCGGCGAACTCATCGGCCGCCTCGTCGACCTCGTGGGCGAAGTTCTCGTCGACGACGTCCGGGCTCTGCTCGTCGGCCACGCCGGGCATGAACTCGGACGCGGTGGCCGGGGCCGCAGGGGCTGTGCCCCACTCGTCCTCACCCGTCAGGTGTGCCTCTGCTGCGGCCTGGCGCCGCTTCCACACGAGGTAGGCGCCGCCCGCGGCCACAAGGGCGACCGCACCGATGATCAGGGGCTTGCCGGGACGAGCGACGCAGTGACGCAGCAGCCTGCTCTGCCGAGGTCACGGCCTGCTCGGACTGCTCCTTGGCCACCGCGACGGCCTCGGTGGCCCGGATGCTGGCGTCCTCAGCGGCATGCGCAGCCTCTCTCGATGAGCGAGGTGGCGCCCTCGCTGCCCGCTTCGATGACGGCTCTCAGATCCATGGCCCACCTCCGTGAGTGCGCCCGCTGCGACCGGGCGCGGTAGTCCGACCACAGTACCGCGACCAGCGGTGAGGACGTCGGGCCGAGGCGCCGCTCAGGACCGCCCGTGCGCGGCTTCCTCAGGTTGCGCTCCCGGACATGGCGAAGCGCCACCCGCTGGGCGGATGGCGCTCGGCGAACCGGTCGGGACGAGCCCGACCGGACGACTACAGGCTCGCGGCCTGCTTCTGGATGGCCGACTTGCGGTTGGCGGCCTGGTTCTTGTGGATGACGCCCTTGCTGGCAGCCTTGTCGAGCTGGCGGGACGCGGTGCGCGCGTACTCCTGGGCCTTCTCGACGTCGCCGGCCTGGGCAGCCTCACGGAACCGGCGGACAGAGGTCTTCAGGCTGGAGGTGACGGCCTTGTTGCGCTGGCGCGCCTTCTCGTTGGTCTTGATCCGCTTGATCTGCGACTTGATGTTCGCCACGTGGTGAGCCTTCGTCTTCCTGGTCCGGGGGCCGCGATCGACCCCGGTGGGGTCCTTGCACGGTCTGATTGCACGGTCTGTGGCCGCCGTGAGCCGGCGGGCAGACACTCAGGATACCGGACGACCCCCACCGCAGGCCAAATCCTGGCCCTAGCGAGCAGCCGGGCCGCCCCGGATGCGGCGTGCGGGACGCTCCTGGAGGCCGACCGTGTCGATCACGAACGCCTCGAGCGCCCTGACCTTCTGGGCCGGTTCCAGGCTCTCCCCGGGACGCAGGCCGCCCTTCATCTGCGCGTCGACGGCCGCCAGGAGCTTCACGGCCTCGGCCAGCTGCGACGGCTCCCAGCTGGCGGCCGCGGAGCGCAGGACCCGGACCTTGAACGGGGGGACGCCCGCCAGGCGCGCGACATCGGCCTCGGACATCCCGCGGGGCGCGCCGGCGACCTTGACCATGGCCCTGCAGCCCGGCGGCGAGGGAGCCCACTGCCCCGGCGCCGGAGATCGTCTGGCTGACCAGCCCCCACCGCAGCCGCTGGAGCGCCAGCAGGGCCCTGCCCTCCCAGACCGCGTCGGCCAGCTGGAACCCGCTGACCTCGGCCACCCCGGCGAAGGTGGCTGTCACGTCGGCGGCGTCGATCGGGTCCTCGGCACTGTCGGCGAACAGCTGCTCGAGTGCGCCCACCAGCAGGGCGATGTCGGCCCCGAGTGCCATGACCAGCGCGTCCACCCCGTCGGAGGTGATCCGCCGCCCCGCGCGGCGGGCCTCCTGCTCGAGGAGCTCGCGCGTGGGACGCCCGGCCTTGACCTTCGCGCAGGGGATCTCGACCAGCCCACCGGGCACCTGCAGGGCCTTCAACTCCTCCAGCGCCTTCTTGTTGCGCTCGCCCGAGTGCAGGGCCACGACCCAGGTGTCCGCCGGGAGGTCCAGGACACCCGCCCGCAGGGCACCCATGAGCTGCTCGGAGGCGTCGGCCAGCCCGGAGACCACCACGACGGCAGCGCCGCCGAACAGCGAGGGGGACAGCGCTGTGAGCAGCTCGCCCTCGGCCCCGGGCGCCAGGGCGTCGACTTCGCGGCGCTCGACCTCCGGATCGATCGCGCGGGCGACTGCCGACGACGCGCGCGACCGCCCTGCTGAGCAGGAACGGCTCGGCGCCGGTCAGCAGCGTCAGCGGCAGCCGGCGGTGCCGGCGCCGGGGAGGGACTCACGGGCGGGTTCATCGGCGCCAGCATCCCACGTCGGTGCGACAGCGCCGCGATGCGAGCCCTGGTCACCGGCGCGTGACCAGGGCGAGTCCGCCGGGAGTCGGGAGGACCGCGAGGTCGCCCTGCAGGTCCGTGCGCCCGATCCGGGCCCCCGCCTCCCGGTACTGCTGGAGCGTGGACTGGCTCGGATGCCCGTAGTCGTTGTCCTGGCCCACGCAGATCAGGGCGATCCGGGCCCCAGCCCACCGGGCGAACTGGGGCACCTGGTAGCGCGACCCGTGGTGGGGCACCTTGACGACCTGAACCCGGGGCGGGGGCCGCGCCATCAGCACCGACTGGGCCTCCGGCTCGATGTCCCCGGTGAGCAGGGCGCGGATCGTCCCGCCCGGCGCAGGGCACCTGCGCGAGGGCCACGACGCTCGCGTTGTTCGCCGGCGACTGGTCCATGCGGCGTGCCGGCCACAGGATGTCGAGGGCCACCCCCGCCACGTCGACGCGATCCCCGGCGCGGACCAACCGGATGGGGACACCCGGCCGCGCGGGCCTCATCGACCACCTCGGAGGCCCCGTCGGCCGGCTCCGGGACGGGTGTGGTCAGGACCACCGACACCGGCCACCGCCCGAGGACCGCGGAGAGGCCGTCGACGTGGTCGGCGTGGAAGTGCGTGATCAGCACGGCCAGCCGCTCGACGCCGGCATCGCGCAGGCAGTCGGTGATCCGGTCGGCGTCGGGGCCGGCGTCGACCAGCAGCGCCTCGCCGGATCCCGCTGGGCGGATCAGCAGCCCGTCACCCTGGCCCACGTCGCAGGCAAGGACCACCCACCCCGGCGGTGGCCATCGGGCGTCGCGGATGTGGTGGAGCACCATCCCGAGTGCCAGCGACACGACGAGCACCAGCACGATCCGCCGGTCCCGCCACGGTCGCCATCCTCGGGCGGCACCTGCTGCGACGAGCGACAGCACCGCCGCGGCACCGAGGGCGCCGACCGGGTCCCGCGGGGACGTCGACGACCCCGAACGGCAGGTCCGAGGAGGTCCGGGCCACCCACGCGATCGCCGCCGTCGCCGGTGAGGCGACGGTGGCCAGCACGACAGCGGGGGCCGACGCGACCGGGGCGATCAGCGCAGCCGCCAGCCCGAGGACGGTGGCGAACGGGACCAGCGGGGTCACGAGCACGTTCGCGGGCAGGGCCACCAGGCTCGCACCGTTCCCCATGAGGATCGCCAGGGGAAGCGTGGCGAGGTGGGCGGCCGCCGCGACGGCCAGGGCTGCGCGCAACGGCTCCGGCATCCACGCGCTGATGGGCCACCGGCCGAGCCGCTCGGCGATCGGCGGCCCGACCACCAGCAAGCCTGCGGTGGCGGCGAACGACAGCGCGAATCCCAGCGAGAGGGCGAACTGCGGCAGGACGAGCAGCAGGAGCAGCGCCGAGGCGAGCAGCGCCGGAGGACCGCGACGGCGACCGCCCGCGGAGAGGGCGACCAGGGCGACCACCCCCATGGCTGCGGCCCGCAGGACGCTGGGCTGGGGCCGGACCAGCATCACGTAGGCCGACAGCACTGCCAGGCACGTGACCACGCGCACGCGCCAGCCCAGCCCGAGCCCGGCCACCGCGGCCATCGCGATGGCGACCACGAGTGACGTGTTCGACCCGCTGACCGCGGTGAGGTGGGCCAGGCCCGCACGGACCATCGCCGCGTCGAGGTCCGCTGGCAGGGTGGACTCGTCGCCCACGGCCAGCCCGAGGAGGAGCGCACCGGCATCCGCCGGCAGCCCGGCGCACGACTCCCGGAACGCGTCCCGGATGTGCGTCGTGGCCCGAGCCACCGGTCCCGGCGGCGACCGGACGTGCACCGGACCGAGCACCCGCAGGGTCAGGGACTGCGCCTCCGGGGAGAACGACTCCGAGGCTCGACCGGACAACGAGATCCGCGATCCGTAGCGCAGGTGCCGCACCTCGTCGCCACGCAGGAGGGCAGGAACCCGCACCGAGTAGGTGCGACCGCGCACGACGATGCCGCTGATCCGCACCGGGACCGACCAGCTCGCAGCCATCGGGCGGCCGCCGTCGGCCGCGGGGACATGGACCCTCGGGTCGCCGGTGACCGTGGCCTCAGCCTGGACGGCGGCCCCCTGCTGGGCGGCCCGCGCCAGGAGGGGTGGATGCAGCCGCGCGACGTGCACGGCCCCCACGGCGATGCCCACCCCCAGCCCGCAGGCCCCGATCAGCAGCGCGATCGCGCGCGCTCCCCCACCGCCGGGCCCGGCGCCGAGCCGGGGCAGGCCGAGTCGCCCCCTGGCGTCCCGCGACCTCCGGCTGCCGGGCCTGCGCGCGACGCCGACCAGCCGCGCCGACCAGGCAGACGACGATCAACGCCGCCGCGCCCACCGCCCAGGCAGCGGGTCGCGCCGGTCGGGCGAGCAGGACCACCGCCTCCCCCACCCAGACAGCGCCGACGAAGGGGGCGAGCCTCAGGTCGGGGCCCGCAGGCGGCTGCGGAGACCGGTGGTCCGACGGGATCCGCACCGCGGTCGGCCACCGCCGGTCGCTCAGACCCGGACAAGGGGACGTAGGTCGGCGAGGGTCTTGGGCCCGATCCCCGGGACCTCCGCCAGCTCGTCGACGACACTGAACCGGTTGTGGGTCGACCGCCAGGCGAGGATCTTGGCCGCGGTGACGGGACCGACTCCGGGGAGGGCGTCGAGCTGCTCTGCGGTGGCGGTGTTGAGGTCCAGTGGTCCCGCTGATCCGCCGACCGATCCGCCTGCGCCCCCGGAACCTGCGGCGTCCTGCCCGCCGACCTCGATCCGCTCGCCGTCGGTGAGCACCCGGGCGAGGTTCGTCCCACCGAGCTTGCCTCCGCGCCTGAGCCCACCAGCCGCCTTGAGCGCATCCACCACCCGGGAGCCCGCGGGCAGTTGGACGACCCCGGGCTTGCGGACGTCGCCCACGACATGGACCATCACCGGTGGCGAGGGCGAGGGCGACGCAGCCAGGAAGGGATCGGCGAACGGCTCCCCCGACTCGGCTGCGGCGGGCAGCGACGCCGCCTGCGGCCGCTGCTCCCTCGGCCACGACGTGAGCAGGACGGCGGCGCACCCGATCGCGACGACCACCGCCAGGATCGCGACGAGCCGGATCCACATGGCCGGCATGGGCCACGCCGGAGGGTCGGCGTCGGGCGCACCCGGGCGGTCATCGTCCGACGCGATCCCTGGATCGGAGCCTGCCGGCCGGGCCCACTCGTCACCGTCACCCTCGAGGTCGGGCGCGTCCCAACCCGGGCCGAGGCCCACTTCATGGGATTCCCCGGGTTCGAGCGACCCATCGGGTCCGATCAGCCTCCAGGGAGTCTCGGGGGCGGCGACCAGCCCGCCCCGCCAGCGCATGGCGATGAGCCGCAGGCGGGCGAGGACGAGATCCTGGGTGCGACTCACGGCTGCGACGCTAGATCGCGGCCCCCCAGCCCGGAACCCGTCGTGGGCAATCTGTGGACGGCCCGCTCGGCCGATGCGGCAGGCCGTCCGCGGTCAGGCGGGAACGACCTCCGGCGCCGCCGACCCGGAGTCGCGCAGCGTCGCCACGAACGACTTGAGGTTCCTGCGGTGGCGGTACACGACCAGCCCGGACATCCCGGCCGCGAAACCGACCCCGGCCCACCCGCGCCAGATCACGAAGGACGTCGGGAGCAGGGCCACCGATCCCACGACCGAGCCGATGCCCACCTGGCGGGTCAGCCCCACGGCGGCCCCGAAGCTGACGAGCACAGGAACCGCCCAGAGCGGCTCGATCGCCAGGACGGCCCCCAACGACGTGGCCACCCCTTTGCCACCCTTGCCCTTGAGCAGCGGCGAGGTGACGTGCCCGAGCACCGCTGCGATTCCGGCGACCTCGCCGCAGGGCTCGCCGTACTGGTTGAAGAACATCACCGGCGCGAAGCCCTTGGCCACATCCAGCGCACCCACCAGCACGCCCACCTGCACGCCCATCGCGCGGGCGGCATTGGTGGCGCCGGGGTTGCCCGAACCGCTGCCGCGCAGGTCGACCCCGCGCAGGCGCGCCGCCGCAGCGGCAGGGCTCAACGATCCCAGCGCGTAGCTGGCGGCGCCCGCCACCACCACGGCCCCCCAGTTCACGTCGCCCATCGCGGGCCAGGTCACGTCGCTCATCGGGGGCAGACCGCCACGGAGATGGTTCCCAGGCCCACGTGGGCGCTGATCACGGCGCCGACCTCCACCATGTGGATGTCTGCGGCAGGCAGGGCGTCACGCAGGGCCCCGGCGAGGTCCGCCGCGCGCTCGGGCGCCGCGCAGTGCTGGACCACGACATCGGCCGGCCCGGACCCGGCGTACTCGCAGGCGATCTCGGCCATGCGGGCGATCGCCCGGCCCATCGTGCGCTGCTTCTCCAGCGGCGAGATGGTCCCGTCGGCGATCTGCAGGATCGGCTTGACCATCAGGGCGTTGCCGAGCAGTGCCTGGGCGGCGCCGATCCGGCCCCCGCGTCGCAGCTGGTCGAGGCTGTCGACCACGATCCACGTGCGCGAGGCTGCCGCACGTCGCTCGGCCGCGGCGGCCGCCTCCTCGGCGCTGCCCCCCGCTGCGACGACCTGCGCGGCCGACCGCGCGGCGAAGCCCAGGGCCGTGCCGACGGTGCGCGAGTCCACGACCATCACCGGGACGCTCGCCTCACGGGCGGCGATCCGCGCCGCATCGTAGGTGCCGGACATGTCCCCGGACAGGTGCACGCTCACGATGTGGTCGTAGCCCTGCTCGGCGAGGCGGGCGTACTCCTCGGCGAACCGGGCGGGAGCCGGTCGCGACGTCGACACCGCGGCCTTGCGCCGCAGGGCGTCGGCCACCTCGGTGACGCTGATCTCGGTGCCCTCGTCATAGGAGGTCCCCTCGAGGATGATCGCCACCGGGACGACGGTCAGCCCCGGCGGGGTCAGCTCCTCGGTGAGGTAGCCGGTGGAGTCGGAGACGATCGCCACGTTCATGGGCGCTCAGGCTACGCGTTGGAGGGCCCTGGCGTTGGTGTGAACGGAACCGACCATCAAATGGTCGACTCCGTCCACACCACGACCGCCGGTCAGCCAGGAACGACGTTGACGAGCTTCGGCGCGCGCACGATCACCGCACGCGGCTCCCGATCGCCGAGCGCGGCGACCACCGCGGGCGTGGCCAGTGCCAACGCGCGCAGGTCCGCCTCGCTGATGTCGGGGGCCACCTCGAGGCGCTCGCGGACCTTGCCGGCGATCTGCACGACGCACGTCACCGACTCCTGGACCAGCAGCGCCGGGTCGACTGCCGGCCAGCCGGCCAGCGCCACGCACGGCTCATGGCCCAGGCGAGCCCACATCTCCTCGGCGGTGTACGGCGCCACCAGGGACAGCATGATCGCCACGGCCTCGGCTGCCTCGCGGACTGCCGGGTCGGCGGGCCCGACCCCGGAGTCGATCGCCTTGCGGGCGGCGTTGACCAGCTCCATCGCCTTGGCGACCGCCACGTTGAACCGGTAGGTCTCGACGGCCAGGGCGGCGTCGTGCACCGACCGGTGGGTGATCCGGCGCAGGGCCAGGTCGCCACTCGCCGGGTCCGTGCCCGGGGCGCTGGTGACGTCGCCGGAGAGCCGCCACGCGCGGGCCAGGAACTTCTTCGACCCACCCGGCGAGACGTCGGCCCAGTCGATGTCGTCCTCCGGCGGGCCGGCGAACACCATCGTCAGGCGCACGGCGTCCACCCCGTGGACGGCCAGCTCGTCGGAGAGCCGCACGAGGTTGCCGCGCGACTTGCTCATCGCGGACCCGTCCATCTGGACCATGCCCTGGTTGAGCAGCCGTGAGAAGGGCTCGACCGCGTCGAGCATCCCCATGTCGTGGATGACCTTGGTGAAGAACCGCGCGTACAGCAGGTGCAGGATCGCGTGGGTCACGCCGCCGACGTACTGGTCGATCGGCAGCCAGGCGTTGGCCACCGCCGGGTCGAACGGACCGTCGGACTTGGCCGGGTCCAGGTAGCGCAGGAAGTACCAGGAGGAGTCGACGAACGTGTCCATGGTGTCCGGGTCGCGGCGCGCAGGGCCACCGCACCGCGGGCAGTCCACGATCGACCACTCGTCCAGGGCTCCCAGGGGCGAGGCCCCCTTGGGCTTGAGGTCCAGGCCGGTGGCGTCCGGCAGCTCCACGGGCAGCTGGTCCTCGGGGACCGGCACCTCGCCGCACCCCGGGCAGTGGATGATCGGGATCGGCGTGCCCCAGAAGCGCTGCCGGCTGATCAGCCAGTCGCGCAGCCGGTAGTTCACCGCCGCCTTCCCACGGCCCTGCTCGTCGAGCCACTGGATCATCCGGGCGATCGCCGCGTCCTTGTCCAGCCCGTCCAGCGGACCGGAGTTCACGTGCGCACCGTCGTCCGCGGTGGCCACGCCGGTCTCCAGCGGGTCGGTGTCGGACGCCACGACGACGCGCACCGGCAGGTTGAACGCGCGCGCGAAGTCGAGGTCGCGCTGGTCGTGCGCGGGGACGGCCATGATCGCGCCGGTGCCGTAGTCGGCCAGCACGTAGTCCGAGGCGTAGATCGGCAGCCGCTCGTCGTTGACCGGGTTGATCGCGTACCGGTTCAGGAACACCCCGGTCTTGGGGCGGTCGCTGGCCATCCGGTCGATGTCGGTCTCGCGCTTGGTGGCCACCAGGTACTCGGCGAACTCCGCCTCGGCCTCCGTGCCGGCGGCGAGCTCGGCAGCCAGGTCCGAGTCCGCCGCGACGACGAAGAACGTCGCACCGAACAGGGTGTCCGGCCGGGTCGTGTAGACCGTGACCGGCTCGTCACGGCCCTCGATGGCGAACTGCACCTCGGCGCCCGTGGAGCGCCCGATCCAGTTGCGCTGCATGTGCAGGACCTTGTCCGGCCACTGCCCCTCCAGCAGGGACATGTCGTCGAGCAGCCGGTCGGCGTAGTCGGTGATCTTCAGGTACCACTGGGTGAGCTTCTTCTTCGTGACCACCGAGTCGCAGCGCTCGCACAGCCCGCCGACGACCTGCTCGTTGGCCAGCACCGTCTGGTCCGTCGGGCACCAGTTGACCGCGCTGTCCTTGCGGTAGGCCAGGCCGCGCTCGAACATCTTCAGGAAGAACCACTGGTTCCAGTGGTAGAACTCCGGGTCGCAGGTGTTCAGCACCCGGTCCCAGTCGAACGAGCACCCATAGCGGCGCATCGACTCCTTCTGGGTGGCGATGTTCTCGTAGGTCCAGGCTCGCGGATCGGCGCTGTTCTTGATGGCCGCGTTCTCCGCCGGCAGGCCGAAGGCATCCCAGCCGATCGGGTGCAGCACGTTGTAGCCCTGCTGGACCCAGTAGCGCGCCAGGACGTCACCCAGGGCGTATGCCTCGGCGTGCCCCATGTGCAGGTCGCCCGAGGGGTACGGGAACATGTCGAGCACGTACTTGCGCGGGCGCTGGTCGTCGGGGCGGCCGGAGCGGAACGGCGCGAGGCGGTCCCACACCTCCAGCCACTTGTCCTGCAGGGCGGTGGGGTCGTACCCCTCACGGGTCTCGGCGGTCTCCGACGGGCTGGTGCTCATGGGGCACAAGGGTAGTCGCTGTGCTCAGTGCCGCCGTCCTGAGCGTGGAGGGCCCCGGGACCGGCTGGTCGCGTGGACCGGCTGATCGGGGCGACCGGCTGGTCGGCGGGCCGGGCTGGTCGGGGGGCGTTCCCCGCCATCCGGAGGAGGCCCGCGCCGTCCCGGCCAGACCTGGCACTGGACTCCGCCAGCCCCGAGCCGCGAGACTGGCTTCCCTGTCGGCGACGACCCGACCCACCGGCCCACTGGCCACGACCGAGGGCGACAAGGAGGGACCATGCCCGAGGCAGGGACGAAGGCCGACCCCTGGAAGCTGACCACGGCCCCGGGAACGTCCGCAGTACACGATGTACGCCGACACCGAATCCGATCCGCCGCTCCTGGTCTGCCAGGTCGGGTCGACCCGGCTGACCTACCTGCTCGCGGCCGTCGAGGACCTGCGCGCGATGCTCGTCGCCCACGGGGACTGGATGCCACTGGGAGCCGCGGACGAGAACAAGCCCGCCGCCGAGGGCACCATCGAGGCGTGGGGCCGCTCCCCCGACAACCCGGTCGGCGGCTGGTACGGCCAGCGCAAGGGCTATCGCGGGCGGTTCGGCATGTACCTGCCCCCGCTGCTGGAGCACCTGGGTCACATCGAGCTGGAGCACAACCCGCGCAACAACCGGGCCCGCGCGCTCTGACTCCGCGACGTCCGCAAGGCCCGCCAGCCGCGCAGGGGTCCAGCTGGCCGCCGGTCGGCCGGGACCGATTTTCCGACGGACGCGGACCTGGGTTATCCTTCCGGGGTATTCGGGGCTGTGGCGCAGCTGGTAGCGCACCTGCATGGCATGCAGGGGGTCAGGGGTTCGAGTCCCCTCAGCTCCACTCGCGCAGAGGCCTCCCGGGATCCCGGGGGGCCTCTCCTCGTGTGCTCAGCCGGCGCGATGCGCCCTCGATGCGCGGCCCTGCCGGTGCAGGCTCGGGCGTCCCTGAGCGCCCTCAGCGAGTGCGGCGCTGGCCCTGAGGTGGCAGCCCCACCTCCTAGGTATCCCGTGAGCGCCCTAGGTATCCGGTGAGCGCCGAAGATACGGACTTCACCCGATGTGGCGCCCCCCACTCAGGGCGAATCGTTGGGTTCAGGCCGACAAGGGCCGGCCGGTACCCAGGAGGTCACCATGAGCCAGATCACACTGACGAGCCCCTTCCAGGCACTCGTCAACACCAAGCTGTTCCACCGATCGCATGTCCGTGCACGCCCGCACCCGGCACTCCGATGTGCACCTCCCGACGCGAAGCAGCGCGCGACCATCAACGGCGAACGAGCTGACCATGGCCCAGGCGCGGCTCTTCACCGCCCTGCGCTAGTGCCGGGGACCACATCCCCGGCCCCGACGCTGATCGAGGACCCAGGGGCTGGTGACGACGGCCTGTTCGCTGGCACGATGGACCTCGTGGTCCGGGCACCGCTGGCAGATCCCACGAGGGGGCCGATGGTGGGTCGCTCCCGGGAGCTCAAGGAGCTCCGGGAGCGGTTCGCCGTGGCCAGTCGGGGCGATCCACAGGTCGTCGTGATCGGCGGCGAGGCCGGGATCGGCAAGTCCAGGCTGGTCGCCGAGTTCGCCGACAGCCTCAACGGCAACGCACGCCTGGTCGTCGGCCACTGCCTCGAGCTGGGCCCGGATGCACCGCCATTGGCGCCGTTCGCGGCCATCGTGCGGTCGCTGGCGGCCGCGATCGGCCCGCAGCACCTGGCCGAGCTGGCCGGGCCCGGGATCTCGGAGCTGGCCGGGCTCGCCCCGGAGCTGGGCATGGGCGGCGCGGACGACTCCCTGGGCCGGGGACGGCTGTTCGAGGCCATGGCCACCCTCGTCGAGCGGGACGCAGCCGAGCACCCCCTCGTGCTCGTCTTCGAGGACCTGCACTGGTCGGACTCCAGCACCCGGGACCTCCTCCGCTTCCTGATGCGCACCGTCAGCGACGCCAAGGTCCTCTACGTGCTGACCTACCGCCGGGACGAGGTGCGCCGGGGCCACGCGGTGCTGCCCTGGTTGGTGGAGGTCGACCGCCTGCCGCACGCCCACCGGATCTCCCTGGACCCGCTGACCGACGCGCAGGTCGACGCCCTGGTCCAGCCAGGTCGCCGGTGACGTCCCTGCCCGGGCGGCGGCCCGGATCCGGGAGCGCAGCCAGGGGATCCCCTTCTTCGTCGAGGAGCTCTCCGCCTGCGCGGAACGCGGCACCCAGGTCATCCCGGAGACCCTGCGCGACCTGATGCTGACGCGCCTGGACCGGCTGGCACCGCGAACGCGCGAGATCCTGCGGTGGCCTCCGCCGCAGGCACCCGGGTGGACCACGACGTCCTGCTCACCGTGGTCGACAGCGACGAGGCCGGCCTTGACTCGGCCCTGCGCGAGGCTGTCGAGGGTCAGGTGCTCATGGTCGACGGCGGTCGTGAGGCCTACGCCTTCCGGCACGCCCTCATGCGTGAGGCGGTGCACGAGGACCTGCTCCCCGGGGAGCACGCCCGGCTGCACGCGCGGTACGCACGAGGCGCTGGAGAAGTCCGCACGTCCCGAGCAGGCCGGTGAGATCGCCCACCACTGGAGCTCGGCCCATGAGGCCGACCGGTCGTTCGAGTGGTCCCTGCGCGCGGCGGACCACGCCCGTTCGGTCTATGCCTGGCGCGAGCAGCTGTCCCATCTCGAGCGCGCCCTGGACCTCTGGGACCAGGTCGGGCGACCCGGAGGAGCGAGCCGGATTCGATCGGGTCGAGCTGATGACGCGGACGAGCCGCGCGGCCTCGAGGGCGGGGCTGCCGGACCGGGCCATCGGGCTGCTGGACACTGCGCGGGCGGAGGTCGATCCCCGCTCCGAACCCGATCGGGTCGCTCACCTGCTGGTCAAGCGGGCCATGCAGTGCGAGGGGGTCGGGATCGACCCGATGGCCGACCTGGACCGGGCGCTGGCCCTCGCCGGGCCGGGGTCGCGCGATCGCGCCGCCGCCCTCGTGGCCCGCGCCTCGTTCCTCATGATCGACGGCCAGATGGAGCGGGCCCGGCAGACGGCCGAGCTGTCCGTCGTCGCCGCCGAGGAGCGGGGGGACATCAAGCAGCTCAGCAACGCGCACAACACGCTGGGATGCGTCCTGTTCCAGCTGGGCCGCAGCGCGGAGGGCCAGCACCACCTCGACCTCGCGCACGGCTTCGCGGTCACGGCGGGAAGCGGGCACGAGCTGTTCCGGTACTACGGCAACTACTCCGACCTCCTGATCGGCGCCGGCCGGTTCCGCGAGGCCGCCGACATGGCCCGCGGGGGCCGTCGCGCCGCCGCCGACCAGGGGCTGTCGCGGACCCAGGGCGCGTTCCTGGCGGGCAACGAGGTCGAGGCCGAGGTGCTCGCCGGGCACTGGGACGACGCACTGGCCACGATCGAGGAGGCCCTGCGTCTCGAGCCACCGCCAGTCAGCCGGGGCCACCTGCGCACGCTCCAGGCGAGGATCCTCGGGCGCCGGGGAGAAGTCAGCGGGGCAGCCGATGCCGCGGACCTGGCCGCCGAGCACCTCACCTCGGCGCGGCACCAGCCCCAGCACATGCTCCCGCTGGCAACCGTCCGAGCCGAGCTCGCGGTCGCCGACGGGGACCACGACACCGCCCTGCAGGGGATGCTCGAGGCCGCCCGGTCTGCGGGCGCCGTCGTGCCGACCTCGGCGGGGTGGCCCTTCGTGTGGGCGTGGGCCCGGCTGCTGCTGGACGCTCGGGCGCCCGAGCCGCCCGAGCTGCCGCCATGGTCGAGCACCTGTGCGCCGCCAGTCCGCACCCCGGGTGGCGGACCCTGACCTCGGCGCAGTCCACGGCGTTGGCCGAGAGCGCCCAGGTGCAGCCCGACGGGGACTCCGCGGAGGACCGCCGCCGGACCAGATCCCGTCCGAACGTCGTGGGGGGCCGCGGTCCACGCCCTGGCCGAGGGCGAGGGGTTGGCCCACGAGCTGGCCGACGCCCGGATCCGGCTCGCCCGGGAGCTCCTCGCCGCCGGGCGGCGGGAGGACGCGGCGACCGAGCTCGGCCGGGCCTGGACGACGATCAACGAGCTGGACGACCAGTCGCTGGTTGCCCCGGCATCACGGACCGCGGCGGCGGGCCGGATCCCCATCCCCCGAGCGGAGCGCCCCTCCACGGCTGAGGGTGCGGCGCCGCTGACGCCGCGCGAGCGCGAGGTGCTGGCCCTGGTCGCAGCGGGGCGGAGCAACCGGATGATCGCCGAGGAGCTGTTCATCTCGGTCAAGACAGCCTCGGTTCACGTGTCCAACATCCTGGCCAAGCTGGAGGTGGGTTCCCGGACGGAGGCCGCCGCCTGGGCCCATGCGCATCTGGCGGCGAGCTCGCCCCCGTAGCCGGTGGGCGCAGGGCACCCGGGACCCGATCCGGTCCGCCGATCAGGCGTCGTCGGCGCCCAGGGCTGGTTCCGGCGCTGCCGCTGCGTTGTACTCCTCGAGGCGCCACCGGGTCACCGGCTCACCACCCGGCTCGGCCGGGAGCGTGAGCTGGCTGAGCACGCTCCAGGCACAGTTGCTGATCACGCCGAGGGCAGTCCACTGCTCCGGGGCCAGGCCCAGCAGCCCCCCGATCGCACCGCGGATCGACCCGCCGTGGCTGACCACGACCAACGTCCCACCCGCGGGGAGCACGGCGACCTGGCGGTCGACCGCCGCCATCACGCGGGTCACGACCTCGCTGCGCACCTCACCACCGGGCGGGCGGACGTCATGCCCGGCGACCCACGCGAGGAACAGGTCGCGGTCCTGGTCGATGATCTCGGCGCGGGTCAGGCCCTGCCACCGGCCGCCGTCAGTCTCCCGGAGCCCGGCATCCTCGACCACGTCCAGGCCGGTCAGACCAGCCAGGACGCGCGCCGTGGTCGCCGCTCGGTCCAGGTCGCTGGAGACGATGGCCGTCGGGCCCATCCGAGCCAGCGCCGGGGCGGCCGCAGCCGCCTGCGCAAGGCCGACCTCGTCGAGTGGAACGTCGGTCGCCCCCTGGAACCGGTTCTCCAGGTTCCAGGCGGTGCGCCCATGCCGCCAGAAGACCACCCGCCGCCGGGGCGCGGCGTTCCAGCCGCCGCTCATGGAGTGGCCGAGCGGGGCCGGTTGACCTCCTCGGGGAGCTCGATGATCGGGCAGTCGCGCCACAGCCGCTCGAGGGCGTAGTGGAACCGCTCCTCGGACTGCTGCACATGCACGACGATCTCGTTGTAGTCCAGCAGGACCCAGCGGCCCTCCGCCTCACCCTCGCGACGCAGGGGCTTCACTCCCTGCTTGAGCAGCGCCTCCTCGATGCCGTCCACGACGGCGCGGACAGCGCGGTCGTTGGCCGCGGAGCAGAGCAGGAACACGTCGGTGAGGACGAGATGGTTGCTCACGTCGATGGCCACGATGTCCTCGGCCAGCTTCTCGGAGGCGGCATGGGCAGCAGCGATGGTCAGGGCCACGGCACGGGCATCAGCAGTCACGTCGGCGAGCCTACCGCCCCCACGAGGTCGCGGCGGGCCGCCGACTCACGGCTCGAAGTCGGCCCCGAGGATCACCACGACGTCCGCCACGTTCTGCCCGTCCTCAGCGACCTGGACGGCTGACGCCGGCACGCCCAGGGCCTCGGCGACCTTCTCCCCCAGCGCGACCGACTCCGTGGAGGCGTCCGCGACGATCACCAGCGTCGTCGGCTGGTCGAACTGCTCCGCGTTGCCCCCGTTGATGTAGACCATTCCTGCGCCCACGAGCCGGTCGCGAGCACTCGCCCCGAGCCCCGGTGTTCCCACGCCGTTCTGGACCAGGACCCTGGGGTTGGACTCCGCCCCGGTGAGCGTGGCCTGCGGCAGCAGGGAGGTGAGCACGGACTCGGCCGCAGCCAGGTCGACCCGGACCACGGCGAGGGTCTCGCCCGCCTCGATGTCCGTGGTCGGAAGGACGCGAACCTGCTGGCCGCCTTCGAGGATGCTGCGACGCATCTGCAGCAGGAACTCCGCGACCGCCGTTGTGGTCGTCGTGGTCCGGGCCGAGGCACCCAATGAGGTGAGCATCTGGTCGATGCGAAGGGCGTCGTCGGGCAGCCGCGAGATGGTGGCAGTCATCACCTGGGAGTACCTGGCCAGGCGCGCTGCCTCGGGCTCGTCGGGCAACCAGGCAAGCGCGTAGGTGGCAGCCTGGTTGCCGTCCAGGGACTGGGTCCCGGCCGGCACGACGACAGTCTCGACCTGCGTCGCCTCGTCGGTCACGGTGATGGGCTTGTCGACGTCGACCGTGATTCCCCCCACGAAGTCGACCATGCCCGCCAGGGCGAGCCGAGCCAGGCTCAGAGTCCCGTCGATGCGCAGGGCGAGCAGGTCGGACAGCGCGTCCTGCGAGGCGGAGCGGTCGAGCAACCGGGCGCTCTGGCCCAGGGTCTGCTGGCCCGCACCCGGCACGTCGACGATCAGCCGGGAGGGCACGAGCAACTGGGCCGGCGGGAGGCCACCACCGACACCGGCCACCATGTTGTCCGCGCCCAGGTCCGCGTCGTTGCGGACCTGGATGAGCAGCGTCTGCTGCTCGGCGAAGGCCGTCGGGGCGGGTGTCGGCTGCGGCGACCCCGGCGTGCCCGTGGGTTGCATCGTCACGACCAGCCACGCGACCAGCGCGATCCCGAGGACCCCGAGGAACGCCCACATCCAGCGCGAGCGCACGCGGCGACCGCCCGGGCGTCGCGGCGGCGGACGCCGGGGCGAGGTGGTCGGGGTGGCGGGCGCGGGGTGGCGGCCGGGGCGGTGGCGGGTGTCGAGGTGGCCCGTGGGGCTGGTGCGGAGACTGGCGGAGCGGGATGCGCTGCTGGCGCGTCCGAAGGCGTCGGCGGCGCCGGTGCAGGCACGGCCAGAGACTCAGCTGGAACGTCGGCGGGGGCGTGAACCTCGGGAGGCGGCGGCTGCACGGCGGTCTCAGGGCTATTGCCCGGCGCGTCCGATGGTGCACCCTCAGTCGCTTGCGCAGGGGCGGCAGCGACCCGTGGAGGCTCGGCGACAAGAGGTCCTCCGGCTGGCGGCTCGGCCGGCTCGGCGACCGGTGTTGCTGCGACGGGCGCGTCGGAAGCGGGCCGGTGCCGCTACGGGCGGCTCGGCAACGGGCGGTTGCCGCCACGGGCGGCTCGGCGACTGGCCCGGTCGCCTCCACCTCGGGCGCCGACCCGCGGGTCGGCTCCTCCGGTGGCTCGGGCTTCGCATGCTTGGGGCTCACCGCGCACCAGCCCGGTACAGGCCCATCTTGACGATGAAGCGGTCGACCCCGGCGGGCACCAAGTAGCTGATGGGAGCCCCTCGGGCGACCCGCTCCCGGCAGTCGGTGGAGGAGATGGCCAGGGCTGGGATCTCCACGATGCTGGCCGATCCCTCCGGCAGGTGTGCGGCGTCGACATCATGTCCGGGGCGTGTGACCGCCACGAGGTGCGCGAGGTCCAGGACATCGTGCGGATCGCGCCACGTCAGGATCGACCCCAGCGCATCCGCACCCGTGATGAAGAACAGCTCGGCGTCCGGGCGCTGCGAGTGCAGGTCGCGCAGCGTGTCCACGGTGTACGTCGGCCCTTCGCGTTCGATGTCGACCCGGCTGACGGTGAACCTCGGGTCGTCGGCGGTGGCGATCACGGTCATCAGGTAGCGGGTCTCGGCCTCGGTGACCGGCCTCTCGGCCTTCTGCCACGGCTGGCCTGTGGGGACGAACACGACCTCGTCCAGGGAGAACAAGTGGGCCACCTCACTGGCGGCCACGAGGTGGCCATGGTGGATGGGGTCGAACGTGCCCCCCATGACTCCCAGGCGCACGGTCATCAGTGCGCGCGACTCACCGGTCGGGATTGAACCGGGTCACGACCAGGAGCAGGACCAGCAGCAGGACGAGGGCGAGGGCCCCGAAGACCCACGGCGGGACGCCCGGATGGTCCTCAACAGCCGCCCCCTCGGAGAGCCGAACCAGTGCGTTCACCATCGAACATCCCCTTCCCAGTGCTCAGCGCGGCGAGCCTACCGGATCAGTGGCCGCCCGCGGCGCACGGCCGACACGACCCACCGCCGGCTGGCCAGGGGCGCGGCCCTGTCAGCTGCGGACATGCCCGTCGCCGTGGACCAGGTAGGTCGTCGAGGTCAGCTCGGTCAGGCCCATCGGCCCGCGCGCGTGCAGCTTCTGCGTGGAGATCCCGATCTCCGCACCGAAGCCGAACTCGCCACCGTCGGTGAACCGGGTCGAGGCATTGACCATGACCGCAGCGGAGTCGACGCCGCCGATGAACCGCCGGGAGGCGCCGAGATCCTCGGTGACGATGGCCTCGGTGTGCCCGCTCGACCAGCGCCGGATGTGGGCGCAGGCCTCGTCCACGGAGTCGACGATCCCGGCGGCGATGTCCAGCGAGTAGTACTCGCACGCCCAGTCCTCGTCCGTGACCGGGACGAAGTCGATCCCCGCGGCATCGGCGAACTCGGCCATCCGCTCATCGCCGTGGATGGTCACGCCCTTCTCAGCCAGGGCAGCCAGCGCGGGAGGGAGGAACTTGTCGGCGACGGCGCTGTGAACCAGGAACGTCTCGGCCGTGTTGCACACGCTGGTGCGCTGGGTCTTGGAGTTGACCAGGATCGCGACAGCCTTGTCGATGTCGGCGGACGCATCGACGTAGACGTGGCAGTTGCCCACGCCGGTCTCGATGACCGGGACCGTCGAGTTGTCCACCACATTGCGGATCAGCCCAGCTCCGCCACGGGGGATCAGCAGGTCGACCAGCCCGCGTGCGGTCATCAGCGCCATGACAGCCTCGTGGCTGCGTCCGGGGACGAGCTGGATCGCGTCCACAGGCACGTCGGTGGTCACCAGGGCGGTTCGCATGACGTCGACGAGGGCCGTGTTCGAGTCGTAGGCCGAGGACGACCCGCGGAGCAGGGCCGCGTTGCCGCTCTTGAGGCTCAGGCCGGCTGCGTCGACGGTGACGTTGGGGCGGGCCTCGTAGACCATCGCCACGACCCCCATCGGGACACGCACCTGACGGATCTCCAGGCCGTTGGGCTGGGTCCAGCCGCGCACGACCTCGCCCACCGGGTCGGGAAGCTCGGCGACGAGTTCGAGGGCATCGGCGATGTCGGACAGCCGCGCCTCGGTGAGCGTGAGCCGGTCGACGATCCCCGGCGCAGTCCCGGCCGCGACGGCGCGGTCCACGTCCACGGCGTTCGCGGCCAGGATCAGGTCGGTCGAGCCGCGCAAGGCCTCGGCCATGGCACGCAGGGCGAGGTCCTTCTGGGCGCGGGTCAGCTGCCGCAGCGTGACGGCGGCCTCCTTGGCCCGGCGGGCCGTGGCCAGGACGAGCTCGCGTTCGGCGGCGGCGGCCAGGTCGCGGTCGGCCGTGGGGCCGGTGGGGGCGTCAGCGGTGGGGGTGACGGACATGGGCCAAGGGTAGACGAGCACCGATTCACCGGCGCCCCACGATGCGGAGCGCCCACACACCGCGGCAATCCCACCCGTCGCCACCCCGCGCGCCGCTCCGGCCCGCTCTCCGCCGCTCCCCCGCCCCAACGCCTCAGCGATCGATCCGGAATCCCGACCACGGGCGGTCGCAGAAGCGGATGGACCCGGAGGTGAGCCGCGCGAAAGCGGACCGATCGAGTGAGAGCTGGGCGGCGGCGCGGGGACGGCGGGGGACGGCGGCGGGAGGGGTGGGGCGGGGCGTGGGGCGGCGCTGCTGGGGGCCGGGGGGTCAGCGGAGCAGGACCATGTCGTCGCGGTGGACGACCTCGCGTTCGTACTCCGGGCCGAGCGCGACGGCGAGCTCCTTGGTGGACCGGCCCAGCAGGGCCGGGAGCTCGACGGCGTCGTAGGCGACGAGCCCGCGCGCGACCAGCTGACCATCGGGCCCGACGAGGTCCACCGGGTCTCGGGCGACGAAACCGCCGACCACGTGGGTGATCCCGGCCGGGAGCAGTGAGGCGCCCCGCTCCTGGAGGGCGCGCACGGCCCCGGCGTCCAGGTGGATCTGGCCGAGGCTCGAGGTCGCGTGGGCCAGCCACAGCATCCGTGAGGCCGATCGGTCGCCGGTCGCGTGGAAGTAGGTGCCCACCTGCTCGCCGGCGAGCGCGCGGGCGGCGTTGGCCGCCGAGGTCAGGACGACCGGGATGCCTGCCTCGGTGGCGATCCGGGCGGCCTCGACCTTGGTGCCCATGCCACCCAGCCCGACACCCGCGGCACCGGTCCCGCCGACGACGACGTCCTCGAGGTCGGCGGCCGAGGCCACCTCGGAGATGAGCCGGCTGCCACCCCTGTCGGGCGGCCCGTCGTACAGGCCGTCGACATCGGACAGCAGGATCAGGGCATCCGCGCGGACAAGGTGGGCCACGAGCGCGGCGAGGCGGTCGTTGTCCCCGAAGCGGATCTCCGCGGTGGCCACGGTGTCGTTCTCGTTGACGATCGGCACGACATCGAGCTCGAGCAGTCGCTCGAGGGTGCGCTGGGCGTTGCGGTAGTGCGCCCGGCGGATCAGGTCGTCGGCGGTGAGCAGCACCTGGCCGACGGTTCGATCGTGGCGGGCGAAGGCGTCGTGGTAGTGCGCCATGAGGATCCCCTGGCCCACGGAAGCCGCGGCCTGGGCCGACGCCAGGTCGCGCGGGCGCCGGCGCAGGCCCAGCGGGGCGATGCCTGTGGCGATGGCACCCGAGGACACCAGGACGAGCTGGGCGCCCCGATGCCCGGCGTCGCCCAGGGCGTCGACGAGCTCGTTGACGCGGGCCACATCGATCCCGGCGGACACGCCGGCAAGGACCGACGAGCCGTCGCGCGGGCCGGAGTCGACGTCGGGACCGGGACGTGGACCGCGTGCGACCGATGCCCCTGCGGCCGCACCGTTGCCGTCGGCACCGCCCGAACCAGGGCCAACGGACCCGTTGGCCGCGGCACCCGTTCCGGCTCCCCCCGGGCGCAGCGTCAACGACGACGAGCCGACCTTGACCACCACGCGCCGTGCGGCACGGATCTCCTCACGCGATGACGGTTGAGCCGGCGCCGCGGCCATCAGGAGCCGCCCTGCCCCGCATCAACTGCGTTCAGATCACCCGCTGGTCCGGACGTCGGAACCCCGGCACCAGCCGCGGCCTGATCCCCTGCATCGACGGGCGGGGAAGGGGTCTCACCCTCTGCGGCGGACGTCGCGTCGCGCCGGCTGCCGGAGGGCGACGGTGGCGCGCCGGCGATGGGTCGCCGGGCTCTCGTCCACGGGGTCGGGCGCCCACGCGGCCTCGGGGTCCTCGCCCTCCTCGAGCTGAGCCCGGGTGCGGCCGTGCTGGCGCGCCTCGGGTGCCAGGATCCGCTGGTCCTGCCCGCGGGGGCCCGGTCCGGACCCACGGACGGTCGGCTCCCAGTCGAACACCACGGCGTTGTCCTCGGGGCCGATCCGGACCTCGTCGCCCGGCTTGGCACCGAGACGGACGAGGTCGTCCTCGACGCCGAGTCGCGCCAGGCGGTCGGCCAGGTAGCCCACGGCCTCGTCGTTGGAGAAGTCGGTCTGGCGGATCCACCGCTCGGGACGCGCCCCACGCACACGGAACGCATCGCCCTCGCGGACGCACCTCGTAGCCCGAGTCGTCGACTGCCCGGGGCTGGATCACGATCCGCTCGGCCACCGGCGTGGCCGTCGCAGCACGCCGTTCGGAGACGATGCGGCCCATCGCGAACGAGAGCTCGCGCAACCCCTCGTGGGAGACCGCGGAGACACTGAACACAGGCAGGCCCCGGGCCTCGAGGTCGGCGCGCACCATCTCGGCGAGCTCACGACCCTCGGGGACGTCGATCTTGTTGAGCACCACCAGGCGCGGCCGGTCCGCCAGCCCGCCGTACTCGGCGAGCTCGGCCTCGATCATGTCGAGGTCGCTCATCGGGTCACGGTCGGGCTCGAGGGTGGCGCAGTCGAGCACGTGGACCAGTGCGGCACAGCGCTCGACGTGGCGCAGGAACTCCAGGCCCAGGCCCTTGCCCTGGGACGCCCCCGGGATCAGCCCGGGCACGTCGGCGACCGTGAACACCGTCGACCCGGCAGTGACGACCCCCAGGTTCGGCACGAGCGTGGTGAACGGGTAGTCGGCGATCTTCGGCCGGGCCGAGGACATCGCGGCGATCAGCGAGGACTTGCCGGCACTCGGGAACCCGACCAGGCCGATGTCGGCCACGGTCTTGAGCTCGAGGGTGACCGTGACCTCCTCGCCCGGCTCGCCGAGCAGGGCGAAGCCGGGGGCCTTGCGCCGCGCGGAGGCCAGGGCCGCGTTGCCCAGACCTCCGCGACCACCGCGGGCGATCACGACGGAGACCCCGGCCACGGGCAGGTCGGCCAGGAGCTCGCCGTCGACGGTCAGGACCGTCCCGACGGGGACCGGGAGCACGACATCGGAGCCGTTGGCGCCGTTGCGGTGCCCGCCCTGCCCCGGGACGCCGTTGGTGGCGCGCCGATGCGGGGAGTGGTGGTACTCCAGCAGGCTCGGGGTGCCGGGATCGGCCACCAGGATCACGTCCCCGCCACGGCCGCCGTTGCCACCGTCCGGTCCGCCCAGCGGCTTGAACTTCTCCGAGTGCACGGAGGCACACCCATGCCCGCCGTTGCCGGCGGTGGCGTGGATCACCACCTGGTCGACGAATGTCGCCATGGGCCTGTCTCCTCTCGTGTCTGTTGCGGTGACCCCTGCTCGCTGCCCCTCCCAGTTCCGCGCCATCCTCCCGCGATTCGGGGAGGTTCGGACAAGGAGCGGGAGGGAGGCGGAAGGGGAATTGAACGGTGCTCGGGAAACAGAAGAGGCGAGCCCAACCGGGCCCGCCTCCGCTGAAGTGGTCCGGCCTCAGCCAGCCGGGACCTCGACGATGTTGATGACGCGACGCCCGCGGGCGGTGCCGAACTGCACGGCACCGGGGGCGAGGGCGAACAGGGTGTCGTCGCCGCCACGGCCGACGTTCTCACCGGGGTGGAAGTGCGTGCCACGCTGACGGATGATGATCTCGCCGGCCTTGACGACCTGGCCGCCGAAGCGCTTCACGCCGAGGCGCTGCGCGTTCGAGTCGCGACCGTTGCGCGTGCTGGATGCACCCTTCTTATGAGCCATGAGGTCACTTCCCGCTCTCGATGCCGGTGACGCGCAGCTGGGTCAGGGCCTGACGATGGCCCTGGTGCTTGCGGTAGCCGGTCTTGTTCTTGTACTTGAGGATCTCGATCTTCGGGCCCTTGGTGTGCGCCAGGACCTCGGCGGACACCGTCACACCGGCCAGCGTCTCGGAGTCCGAGGTGACGGTGGAGCCGTCCACGAGCAGCAGCGCGGGCAGTTCGACGTTGTCGCCGGGCTCAGCGGACACGCGATTGGTCTCGATGACGTCGCCGACGGCGACCTTCTCCTGACGGCCGCCTGAGCGGACAATGGCGTACACGGGCGGCACTCCTGAGATCGGTTCGGGGCTGGACGCACCCGGAAGACGGGCACGCACATGCGTGCGGCGCTCGCGCGCCAGGGTTCTAGGGTACGGATCCGACGGGCATACGGTCAAACCGCGTCCACCCGGTCGAGGTCCTCGGCGTGCTCGGGCGAGCCGGACTGCCCATCGGCGTCGCGGTGATCGGTCGGATCGGGCTGCTCGCTCGACGTCGTGCTCGGTCGCATCGCCGTGCTCGTGGCCCTCGTGGGAGTCGTGGCCCTCGGAGGACTCGTGGCCCTCGTGGGACTCATGGCCCTCGTGGGACTCGTGGCCCTCGGGACTCGTGCCCTCGTGGGACTCGTGCCCCTCGTGGGACTCGTGGCCCTCGTGGACTCGTCGTGACCCTCGTGGCCCTCGTGACCCTCGTGGCCCTCATGGCCCTCGTGGGACTCCGCGGCCTCAGGCGCCAGTTCCGTGGGCGGCGCGCATCAGACTCGACCTGGTCGTCACTCTCGGGGTTGACCACACCCTCGGAGTCGTTCTGATCCTCGTGGGACGCGTGCTCGTCGTGCTCGAGGTGGCCGTGCTCGTCGAACTTCGGCGGCGGCGGGGTCTTGCCCGTCTGCTTGCCGCCCAGCACGGCCGGGGGCACCGGCTTCGCGGTGCGGCGCCCACCCCGATCGCGGCGGTTGTTCGACTCCTCAGCGGGCTGGTGGTCGATTCCGACCGGCTCCGAGGAGACGATGTGCCCCCGGCCGGCGCAGTGCTCGCACTGGGTGGAGAAGACCTCGAGCAGGCCCTGGCCGATCCGCTTGCGGGTCATCTGGACCAACCCGAGCGAGGTGACCTCGGCCACCTGGTGCTTGGTCCGGTCCCGGCCCAGGCACTCGACCAGGCGGCGCAGGACGAGGTCGCGGTTGCTCTCGAGGACCATGTCGATGAAGTCCACGACGATGATCCCGCCGATGTCGCGCAGCCGGAGCTGGCGGACGATCTCCTCAGCGGCCTCGAGGTTGTTCTTGGTGACGGTCTCCTCGAGGTTGCCACCCTGGCCGGTGAACTTGCCGGTGTTGACGTCGACCACGGTCATCGCCTCGGTGCGGTCGATCACCAGCGAGCCGCCCGAGGGCAGCCAGACCTTGCGATCCAGGGCCTTGGCCAGCTGCTCGTCGATCCGGTGCGAGGCGTACAGGTCCGTCGGCTCGACCCACTTCTCCAGCTTGGGCAGCAGGTCGGGGGCGACCCATCCGATGTAGTCGCTCAGGGTCTGCCACGTGCTCTCGCCCTGGACCAGGAGCGTGGTGAAGTCCTCGTTGAAGATGTCGCGGACGACCTTGATCGCCAGGTCCGGCTCGCCGTAGAGCAGCGACGGAGGGGACGCCGACTTCGCCTTCTTGGTGATGTCGGCCCACTGCGCGGCGAGGCGGGTCACGTCGGCGGTCAGCTGCTCCTCGGTGGCGCCCTCCGCTGCCGTGCGCACGATCACGCCGGCACCATCCGGGACGATGTCCTTGAGGATGCCCTTGAGCCGCGAGCGCTCGGTGTCGGGGAGCTTGCGTGAGATCCCGGTCATGGAGCCCTCGGGCACGTAGACGAGGAAGCGCCCCGGCAGCGAGATCTGGCTGGTGAGACGGGCGCCCTTGTGGCCGATCGGGTCCTTGGTGACCTGAACGAGGACCGGATCGCCGGACTTCAGCGCCAGCTCGATGCGCTTGGGCTGGCCCTCGAGGCCCGCGGCCTCCCAGTTCACCTCGCCGGCGTACAGGACGGCGTTGCGGCCCCGGCCGACGTCGACGAACGCGGCCTCCATCGAGGGGAGCACGTTCTGGACCTTGCCCAGGTACACGTTGCCCACCATCGACGAGGACTCGGCGCGGTTGACGTAGTGCTCGACGAGGATGCCGTCCTCGAGCACCGCGATCTGCGTGCGGTCGCCGTGCTCGCGAACGCACATGACGCGGTTGACGGACTCACGCCGGGCGAGGAACTCCGCCTCGGTCAGGATCGGGGCACGCCGGCGCCCCGCCTCACGCCCGTCCCGGCGACGCTGCTTCTTGGCCTCGATGCGCGTGCTGCCGCGCACCGAGGTGATCTCGTCCTTGGGCCGGCGGGCCTCGCGGACCTTGACGACGGTGTTCGGCGGGTCCTCGGAGGACAGGTCCTCCATCTCCTCGGCGACCCCTGCACGGCGACGCCGACGACGCCGGCGACGGGCACTCGAGGACTCCGCGCCCTCGCCACCTTCGGACTCATCGCCCTCGGACTCGCCCTCGGACTGGTCGTCGGATTCGTCGTCGGACTTGTCGTCGGACCGGTCGGCTCGGCCTGCCGGACCGGCCGGCCTGCCTGTCGCTGGACCGGTCGGCTGGCCCGGAGTCGGGGCCTGCCTCGGCGCTGTCCTCGCCGCCCTCATCCTCGGTCGACCCGTTGTCCTCGCCATTGCCCGCGCCGCTCCGACGGCGGCGACGGCCACCCCGGCGCCGACGACGTCGTGGTGCGCCGTCGTCATCGCGGTCGTCATCGCGGTCGTCGCCTTCACCCTCACGATCCTCGGCGTCGATGTCGGCGTCGGCGTCCCGGTCGCGCTGAGTGCGCTGTCCGGACCGGTTCGCCCGCTCCCCGCCCTCGGGCGCCGGAGCCGAGGCATCGCCGGTGCCCTCAGCGCCGTCCGAGCCCGCATCGGGGTCCACTGGCGGGCGACGGCGGCGGCGCACCGCCTTGGTCTCGTCCGGGGGCTGGAACAGGGCGGCGACCGGCACCTCAGCCGGCGCGACGACAGGGGTGGCCTCGGGCTCCGGCTCGGCGGAGAAGGCCACTGTGGTCACGCCCCGGGTCGCGCGACGGGAACGGCGCGCAGTGGTGGCCGCGGTGTCGGTCGGGGCCGACGAGTGGGGCTCATCCGTGGTGGACACGTCTGCGTCGGCGATCTGGTCCCCAGGGACGTCGACCGGGGCCGCATCCGCCTCAGGCGCGGCGGGATCAGCGCCCTCAACCCCAGCGTCGACCTCGGCGTCGAGCTCGGCCTCAGCCTCCACAGCCGGCTCGTCGACCTGGGCAGGGGCCGCGAAGAGCTCGACCTGGTCGCTCTCGGGGATCACGGGGGGGCCCGCCGGCCGACTCGCAGCCCGTCGCCGGCGGCGCGGCGCTGTCGATGCGGGCGCCTCGGTGCCGGCCTGCGCTTCTTCGGTGGGCTGCTGATCCTGGTCGTCGACCATGGCGGTCTCCTCACGGGTACCACGCAGCGATCCACGCCGCGCAGTTCCCTACGTATGGCCGACCCGTGCGCGCACGGTCCGGCGAAGCCTCTGGTGCCGCCCGGGGTGCGCACGTGGTGCGTGCGTCGACCACAGGCTCCGCGCTGTCAGCGGGCCCGGCTGGTGACGGAACTCGTCCCCAGCCGGTCGCGACCTGACCATTCCCTGTGCCAGCTCTCGGCAGCACGTAGGGCCTGATCGGTGCGACGCATCGAACACGGGCCACTCCGATGGACGGGGTGACTGCGGCGAATTATGCCACAGGGGGTGTCCAGCGGCGCGCAGCCGCGCAGGCAGGGGACCTACACCGAGGCAGCCTCGACCGCCGCGCGATCGACGGCGAGCGGATCACCGACCAGCCCGTCGGCCGTCAGCGGACCCTGCGCCAACCGGGTCGAGCGGGCCGGATCCGGCGCCGTGAGCCCGCCGACCTCCCGCAGGGCGACCAGGATCTCCTCGGGCCGGACGGTGGGCGTCACGTTCGCCACCGTCACCTCGAGGGCGGACCCCAGGGGTCCGGCGTCGGCGACCTCGCCGGCCACGAGCGCCGGGCGGAGGTCGAGCGTGCGCAGGCCCTGCTTCATCATCCGCTGCACCGGCACGGTCTCGGCGTCCGTGACCCGCTGCCACGCGGCCGCGAGCTCGTCGGAGGCCGCACCGGGGATCTCGATCCGCCACCTGCTGGCCTCGAGCCGGTTGACCAGGTCCGGCGTGCGCGCCTCGACAACCTCGATGACGTCCAGGCCAGGGGGCAGGGCCTCGTCGAGCTCGGCACGAAGGGCCTCGGGGTCGCAGCGCCGCACCACGCCGATCTCGACGTACTCCGCCTCGCTGGCCGCCCCGGTGGGGGCTGAGTTGGCGTAGGAGATCTTCGGGTGCGGGGAGAACCCGGCCGAGTAGGCCATCGGGACGCGTGCGCGGCGCAGCGCCCGCTCGAGGGCCCGCTGGAAGTCACGGTGCGAGGAGAAGCGCAGCGGACCGCGCTTGGCGTACCGGATGCGCAGCTTCTGGACCGCGGGGACGATCTCGCGGTCCGGGGTTCGCTTGGCGGCCATCAGACCTCCACCCGTGAGGGGATGGTGGGCAGCGGCAGGAGCACGGCCTCGCCGGGTCCGACCTGGATCTGGGTGCCGAGGTGGTCGCAGACCCCGCAGTCGAAGCACGGGGTCCAGCGGCAGTCCTCGACCTCTCCCCCAGCCAGCGCCTCCTCCCAGTCCTGCCAGAGCCAGTCGCGGTCCAGGCCGGAGTCGAGGTGGTCCCAGGGCAGCACCTCGTTCTGCTCCCGCTGCCGGGTCGTGTACCACCCGACGTCCACCGGCGTGTCAGCCAGCGCACGCTCGGCGGCCGACATCCACCGGTCGAACGAGAAGTGCTCGCTCCAGCCGTCGAACCGCGCACCGTCGCGCCACGCCTCCAGGATCACCCGGCCCACCCGGCGGTCACCCCGGGAGAGCAGCCCCTCGACGATCCCCGGACGCCCGTCGTGGTACCGGAACCCGATGGCCTTGCCGTAGTTGCGGTCGTTGCGGATCTCGTCGCGCAGGGCGTGCAGGCGCCGGTCGGTGCTCTCGTGGTCGAGCTGGGCCGCCCACTGGAAGGGCGTGTGCGGCTTGGGCACGAACCCGCCGATCGACACGGTGCACCGGATGTCGCGGGTGCCGGCGGCCTCGCGCCCGGCCTTGATCACGTTCTTCGCGAGCTCGGCGATCTGCAGGACGTCCTCGTCGGTCTCGGTCGGCAGGCCGCACATGAAGTACAGCTTCACCTGCCGCCAGCCCGCGGAGTAGGCCGCGGTCACCGTGTTGATCAGGTCCTCCTCGGTGACCATCTTGTTGATCACCTGGCGCATCCGCTCACTGCCGCCCTCGGGCGCGAACGTCAGCCCCGAGCGCCGGCCGTTGCGCGACAGCTCGTTGGCCAGGTCGATGTTGAAGGCGTCGACCCGGGTGCTCGGCAGCGACAGCGCCACCTGCTCGGACTCGTACCGGTCGGCCAGGCCCTTGGAGAGCTCGGCGATCTCCGAGTGGTCCGCGCTGCTCAGCGAGAGCATCCCGACCTCCTCGAAGCCGGTCTTGCGCAGGCCGTTCTCGATCATCTCGCCGAGCACCTCGGTCGAGCGCTCGCGGACCGGCCGGGTGATCATCCCGGCCTGGCAGAACCGGCAGCCGCGGGTGCAGCCGCGGAAGATCTCCACGCTCAGGCGCTCGTGCACGGTCTCAGCCAGCGGGACGAGCGGGTTCTTCGGGTAGGGCCACTCGTCGAGGTCCATCAGCGTGTGCTTGGCCACCCGCCACGGGGCGGCGGTGTTGGTGGGCAGGACCCGCCCGATCCGTGCCGTCGGCCAGGTACTCCACGTCGTAGAACGCCGGCACGTAGACCACCCCGCTCGTTGCCAGGCGCTCGAGCAGGGCCTGGCGCAGCGACGTCCCGTTGGCCACCTCGCCGAACCCGGGGTGCTCGGCCTTGAACGCCCGGACGATCTCACTGATCGCCAGCACCGCCTCCTCGCCGTCGCCGAGGACGACGGCGTCGACGAAGTCCGCCACCGGCTCGGGGTTGAACGCCGCGTGCCCGCCCATCACGACCAGTGGGTGGTGGTCGCCTCGGTCGTGGGCCATGAGCGGGATCTGCGCAAGGTCCAGGCTCGTGAGCATGTTCGTGTAGCCGAGCTCGGTGGAGAACGAGA
>CAWEVG010000011.1:0-14652 GCA_963812395.1 uncultured Actinomycetes bacterium
TGTCGACCAGTGGCCCGTCGACCTGGGGACGGCCGCGGTCGTGAAGTCGATCCGCAAGGGCGGCGGCTCCTGGCGCAGCGTCACGGTGTTCTCCGAGATCGCGTCCACCAACACGGTCGGAGTCGCGCTGGCCACGGCGGGCTGCCCGTCCGGGGTGGTGCTGGTGACCGACCTGCAGACGGCCGGGCGCGGTCGGCTGGACCGGACGTGGGAGGCGCCGTCGGGCACCTCGGCCATGTTCTCGGTCGTCCTGCACCCGACCGGCCCGGACCACGAGTGGGGCGTCCTTCCCCTGCTTGCCGGCGTTGCGGTGTGCGAGGCAGTGGAGTTCGTGACGGGCATCCGTGCCTCGCTGAAGTGGCCCAATGACCTGGTGATCCGCGACGAGGACGCCCCGAGCGGCCGCGGCGGGAAGGTGGGCGGCATCCTGGCCGAGCGCGACGCGCAGACCGGGGCCATCGTCCTGGGCGTCGGGATCAACGTCGACCTCGCCGAGTCCGACCTGCCGGTGGAGGGCGCCACCTCGCTGACACTGGCCGGGGTCATGCGTCCCCGGCGGGCCAAGCTGATCGGACGTGCGCTGTCGCGCATCGAGCACTGGTTCACCGCGTGGGACGCGGTCGGCACCGACACGGCGTCGCTGGACCGCCTGCTCGAGTCCTACCGCGAGCGCTGCATCTCGATCGGCACCCCCCTGAGCGTGGTGCGCCCCGGTGCCGAGGACCTCGTGGGGGTCGGTGCGGGGATCAGCCCGACGGGTGCCATGGTGGTGGACTCCGACGGCTCGCAGGTCGAGGTCGTGGTCGGCGACGTGACCCACGCCCCGACTCACTGACGTGACCGAGCCCGCCGACGAGGTCCACCAGGACGACGACGCTCGGGCTCGCACCAAGGACACCCGTCGCGGCGAGGGTGCCCCGCCCGACCCGCGGCAGCAGCAGATCGTGCGGATCGCGGAGATCGTCCTCGGGGATCCTGCCGTCTTCACGCGCGAGGAGGCCGCCGTCGCGGCGGGGCTGACCGTCGAGCAGGCGCGGCCCTACTGGCGGGCGATGGGCTTCGCCGACGTGGGCACGGCCCCGTCCTTCACCTCCACGGACGTCGAGTCGCTGTGCCTGCTCACGGACTGGGTCACCAGTGGGATCCTCGACGAGGCGACCACGATCGAGGTGGTGCGCAGCTTGGGGCAGACGGCCTCCCGGCTGGCTGACTGGCAGGTCGACACCATGGCACGGGTCCTGTCGGAGGCCCAGGCGCCAGTGGATCTCGCCGCGGTCGCCGAGGGGATGGCGGGGGTCATGCCGGGGCTCGAGTCCCTGCTGGTGCATGCCTGGCGACGCCACCTGGCTGCGGTCATCGGGCGCGGACTGGCCTTCGTGGCCGACGATCCGGAGACCGCCTCGGAGCCCACGTTGGCCACGGTGGGATTCGCGGACATCGCGGGCTTCACCCGACTGACGCGCGTGATGGCCGACGAGGATGTCGCGCAGATGGTGCAGGCCTTCGAGTCCGGCGCGGCGGACATCGTGGCGGGTCGGGGCGGCCGGTTGGTCAAGACCCTCGGCGACGAGGTCATGTTCGTCTGCGAGAGCGCCGACGACGCGGTGGGCGTCGCCGCGGAGATGCACGGGCTGACCGCCCCCGGCGCGGAGGCGCTGAGCCTGCGGATCGGGCTGGCCACGGGGCACCTCATCTCCCGCATGGGTGACTTCTACGGCGGCACGGTCAACCTCGCCAGCCGTCTCACGGCCATCGCGCGGCCCGGGTCCACCCTCGTGGATGCGGCCACGGAGGGCGCGCTCGCCGACCCGGACTCCTATGTCCTTCGGCACCTGGCCCCGCGCCCGTTGCGCGGGATGGGGCTGGTGCGCGCCACATCGGTGTCGCCCCGGCGCCGGGGCGAGCTCGAGGGCCCGGCGGCCGGCTGACGTCGGTGCGGCGGGAGCCTGTTCGCCGTGGAGGTCAGAGGCTCGGCGAGGGGTCCGGGGCCGGGGAGGTGATCTCCTCGGTCGGGAAGACCCACGTCCGGTAGACCCAGAACCGGAACAGCGTGCCCAATCCGACGGCGATGACGTTGCCGCTGATGTTGTCGGCGAGCTGGCTGTCGAGGCCGAGCAGGTAGTGCGTGAAGGCCAGGCAGCCCCAGGAGATGAGCAGGGCGGCGGCGTTGGTGGCGAAGAACAGCGCGGTCTCCCGGCCGTAGCCGGTCCGCGCGCGGTCGCCGTAGGTCCAGTGCCGGTTGGCCACGAAGGCGAAGGTGGTGGCCACGATCACGCTGATGGTCTTCGCCGTCAACGGGCTGTCGGACAGGACCCCGGCTCGCAGCACGTTGAACAGGCCCACGTCGATGATGAACGCAATGGCGCCGACGGTCCCGAACTTGGCGACCTCACTGCCCAGCCGACGTGCGGCACCGGCCACCCGGGCCTGTGCCTGTCCGTCCACTGTCGACTCCACCACCTGTGCCTGTGACATGCGCGTCTCCTACCCGTTCACGCGACCGCGCACACCTGCCCCGCACTGTGAAGTGTCTCACCGCCATCGCCTACCGTGGGAGCCGTCCACCCGAACCCAGGAGGCAACCATGGATCTCGACCTCTCCCCCGAGCATGACGAGCTGCGTGAGGTGGTCGCCCGATTCGCCCATGACGAGGTGGCTCCGGTCATCGGCGAGTACTACCGGCGGGGGGAGTTCCCCCTGGCCCTGGTGCGACGGATGGGTGAGATGGGGCTCTTCGGCCTGCCGATCCCCGAGGAGTACGGGGGCATGGGCGGGGACTACGTGGCCCTCTGCGTCGCCATCGAGGAGCTGGCCCGGGTGGACTCGTCGATCGCGATCACGCTCGAGGCGGGGGTGTCCCTGGGAGCCATGCCGATCCTGCGCTTCGGCACCGAGGAGCAGCGGGCCACCTGGCTTCCGAGGATGGCCGCCGGCGAGATGCTCGGGGCCTTCGGCCTGACGGAGTCGGGCAGCGGCTCGGACGCGGGCAGCGTGCGCACGACCGCGGTCGTGGACGGTGACGACTGGGTGATCAACGGGTCCAAGTCGTTCATCACCAACTCCGGGACCGCCATCACCGGGCTGGTGACCGTCACGGCCGTGACCGGCACGCGCGCCGATGGACGCCCGGAGATCTCGGCGATCATCGTCCCGTCGGGCACGCCCGGCTTCGAGGTGGCCCCGGAGTACGCCAAGGTCGGCTGGAACTCCTCGGACACCCACGAGCTGAGCTTCACCGACGTGCGCGTCCCGCTGGCCAACCTCGTGGGCGTGCGCGGGCGCGGCTACGCCCAGTTCCTGTCCATCCTGGCCGAGGGCCGCGTGGCGATCGCCGCACTGGCCACGGGGCTGGCCCAGGGCTGCGTGGACGAGTCGCTGGCCTACTCAGCGACGCGGGAGTCCTTCGGCCAGCCGATCGCCGGCCGGCAGGCGATCCAGTTCATGGTCGCCGACATGGAGGTCCGGGCGCACCTGTCGCGCCTGGCCTGGCGCCAGGCCGCCGGGCTCATGCACGCCGGCCTGCCGTTCGCCCGCGAGGCCAGCATCGCCAAGCTGTACTCGTCCGAGGCCGCGATGGACAACGCGCGCGCTGCCACGCAGGTGCACGGCGGGTTCGGGTTCATGGTCGACTCGGCCGTCGGCCGGTTCTACCGGGACGCCAAGATCCTGGAGATCGGCGAGGGCACCTCCGAGGTCCAGCGGATGCTGATCGCCCGCGACCTGGGCATGCCCGTCGACTGACCCGCGGGCCGGGGTGCACCTCGGCGCCTCGCGCGCAATAGGCTCATCGACGTGTACGAGATCACCCGCGGTCCCCATCCGGAGTTCCCCGAGCTCGAGGTCGTCACCCTGCATCTCGCCCGGCCAACGTCACGGCGTCGTTCGTGCCGAAGGCGGGGATGGTCTGCAACTCGATGACCCATGACGGCGACGAGATGCTCGGCCAGCGCTACGGCCTGGCCGGCTACATCGAGACCGGTCGGACGTTCGGCGTCCCCATCCTGGCGCCCTGGGCCAACCGACTGGGCAGGATGGCCTACGCCGTCGTCCACGAGGGCGGCGGGTGTGCGCCGCATCGACGTGAACCCGAACACCCCCAACCTGCGCTTCGACGTCTACGGCCAGCCGATCCACGGGCTGCTGCGGGGCAGCAGCGACTGGGACATCGTCGAGGTCGAGGCGAACGCCGACGAGGCGTGGATCACCGCGCGGCTGGTCTTCGACCAGAAGCGGATCGACTTCGCGGCCTTCCCGTTCGAGCACCACATCGAGCTCAAGGCCACACTGCGGGCCACCTCGCTGACCTTCAGCACCGCGATCATCGCCACCGGCCAGGACGAGGTGCCGATCGCGTTCGGCTGGCACCCCTACCTGTCGATCCCGGGGCTCGAGCGCAGCGAGTGGGATGTCTACATCCCGTTCACCCAGCGCTGCCCGCTGGACTCCACGAAGCTGCCCGACCGGCACCCGGGAGCAGGTCGAGCCGATCATCGGCAAGCTCGGTGACCGGGCGCTGGACGACCTGTACGCCGACGTCGCCAACGGCACGACCGCCTACATCCGCGGCAACGGTCGGCGGATGTCGATCCGCTTCGACATGGGCTACGACTGGGCGATCCTGTACGGCCCGCCGCACCGCGACCACATCTGCATCGAGCCGATGACCGCGGCCAGTGATCCCGTTCTCCGGCCAGGACCCGATGGAGGTCGTCCCGCGCGGGGGCACGTTCCGCGCCGCGTTCACCATCTCGGTGGACCGCACCAGCTGAGGCCGCCGTGCCGACCCGGACGCTCGCCAGGCAGATCCGCGACGAGTTCCCGGGGGCGGTGCCGGCGACGGAGTTCGTCGCCACATGGCGCGACCGGTGCGTGGGCGCGGGCTTCGACGCCGACACGGCCCTGCTCGCGGTCGGCACCTGCCGGGACGAGGTGTGCTTCCCGTTCGTCGCCCAGCTCGAGGCGGTGTGGGGCCCGGCGTTCCAGTTGGGGTCGTTGGGCGGGCTGCTGACGATCGGGCGGACCGGGATCGCCGCCGTCGCCAGCCACGCGCCCGCGGGAGCCCGGGGAGCCGGTGCGCTACGTCCTGGTCGTGGCCGCCCACATCGGGGTGGACGAGGCGGGCACGTTCGGCTACCTGCGCCGCGAGCACCAGGAGGTGTCGTCACGCACGTGCGGTGCGCTGATGGCGTTCCGTGACGAGCTGCTCACCAGCACGGCTCCGGCTGGGGTACGACCCGGTCGACCCGGAGATGAGCCTGCTGCGCGCAGCGGATCCTCACGGCGCTGGTCTACGGGGACATCCCGGAACCGGTGGAGCTCACCCAGGTCGTCGCGCGGGTCATCGACGAGGACCTGCGCGACCTGTTGGGCTGGATCCAGGACGCCGTCGATGCCCGAGCGGGAGGTCCAGACCGCCGTGGTCACGGGGGTGCTGATCCACACCGCGGCACGTGACTGGTTCCAGGCGCACAACCCGCGGATCCACAGCACCCTGACCGGGGAGCGCGCGCTGGCGCTCTGAGCGCGGATCGCCGGATCGCGGCGCCGTCGGGCGACCCGGAACCGCGCTCGGGACCCGCGAACCGAACCCCGGCCGCTCAGGGCCGGGTGATCCCGATCGGCGCGCCGAGGTCCTGCGCCCAGGCGCGGACCTGCTCGCGAAGGGGGTCGGTGTGCTCCAGGGGCTGGGCCTGGGCGCCGGCGCTCTTGCTCAGCTTGTGGCCGTCGGCGGCGGTCAGCGAGCGCGTGGTGGCGCAGGTCGACGGCGCGGAAGCCCGGCGCGGGCAGCAGCCCGGCCAGGTGCAGCTGCAGGGCTGAGGACTCCAGGAGGTCGACACCGCGCACGATCGTCGTCACGCGGAGGTCCTCGTCGGCGACGACGGACCCGAGCTGGTAGGCCGGGAGGTCGTCGCGGCGCCAGAGCACGTGGTCACCGGACGGCAGCGCCAGCCCGCGTGCGGATCCGACGGGGACCGACATCCGCAGCGCCGAGCGTCCCGGGCTCCAGGGCCAGGTCCTGCTCCCGGCAGCCGGCGACGCACCGGCCGGAGGAGTCCAGGTCGTGCCGCGAGCACCGGCACACGAAGACCGTGTCGTGGCCCCCGGCCATCAGCCGGTCCCGCGCCCGGCGGAACTGGTCGATGCGGGTGGACATCGACCACGACGAGTGGAGGTCCGCCGGGCCCGATGGGCCGTCGTCGATGTCGATCTCCAGCCAGTCCAGGGTGCGGAACACGTCCTCGAGGTAGGCCGTGGCGCGCCCGACCGGTGTCGAAGTCGTCGATGCGCAGCAGCAGCCGGCCGCCGCTGCGCGCGCGCCAGCCAGTGCGTGAGCACGAAGTTCACCGCGTTGCCCACGTGCAGGTAGCCGCTGGGCGTGGGGGCGATCCGGGTGACGAGCACCGTCAGGCGGGCCGCTCGGCGTCGGTGGGCGGGGGGGCTCGGGCTCGGGCGGCGCTGGCGGGCGTCGGTGGGCGCCGGGCTCGGGGGGCTCGGCCGGCGGGCGCTCGGGCTCGGTGGGGACGACCTCCCCGGCCGCCGCCGCAGCCGCGGCCTCGCGCTGGGCGCGGGCCTCCTCGGCGACCTTCAGCGCCGCCTCCTCGGCCGCCTGGCGCTCGCGGCGCTTCTTCGCCCGCAGCCGCTTGCGCTCCTGGGCCTCCTGCTCGGGGTCGTACATCGCCTCGTAGGCGTCGACGACCTCGTTGGCCTCGCCGTCCATCACGACCTGGCCCTTCTCCAGCCAGATCGCCCGGTTGCAGGTCAGCCGCACTGTCCCCAGCGAGTGGGAGACCAGGAACACCGTCCCGGCGTCCTGGCGCAGCTCCATGATCCGCTTCTCGCTGCGGCGCCGGAACTCGGCGTCGCCGGTGGCCAGCGCCTCGTCGATCATCAGGATCTCGTGGCTGATCGAGGCGGCGATGGCGAACCGCAGCCGGGCGGCCATTCCGGAGGAGTAGGCGTTCATGGGCATGCTCAGGAACTCGCCGAGGTCCGCGAACTCGGCGATCCAGTCGCGCCGGGCCAACGCCTCCTGCCGCGTCATCCCCATGGCCATGCACCCCAGGAGGATGTTGTCCTCCCCGGGGAGGTCGCGCATCAGCGCGGCGTTGACGCCGAGCAGCGTCGGCCGGCCCGACGTGTACACGTGTCCCTGCTCCGGCGGGAGCAGCCCGGCGATGGCGCGCAGCAGCGTCGACTTGCCCGAGCCGTTGCGGCCGATGAGGGCGATCGCGTCGCCCTCCCGCGCCACCATCGAGACCCCGCGAACGGCGTGGACCTTCTTGAAGACCGTCCCCCCGGCCTGCCTCCTGACCAGGCGGCGCAGTGCCTGTGCCGCCGATCCGGCCCCGCTCTGGCCGATGACTCGGTAGACGACGTGCAGGTCGTCGCACACCACCGTCGGGGCGGAGTCCGCGGGGGTGGCAGGGGCGGGCGGCGTCGCGTCGGGTAGGTCAGCCACGGGAGTACGACTCCTCAGCGCGGTAGAACACGACGAAGCCGACGACGAGGGTGACCAGCGCCCAGCCCGCCGCGAAGGCCCAGAGGTACTGGGGGGTGGAGTACCCGGTGAGCAGGCAGCCGCGCATCAGCTCGATGTACTCGGTCATGGGATTGAGGTACAGCACCTTCTCGACCCACGGGGCGAGGTCGGCGGTGAAGACCGGGATGCTGAACATGACGCCCGACAGGTAGCGCCAGGTCTGCATGACGAACGGGACCAGCTGCGCCACGTCCCGGCTGGCCGCCGTCCACCGGGCGACGAGCATGCACAGGCCGACGTTGAAGAACGTCTGCAGGAGCACGGCGGGGATCACACCGAGCCAGAGCCACGTGACCGGCTCACCGGTCAGCAGGACGATGACTGCCAGGATCCCCAGGGAGACGACCTGCTGCTGCACCTCCTGGACGATCACCGACAGCGGCATCACGGCCCGGGGGAAGTGGATGGCCCGGATGATGCTCCGGTTGTTGGCGATCGCCTTCGTCCCCCCGGTCACCACCCGCTGGGTGTAGGTGAACGTGAACACCCCGATGATCAGGAAGGCGGGGTAGTTGTCCACCCCCCTGCTCGTCTGCAGCAGCACGCCGAAGATGAAGTAGTAGACGATCGCGTTGAGGATCGGCCCGAGCACCTGCCAGAGCCGGCCGAGCGACGTGTCGCGGTACTGGGCGCTCTTGCGCCCGGTGCCCATGGCGATGATGAAGTCGCGCCGGGTCCAGAGCTCGCGGATGTAGCTGCGGATCGGCTGGCGCGCGGAGCTGGAGGTCAGGCCCCACTCGTCGACCAGGGCGCGCACGGCCTGGCCGTCGGGCGCCGGAAGCGGCTCCGGCACTGCTGTGGACATCGGTGCTCCTACTCGCCCTGACCCAACACGCGCCCACGATAGTGCCGACCGGCTGCCGATAGTGTTCTGTCCGTGGCGCGCAGTCCCCAGCCCAGTCCCGGATCCGGGGTCGGGGTGACCCCTGCCCAGGGCTTCCCCGTCGTCGGGATGATCGGCGGCGGGCAGCTGGCGCGGATGACCCAGGAGGCGGCCCTCGCCCTCGGCGTGGGCCTGCGCGTGCTGGCTGCTGGCCCCACGGAGTCCGCTGCCCGTGCTGGCGGCGACATCCGCTGGGGTGCGCATGACGACCCCGATGCGGTCGCGGAGTTCGCCCAGGGCTGTGACGTGGTGACGTTCGACCACGAGCACGTCCCCGCGCCCATCCTTGCCGCCCTGGTCGACGCCGGGGTGACGGTGCGTCCCGGTCCCTCCGCGCTCGCCCACGCCCAGGACAAGGTCCACATGCGCACCGCGATCAGCGCGGCCGGGGTGCCGTGCCCGGCGTGGGCGGTGGTCGATCTCGGCTGCGGAGGTCGTGGCCTTCGCCGGGGCGAACGCCTGGCCGGTGGTGCTCAAGGTCTCGCGCGGCGGGTACGACGGTCGCGGGGTCTGGGTGGTGGACGGCCCGGACGAGGCGGAGTCGGTGATGTCGGGCAACCCGCTGGCCCCGGGCGTCGAGTGGCTGGTCGAGCAGTACGTGCCCTTCACCCGTGAGCTCGCCGCCCAGGTGGCCCGGTCCCCGTCCGGGCCAGGCCGCGGTGTACCCGGTCGTGCGCACGGTCCAGACCAACGGGATCTGCACCGAGGTGGTCGCCCCGTGCCCCGGGCCTGACCGACGAGCACGCGCTGGCCGCCCAGCAGGTCGCGCTGCGGATCGCCGAGGCCCTCGACGTGGTGGGGATGCTCGCCGTCGAGCTGTTCGACACCCCCGACGGCGTGCTGGTCAACGAGCTGGCGATGCGCCCGCACAACAGCGGCCACTGGTCCATCGAGGGCGCGGTCACCAGCCAGTTCGAGAACCACCTGCGCGCGGTGCTCGACCTGCCGCTGGGGTCACCGGCGGCCCGAGCGCCGTACACGGTGATGGTCAACGTCCTCGGCGGCGAGCACCCGGACATGTACTCCGCCTACCGGCACGTGATGGCCCGCGATCCGGGGCTGAAGGTCCACATGTACGGCAAGGACGTCCGGCCCGGGCGCAAGATCGGCCACGTCACGGTCTCCGGCGACGACCTCGAGTCGCTGCTCGCACGGGCCCATCACGCGGCCGACTACCTGACGGGAGTGATCGATGAGTGAGCGCCTGGTGTCCCCGGCCGAGGTCGGGGTCGTCATGGGGTCGGACTCCGACTGGGTGGTGATGGCCGACGCCGCGCAGGTCCTGCGCGACTTCGGGGTGCCCCACGAGGTGGACGTGGTGTCCGCCCACCGGATGCCCGAGGACATGATCGAGTACGGCAGGTCGGCCGCCGAGCGCGGGCTGAAGGTGATCATCGCCGGCGCCGGAGGTGCAGCGCACCTGCCGGGGATGCTCGCCTCGGTGACGTCGATCCCGGTCATCGGCGTGCCGGTCCCGCTGCCCATGCTCGACGGGATGGACTCGCTGCTGTCGATCGTGCAGATGCCCTCCGGCGTGCCGGTGGCGACGCGTCGGGATCGGCCAGGCGCGCAACGCCGGCCTGCTGGCGGTGCGGATCCTCGGGGTGGCCGAGCCGCGGCTCTGGCCGGACATGGACGCCTTCCGGGCCGGGCTGCGCGACGCCGCGCGGGCCAAGGGGGAGCGCCTGCGCGAGGAGTTCGGCAGCTGAGGCGCCTGCGGCTGCCAGGCGGTCGCGCTCAGCCCTCCTTGACCACCGCGTACCAGACGCGCTCGGCGACGGCCGCCAGCCGCTCGCCGGACTCCAGGACGCGGCGGTAGAGCTCCCGCAGGGACATCGCGCTGCCGGACGTCGTCCACGGCCGCCGAGGTCGCGCATCGCCTGGCGGTAGACCTTCTCCATCCGGCGCTCGGCGGCGAGGGCGGCATCGGCCTCGCTGCGTCGCGGTGTCGCCGTCCCCGGTGAGGTGGTCCAGGGCGATCCGGAGGTGGCCCAGGCCCTCGGCGAGGTCGTCGGCCATCGCCGCCACCGACGCGTCCGGCGCGATGCCCAGGGCGTCGGCCTCCCGGACGATGTTCTTCGCCGCGTTCATGACCGAGTCGAGCAGCTCGGAGAGGCTGTACAGGTCCTCCTGGTCGATCGGGGTGCTGAAGGCGTGGCGCAGCTGGGTCTGCAGCGCGCGACGCACCTGGTCGGCCTCGTGCTCCGCGGCGCGGACCCCGGTCTCCTGCGCAGCGTCGCCGTGCGCCCAGGCGGCGAACGCGGCGATCCCGGTGACCGTGATGTCGGCCTGGGCCGCGAGGGTCCCCAGGACGTCGGGGGTCTCGGGCAGGAACCAGTGCGACCTCATCGGATGACCCCTTCCAGGAGCGCCACGGCTGCGGCCATGGCGGCGCAGCCGGGCATCGTCACGACCCAGGCGAGCAGGATCTCGCGAACCACCGGCCAGCGGACGTGCCGCCTGCGCCGGGCGGCGCCGACGCCCACGACCGAGGATGCCACGACGTGCGTGGTGCTGACCGGTGCGCCCGAGCATGGCCGCACCGCCGATCACGAGCGTGCTCGAGCCCTGGCTCGCCAGGCCGTCGAGCGGACGGATCCGGTAGATCCCGCGGCCCAGCGTCCGCACGATGCGCCAGCCGCCGAGGGCCGTGCCGAACGTCATCGCCGCCGCGCACGCGACCTTCACCCACAGCGGGACCACGAACGTCGACAGCGTCCCGGCCGAGACGAGCGCCAGGGTGATCAGGCCCATCGTCTTCTGGGCGTCGTTGGTGCCGTGCGCGAAGGCCAGCGCCGCGGAGGTCCCCCACTGGCCCCTCTTGAGCGGACCGGCCACGCGCTGGTCCGCGCGGCGCAGGGCACGGCGGGCCGAGGCCTCCATCAGCCACCCGGCGAGGGCGCCGAGCAGCGGCGAGATGGCCAGGGCGACGAGGACGCCCGCGACGCCGACCGGCCGCCAGCCCTCGAACCCGCCCCAGTTGACCGACGCGGCCCCGCCGATCACCAGGGCCGCACCGACCAGGCCGCCGACAAGCGCGTGCGAGGACGACGACGGCAGGCCGAACCGCCACGTCAGCAGGTTCCAGGCGACTGCGGCGACCAGCGCGGCGAGCAGGATCCCGAGGATGTCGTCGGTGCCGACCTCGATCAGGCCACCGACGGTGTCGGCCACGGCCGTGCCGGCGATGATCGGCCCGAGCAGGGTGAAGACGGTGGTGACGACCAGCGCCTGCCGTGGCGTCATCGCGCGGGTGGCCACCGGGTGCGGCCAGGGAGTTCGACGAGTCGTGGAACCCGTTGGTCAGGTCGAAGGCCAGCGCCAGCACGACGACGACCACCAGCCCCAGGGACAGGTCCACAACCCCATCCTGCGCTGCCGGTGGCCAGGCCTCGCGGCGGGCTCGCTCAGGGTCCGTCGTGGCGGTGTGAACGATTTCGACGATCGGATGGTCGGAATCGTGCACACCGATGGTCGGGTCAGGCGTTGGGGCGGCCCAGGCCGCGGTAGGTCCAGCCGGCCGCGCGCCACCGGGCGATGTCCAGGCAGTTGCGGCCGTCGAGGATCGACGGGGTGGTGGGCAGGGCGACGACGGTGGCCGGGTCGAGGTCGGTGTAGTCGCGCCACTCGGTGAGCACGAGCACGAGGTCCGCGCCGGTGAGGGCCTCGCGGACGTCCGCGGCGTAGGTCATCTTCGGGTAGGCGGCCCGGGCGTTGGCCATGGCCTGGGGGTCGTGGACGACCACGTCGCCGCCGGCGGTGTAGATCGCGGCGGCGATGTCCAGGGCCGGGGAGTCGCGCACGTCGTCGGAGTCGGGCTTGAACGCCGCACCGAGCACGGCGATCCGCTTGCCGACGAAGCGGCCGCCGACGAGCTCGCGGGCCAGGGCCACGGTGGAGGTGCGCCGGCGGGTGTTGATCCCGTCCACGTCGCGCAGGAAGCTCAGGGCGTCCGAGACGCCGAGCTCGCCGGCGCGGGCCATGAACGCCCGGATGTCCTTGGGCAGGCAGCCGCCGCCGAAGCCGATGCCGGCGCGCAGGAACTTCGAGCCGATCCGCTCGTCGTAGCCGATGGCCTCGGCCAGGCGGGTCACGTCGGCGCCGGTCGCCTCGCACACCTCGGCCATCGCGTTGATGAACGAGATCTTGGTCGCCAGGAAGCTGTTGGCCGCCACCTTGACCAGCTCGGAGGTCGCGTAGTCCATGACCAGGAACGGCGAGCCCCACTCGATCATCGGGGCGTAGACCCGGCGCATGACCTCCTCGTCGCGGCTCGGCGGCTCGCCGGGTCCGGACGGGTTGGCCACGCCGATCACGATGCGGTCGGGGGTCAGGGTGTCGGCGACGGCGAACCCCTCGCGGAGGAACTCCGGGTTCCAGACCAGGTCGACGTCGGCACCGGCCGGGGCCAGGGCCTGCAGGCGCGCGCGGACGTTCTCGGCGGTCCCGACCGGGACGGTGGACTTGCCGATCACGGTGCACGGGCGGGTCAGCCGGGGGGCCAGGGAGCCGATCGCGGCGTCGATCTGGCTGAGGTCGGCGGCGTTGGTGCGCGGGTGCTGCGGGGTGCCGACCCCGATGAAGTGCAGGTCGCCGAAGTCCGCGGCCTCGGCGAAGTCGGTGGTGAACCGCAGCCGGCCGGCGGCGACGTTGGACTCGAGCAGCTCGGACAGCCCCGGCTCGTAGAACGGGACCTCGCCGCGGGCCAGCGCGGCGATCTTGTCGGCGTCGACGTCGACGCCGAGGACGTCGTAGCCGGACTCGGCCATCGCGGCGGCGTGGGTGGCACCGAGGTAGCCGGTGCCGATGACGGTGATCCTCAGGGGCTCGCTCACGCGGGCAAGCCTAGTGCGGGCTCGGCGGCCGGGCCGCGTCGAGTGCCGTGCAGTGGCTCCGCCGTCCGCGCCGTCGGGATCGCCGCCAGGACCACCGCGCACCGGATGCGCCGGATGGCCGCGGTCGGGGGCTCGCGGCCGGCCGGGATCGCCCACCCGGTGGTCGATCCGGCTGCTCGGCGATCGAGGGGCTGCCCGGCGGGGATGGGCCCGTCGGGCGCGCGTAGCCTGTGGGTCATGGCACTCACCCCGAACCCCGATTTCAACGCCTTCACCCTCCCCGAGGAGCACGAGATGCTCCGCGCGGCCGTCCGCGAGCTGGCCGAGGACAAGATCGCCCCGCGGGCCGCCGAGATCGACGAGACCGGCGAGTTCCCGTGGGACGTCTACGAGGCCCTGCGGGCCAACGACTTCCACGCGATCCACATCCCCGAGAAGTTCGGCGGCGCAGGGCGGCGACGCGCTGGCCGCGTGCCTGGTCATCGAGGAGGTGGCGCGGGTGTGCGCGTCGAGCTCGCTGATCCCGGCGGTGAACAAGCTGGGCACGATGCCGCTGCTCGTCGGTGCCTCGGACGAGCTGCTGGGCCGCTACCTGCCCGCAGGTGGCCAGCGGCGAGGCGATGTTCTCCTACGCGCTGTCCGAGCGTGAGGCCGGCTCGGACGCCGGGTCGATGAAGTGCCGCGCCGTGGCCGGCGACGGCGGGTGGGTGCTCAACGGCCAGAAGTCGTGGATCAGCAACGCCGGGATCTCGAAGTACTACACGGTGATGGCGGTGACGGAGCCCGGCATCGGGCCCAAGGGGATCTCGGCGTTCGTCGTGCACGCCGACGACCCCGGCTTCGCCCTGGCGACCCCGGAGCGCAAGCTCGGCATCCACGGCTCGCCGACCCGCGAGATCCTGTTCGACAACTGCTGGATCCCGGCCGACCGGATCGTCGGCGAGCCGGGCACCGGCTTCCAGACCGCCATGCGCACCCTGGACCACACGCGCGTGACGATCGGCGCCCAGGCGCTGGGCATCGCGCAGGGCGCGCTGGACGCGTCGATCGCCTACGCCAAGGAGCGCAAGCAGTTCGGCAAGCCGATCGGCGTCGTTCCAGGGCGTGCAGTTCCTGATCGCCGACATGGCGATGAAGGTCGAGGCCGCCCGGGCGCTGACCTACGCCGCCGCCGCGCGCAGCGAGCGCGGGGCGCCGGACCTCACCTTCTTCGGCGCTGCCGCCAAGTGCTTCGCCTCGGACATCGCGATGGAGGTCACGACCGACGCCGTCCAGGTGTTCGGCGGCGCCGGGTACGTCCGCGACAACCCGGTGGAGCGCTACATGCGCGACGCGAAGATCACCCAGATCTACGAGGGGACCAACCAGATCCAGCGCATGGTGATGGGTCGCC
>CAWEVG010000012.1:0-32948 GCA_963812395.1 uncultured Actinomycetes bacterium
CGTGCGTGCCGGGTTCGTCCATCACACCGCCTCGACGTCGAACTACAGCGCAGCGCAGGCGGCCGCCCAGGTGCGTGCCATCTACGCCTACCACACCAAGTCCCTGGGCCGCTCGGACATCGACTACAACTTCGTCGTCGACCGGTTCGGGCGCCTGTACGAGGGGCGCGCGGGTGGCATGGACCGTCCTGTCATGGGTGCGCACACCGCCGGGTTCAACGACAACACCTTCGCCGTCGTCGCCCTGGGCAACTTCGAGACCTACTCACCGGCCGCGTCGGACATGACCGCCATCAAGGACTCGATCGCCCGGCTGTTCGCCTGGAAGCTCGGCCTGCACGGCGTCAACCCGTCAGCCACCGTCAAGTTGGTCTCCGCCGGCTACATCAAGGCGACTCGGTACCCCAAGGGCTCGGTGGCCACCATCTCGGCGACCTCCAGCCACCAGACCGTCAACTTCACTGCGTGTCCGGGCAAGTACCTGCAGGCCCAGCTCGCCTCGATCCGGGCACTCGGAGCGTCGTACTCCGATGTCGTGATCTCCGCGCCGTCGCCGCCGGGCCTGAGCTTCGAGTCGGGTTCACGCTCCGAGGTCACGCTGACCTCGGGCGCCAATCGGGCCGTGACGTGGACTGCGGACGTCATGAGCCCGTGCTCAGACACTCCGGTCCGGACGTTCAGCGGTGCCACTGGCGGGCCCGGGCCCATCGGGATCTCCTGGGACCTCAGGGACTCCGCAGGGGCGCCTGTGCTACCGGCGACCTACACCGTCCGGATGTCCGGGCTGGCCGTCGACGGCACGCCGGTCGCGACCGTGAGCACTGACCTGACCATCACCCCCGCCCCTGGCGGGGCGTGGGGCCCATGCGCCAACTCCAGCCGAGTGTCCGGGGCGAACGCCCCAGCGACCTCCGTCCTCTGGGGCCGGATGGGGCCCCGAACAGTCGCACGGTCGTTCTGACCGGACCGTCCGATGCCGGCACCGCGTCGCTGTCCGCGGGCCTCGCGGGGGCCCCACTGGCCCGCGCACTGGGTGCACCCCTGCTGATGACCCTGCCGGGGTCCCTGGCCCCGGAGGTGGCGGCCGACATCAAGGCGCGCGGGGCGAGTGAGGTCATCGTGGTGGGTGGCCCGGCAGTGGTCTCGGAGGCCACGGCGGCCGCGGTCGCCGGGCTCGGGGTCGGCAAGGTCACCCGGCTCGCCGGGGCGACCGACGCAGCCACGGCGGCGGCTGTGGCCGCGCGGATGGGTCCGACATCCGCCGCCGTCCTGGTGTCGCCCGAGGGCTCGCCCGGCCACGCGCTGTCCGGGGCCGCCCTTGCCGCTGCGCGCGGGGTCCCGGTGCTGGTCGCCCGGACCCAGCTCGGTCCCTGATGAGACCGCCGCTGCCCTGGCCGGGCGCGCGTTCACCGTCGCTGCCGCCTCCTCCCTGCCGGACTCGGCCATCCCGGGGACGTGGACCCGGCTGGCCGGGCCCGACTCGGTGGCTGCGTCGTTGGCGATCGGCGCGGCCTTCCCGGAGCCGACGTCGGCCATGGTGCTCCCAGAAGCTCCACAGGGGTGGGCCACGGCGGCGGTTGCCGCGTCGGCGGGAGTCCCGCTCCTCCTGACGCCAAGCCCTGTCCTCTCGGCCGAGCTCGCCACCTTCATCTCCCAGCGGAAGTCGTTGGGCGCCACCACGACCACGGCCCCGGCGTCCACCTGGGAGATCAGGTCCTGGGCGCGACCAGCCGGATCCTTCTCGGGCTCCCTTGGGCACCTCCTGGGGTCGCGGGTGTGCCCACCGGACCCACCGCGACGGGGAAGGTGAAGGTACGCACGGCCAATGCCAGCCCGGAGCCCACCAGGAAGGGGCGCACGGTGAAGGTGACGGCGAAGGTGACAGCCAGGTTCACCGACAAGAAGTACCGATCCGTGCCCGCCGGCGTTCCGTTCAAGGTCCAGTTCAAGCCTGCCGGGGCGAAGTCCTACAAGTCGATCGCGTCCGGGGTGACGACCAAGGGCCGCGCCACCGCGAGCGTCAAGGCGCTGAAGTCCGGGCGCTACCGGATCGTCCTCGGCACCGCGAAGTCGAAGAGCGACTACGTCCGTGTGACGAGGTGAGGGTCCCCACCCCGTACGACCTCCTCGGGACCTACCCCGACCGGACACAGCCGCTGGTGACCCACTACGACGGTCCGGACTCCCGCATCGAGCTGTCCGTGGCCAGCGCCGCCAACGCCGTGGCCAAGGCAGCCTCCCTGTTGCGCGACGGGTCCGGGGTGGCTCCCGGTGCCTCCCTCAGCGTCGATCTTCCCCGCCACTGGCAGCTTCCCGTCTGGGTGATCGCCGGGCTCACAGTCCGGGCGACGATCAGGACGGGACCTTTCCGGGACCGTGGACGTGCGGATCGTGGGGCCGAAGCACCTCGGAGCGCTCGCCGATGGTGCCGATCCGCGTGCTGACGAGGTGCTGGCCAGCTCGTGCCGTTCCTCGGCCTCCCGGTCCCGGGTGGCGTGCCCACCGGGGTGATCGACATCGGCGTCGAGGCGCGCGCATACCCGGACCAGTACAGCGCGGAGCCGGGGGCCGGCGCTGCCGCCGCCGTCCTCGTGCGCGGGGTACCGGTGTCGTGGGCGCAGGCGGTCGCAACGGGCCTGCGCCCTCGTGACCTCGACCATCGGCCGACTGCCGGCCCTCGACTGTGGGTCGACGAGGACACCGCCGAGGACGTGCTGACCCGGGCAGTCGGGTTCGACCCCCTGCTGGCGCGCGGGTCGCTGGTCATCGGCACCGGGCTCGACCCCGAGCAGGCGGCCCGGGTCTGGGCCGTGGAGGCCGTCACCGGGCAAGCCGGTCGGTGACCGACGCGCCCGGGTGGTCCGCCCGCTGGCCACCGAAGCCGACACAGGGGATTCTTGGGCCATGACCGAAGCTGTCCTGCTCGTCGGGGGCCAGGGCACCAGATGCGCCCTTTGACGATCAACACCCCGAAGCCGATGCTGCCCGTGGCTGGCGTCCCCTGCACCGAGCACCAGATCGCCCGGGCCCGCGAGGCTGGTGTGACCCGCATCGTGCTGGGCACCTCGTACAAGGCCGAGGTGTTCCGCGACTACTTCGGTGACGGCGCGAAATTCGGGGTCGAGCTGATCTACGCGGTTGAGGATCACCCCATGGGTACCGGCGGCGCCATCCGCCATGTGGCCGAGCACCTGCTCTCCGGGCCCAACGATCCCGTCATGGTCTTCAACGGCGATGTCCTGAGCGGGGTGGACCTGCGCCACCTGTTCACCGTGCACGCGGAGACGAAGGCGGCGGTCACGCTCTACCTGACCCGGGTCGCGGATCCGCGGGCGTTCGGACTCGTGCCGACCGACACCGACGGCCGGGTCACTGCCTTCCTTGAGAAGCCCAAGACCGAGGCGGAGATCATCACCGACCAGATCAACGCCGGGTGCTACGTGTTCCGGCGGTCGGTCATCGACGCCATACCCCACCGGTCGGCCGGTCTCGGTGGAGCGCGAGATCTTCCCGAAGCTGCTGGATGAAGGTGCCCGGCTTCAGGGAGTCGTCGACGACGGGTACTGGCTGGACCTGGGCAACCCGCTGGCCTTCGTGAAGGGGTCGGCGGACCTCGTGCGCGGCATCGCGCCCTCCCGGCGGTTCCGGGGCACACAGGGGACTTCCTCGTGATGCCCGGCGCCGAGGTGTCGCGCAAGGCGACGCTGGGCGGCGGCACGGTCGTCGGCTCGGGGGCCACCGTGGGTCCGCACGCCCAGGTCATCGGGTCGGTGCTCTTCGATGGGGCCGTTGTTGCCGCCGGGGCGGTCGTTCGCGACAGCGTCGTCGGCGCCGGGGCGGTGGTCGGAGCCGGGGCATCACTGGACGGCGTCGTCGTCGGTGACCGCGCGATGATCGGTCCCGGCAACGAGCTGACCCCCGGTGCGCGGGTGTGGCCCGGGGTCGCCCTCGGCGAGACCGCGGTCCGCTTCTCCTCCGACCGGTAGCCGGACCGGTAGGCACCGGGCTACCAGCCACGGTGGTCGGTGATGGTCGCTCGGGGGCCGCGCCGGGGGGGCGTGTGCCCGCTGTGCAGCTGCAGGAGTCGGACCGCCCGTGCGCGCTGCCCCGTCCACGGCGTCAACAGCTCGGCCATCTTGTCGTCGTCGCCGTCTGTGCGTCCGGTCAGTGCGTGCACGATCGCCCGGGGCAGGTGGAAGTCACCGAAGGGCACCGCGTCGCGATCCCCCGAGGCCCGCACCCCGACCTGGGCAGCCGTCCACAGCGACCCCGGGCAGCGAGCGCAGGGCCGACCCGGCCCGGTCCGCCGGGAGCGTCGGACAACCGCTCCAGGGAGTCGGCCCGCCCCGCCGCGGTGGCGATGGTGCGCGCGCGTCCGGGGTCGACTCCTGCCCGATGCCAGGCCCAGCTCGGGATCCGCGCCCAGCCGGGGCCATCCAGCGCCACGACCAGGCGCGGGACCGCCGACGCCGGCCCCCCCGCCCCCTCAGGGGCGGCCCCCCCAGCCCCGGCCGGACCTGGTGCCGGCTCACCGAATGCCCGGACCAGGTCGGCCCACGCCCGTGAGGCCTCCCGTCCGGTCACGCGCTGCTCAAGGACCGCGGGGACGAGGGCCTCGAGGACCCGTTCCGTGCGCAGGACGCGCCACCCACGGCCGAAGCGCCGGAAGGCCGCGGCCATCACTGGATGGGCATCGGCCTCGAAGCCCGCCGGGTCGTCGCGCGCGCCGAGTAGCCGGGGGAGGGCCTCGAGCTCGTGCTCCGCGCCCGGACCCCACGCACGGGCGAGCACCTCGGACCCGTCGCGCCGGTAGTGGATGGTCGCGGGCCCCTCCGGTGTCCGGGTGGCGCGCCACACCTCATCGCCGACATTCCGGATGGTCGGGTCCCCGCGGCCGTGGCTGAGCACCCCGAGCGTCGTCGTCAGGTCGACCGGCCACGAGGCACTCCACCGGCGCTCCCGAGCCGCGGTCGTCACGCCCGGACCCACTCGCGCCTACCCGACGTGCCGCCCGGCGGCGCGCCCCGGCGTATCGGGCGGATCCGGGGGAGGCAGGTGCGCGATCTCACGGGCACATCGTGCCATCCCCGCTCGCGCAGGCAGAACGGGTCAAATCGGCCACATCGGGCGTGCGTTGATCGCGCTGAGTGACCGACTTGGTCACAGTTGACGCATATCAGAAAAAGATCGCCGCTCGTCTTGACTCGCCGGGTATACATGCGTGTAATTTCAGCCATGTGATTCACAGTGCGCGGCGGTCGGGCCTCGCAGGTAACCGAATCGCACAGGGTCGAGGAGGAACAAATGTTCGAGGCTGAGGTCATCCCCCTGCTGGAGATCGAAGAGGCGTCCTGGCAGGAGCAGGCACTGTGCGCCCAGACGGATCCTGAGGCCTTCTTCCCGGAGAAGGGTGGCAGCACCCGGGAGGCCAAGCGGGTGTGCGGGTCGTGCGAGGTGCGCGTCGAGTGCCTGGAGTACGCCCTGGCCAACGACGAGCGCTTCGGCATCTGGGGCGGGCTGTCGGAGCGGGAGCGCCGTCGCCTGAAGAAGCTCGCCGTCTGATCGAGCACCTGACCGGCACGGGGTCGTCGGCGCGCTAGCGTGGCGCCTCGTGGAGGTCGGTGAGGGCGCGGTCGAGGCGGTCGACGAGGTCGAGGCCCGCGCAGACGACGCCCTCGACCGGTTCCTACCCCCCACGGACGAGGGGGTGGTGGTCCGGACCCACCACGTGACGGCGCTGGTCGTGAGCAGGGACGGCGCCCAGTGGCTGCCGCGGACGTTGGCCGGGCTCGCCGGCCAGGAGCGCCCGGCCGATCGGTCGATCGGCATCGATGCCCGATCCGTGGACGCCAGCGGGCCGCTCCTCTCGGGCGGCACGGAGGTCGTGGTCCAGGTCGAGGAGCCGGGGCTCGCCGGAGCCCTCGCAGCGGGAGTCGCGGCTGCGGCCACGGCGACGCCAGCGGCGCCGGCCGCACTGGGCGATGAGGCTGGGCCGGTGGACTGGTTCTGGATCGTCCACGACGACTCGGCACCCGACCCCGGCTGCCTGGCCGCGCTGCTGAGGGGGGCTGACCGGAACCCCGGCGCTGCCGTCCTGGTGCCCAAGACCGTCGCCTGGTCTGATCCCGCTCGACTGGTCGGCGTGGGTAGCAGGTGGGCGCCCGGAACCCCGGTCGTGGATCCGCTGGATCCCACAGAGCGCGACCAGGGCCAGTACGACGTGGACCGGCCCGTCTACGCCGGCGACTCAGCGGGCATGCTCGTCCGGGTTGACGTCTGGCGCGCCGTGGACGGGATGGACCCGACCGTCGGTGACTGGGCAGGCCCAGCCGACCTGTGCCGGCGGGTCTGGGCCATCGGCTCCGAGGTCAGGTTCATCCCCGGCGCAGTCCTGGCCCATCGTCAGGCGGGCCATCGGGGCGTGCGTCCGAGCCCCGGGCTGCCCCACCCCCGACGATCCGCGCGTGCCGGCCAGCTGATCCTCGAGCTGAGCCAGGCTCCTGCTGTGGCGCTGCCCTGGCGCTACGTCCGCGCCTGGCTGTCGACGGTGGTCCGGGTCGTCGCCCTGCTGCTCACGCGCGAGCCGGAGGAGGCAACCGCGGAGGTTGCCGGGGCATGGCGGGTCCTGGGCCATCCGGGACGGATCCACCGCGCGCGCCGCAGCCTGCGCCGGCCCCCGGTTCGGCACCTGACCCGGCCGGAGCAGGTCCGCGCCGGCCGGGGCGCCGCCCTGTCCCACTCCCTGGACAGTTGGGCGGCCGGGTCACGCACCGGGCCGACGCGGACCTGGTGGCCGCCCCCTGGTCGTATCTGGCACCCGCTTGCGATCGCCGGCGCCCTGGCGGTGGCCGCGTTCGTGCGCGAACCCGGGCAGCTCCCCGGGTCCGGGACCCTTCGCGGAGGCGGGCTGCTGCCTTCGCCCGGGGCCATGGACCTGCTCGACGGCTACCTGGCCAGCTGGCACCCCGCCCGTTTCGGCAGCCCCCTGGCGATGCCGGCGTACCTCCCCCTGCTGTCGGCGGCAAGTGCGCCGTTCCTTGGTTCAGTCGACCTCCTCCTGCGGCTCGCCTTCGGGTTGGCAGTCCCGCTGGCCTTCCTGAGCTGCTACGCCAGCCTCGGTCCGGCATGGAGCGGCCGGCACCGGATCGCGATGTCGCTGGCGTATGCGCTCCTGCCCGCCGGCGTCGCGGCGATGGGAGGCGGGCGGATCTCGACGCTGGCCGTCCTCCTGCTCGCCCCGCCCACGGCCCGGCTGATCTCGCGGGCACTGGCCCAGGCGCGCCAGCCGGCTCGCCGGGCATCCGGCCGGCGCTCGCCGCGGGGACCATGCTGGGCGTCGTCGTGGCCTTCGCCCCGTCCGTGTACCTGGTGGTGGCGCTGTGCTTGCCTGGATCGGACTCCGGCTGGCGCGCTGGCCGCTGCGGACGGCGCTGGTCATCCTGGGCGTGTCCGGCCTGTTCCTCGTGCTCTGGGTCCTGCGCGTCCTGCATGCCCCCTGGCTCGCGCTCAGCGAGCTCGGCGTCAACGACCAGAGCCTGGGGACCCCGGCACCGGCGATCTGGGGCCTGGCGCCGGGGGGACCGACATCGGTCGCCTGGGCGGGGATCCCGCTGGCGGCAGTCGCGCTGCTGGCAGTCGCCGCCGCCAGGTTCTCGACGCGCGCCCTGGTCCTGCTGGCGGCAGCCGTCGCACTGCTGGCAGCGGCCGCATGGCTGGAGCCGCTCGCCGGACTGCTGTGGCCGGATCTGGGGGTGGGGATGCTCTGGCCGGGAGTGTTCGTGCTGCTCGCCTCAGCCCTGCTCGCACTCCTCGTGGCGGACGTCGCGTCCAGCCGCGGATTGGCGGGCGAGCTGCTGTCCGTGGCCTGGGTGGTGTGCATCGGCGTGCTGGTCGTGGGGTGGTGGGTGGCGCCGGTGTCCCTGGCCGTGGGCACGGGAACCGGCATCCCGCCAGTGGTGGGCCTCGATGCCCAGTCCGCCGCACGACCCCGATCCCTGGTCCTGGATCGTCTCGACGGCCAGTTGCGCTACGCCGTGGCCAGTGGCCCGCAGGCGCTGCTGGGTGATGCCGACGCCGTGGCAGGTGCAGCCGTTGATCCGGGGTTCGACGACGCGGTCGCCGGGCTGGTGTCGGGGGCCAGCGGCCAGGTGGAGCAGGAGCTGGGCGGCCGAGCGATCCGGTTCGTCGTGTTCGACGGCCCCCCGGAGGATCCCGTGGTCGCCGAGTTGGACGCCACCTTCGGGCTGCGACAGCTGGCCCGCGCGCCGGAGCAGTCCCTGTGGCTGGTGGCCGGTGACCCCACGCGGGCCGAGCTGACCGATCCCACGAAACCGTCGAAGGACAACCAGCCGCTGGCGCCCCTGGAGGTGCCGGTGCTCACGACGCCGACGACGATCGACGTCGAGCTGCATCCGCTGACCCAGCTGCCCCGTCAGCTCGTGGTCGCGGAGCAGTCCGACCCCGGGTGGCGGGGCTCCCTGGATGGTCAGCCGCTGGACCTCGTCCCCGATGCCCGGGGGATGTTCGAGACGACGGTCGACGCCACCGGTGTCCTGCAGGTGGCGCATCGGAGCTGGTGGCCCGTGGCGGCAGTCGCGCAGCTGGGCCTGTTCCTCGTCCTGCTCGTGCTCTCGCTGCCCAAGCGCCGGACCGTCGACCCGGATGCCGGCGTTGACCCGGAGCCGCCTCGCGAGGGCGAGGGGGTGCCCGCATGAAGCGCATCCTCGTCGGGGTCCTCGCGGCGGCGGGGCTGGCGGCTGCAGCGGTGGCCCCGCAGGCTGAGCCCGACGCACGCGATCTCGCCTACCGCCCGGTGAGCAGCGCGGTTCTGGTCTGCCCGCAGATGACGGGAGCCGGTCAGGCGACGAACGTCCTCGGGGCGGTGGTCACCGGACCTGCCGAGGGGCCAGGGTCGGCCGCCCTGTGGCCGATCGCCTCCACCGACTACGGGGTCCAGCTGCCGGGCCCGGGTGAGCCCGTGGCGCTGCGCTCCGTGAACCGCTCGCAGCCCCCGATCCTCATGCGCGCGGATGGTTCCTGGGCACCCTCGGCGCTGGCGGGGGTGGTGGCTCGGCAGCAGGACGGCACCACCGAGGGCCTGTCCTCGGCCGCGTGCGACGCTCCCGGGCGGCAGTGGTGGTTCGTGGGTGCCGGGTCCCAGCTCGGCCGGGGGGCGGCCCTGCTCGTGAGCAACGCGGCCGAGGAACCTGCGCGGTTCGACATCACCCTGTACTCCGGCGCCGGGCCCGTCCAGGCGCTGGCGGGCAAGGGCATCGACCTGGGACCCAGCTCGAGCGTGCGGTTGCGATTGGACGCGCTCGCCCCGGATGAGGAGCTGCTCGCGATCGAGGTACTCGCCACGAGCGGGCGGGTCGCTGCTGCTGTGCGTGACGTCGCGGTCCCCAGCGAGGACCGCCCCAGGGGGGTCGACTTCATCCCACCGGCGCAGGCGCCCGCGAATCGGCTGGTGATCGCCGGGATCCCGGAGGGTGGGGGTGACCGCGACCTGGTGCTCGTGAACCCCGGCGCCCAGTTCGCGACCGTCACCCCGCGACTGCTCACCGAGTCCGGCTCAGCTGCCGTCGAGGGCCTGGCGGCCATCGCCGTGCCTGCGGGGGCGATCATCCGGGTGGACCTGACCCGGGTGCTCGGGGGTCGGTCGGGCACCCTCGACCTGACCTCGGATGTCCCCGTCACCGGTGGTGCCCGTGCTGCGTGGGGAGGTGCCCGCCGGGACGTGGTGTGGCTGGCTGCGGTGCCCCTCATCGGCGGCCCCGACCCGCTGGGCGGGGGCGGCCGTGCCCAGCGGCCCGGGCCTGACCACCACCGTCACCGTCGCGGCGCCGGACGGGGAGGTCCGTGGCACGCTGACGGTCATCACGACCGAGTCCGACGACCTGGCCGTGCTGTCCGGCAGGAGCGGGGGACGGACGGGCGGGACCGACGCGGGCGGGGCGGACAGCGGTGGCCAGTCCGACGAGCCCGGGGCGGGCCTGCCCGAGCTCGTCCTGCCCCGTGACCCTGCGCGCACCGAGACCATCCCGGTCACCGTCCCGGCCGGCAGCCAGAGCGTGATCACCCTGCCCGACGGGGGTGCGAAGGCTCCCGTCGGCCTGACGACCGTGAGCTGGCGCTCGGAACCCGCGTCCGGCCCGGCGGCGGTGTCCCACGTCTGCCTGGACGACGCCGTGCCGCTGGCGACCGGGTACCCCTGGTGGCCGGTCGCGTCGTCGGTCACCGCCCTGACGGTGCGCGAGGACCTGGGCATCCTGGCGCCGGCGGGCTGACCCGGCGGCCTGACCCTGGCCGGCGGCCGGACCCTGGCCGGCATGCGGACCGCCGTGGGTACGACACGGACCCCCACAGCAGGCGTGGGTGGTCGGCGATGTCAGCCGGTCGGAGTAGGTTGCCCCTGTGAGCCCAGTTCGTCGTTGCTCGAAGCCGGCGTGTGCGCGGCCGGCTGTCTCGACGCTGACGTATGTCTACTCGGATTCGACCGCGGTCCTCGGTCCCCTGGCCACCTATGCCGAGCCCCACTGCTACGACCTCTGCCAGATCCACAGCGAGCGGATGACCGTCCCGCGTGGCTGGGAGGTCGTCCGGCTGGAGCCCGACCCTGATGCGCTGCGGCCCAGCAGCGACGACCTCGAGGCCCTGGCCAACGCCGTGCGCGAGGCCGCCCGTCCGCGGGTGCAGGTCCCGGACATGGTCGAGGTCGGTCGGCGGGGGCACCTGCGCGTGCTGCGCTCGGTCGACATCATCGACGACGCCGCCGCGATGCCGTAGGCCCTGCCTGATCCTCGGTTGCGTGACGAGCCCCGATACCGGGGCGTGGGCTCGATCTGGCGCGTTCAGGTCAGCCTGACCGCTAGTGTGACCGCCGTGCGCGACCTCACCCAGATCATCAAGGCCTACGACGTCCGCGGGGTCTACCCCGACCAGCTCGATGCCGAGCTCGCCGAACGCGTCGGCGCGGCGTTCGCCCAGGTTGTGGGGGCCAGCCGGTCCGCCGGCGGCCCTGGAGCCGTCGTGGTGGGCCACGACATGCGCCCGTCCGGCCCCGAGCTCGTGGCCGCCTTCTGCGCCGGGGTCACCGGGCAGGGCGTGGACGTCATCGACATCGGGCTGGCCAGCACCGACCAGCTCTACTTCGCGGCGGGTCACCTGGACCTGCCGGGCGCGATGTTCACCGCGAGCCACAACCCGGCCCAGTACAACGGGATCAAGATGTGCCGGGCCGGGGCCACCCCGGTCGGGCAGGACTCGGGCCTGGCCCAGATCCGGGACATGGTCGCGGAGCCGTACCGGCCTCCGGTGATCCGGTGGGCTCCGTCACCCACCGCGACCTGCTGGCCGACTACGCCGCCTTCCTCCACGAGCTCGTCGACCTCTCCGCGATCCGTCCGCTGAAGGTCGTGGTCGACGCGGGCAACGGGATGGCCGGGCACACGGCCCCCGCGGTGCTGGACATCCCGGCGCTGGACATCGTGGCCCTGTACTTCGAGCTCGACGGCACGTTCCCCAACCACGAGGCGAACCCGATCGAGGCTGAGAACCTGCGCGACCTGCAGGCAGCGGTCCTCGCGGAGGGTGCCGATGTCGGGCTGGCCTTCGACGGCGACGCCGACCGGTGCTTCCTGGTCGACGAGCGCGGCGAGCTCGTGTCCCCGTCGGCCCTGACGGGCCTGGTGGCCGCCCGGGAGCTCGCCAAGCACCCCGGGTCGCCGATCATCCACAACCTGATCACGTCGCGGGCGGTCCCCGAGGTCATCCTCGAGAACGGCGGCGTCCCGGTGCGCACCCGCGTGGGCCACTCGTTCATCAAGGCGCGGATGGCCGAGACGGGCGCGGTCTTCGGCGGCGAGCACTCGGGCCACTTCTACTTCCGCGACTTCTGGAACGCCGACTCCGGCATGCTGGCCGCGCTGCACACCATCGCGGCCCTGGGCGGCTCGCCCGAGGGCACGACCGCTGTCGTCGATGCTGGCGCCGTACCAGCGCTACGTGGCCAGCGGGGAGATCAACTCCGTGGTCGCCGACGCCGCGGTCGCGACGCAGCGGGTGCGCGCCGCGTTCGAGGCCGAGCCCGGCGTGACCTTCGACGACCTCGACGGGCTGACCGTCACCGGCCCGGACTGGTGGTTCAACGTGCGACCGAGCAACACCGAGCCGCTGCTGCGCCTGAACGCCGAGGCGCCCGACCAGGCCGCGTTGGACGCCCTGCGCGATAGGGTCCTCGGCGTTGATCCGTGACGAGGGAGGCCAGGCGTGAACATCGACCCCGTGCTGCTGGAGATCCTGGCCTGCCCCTGTGAGCACCACGCCCCCGTGGCGCCCGACACCGCCGACCTGGCGGCGGCCACGGCCCTCGTCTGCACCCGGTGCGCGACGAGCTTCCCGGTGCGCGACGACATCCCGGTGATGCTGCTCGACGAGGCGACCCCGGGGCCCCAGGGCATCGGCGCCGACCTGACCGGTCAGTGACCCGTGACCAGCACCGAGGAAGGCCTGCGATGAGCACCGAGGGCGGCACCAAGGCGGTCATCGCCGCTGCCATCGCGAACGCCGGGATCGCGGTCACCAAGTTCGTGGCCTACTTGATCACCGGCTCGTCGTCGATGCTGTCCGAGGCGATCCACTCGCTGGCAGACACGGGCAACCAGTTCCTGCTGCTGATCGGCGGCAAGCGGTCCCTGGAGGCACCGGACGCCGAGCACCAGTTCGGGTACGGTCGCCGGCGCTACGTCTACGCGTTCGTGGTGGCGATCATCCTGTTCATGCTCGGCGGGATGTTCTCCCTCTACGAGGGCTGGCACAAGATCTCCCATCCCGAGGAGCTGACCAAGGTCTGGGTGGCCTACGCGGTCCTGTTCATCGCGATCGCCCTGGAGTCCTGGTCGTTCCGGACCGCCTTCCGGGAGGCGAACAAGTCCCGGGGCAGCCGCACCCTCAAGCAGTACATCCAGGACACCAGGCAGCCCGAGCTGCCGGTCGTCCTGCTCGAGGACCTCGGCGCCCTGCTCGGCCTCGTGCTGGCGCTCTTCGGCATCACGCATGGCCGTCGTCACCGGCGATGCACGCTGGGACGGTGTCGGCTCGCTGGCGATCGGCACGCTGCTGCTGTGCATCGCCGTGTTCCTGGCCTTCGAGGTGTCCGGGCTGCTGGTCGGGGAGTCGGCGCTGCCCGAGCAGGAGACCGCCATCCGGGCTGCACTCATCGCCCAGTCGGGCGTCGACTCGATCATCCACATGCGCACGCTGCACACCGGCCCGGACGAGCTGCTCGTCGCCGTGAAGGTCGGCGTCCGTCGCGACCTGCCCTCCAGCGAGCTCGCCGTCGTCATCGACGAGGCGGAGCAGCGTGTCCGCGACGGCGGTGCCGACGGCCAAGTGGATCTACGTCGAGCCCGACATCGAGCGTGCCCCGGCCGAGCCCGTGGTGCCCGCCGGAACCGCGCATGAGGTCGGTGCGGCCGATCCCGGCGCGGCGGAGCAGGCCCCGGCCCCGACGCGTAGCGGCTCACTGCTGGTGGCATGCCGCCAGAGGTGCGACAATGGGGGTTCCGACGGTCACGCCGTCGGGTGCGAACCATCGAAGCCTCGTGGACGTTCGCCGGCAGGCCGCCCCCGGGCGGCTCCCACACCCGCACACCACGCCGCACCGCAACGAGGAGCTCCATGAACGACTTCAAGGTCGCTGACCTGTCCCTGGCCGAGTTCGGCCGCAACGAGATCCGCCTGGCCGAGCACGAGATGCCCGGCCTCATGGCGATGCGTGCCGAGTTCGGCACCAGCAAGCCGCTGACCGGTGCCCGGATCACCGGCTCCCTGCACATGACCATCCAGACCGCCGTGCTGATCGAGACCCTGGTGGAGCTCGGCGCCGAGGTCCGCTGGGCCTCCTGCAACATCTACTCCACCCAGGACCACGCGGCGGCCGCCGTCGCGGTCGGCCCGAACGGGACCCCGGAGGACCCCCAGGGCGTGCCGGTCTTCGCCTGGAAGGGCGAGACGCTGGAGGAGTACTGGTGGTGCACCGAGCAGGTCCTGCGCTGGCCCTCGGCTGACGGCCAGTCGACCGGCGGCCCGAACATGATCCTCGACGACGGCGGCGACGCCACGATGCTGGTGCGTCAAGGGCACGGAGTTCGAGGCTGCCGGCCTCGTGCCGTCCGCCGACGAGTCCACCTCCGAGGAGTACGCGGTCGTCCTGTCCGTGCTGCGGCGCTCGCTGACCGAGGACGCCACCCGCTGGACCCGGATCGCCGCCGGGATCAAGGGCGTCACCGAGGAGACCACGACCGGGGTGCACCGTCTCTACGAGATGGCGCGCGAGGGCTCGCTGCCCTTCCCGGCGATCAACGTCAACGACTCGGTGACCAAGAGCAAGTTCGACAACAAGTACGGCTGCCGGCACTCGCTCATCGACGGCATCAACCGCGCCACCGACACCCTGATCGGCGGCAAGGTCGCCGTCGTCTGCGGCTACGGCGACGTCGGCAAGGGCTCGGCGGAGTCCCTGCGCGGCCAGGGCGCCCGCGTGATCGTCACCGAGATCGACCCGATCTGCGCGCTGCAGGCCGCCATGGACGGCTACCAGGTGGCACGTCTCGAGGACGTCCTCGGGATCGCCGACATCGTGATCACCGCGACCGGCTGCCTCAACGTGGTGACCGCCGAGCACATGGCCGGCATGAAGCACCAGGCGATCCTGGGCAACATCGGCCACTTCGACAACGAGATCGACATGGCCGGCCTGCACCGGTACCCCGGGGTCTCGGTGAACCCCATCAAGCCGCAGGTCGACGAGTGGCGCTTCGCCGACGGTCACACCGTGATCATCCTGTCGGCCGGTCGCCTGCTGAACCTGGGCAACGCCACCGGGCACCCCAGCTTCGTGATGAGCAACTCGTTCACCAACCAGACGCTGGCCCAGATCGAGCTGTTCACCAAGACCGACGAGTACCCGATCGGCGTGCACGTGCTGCCCAAGCACCTCGACGAGAAGGTCGCGCGGCTGCACCTCGACGCCCTGGGCGTCGGGCTCACCGAGCTGTCCAAGGAGCAGGCCGAGTACCTCGGTGTCGACGTGGCCGGCCCGTACAAGGCGGACATGTACCGGTACTGATCGGTCGCCCGCTCCACCCCGAAGGTGGTGGGTTGTTGCTCTTCTCCGGGCAACAACCCACCACCTTCGTGCTGTCGGGCCCTGCTGGCGGCCAGCGTGGGACGCGAGTCCCGGTGGGGCAGCCGTGTGGCTCCGGCTGGAGGTCAGCCCGGTGGGGCGAAGCCCGGGGGCGCCTGGCTGGCCGCCGGTGCCGGGCCGGACGGGGGGATCTGCGGCGCCGCCGGGGGGGCTCCCGGGGTCCCCCGGCTCCCCAGGCGGCCGACGGCGCCCCTGTCGTCGAGGGCCCTGCCGACGCCCGGCGGGTGCGCTCCGCGAGGACGGCGGCGAGGTAGGCCTCTGCCGGAGTGCCGGCCGGCGCGGGCATCCGCACGTAGCCGGCCAACTGGGTGGCCAGTCGCTCGGCGGTGGTCACCCGGACCGCCGGATCCAGCGAGGGCGCACGATGCAGGAACGTGCGCACGTTCAGGGCCAGGCCGTCGGGAACCGCGACCAGGTCGAGCCCGGCCGCCCAGCCGGCCAGCGGCGGCGGCATCACGATGTCCTGATGGGCGGTGGCGTGGCGCGGGATGCGCTCACCCACCACGATCGTGCCGGCCAGGTGGTCGCCCATGCGCTTGGACTTCGAGGAGGTCAGCGCACTGAGCCCACCCACGACCCCGGACGTGACCCAGAAGTCCAGGAACACCATCGCCAGGGCGCGCACGAGGCTGTGGCGCATCCGGATCGGGCCGCCGTCGTCGCGGACCACGCGCAGGCCCATCATCACCTTGCCCAGCGAGCGGCCGCGCGTGAGCGTCTCCACCAGCGTCGGCCAGGCGACCAGGGCCAGCACCACGACGGACAGGGTGACCGCGGCCTGGGCCCCGGGGCTCCCGCCGGCGGAGAACACCCAGCTGGCCAGGACGGTGCCGGTCATGAGCAGGCCGACCTGGATCGTCAGGTCGACCGCCAGCGCCAGGGAGCGTGAGGGCAGCCCGGCGATGCGCAGGTCCAGGGTGATCGCGTCCCCGGTGATCAGGTTGGCCACGCGACCATCCTCGCACCAGCACCTACGCTTGCACCCGTGGACGTCGATGCCTTCGTGAGGGCGCACAGCCCGGAGTGGCAGCGTCTCGGCGTCCTGACCCGCAAGCGGCGGCTCTCCGGCGCGGAGGCCACCGAGCTCGTCGACCTCTACCAGCGGACTGCCACGCACCTGTCGATGGTGCGCAGCGCCGCCCCGGACCCTGCCCTGGTCGGGCGCCTGACCCAGCTGGTGGCCCAGGCACGGGCCCGGGTGACCGGCTCGCACGCCCCGATGTGGCGGGAGTTCCTCACGTTCTTCCGCGTCGGGTTCCCCGTGGCCGTCTGGCGGGCGCGGTACTGGTGGCTCGCGGCCGGGCTGGGGTCCACCCTCGTGGCGGTCGCCGTGGGCGCGTGGGTGGCCAACTCGCCGGCAGTGCAGGCCTCGCTGGGCACTCCCGAGCAGATCCGCCAGCTGGTCGAGGAGGACTTCGCTGCCTACTACTCCTCGGATGCGGCCGCGGGGTTCGCCGCCCAGGTCTGGACCAACAACGCCTGGGTGTCGGCACTGGTGCTGATCGCCGGGGCGTTGTTCGTGCTGCCGGCCGTGTACGTGCTGGCCCAGAACGCCATCAACGTCGGGATCGTCGGCGGGCTCATGGTCGCCAACGGCCGGGGTGACGTGTTCTTCGGCCTCATCGCCCCGCACGGGCTGCTCGAGCTGACGGCGGTGTTCGTCGCCGCCGGGGCCGGGATGCGCCTGGGCTGGCAGTGGTTCGATCCCGGCCCCCGTCCGCGCAGCGTCGCCCTGGCCGAGGAGGGCCGCGCTGCGGTGGCCATCGCGATGGGCCTCGCAGTGGTGCTGCTCGTCTCCGGGGTGATCGAGGGCTTCGTGACCCCCTCGCCGCTGCCGACCTGGGCACGGATCGGGATCGGCGCCCTGGCGCTGGGTGCGTTCCTGGCCTACGTCGGCATCTACGGCAGCCGCGGGGAGCGGGCCGGGTTCACCGGCGACATCACCAGCGACGGGGGCGTCACCGAACTGGCGCCGATGTCGGGCTGAGGGCCCCGAGCGGAGTCCGGCTCGGCGCCCTCGATCGTGCGCGGGCCCGGGCCCCCGGTCACAGCCGTCCGGCGGCCTTCAGGTCGAGGTACGCGTCGGCGACCTTGGGGGCGATGTCTGCCGGCGTCGCCTCGACGACCCGCACCCCCATCCGGGCCAGCACGGTGGCGACGTGCGCCCGATCGAGGTCAGCGCGCGCCCGGGCGGCGCTCAGGTACACCCCCGCGGCGTCCTCGGAGGTGCTGCGGGACCCGGTGGGGGAGGGCCAGTCGGCGACGGGGGCGGGGTCAGGCTCGCGGACGGACGCGACGATGACCGTGTGCCGCGCGGTCAGGGCCGGGAGCGCCGGGATGAGGCCCTCCTCCATCGCCGGGCGGTCCAGGGTGACGAACAGCACGACCAGCGCCCGCTTGCGCACCCGCGACAGCACCGCCGACACCAGCCCCCGGTAGTCGGTCTCCGTGAGCTCGGGCTCGAGGGTGGCTATCCCGTCCACGAGACGGGGCAGGAGGCTCGGGCCGCTGCCCCCGCTGACCTGCAGGCGGGTGCGTCGGTCGTGGGCGACCAGGTCGACGCGGTCGCCGGCCCGTCCGGCCAGGGCCGCGAGCAGGAGCCCGGCATCGATCAGGATGTCCAGGCGGGTCTCGTCACCGATGCGCACCGCACTGGTGCGCCCGGTGTCCAGGACCATCACGACGCGTCGGTCGCGCTCGGGGCGCCACGTGCGCACCATCACGTCGGCAGCGCGCGCGGTGGCCCGCCAGTCGATCGAGCGCACGTCGTCGCCGGCGACGTACTCGCGCAGCGAGTCGAACTCGGTGCCCTGGGCGCGCACGGCGATGGCCTGGCGGCCGTCCATGTCGCGCAGGCGGGCCAGCCGCGAGGGCAGGTGCCGTCGGGAGCTGAAGGGCGGCAGTGTCCGCACCGACCAGTCCACCTCGACGCTGCGCTGGCGCCCGGCCAGCCCCAGGGGCCCCAAGGAGCGCAGGGTGACCCGGTCGGTGGGACGGTCGCCGCGCCGGGTCGGCTGCACGGCCACGTCGATGCGCACGGTGTCCCCGGCGGGCAGGTCGAGCACAGCGCGGTCGGTCACGCCGTCGATCGTGGCGTGGGCGGTCGGCGCCCACGCGTCGCGCAGGTACCCCCGCCACCGCCGCCGCCCGGTGTTCGTGACGGCGAGTTGGACGTTCGCGACCTGGCCGAGGCGCACCTTGCGGTCCCCGCTGCGGACCAGCGTCAGGCAGCGAGGTGTGGAGGCGCTCACGGCGTCGACGACCAGCACGAGCAGGAGCACCGCATTGACCACCACCAGGGCCTGCCAGGGGATGACCCCTCCGGCGACGAGCAGCCCGACCACGCCGGCGCCGACCAGCGCCAGCAGGGCGGCCCGGCCGGTCAGGACCATCAGCGCGGGACCGGGACGCTGTTCAGGACCGTGTCGATGACGGCGTCGGCGGTGACCCCCTCGAGCTCGGCCTCGGGCCGGATCTTGATCCGATGGCGCAGCGCCGGGCGGGCCAGCGCCTTGACGTCATCCGGGGTCACGAAGTCCCGCCCCGCGAGCCACGCCCACGCCCGCGCGGTGCGCAGGAGGGCGATGGCGCCACGAGGGGAGACGCCCAGCTGCGCCGAGGGCGAGGTACGGGTCGCGCGCACGAGGTCGACCACGTAGGCCGTGACCTCCGGGGAGACCGCAACCGTGCCCACGGCCTCCCGCGCCCGGACCAGGTCGTCGGCGGTCGCGACGGGTCGCACGCCCGCGGCCGCGAGGTCGCGCGGGTCGAAGCCCGCCATGTGCCGGGCGAGCACCCCGAACTCGGCGTCGCGCTCGGGCAGCGGCACCGACAGCATCAGCAGGAACCGGTCCAGCTGCGCCTCGGGCAGCGGGTAGGTGCCCTCGTACTCGATCGGGTTCTGGGTGGCGGCCACCAGGAACGGGTCGGGCAGCGGCCGAGCCGTCCCGTCGACGGTGACCTGCCCCTCCTCCATGACCTCCAGCAGCGAGGCCTGCGTCTTCGGCGGCGTCCGGTTGATCTCGTCGGCCAGCAGCAGGTTGGTGAAGACCGGACCGGGCCGGAAGGAGAAGGCCGAGGTCCGGTTGTCGTAGACCAGCGAGCCGGTGACGTCGCCGGGCATGAGGTCGGGGGTGAACTGCACCCGCTTGCTGTCCAGCGACAGGCTGGCCGCCAGCGCCCGGACCATCAGGGTCTTGGCCGTGCCCGGCACGCCCTCGAGCAGCACGTGCCCGCGGCAGAGCAGCGCGATGACCAGCCCGGTGATGGCTGCGTCCTGACCCACCACCGCCTTGCCCACCTCGGCGCGCAGCGCCATCAGCGGTTCCCTCGGATCGGTGTCAGTCATGCCCCGCCCACCTCCACCATCAGTGCCTCCAGGTCGTGCCCCAACGCCACCAGGTGGGCGTCGGTCGTCGGTTCAGGACCGTACAGCAGGGAGCCCACCTGCTCCGGCGAGCGGCCGGAGCGCGCGGACGCCGCGGCGACGAGTCGCGACTCGGGGACGCCGAGTGGCAGGCCCAGGCGCACCCGGATCCGCTCTCGGGCGCGGGCCCGCAGGTGCGTCGCCGCCTCCGCGCGGGCGTGGTGAGCGTGCAGCAGCCGCGCATGACCAGCCGTGGTCTCTCCCGACCGGATCACCACCGGCAGGGGCTCTGTCACCAGGCGCCCGAGCCGGCGCGAGCGCCACCACGCCACCAGCACGCAGGCGACCAGGACCTCGATCAGGACCGGGACGACCCAGGTGGGCAGGAGCTCGCCGATTGTGGCCGTTGGCCTGCCCGGCAAGGGCGGGATCGCTCGCGACCGGCCGCCACCAGAGCAGCTCGTCCCTGCTTCCCAGCAGGCTCAGGGCGAGTGCCGCGTTGCCCTGCGCGTCGAAGCCCGCGTTGGTCAACGGGTGGGCGCTTCCCAGGAGGACGACCTCCGGGCGACCTGCCCGGGCAGGGATCACGACGACGGCAGCCGACTGGGGACTGTCGTAGCAGGCCTGGCCCGCCGGGACCCAGGCCCGGGCGTCGTATCGGGTTCCGGGCAGCTCCGCGCTGCCGGCGCGCTGGGCAGCCTCCCACCGGCAGCGCGGCTCGACCGCGTCGTCACCGGCGATGTCCACGACCTCCGTGCCGGCCGCCAGCCGCTCGAGGGTCGGTGAGCCGGGCAGGGGGTCGACCAGGACGAGGCGGGTGGGGCCGGCATCGAGGACGTCGGAGATCATCTCGGTGGTGAGCAGTGCGGAGTCCGTGACCAGGACGGTCGCGCCCTGGGCGTTCGCCGCGACGTCGGCCGTCCTGCGCACATCGGTGACGCGCACTCCCTGATCGCCCAGGACGTTGGCCACCGCGCGAGAACCGGAGGGATCGACTGCCGCCGGGTCCAGGTAGCCGGTCCGGCGCGAGGTCGTCAGCATGAGGACGACGAGTGCCAGCAGCAGGAGGGCGGCGATCGCCAGGCCGCGACCGGTGGGGCGCCAGCGGCGGGCGCGGTCCCACGTCGTGTCGTCGAACGCAGGCGGGGCAGAGGCTGGCGGGGCAGGGGCTGGCGGGGCGGCGGCGTCCGCCGCGCGCGGGTCCGATCCGGCCGGGGCTCACGGGACCGACGGCATCCGCGGCCCGGGTGGACCCGAGCCGGTCGCGGGCCGAGCCGACGGGCCCGACCCGGCGGGCCGGCGGCAGGGCTGCCGCAGGGCCCGAGCCGACGAGCGCGGGGACGCTGGACCCCACGACCGCGCCCACCGCGACCCGGTCGTCCGCATCGGCGATCGACCGATAGGCGGCCGGCGAGCCGGGTCGCCCGCCGTAGCGAACCTCGTCGAAGGTCCGTGCCGCGACATCGAGCGAGTCCCGGGCATCGGGCACGCGCACGCCCACCTCCGTGGCCACCTCGTCGGCGGTCCAGCCCGGATGCGCATCGATCAGGCCCCGCTCCTGGCTGCCGCGCACGAGCGCCCGCATCCGCTCGGAGACGGCCTCGTCCCACTGGCCGGAGGCAGCCAGCTCGTCGGCGTGCGTGCGGTACTGGGCCGCGCTCGTCCCCGGGTCGACGGTGAAGGTCAGGCCCGCCGAGCGGCTCACCGGGCCCATCCGCCACCGGATGAACAGCACCGCCACGACGATCAGCAGGACCAGCCCGAGGATGCCCAGCCACCCGCCCGGTGCAGCCTCGGCCGCGCGACCAGCCACCCGTTGCACCCACTCGACCAGCCAGGCGATCGCCCGCTCGATGAGGCTGGGCTGGGCGGCCCGGTAGGCGGGGTCCGACAGCTCCAGCTCAGCCAGGCGCTGAGCCTGCTCGCGCGTCAGGTCGACCGGCACATCGCCCGGAACGCCGACAGCGAGGCCCATGGGGCCACTGACCGGGACATGGGCAGCCCCCTCGACGCCGGGCACCAGGGCGCGCAGCATCGTCAGGGTCGGTGGTGCCGGTAGGCGGCCAGGGGGTCGTCCGAGGGCTGCACCCCGGCCGAGACGAGTTCGATGTCCAGGGCCTCCCGGCGCATGCGCAGGTCGATGTAGAGCAGGCCGGTGACCGCGGCGCTGAACGGCAGGGTGATGATCCCGGCCACGAGCGTCGCAACTCCGCTCGCCAGGACCGTCGGCACCAAGGACTCGCTGAAACCGCTGACGAGCGTGGCGATCAGCGTGATCGGGATCGTGACGACGGTCGTGAGCAGGCTCGTGATGATGGCCGACAGGATCAGGATGCCCAGGACTCGCCACCACGAGCGCCGGACCAGGACCCACGACCGCTTCAGGGACTCGATGACCCCGACCCCCTCCATGACGAGCGTGGGCGAGGCCAGCGACAGCTTCACGTACGCGTACACCAGCGCGATCGTGCCGCCGATGCCGATCACGAGTCCGGGCAGCACAGCCCACGCGCCGATCGTGAAGCCGAGGGCGACGATCACCCCCACCATGAGGGCCACCACGAGCAGGCCGCCGACCCCGATCAGGAGCGTGACCCCGACCAACGGCAGCATGCGCGGACGCAGGCTGGCCCAGGTCTGGCTGGCGTCGAACCGCCGGCCGAGGACCGCGGCCCCGACGAGGACGATGAACAGGCCGCTGGCCAGCACCTGGAGGAACCCGGCGACCAGCGCCGGAACCAGCTGGGCGACTCCGCCGCTGATCAGGGAGGTCAGCTCCGCGGCGACGTCGACCTCGGTGGAACCGGCAACCGGCTGCGCCGCGTCGAGGAACTGCAGGGAGAACCAGAGGCCGATCGTCTGCAGCAGGGCCGAGACGGCCGAGATCGCGGCGGCCAGGCCCAGGACCGTGCGGGGGTTGCTGCGGATGAGGCTCAGGGCGCCGTCGAGCAGCTCTCCGACGCCCAGCGGTCGCAGCGGGACGATGCCGGGCTTCGGCGCCGGCGGGGGCGGTCCCCACGCCTGCTGGCCCCAGGCGGGCTGCCCCTGCGGCCCGTACGCAGGCTGCCCGTACGCAGGCTGCCCGGAGCCCGATGGGCCGTACCCGGGCGCAGCTGGCTGTCCGTACTGCCCGTATGCCGGCTGACCCGGTTGCCCGTAGCCGGGGGGGGAGCCTGCCCGTAGCCCGGAGGAGGCACCTGCCCGTAGCCCGGGGGCCTGCCCGTAACCCGGCGGCGGGGCCTGCCCGGGCGCGGGCGGCGGCGCCGGGACGCCACCGGGCGGTGGTGCCTGGGCGGGCCATGCGGGGGGCTGCTCGGGGGACCATCCCGACGGCGGGGTCCAGCTGCCGGGGTCGGGTGGACCGGGGGGCGGGGTCTGTGACGACATGTCCTGATCGTCCCATGTGGACAGCCGTTGGCAAGCCTGTGCCCACAGGTGCCACCATGTGCCTGTGAAGGCGCGCGTGCTGGTCGTCGACGACGACATGGATCTGGCTGAGATGCTGGGCATCGTCCTGCGCAGCGAGGGCATGGAGCCCCTCTTCTGCTACAACGGGACCGACGCCGTGCCCGCCTTCCATCGTGAGTCGCCGGACCTCGTGCTGCTCGACCTCATGCTCCCCGGGCTGGACGGGTTGGAGGTCTGCCGGCGGCTGCGCGCCGAGTCGACCGTGCCGATCGTGATGCTGACGGCGCGCGGGGACACCCTCGACATCGTCGAGGGCCTGCAGGCCGGGGCCGACGACTACATCGTCAAGCCCTTCAAGCCCAAGGAGCTGGTGGCCCGCATCGATGCGCGGCTTCGCCGCTTGGAGGAGACCGCCAACGAGGTGCTCGGGATCGGCGACCTGGTCATCGATCGCGGGGCGCACAGCGTCACCCGCGCCGGAGAGGTCATCGGGGTCACCCCGCTCGAGTTCGACCTCCTGCTCGCCCTGGCCAACCGGCCCGGGTTCGCGTTCACCCGCGAGCAGCTGCTCGCCGACGTCTGGGGCTACCAGCATGCGGGTGACACGCGCCTGGTCAACGTCCACGTCCAGCGCCTGCGCGGGAAGGTCGAGCTCGATCCCGACAACCCGGAGGTGATCGTCACCGTTCGTGGCGTCGGGTACCGCGCCGGACCGCCCTGATGCTCGGCCGGGTCCGTGCCCTGCCCGGCCACCTGCGCCAACGATGGCGGCAGTCGCTGCGCTTCCGGGTCGTCCTGGGCACCGTCGTCGGTTCGACGCTGGTGCTCGTGCTGCTGATGCCCGCCCTGCTGGGCAACATCTCCGCCGGCGTCCTGGGATCGAAGGAGGCCAGCGCCCTGGCCGAGGCGACGGCTGCCCGCAGCGAGGCGCAGCGCATCCTCGATGCCACCCCGGCGCAGGGCAGCGACGTGCCGGTGTCGCGCACCATCGACGCCGTGGTGGCCGCGATGGCGGCGCGTGGCGCGCAGGCGGGGCTGTTCGAGGTGCTCGTGCTGGCCTCGGAGCCGGCGGGGTTGAGCGCGACACCGGAGCGGGGCACGAACCTCATCTCGGAGACGAGCGTCCCCGGTGAGATGCGCGACGTGGTCTCGGGCAGCCAGCGGCAGGCGTGGACCTACACGACGATGCGCTACACCGACGGCCGCGAGGTCCCCGGGTTCGTGGTCGGGGCGCCGCTTGCGGTCCGGGGGGTCGGCCCGTACGAGCTCTACCAGCTGTTCCCGCTCGACACCGAGCAGGAGACGCTCTCCTTGGTCCGCAACACGACCGCCGTCGCGGGACTGTTCATCATCCTCGGGCTGGCCGGCCTTGCGACGTTGGTCACCTTCATGATCGTCTCCCCCGTCCATGAGGCGGCGCGCACCGCACGCCGGTTCTCCTCCGGTCACCTCGAGGCCCGCATGCGGGTGCGTGGGCAGGACGACCTGGCCCAGTTGGCGGAGAGCTTCAACGAGATGGCCGGGACGCTGCAGTCGCAGATCGACGAGCTCGAGAAGCTGTCCTCGGTCCAGCAGCAGTTCGTCGCCGATGTGTCCCACGAGCTGCGGACGCCGCTGACCACGGTCCGCATGGCCGCGGACCTCCTGCACGACAAGCGCCAGGAGCTGCCCCCCGACGACGCCCGGGCGGTGGAGCTGCTCCAGAACCAGCTCAACCGGTTCGAGGCCCTGCTGGCCGACCTGCTGGAGACCTCGCGCCAGGACGCCGGCTCGGTCCAGCTGGACTACGAGGAGGTGAACCTGCGCGCCATGTGCGAGCGCGTGGCGGCCGCCCTCGAGCCCCTGGCGCTGGAGCTGGAGAGCCCGGTGGAGGTGATCGGCCTCGACAGCCTGGTGGTGCCGTGCGATGCGCAACGGGTCGAGCGCATCATGGCCAACCTCATCTCGAACGCCCTCGAGCATGGGATGGGCCGCCCGGTGGTCGTCGAGGTGATGCTGGAGGGCGACGAGGCGCAGCTGGCCGTCACGGACCAGGGCGTGGGCCTGACCCAGCAGGAGGTCACCCAGGTGTTCACCCGATTCTGGCGGGCCGATCCCTCGCGCGTGCGTCGTGTCGGCGGCACTGGGCTGGGCCTGTCGATCGCCCTGGGTGACGCCCGGGCCCACGGGGGACGCTGTCGGCCTCCGGGGCGCCGGGTCAGGGCGCGACCTTCACGCTGCGGCTGCCCCTGGCTCCCGAGGGGGTGGTCGTCCAATGACCGCGCGCACCCGGGCCGCGATGGCGGCGGTGGCCTCGGCCCTCTGCGCGGGCCTGGCCGCGTGTGCCGCCGTCCCGACCTCGGGGCCCATCGAGCAGGGGCCGGTCGTCGACGCGGGGGAGTCCTCGCAGTTCATCCGGGTGATCGCCGCGCCCCCCAGCGTCGGTGCGAGCCCGACCGAGATCGTGCGCGGCTTCCTCGAGGCCAATGCGAGCCTGGAGTCCGACCATGCGATCGCCCGTCGCTACCTGACCCCGGAGGCGTCGGGCACGTGGGATCCCGATGCGGCCACCACGGTCTACCAGCAGTCCTCCCTGAAGCTGTCGGAGGGCAAGGACGGAACCATCACGGCGCGCCTCGCGGTCAACAACCGGTTGGATGACGAGGGCACCCTCGATCCGGTCGACCCGGCCTCCACGGAGCGGATCGTCTTCACGCTCGAGCAGGTCGTGGACGGCTCCTCGGGGATCCCCCAGTGGCGCATCTCCGACCCGCCGCCGGGGATCCTGGTCAGCGACGCGGACCTGCGTCGCGCGTACCGCCAGTACCAGGTCCACTACCCCTCGACCCGCAGCGACGCCCTGGTCCCCGATGGTCGGCTCCTGCCGGTCGTGGGCCCGAGCCTGCCCACGGCGCTGGCCCAACGGGTGCTGTCGGGCCCGGCTGAATGGCTGGCACCGGGCGTGCGCACGGGGGCGCCGCCCGGGACCGCCCTGGCGCTGGGGGCCGTCCCGGTCAGCAACGGTGTCGCGCTGGTGGAGCTGACCGACCAGGCCCTGGCGGCCACCGACGTCCAGCGCCGGGACCTCGCCGCGCAGCTGACCTGGACGCTCACGCAGCTGCCGGAGGTGACCTCAGTCCGCCTCCAGGTCGGGGGCGAGCCCTACGACGTCCCCGGGGTCCCCGAGCTGATGGATCGGTCCGTGTGGCAGGCCCGCAGCCCGGACGCGCTGACGACCGGGCCGACCGGGGACGCGCGGCTGCCCTACTTCGTGCTCGATGGATCGGCGCTGATCCGAGTCGCCGAGGACGGCACGCACCACGCTGCCGCTGGAGGTCCCGGACGCCGAGGCGCTGATCGATCTGGGTGTGTCCCTGGACCAGCGCGCGGCCGCCGCGGTCGAGCCGGATCGGCGGGCGCTCTGGATCCTGCCGCTGGACCGCGGGATCACCGAGCAGCGCATCGAGGGCACGCAGATCGGGGGCGCGAGCTTCGACGTCGATGGCAGGGCGTGGTTCACCGACGCCGGTCGGGTCCTGCGCCTGGTCCCCAACGGGCTGCCCGAGGAGGTCGCGGTCCAGCCCGATCTGGCGGCGCCCATCACCTCGGTCCATCTCGCCCGCGACGGGACGCGCGTGGTGCTGGTCGCCGACGAGGCGCTGTACCTGGGGGTGATCCAGCCGTCCCCGGCGGGGCTCGTGATCGGCTCGGTGCGCCGGATCGCCACCTCCGTGTCCGGGGTCCGCGACGTCGCCTGGCGCAACTCGGTCACGCTCGACGTGCTCGGGCAGGACCGACACCAGCAGCCTCCAGGTCCTGCGGATCGGGGTCGGCACCGGTGAGGCCCAGCTGCTCGGGGCCCCGCCGGATCCCCTGGAGGTGACCGGCGCCCCCGGCTCGGCGACCCTCGTGGCCGGTGAGGGCGACCAGCTGTTCGCCAACGTCGGCCTGCAGTGGCGCGCCCAGGGCGCCGCGCGCTCGGTGGCCTACCCCGGATGAGCGCGGCTGCGCTGACCTGGTGGGCGCAGGCCGCCGAGGCGGCGCTGGACCTGGTGGTCCCGCAGCAGTGCGCCGGCTGCGGCGCCCCCGGGCTGGTCTGGTGCCCGCGGTGCGCGCGGGCGTGCGGTGCCGGGTCGGTGCGCGTCCCCGGTCCGGTGCCCGTCCGGGCGGCCTGCGAGCACGCGGGGCCGGCGGGACGGGCGGTGGTGGCCTTCAAGGACGACCAGGTCCGCCGGCTCGGCCGCCCGCTGGGCGACGCTGCTGGCGCGCGCGCCGTCAGCGATGCGCTGGCCGATGCCGGGGCCCCACGCGGCGTGCCGGTGTGGGTGGTCCCGGTGCCCTCGCGGCGCAGCGCTGTCCGCAGCCGCGGGGCGGACCACACGGCCGTCCTGGCGGGCAGGGCTGCTCGGGTGCTGCGCGGGTCGGGGATCCCGGCCCACCGCTGCCCCGCGCTCGAGCACGTGCGGGCCAGCCGGGACCAGGTGGGGCTCACTCGCGAGCAGCGGACCGCTGAACGTCGCGGGCTCGCTGCGCGCGCTCGACCTGCCGCCGGGGGTGATCGTGATCGTCGACGACGTGACCACGACCGGGGCCACCCTGGCCGAGGCGGTGCGGGCACTGGCCGTGGCCGGTCGCGATGTCGCGTGCGCCGCGACCGTCACGTGGTCGCCGGGACCCCGCACCGTGCGTCGGGCACCCGTGCCGACTAGCGTTGAGGGTGCGGGACGGTAACCATCACGCTGGCGCGCAGGTCGCGTCAGCCAACGGTCGGAGGGCACGTGGACATCGTCGTCAGGGGTCGTCACCTCGATGTGTCGGATCGGTTCCGCGAGCATGTCGCGGGCAAGGTGGGGAAGGTCGACCGGTTCGGGCTGCCCATCGCCCACGTCGACGTGGAGGTGTCCTTCGAGCCCAATCCCCGACAGGCCGATCGCGCCTACGAGGTGGAGCTGACGTGCCGTGGGACCGGCCCGGTGATCCGGGCGGAGGCCCACGCCCAGGACAAGTACGCCGCCACCGACATCGCCCTGGCGCGGCTCGAGGAACGGCTGCGCCGGGCTGCGGACCGCAAGCGCAACCGACGGGCGGAGAAGGTGGTGGTCGTCCCGGCCGCCGAGATCGTCCCGGAGTCGATCGAGGCGACGGCTGACCGAGGCGGAGCCCGACGACGGGACCGTGTGGGAGGAGGGCCCGATCGTGGTCCGGCTCAAGGAGCACGTGTCGCAGCCCATGACCGTGGCCCAGGCCGTGGAGTCCCTGGAGCTCGTCGGCCACGACTTCTACCTCTTCCGCGACAGCGACTCCGGCGCCCCGTCCGTGGTCTACCACCGCCGCGGGTACAACTACGGCCTGCTGCGCCTGGAGGGCGGGACCGACGGCTAGGCCGTTCGGGCGGGATGGTCGGGCTTCCCGGGGGCCCGGGCGGTCGCGGGGAGCTGGATGGTCGGCGCGCGTGCTGGTGGTCGACTCCGAGCCGGTCTTCGCCGCCGGGGCGGTGGGCATCCTGGGCGGCGCGGGGTTCGAGGCCGTCGCCCTGGACCCGGCCGCGTCCGACCCCGAATCGGGCACGTGGGTGACGCAGGTGCCCAGCCAGCGTCCCGCCGCGGTGGTGGTGGACGCCGGCCTGGGCCTGCGCCCCTACGGCAGCGACGTCGCTGCCGATCTGGCCTCCCGGGCACCCGGGATCGCCGTCGTCGTGCTCGTCAGGCGAGCGCAGTCCGTGGGGATGGTCGAGGCGATGGAGTCCGGGGCGCTGGCCCTGGTGCACCGCCGGTGCGCCCCCGAGGAGCTGGTCGCGGCCGTGTCGGCGGCGATCGGGGGGCAGAACTGGGTGGCCGCCCCACTGGCGGGCGTCCTGCGCGGTGAGCTGCTCTCCGAGGTCTCCGGTGAGCGCCCGCCCGAGCTGAGCCGGCGCGAGCTCGAGGTGCTGCGGGGGTTGGCGACCGGGGCGACGAACGCCCAGATCGCCGTGCGCCTGGCCATCAGTGAGCACACGGTGCGCAACCATGTGCACTCGGTGACGCGCAAGCTCGGTGTGGCCAATCGCACCGACGCCGTCGCCACCGGCCTGCGCAGGGGCCTGGTGGACCTGTCCGAGTGAATCGCGGGCACCCGGGTCGCTGGGCACGGCCCGGCTCCCGGGAGGATCGGGTCGCCGCTGGCCCGCGGCCGACTACGATGGTGGGTCTATGAACCCTGCGCATCGTTGCGTCGGGGGACGTGCACCCGAGTTGCGAGAGGGGCCCGCGTGGCCATCATCGACAAGATCCTGCGCGCAGGCGAGGGCAAGCTCCTGCGCAAGCTGGAGGCCATCACCAAGCAGGTCAACGCCCTTGAGGCCGCCTTCGAGGCGATGTCCGACGACGAGCTCAAGGCGCTGACGCCGGCGTACCGCGAGCGGATCGCCAACGGGGAGTCCCTGGACGCCCTGCTGCCGGAGGCCTTCGCGACCGTCCGTGAGGCCGCCAAGCGGACGCTGGGCCAGCGGCACTACGACGTCCAGATCATGGGTGGCGCGGCGCTGCACCTGGGCAACATCGCCGAGATGCGCACCGGTGAGGGCAAGACCCTGGTCTCGACCCTGCCGGCCTACCTCAACGCGCTGACCGGCGACGGCGTCCACGTGGTCACCGTCAACGACTACCTCGCCCATCGCGACGCGGAGAACATGGGCCGCGTCCACCGGTTCCTGGGCCTCAAGGTCGGCGTGATCCTGTCGAAGATGTCCCCGCCGGAGCGCCGCGTCCAGTACGGCTACGACATCACCTACGGCACGAACAACGAGTTCGGCTTCGACTACCTGCGCGACAACATGGCGTGGTCGAAGGACGAGATGGTCCAGCGCGGCCACAACTACGCGATCGTCGACGAGGTCGACTCGATCCTGATCGACGAGGCCCGCACCCCGCTGATCATCTCCGGCCCGTCCGACGAGGCCGACAAGTGGTACCAGGAGATGGCCAAGCTGGCCACCCGCCTGCGGATCGACGTCGACTACGAGGTGGACGAGAAGAAGCGCACGATCGGCGTCCTTGAGGCCGGCATCGAGCGGACCGAGGACTGGCTGGGCATCGAGAACCTGTACGAGCCGGTGAACACGCGGCTGGTGGGCTACCTGAACAACGCGATCCGGGCCAAGGAGCTGTTCAAGCGCGACCGCGACTACGTGGTCATGAACGGCGAGGTCATGATCGTCGACGAGCACACGGGTCGCATGCTGTCGGGGCGGCGCTACAACGAGGGCCTGCACCAGTCGATCGAGGCCAAGGAGGGGGTGGAGGTCAAGGCCGAGAACCAGACCCTGGCCACCGTCACCCTGCAGAACTTCTTCCGGCTCTACAAGAAGCTCTCCGGCATGACCGGCACGGCCATGACCGAGGCCAACGAGTTCAACAAGATCTACAAGCTCGGCGTGGTGACCATCCCGACGAACATGCCGATGATCCGCGCCGACCTCGCCGACCTCGTGTACCGCACGGAGGACGCCAAGTGGAACGCCGTGGTGGGCGACATCTCCGAGCGGCACAGGGCGGGCCAGCCCATCCTGGTCGGCACGGTGAGCGTGGAGAAGAGCGAGAAGCTGTCGACGTACCTGCGCCGGGAGGGGATCCCGCACCAGGTCCTCAACGCCAAGTACCACGACAAGGAGGCCGCGATCATCGCCCAGGCCGGGCGCAAGGGCGCGGTCACGGTGGCCACGAACATGGCCGGCCGCGGCACGGACATCATCCTGGGCGGCAACGCCGACTTCCTGGCCGACCTGTCGCTGCAGAACCAGGGCCTGACCCCCAGCGAGACGCCGGAGGACTACGAGGCGGCGTGGCCCGAGGCCCTGCACGCCGCACAGGAGGCCTTCGCCGCCGAGCACGTGGAGGTCACCGACCTCGGCGGGCTGTACGTGCTGGCCACCGAGCGCCACGAGTCCCGACGCATCGACAACCAGCTGCGTGGCCGCTCCGGGCGCCAGGGCGACCCGGGCTCGTCACGCTTCTACCTGTCCCTGCAGGACGATCTCATGCGCCTGTTCAAGGCGGACATGGTCGATGCGTTCCTGCGCCGGGCGAACGTGCCCGACGAGCAGCCGATCGAGTCGAAGATGGTGACCAACGCCATCCGATCGGCGCAGACCCAGGTCGAGGCCCAGCACTTCGAGATCCGCAAGGACGTCCTGAAGTACGACGACGTCATGAACCGGCAGCGCCTGGTCATCTACGAGGAGCGACGCCGCGTCCTCGAGGGTGAGGACATCCACGAGCAGGTGCAGCACTTCCTGACCGAGACGATCACCAGCTACGTCGATGCGGCCACCGCCGAGGGCTACCCGGAGCAGTGGGACCTCGATGAGCTGTGGCGCGCCCTGCGCTCGCTGTACCCGGTGGCGGTGACGATCGAGGAGGTCGAGGCCCAGGCCGGCGGCTCCCGCTCGGCCGTGTCGCGCGAATTCCTTCGCGAGGAGATCCTCGCCGACGCCCGGGCCGCCTATGAGGCGTCGTGAGGAGGAGCTCGGCGCGGACACCCTGCGCGAGCTCGAGCGGCGCGTCATCCTCTCGGTGCTCGACCGCAAGTGGCGCGAGCACCTCTACGAGATGGACTACCTGCGCGACGGCATCGGCCTGCGTGCGATGGCCCAGCGCGACCCGCTCGTGGAGTACCAGCGTGAGGGCTACGACCTCTTCCGGGCGATGATGGACTCGATCCAGGAGGAGACCGTCGGGCTGCTGTTCAACCTCGAGGTGACGGTGGAGTCGGGCGAGGCGCAGGACGAGCTCGACGAGGACCTCGAGGAGCTGGGCGAGGTGGATGAGGGCGATTGGTGGGCCAGGCGCCGGCCGTGGGTGCTGCTCCTGCTGCGGAGAAGCCGGCTGCACCCAGGGCGCCGCGTGCCCCGGTCGGCGCTGCCGCCGGCGTCGGGGCGCAGGCGGGCCATCCGATGGCCGACCTCAACGCCGCCGGGCTCGGTCCCCGCCGGCCCGATCGCGTCCAGTACACCGCCCCGTCGGAGACCGGCGAGGCGACTGTGGTCGGTGCCGGAGCCAATGAGTTCGCCGGAGTGGGTCGCAACGCCATGTGCCCGTGTGGCTCGGGCAAGAAGTACAAGCGCTGCCACGGCGACCCACGGTTGCAGAACTGACCCGACCGCCGACTGGTTGGGCCGTTCGTGGCACTCGGTCAAGGCCCGAGGTGCGGTCCGACGAAATCGTGGGGGAGCCGGCCGGGTGGGGCCCCGGAACGTAATGAAGACGCCGCGCGAGCGAACGCCGCTGAGGCCCCCGGCCCGGTCTCGACCACCCGGTCGGGACCTGCGGCGACCGTAGAATCGTCGGCGTGGACATCCCCCTGCTGGCCGGTCTGCGCACCGACGGCTCGCCCGATGCTGGACGTCGCCTCGCGTGTGGCGCGTGCCTGGTTGTCGGGGGGCATCGTGGGACTGCCCACCGAGACGGTCTATGGCCTTGCAGCTGACGCCCAGGACGCCTCCGCCGTGGCGCGGGTGTACCAGGCGAAGGGCCGGCCGGCCGACCATCCCCTGATCGTCCACGTGCAGGGTGCGCAGGCGCTGGCCGGGTGGTGCGCCGAGCCCAATGCTGTCGCCGAGCGGTTGGTCTCGGCATTCTGGCCGGGCGCCCTGACGGTGGTCGTGGCCCGCAATGATCGGGCGGGGGACTTCATCACCGGCGGCCAGGACACCGTGGCCCTGCGCTGCCCGGATCATCCGGTCGCGCGCGCCTGCCTCGAGGCGTTGGCCCGCTTGTCGGGGGATCCCGCGCGGGGGGTCGCAGCGCCCAGTGCCAACCGGTTCGGCCGGGTCAGCCCGACCCGGGCCGGCGATGTGCTCGCCGAGGTCGGGGCCTCGATGGACGCGGCGCGGGACCTCGTGGTGGATGGCGGCGCGTGCGCGATCGGCGTGGAGTCCACGATCGTCGACTGCACGGCCGCACCGCCGCGGGTTCTTCGGCTCGGCGCGATCAGCCAGGAGCAGATCGACGCGGT
>CAWEVG010000013.1:0-16305 GCA_963812395.1 uncultured Actinomycetes bacterium
GAAGGCGGGGATGTCCTGCTCGCGCATGAGCGAGCTCGAGGTCGGGCCACACCGAGTAGCGTGCGCTGGGCCAGGACCCCGTCAGCCTCGTTGAGCACCTCGTAGAGGATCTGCACGCCCTGGTTGGGCAGGCCCGACCTCGTAGGCATCCGGGTACATCAGGGCCCAGCGCACCCGGGCGGCATCCCAGTCCTTGGCCGCGGCGTTCAGCTCGCCGCCGATGTACTGGACCGGCTTGCTCACCTTGGGCAGCACCCGCTCGAGCTGGTCGAACACGGGCGCGCTGGAGCGACTCGACGATTCACGCATCCGCCAAGGGTAGACCGGATCCCCAGAACCGCCCCGGTCGCGAGATCCGCCGGACCGGCCCACGCCGTCCGCGGTCAGCCGCGTTCCTGTGAAACGGGCCCCGTTCTGGGGCGGGACCAGCGACCTCGCGCCCGTTCGCGTCGATCCACCTTCCACGAGAGCGCGGGAACGACCGAAACGGGCGCGAGGTTGGCGCGTCGGCCGGGCGTGTGAACGGGCGCGAGGTTCGATACTCGGCAGCGCGAGTTGGGGTCTCCGGCCTTCGGGCGCGGGTTCAGTCCTGCCGACGAACGCTGGTGGCCGAGGCGCCTGCCACCAGCGTCCATCGGGCGACTGCGCGGGTCAACCGCAGGAGGCTCGGCATCGGCACGGTGCAGGCACAGGTCGGCGCAGCCGCGGGAGCAGCATTCCCGTGCGGGCCTTGTAGGCGGCCCATTCCGGGTAGCGGCTCATGCTGGCCTCCTTGCCGAGCATGTTCGGCACGAACAGCGCCAGCCACACCCACGCCAGCACCAGCCAGGGGATCCAGTGCCCGGCCACGACGGCGAAGGACCCGTACAGCACCATCTCTCCGAGGTAGTTGGGGTGACGCACGCGCGCGAACCATCCCGTCGTGATGAGGCCGCGCCTGTGCTGCAGGGTGAAGTACTTCTGACCGTCGCTGGCCATCATGAGGACCACGCCCAGCGCGTACGCGATGGTGGCGCAGGCCAGCAGCCACGGCGGCTGCTGCGTGTCGTCCGCGACCAGGAGGATCGGGGCGAGCCAGTACGGGCCCAGGACCAGCGCGAAGCTCATGAACGCCCCGCCCAGGGTGATGCGCGTCTGCCAACGGGCGTCGGGCATGACGGCGTCCTTGACCAGCCAGATCAGGCCGTAGCTGCCGTGCAGGGCCAGGTAGGTCCAGGCGGTGACGGTCCAGGTGTCGGTCCAGGTCATGAGAGCCAGGACGAAGGGCAGCGTCCCGCCCTTCTGGAAGTTGATGACCCAGTTCAGCTTCAGAACCCGCGGCCCGCCGAGGAAGTCCTCGGACATGTATGAGCGGAACCGGGTCCAGCGCTCCAGAGTGATGCCCACATCCGCAGGATAGCGGCGGGCCCAGGCTGAGGGCGCACGCCCAGATCCACACGGAAGTGCGAACGATCCAGTCAGATCGACGGAAGTTCACCGGCATGCCGCGCCCAACGCGCCCAGCCCACCCCCGGCAGGCAATGATCGGGTCCCATGAGCAGCGATCGCGACGCCCGCGAGTTCGACCTCGAGTCGATCATGGACCTGGCCGACATCATCGACGCCCTGCAGGACACGGAGGACGACCGACTCCTGCACTTCGGCCTGACCGCGACGGAGACCTGGGACGAGGTCGACGACCCGGTGCTCCTCGGACCCGACGGCACGCCGGTCGGCACCTGGCGCGAGGGCTACCCGTACGACGAGCGGATGACCCGCCACGAGTACGAGACCAGCAAGCGGCTGCTGCAGATCGAGCTGCTGAAGCTGCAGGCGTGGGTCAAGGGGACCGGCGCGAGGATCGTGATGGTCTTCGAGGGTCGGGACGCCGCGGGCAAGGGCGGCACGATCAAGCGCTTCATGGAGCACCTGAACCCCCGCGGTGCGCGCGTCGTCGCCCTCGAGAAGCCCTCGCTGGAGGAGCGGACCCAGTGGTACTTCCAGCGCTACATCGAGCACCTGCCCAGCGCCGGCGAGATCGTGATGTTCGACCGGTCCTGGTACAACCGCGCCGGGGTCGAGCGGGTGATGGGCTTCTGCACCGACGAGGAGTACGAGGAGTTCATGCGCCAGGCGCCCGAGTTCGAGCGGATGCTCGTGCGCAGCGGGATCATCCTGTTCAAGTTCTGGTTCTCGGTGAGCCGCAAGGAGCAGGTCACCCGGTTCACGATCCGCCGGATCGACCCGGTGCGGCAGTGGAAGCTCTCGGACATGGACCTCGCCAGCCTCGATCGGTGGCAGGACTACACCGACGCCAAGGAGGCCATGCTGTTCTACACCGACAGCGAATGGGCGCCGTGGACGGTCGTGCGCTCCAACGACAAGAAGCGCGGGCGCCTCGAGGCCATCCGCTGGGTGCTCTCCGAGGTGGACTACCCGGACAAGGACACCGACCTCGTCGGGACCCCGGACCCGCTCATCGTCGGCCCACCGGCCCACATCTACGAGACCGGTGAGAAGACCGGGCGCGTGTACCCATTGCTGTCCCAGTAGTCAGCGACTCAGTCGCGATCGTCGGCCTGGATCCTCTCGCGTACCTCGCAGCCCCATCGACCGGGGCATACAGCCGCACAGGTGTGACAGCGTTGGTCCTCCCTGCAATCGAACCTCGGCAGGGTGCGTCGGCAGCACCGACACCGGGTCGTCCTCGTGGCCACAGTGATCCCCCTGCGGTGTGGAGCCCCGCCATGCTTCCCCGGAAAGAGCCGGAGGGACGTCGCGATGATATCGGGGCAGGGAGAGGCCCCGCCCGCTGAGGAAGGTGCAGCGTGGCGGGGCCGTTTCTCCTCCACCCACTCTCAGGTATCGGGCGCGGACCGAGGCGGCTTGACAAAGGGCATGACGCACGTGCTCGGTGAGGTCGTCAGCAGCTGGGTCCCCCGCGCGAGTAGGTTGGCCCCATGAGCAGCCGGGCACTGGCGATCGGCGGCAGGATCGTGCTGATCCTCCTGGCGACGGTCGGGCTGCTGTGGCCGCTTGCCGAGTCGCTGTTCTCGACCACCGCGGGTGCGGCGGACGATCCCGTCGTCATCACCGAGATGCGCTCGGCGTTCACCATCGCCGCCGACGGGCACATGGCGGTGACCGAGCAGATCACCGCCGACTTCCCCGGCGATCGCCACGGGATCTTCCGCTACTGGGACGTGTCGGACCCAAGTGATCCTGGCGCCCGGCACCTCCCGACCATCCGCGAGATCACGGTGGACGGCGCCGCAGCCCAGTACAAGACGTACTGGGAGAACGGTCGCCGGTTCCTGGTCGCCAGGATCGGCGACCCCGACAGGTACCTCGATCCCGGCGAGCACACCTACACGATCACCTACGCCATCGACGGGGTGATCTCGAAGCCCGCCGCGGGTGCCGCCGGGACGTTCGCATCGACGGAGGGCGAGAACACCGGCGATCCGGGGTCCGCGTTCTACTGGAACGTCGTGGCCCAGGGCTGGGAGATGGCCATCCGCACAGCGCGCATCGCGATCTCGCTGCCCAGCCCAAGCGGACAGGTCCAGTGCTCCGCGGGGACGGACGCCGGCCCCGGGCCCTGCGCGATCACGGGAGCCGGGACTCGCGACCTGGTCCTCACCGCCACCGACATCCCGCCGCGGACCGGGATGACCGTGCGCGCCTCGATGGCAGCGCCGGCCCCGGACCGGCCGGGCCTGCCCTGGTCCGTCCGGTGGGACCCGATCCTCGGCCGTTCCGTCGCGGTGCTCCTCGGGGTGCTGGTCCTGTCCGCGCTGGCGCTGGTGGCCGGGATCGCCTGGGGGCGGGCCGGCCGGGAGGAGTCCCCCGGCTTCCCTGTCATGTACGCGCCGCCCGAGGGGCTCGGCCCCGTCCAGACGGTCTACATGGCCTCGGAGTCGCACGGGCCCGCCGCGCTGGTGGCAACAGTCCTGTACCTGGCCGACCGGGGGTTCGTGACCCTCGAGAACCCGGGCGCGGACACGTGGCGGATCGTCGGGCGGGCGCAGGACGCCCAGTGGGGCGTGCTCGACCCGGGCGCCCAGGCGGTGGGGAACTCCCTGGGCCTGCGCACACCGGGGGCGACCTTCTCGGCCGACGGGTCCATCTCCGCGGGCAAGACCCTGCGCGAGGCCGGGGCCGGACTCCCCGCGGCCGTGAGCAGCTGGGCCTCCAGCGCCGGCCTGGTACGCACAGCGCCCAACGAGTACCTGGGGCGGTTCGCCTGGGTGGTGGCGGTGCTGCTGGCCGCCCTGGGGTTCAGCGGGTTGGGGTGGGCGACGATGTGGGGCCTTCCCTTCGCCGCGTTCGCGATCGGCGGGGTGACGCTGCTCGCGACCGGGGTGGGCCACCGGCGCACCCCCGCCGGACGGATCGTGTGGTCGCAGGCCGGAGGGTTCGAGCGGCTGCTGTCCACCCCGTCGGCGGAGGACCGGTTCGACTTCGCAGCCCGCAAGGACCTGTTCATCGCCTACGTGCCGTACGCGGTGGCCTTCGGCGTCGCCGATCGGTGGGCCGAGAAGTACCGGGTGAGCACCCAGTCCGAGCCGCCGATCCCGGGCTGGTACCCGTACTACGTGGGATCGCAGTACGGCAACTTCTACTCAGGCTCCCAGTTCGACTCGTTCAACTCCGCGGTGTCCGAGTCGATCTCGGCGTACACCGCCTCACAGTCGTCCTCCTCGAGCGGGGGCGGCGGCGGGTTCGGTGGCGGCGGCGGCGGGGGCGGCGGCGGTTCGTGGTGACTCGTAGCACGATCGATGAGAGGTGGATGTCCTGATGGGTTGGCTGATCGGCCTGGTCGTGATCCTGGTGGTCGTGGGGATCATGGTCATGGGCTTCAACAAGCTTCGACGGCTCGACATACGCGCCCAGGAGGCCCTGGGCGGGATCGACGTGCAACTGACACGCAGGGCCGACCTGATCCCCAACCTGGTGGCCACGGTCAAGGGCTACGCGGCGCACGAGAGCGGCGTCCTCGAGGAGGTGACCGCGGCCCGCGCTGCTGTCACCGCGGCGGCGAAGTCCGGCTCCGTGGCCGACAAGGTCGCGGCCGAGGCCGCCCTGGACCGGTCGCTGGTCAACGTCCTGGCGGTCGCCGAGGCATACCCGGACCTCAAGGCGTCGGCGAACTTCATCGCCCTGCAGCAGGAGCTCGGCGAGACCGAGGACCAGCTCGCGTTCGCCCGGCAGTACTACAACGACGCCGTCGCCTCGCTGAACACCGCCGTGGCGACGCTGCCGTGGATGCTGTTCTCCGGCATGGCCGCGGTGCACAAGCGGGACTTCTACGAGGCACCGGACGCCCATCAGGCGCCACCGCAGGTGTCCTTCTGAGCCTGGGCCGGCCGGTTCTCCGGGAGCCTGGCGATCCGGCCGGGCGGCCGACTCCCCCGCTCAGTCGTCGGCGGTCGTCCCTGCGTGGATGTTGAGCAGCAGTCCGATCCCGATCCATGCGGCGAACATCGAGGACCCGCCGTAGGACACGAACGGCAGGGGCACCCCGGTCACCGGCATGATCCCGAGGTTCATGCCGACGTTCTCGAAGGCCTGCAGCCCGAACCACAGCACGACCCCGCTGGCCGCCAGGCGACCGAACAGGTCGCGGGCGCGAAGGGCGATGGTCAGGCCACGCCAGAGCACCACGGCCAGCAGCCCCAGCAGCACGCACACGCCGAGGAAGCCGAGCTCCTCGCCGGCCACCGAGAAGACGAAGTCCGTGTGGTTGAACGGGACGAACCCGCCCTGGGTCTGGCTCCCGTGGCCCAGCCCGCGGCCGAGCAGGCCACCGGCTCCGATCGCGATCCGCGCCTGCTGCGTGTTGTAGCCGAAGGTCCGGGCCCCCTCGTCGGGGCGGGTGAAGGCCGTGAGCCGGTCGATCTGGTAGTCGTCGACCAGGCCCAGGGCGAACGCCGCCAGAACCGCCAGCGCTCCCAGGAACGCCAGGACTAGCAGGTGGACCAGCCGCACCCCGGCGATCACGAGCATGCCCACCACGATCGAAAGGATCACCAGGACCGTGCCCAGGTCGGGCTGCAGCATGATCAGTGCAACGGGCACCGCGGCGATCGACAGGGCACGAACGAGCGTGCGGACATCGGGGGCGTCCGACGGGCTCCGGTCTGCCAGCACGAGCGCGACACCCACGATGATCGCGACCTTGGCGAACTCCGAGGGCTGGACGGTGAACCCAGCCGGCAGCCGGATCCACGCGTGGGCGCCGTTGATCGTGCTGCCCAGCGGCGAGAGCACGAGCACCAGGCCGGCGAGGCTGGCGGCGTACAGGACGGGCGTGTAGCGCCGGATGGAACGATGGCCCAGGCGGGACACCACCCAGCACAGCGCCAGCCCCAGCCCCAGGTTCAGGACCTGACGCGCGGCTGAGGTCCCCGACCACTGCCCCGACGCGACGAGTCGGGCCGAGGTGGCCGACCAGATCAGTGCAGCCCCGAGGAGGCACAGCGACACCGCCGAGAGCACGAGGATCCAGTCCCACTGGCGCAGCCGGGGTGGGCTCGTCCGGGCACCCATGAGCGGTGCTGTGCGCAGCAGGGTCACGGCGACCCGGATCCCCGAGCCGGCGCGACGGGAACGCCGTCGGCGCCCATCGTCGGCAGTCCCCGCGCGACATCCCCGCCGACGAGCACACTGCGGACGGGATCGGCGGAGCCGTCGCGCACACCGAACAGCGCCTCGTAGATGCCCCGGACGCTGGCCCCGGACGTGCCCGCGCCCGTACCGCCCTGGGACACCATGATCACCACGGCATACCGGGGGTCGTCGGCCGGCGCGAAGGATGCGAACCACGAGGTCGCCTGCTGGCCGTACACCTCGCCGGTCCCGGTCTTGCCCGCGATCGGGACCTGGTCGAGGGGGAAGCCCGCGAAGGGGCGCCGGGCGGTGCCGGTGTCGACGACCCCGCGAAGCGCCCGGCGCAGGAATGCCAGGTCCTCGGCGGGGACGTCCACGGTGCCCGCCCGCTCCGGGCTGAACTGCTGCGCCACGGTCCCGTCGGCGTTCAGCAGCGCCCGGGCGACCTGCGGCCGGTACACCGTGCCCCCATTGGCGATCGCGGCGTAGGCGGTGGCCACCTGCAGGACGGTCGCCGCCGTGTCCCCCTGCCCGATCGATGCGTTGAGCGCATCACCGACGCGCCAGAGCATGCCCTCCTTGCAGTTCTCCTTCGCCAGGCGGGTGAGGTAGCGCGCGCGCTCGGCGTCCGCCACCTCCGGGTACCCGTCCTTCGCCCGCGCGCACCACTCGTCGTGGAGCTGGTCCCACTGGGCGGCCTTGGCCTCGCGGGAGGCCAGCCGGCCCGCGGTCTCGCCGGGCAGGTCGATCCCCGTGGGCGTGCCGAAGCCGAAGTCAGAGGCGGTCGAGGCGATGAGGTCCTTCGGGTCGTCGACCGGCTTCGAGCCACCGTCCGCGCGCCACTGCTCGTGGGCGAGGCGGTAGAAGACCGTGTCGCAGGAGAGCTCGAGCGCGCGGCCCAGGGTGACCGGGCCGAGGGATCGCGAGCGGTAGTTCTGGAACGCCCGTCCACCCACGGAATAGCTGCTGGGGCAGTCGTACGCAGCTGTCGTCGAGTAACCGGCCTCGAGCGCAGCAGCCGCACTCACGACCTTGAAGGTCGAGGCCGGCGCGAGCGCGGTCTGCACCGCGCGGTTCAGCAGCGGCTGCCCTGCTGCGGGATCGGTCAGGGCTGCGTAGTCGTCTGCGGCGATCCCGCCGGTCCAGATGTTGGCGTCGAAGTCCGGCGCCGAGGCCAGGGCCAGGACAGCACCGGTGCGCACGTCGAGCACGACGGCCGCCCCACCGTCGGCCTTGTAGGGCTGCTCGGAGATCGGGTCGATGCGTCCGCGGGCGCGCGTGATCGCAGCCTGGAGCTGCTCCTCGACGACGGCCTGCAGCTCGGCATCGAGGTTCGTCACGAGCGTCCTCCCCGGTACGGCGGGAACCTCGACCCCGGCCGACGCGCGATGCCCGGCGCTGTCCACGGTCACCCGCTCGAGCCCCGCCTGGCCCCGCAGCGCCGCGTCGTGGACGAGCTCGAGGCCTGCCTGGCCGCGGGCAGGTGAGCCCTCCAGCTCGGGATGGTCGACAAGGTCCTCCGCCGTCACGGCCCCGACGTGGCCCACGGCGTGCGCGGCCAGCGACTGCCCCGGGTACTGGCGCACGGGCACACGGTCGATCGCGACCGCTGGGAACCCTGTCGGATCGGCCATGACCTGCCCGGCCGCCTCGATGCCGACGTCACGGGCCACCACCGGGTCGGCACCCGGCGCACCGTTCCAGCAGTTGGGCTGCTTCTGGGCGCCGGGGGTTCCGCAGTTCTGCAGCCGGGCGGCGAGGATGTCGGCGTCGACGTCGAGCAGGTCCGCCAGGCGATCGAGCACGGACGCGCCGTCGTCGTCGAGCCGGCGCAGCTCGCGGCGGTCGACGGACACGTCGAGGCTGATCCGGTTGGATGCCAGGGGCCGGCCCTGCTGGTCGAGCACCATGCCCCGTGCGGCCGGGATCACCAGCTCCCGGACCCGGTTGTCCTCTGCCGCGGCACGGGCCTCATCTGCGTCCACGACCTGGAGGCTGAACGCCCGGGCCGCCAGGGTGCCCACCAGCGACATCACGAGGACGGCCAGGATCAGCAGGCGGGCGTGGACGCGGTCGGTCATGCCGTCCCCACCCCGCCGGTCGAGGCGGGTCCGCCCGCGGACGCGAGGCGGACCGGGGCCGGAGGTGCCGGCTTGGTCGAAGGTGTCACGAGCAGCAGCGCGAGCGGGGCCAGCACGAGGGCCCAGGCCGCACTGGCGACGGCGGCACCGAGCACAGTCACCTGCACCGACGATCCCGCGAACCACAGCACGGCCGCCCGCGCCAGCACCACAGCGCCTGCACCGATGGCGAGCAGGAGCATGGCGGTGAAGGGCCCCGGCTGGTAGGTCTCGGCGACCCGGCCCAGCACGGCGCCGGCCAGGGCCAGCACCAGCATCCACCCGCCGAGGGGGCCCGACGCCGGGGGGATGAGGTCGAGGATCAGCCCGGCCCCGGCCCCGACCAGGCCACCGGTGAGCGGTCCGCGCGCGACGGCCACTGCCAGCACGGCGACGACGAGCAGGTCGGGGACCGCCCATGGCGTGGGCAGCGAGGTTCACGAGGCTGACCTGCACGATCGCCAGGATCACCAGGACCACGCCGAGCAGGACCAGGGCGCCGCGCGACCACGTGGGGGCGCTCACGACCCACCGCCCTGCTGGGTCTCGGGGACGAGCACGGCCACCCGGTCGAGGGTGGAGTCGTCGACCGCTGCAGTGACCTCCGCGGCCCGGGTCAGCGCAGCCGAGGACCCGGTCACCTTCGCGATGGTGCCCAGGGGCAGGTCCGCTGGCAGGTCGCCGCCCGGGGTCCCCAACGTGACGATGAGGTCGCCTGGTTCCATGCGCCCGAGCGGGTCGAGCAGCTCGAATCGTCCGGCGCGCCCGGTCCCGCGGAACACCCCCACCTCGCCGGAGGAGGCCACCCGGGCGGCGATCTCGGTGGCGGGGTCGACCACGAGGCGCACCGTCGAGACCTGGGGCGAGACCGTGTCGACGATGCCGGCCAGGCCCTCTACGCCGATCACGGCCAGGCCCGCACGGACACCCTGGCCCGACCCGGCGGAGATCGCCGCCGACCGCGCAGGATCCTGGGCGGCGGAGACGGAGACCACGCGCCCGGGCACGGCCGAGTAGCCCTGGGACGGTGCCAGCGCGGCCAGGGCCCGGGTGTCCGCCTCGGAGAGCGTGCCGGCGGCCGCGGCCCCCGCGGCAGCCCTCGCCTGGGCCAGCTGCTGCTCGAGGTCGGCGATCCGGGCCCGTTCATCAGCCGAGCCACCGACGCGCGCGCCCACCTGGGTGCGCACCCAGGCCAGGGCGCGCTCAGGCGGGCCCGCCACAGCTCCGGCGATCCCGCGCAGCGCCTCGGTCGGGCCCGAGCCCCGCACGTCGATGAGGATGAGCAGCACGGCCACGGCCACGGCGGCCCCCACGAGCACCCGCGTGCGGCGCCAGGCCATCAGTGCCGCGGCTCCGCGATCAGGACACGCGACAGCGCATCGAACGACTCGACCGCGCGGCCCGCACCGAGCACGACCGCGTGTGTGGGGTTCTCCGCGACCACGACCGGCATCCCGGTCTCGCTGGCCAACCGCCTGTCCATCCCGGCGAGCAGCGCACCCCCGCCGGTGAGCACGATGCCGCGGGCCAGGACGTCGCCGGAGAGCTCCGGGGGCGTCCGGTCCAGGGTCGAGGCCACCGCGTCGACGATGGCCTGCACCGGCTCGTCCAGGGCCCAGCGGATCTCCTCCGCGGTCACGTCGACGGTGCGCGGCAGGCCGGTCACGAGATCGCGACCGCGCAGGGCGGAGCCCGGCTCGTCGGCCGAGGGGAACGCCGAGCCGATGGCGATCTTCACGTCCTCGGCGGTGCGCTCCCCGATCAGCAGGGAGTACTCCTTCTTGGCGTAGTTGATGATCGCCTCGTCGAGGCGGTCTCCGCCCACGCGCACCGACATCGAGGTCACGGTGCCGCCGAGGGCCAGGACGGCGACCTCCGTGGTGCCGCCCCCGATGTCCACGACCATCGATCCGGTCGCCTCATGCACGGGCAGGCCGGCGCCGATAGCGGCCGCCATCGGCTCCTCCATCAGGTGCACCTCGCGGGCACCCGCGGCGTAGCAGGCGTCGCGAACCGCACGGCGCTCCACCCCGGTGATCCCGCTCGGGACGGCGACGACGATCCGGGGTCGGGACCAGAAGCTGCGCTTGTGGACCCGCCCCACGAAGTAGCGCAGCATCCGCTCAGCGTTGTCGAAGTCGGCGATGACGCCGTCGCGAAGCGGGCGGACGGTGACGATGTGCTCCGGCGTGCGGCCCAACATCGCCTTGGCGTCGTTGCCGACCCCGACCAGGGCGCCGGTCTCGGCGGACACCGCGACGATCGAGGGCTCTGCCAGGGCGATCCCCGCGCCACGGACGTAGACCAGGGTCGTGGCCGTGCCCAGGTCGATCGCGAGGTCGCGCCCGGCGAACAGGTGCCGGGTCTGGTCGGCCACCGCGCTCACCCCTCGGTTCGTTCGTTCGGTGCGTGGGTCAGGGTCATCGTGTGAACGGATCCGACGATCGGATGGTCGATCCCGTTCACACGGCTGCGCTCAGGCGAGGCCGGGGAAGAACAGCGCCACCTCGCGGGCCGCGGACTCCGGGGAGTCCGAGCCGTGCGTGACGTTCTCCTGCATGACCGTGGCCAGGTCGCCGCGGATCGTTCCGGGGGCGGCGGTCACCGGGTTGGTGGCGCCCATCATGGCTCGCCACTGGACGATGGCGTCGGGGCCCTCGACAACCGCGGCGACCAGCGGGCCGCTGGTGATGAAGTCCACCAGGTCGGCGAAGAAGGGCTTGGCGGCATGCTCGCCGTAGTGCGCCTCGGCAGTGGCCCGATCCAGGGTCCGCAGCTCGAGGGCGACGATCCTCAGGCCCTTGCGCTCGATGCGCGACAGCACCTCGCCGATCAGGTTGCGCGCCACGCCGTCGGGCTTGATCAGGACCAGGGTCCGCTCGGTCATGCATGCCTCCTGCGCAGGCGGGCGGAGCCTCCGCCCTCAAGGCGGCCAAGCCTACCCGCCCCCCGGGGGTGCGAAGGACGCCGATCGCCGGCTGCCACCCTCCCCCGCGCCCCCTCCGATCGCCGCGGTTCCGATCGCCGCCGCTCCGATCGCCGCCGTTCCGATCGCCGCCGTCTCCGAGCGATCCGCTTTCGCGCGGCCCGATCCCGGATCCATCCGGATCTCGGACTGCCGCTCGTCGCAGATCCGGATCGATCGTGAGACGCGGGACGGGCGGCTCGGCAGCAGGACGGATCGGCGGCGGCGGAGCGAAGGGCAGCGCCCGCGAGACGCGTCGGGAGCGAAGGGGCAGCGACCGCTGGCCGAGCGGCGGGGGTCGCAGGGCGGCGGCGCTATCTGGTGGCTTCCGCGGCCTCCGCCTTGCGGCCCAGGCGCAGGGCCGTCCACCAGAGGGCGGCGAACACCGCTCCCAGCACGAACATCATCCAGCCGATGAGGAAGCCGCTGGCGACGACCAGAGCCTGGAGGCCCCAGCCCACCGGGACGAAGAACGGACGCCGGAGTACATCCCCGGCAGCACCGCGCAGGCCAGCGCGAGGACCGCGAACAGCCAACCGACCCACGACGGCTGCCCTCCGGCCACGACCGCCACCGGGATGGCCAGCAGCAGGACGATCGCCTCCATGATCAGGACGCTGGAGGTCAGGACCCTCATTCCCAGCCCTCCGGGGCCCGGCCGCGAGGAGCGCCCCGCTCGGAGCGGGTGGAGCCCGACTCATGCCCGGACTCGGCGCCGAGGAGGAGCCGCGCCTCACCGGCCATCGTGACCGACCCGGTGACGATCACCCCGGCGCCGACCCCTGCCGGGGAGCCCAGCTCCGCCAGCTCGATGGCGCGATCCAGGGCCACGTCGAGGCGATCGACAGCCTCGACGCGCTCCTCGCCCAGGACCTCGACAGCGATCGCTGCCAACTCCGCGACCGGCAGAGCCCGGGGCGAGCTGGATCGGGTGATGACGACCATGTCGATGATCGGGTCGAGGGCGGCAAGGATCCCCGCTGCGTCCTTGTCGGCGAGGATGCCGACCACCGCCACCGACGAGGTGAACGCGAACGAGTCCGCGACGGCCGCCGCCAGCGCGTGCGCACCCGGCACGTTGTGGGCGGCATCCACGAGCACGGTGGGAGCCCGTCGCACCACTTCGAGCCGGCCCGGCGAGGTGACCGCCGCGAGGCCCGCGCGCACCACCACGGGATCGAGGCGCCGGACCGGCGTGGGAATGGGGATGTCGGTGGCGACGCCCTGCGCGGCGTCCCGCTCCCGGAGGTCGATGGAGGCTGCTGTGTCCGCCGGGCTCGCGGTGCTGGCCCGGTCCGCGTCGGCGCCACCGGTCGAGCCCGGCGACGACGAGATCCCGAAGAACGACTCGACGGCGGCGAGCGCAGCGGCCGCGTTGCGCGCCTGGTGGGCGCCGAACAACGGGAGGAAGATCTCCTCGTAGTCAGCGCCCAGCGCACGCAGCGTGATCTGCTGCCCGCCGACGGCGACCAGTCGCTCGAGCACCCCGAAGTGGATCCCCTCGACCGAGGTGGGCGCCTCCATCAGCCCGGCCGCCGCGGCCAGCACCTCCATGGCCTCGTCCTCCTGGGCGGCGAGCACCACCGACGAGGTCGGCTTGATGATCCCGGCCTTCTCCCCTGCGATGTCGGCCAGCGAATCACCCAGGTAGTCGGAGTGGTCCAGGCCGATCGGCATGATCACCGCGACCTGACCATCGGCCACGTTGGTGGCGTCCCACCTGCCGCCCATGCCGACCTCGACGATGGCCACGTCGACCGGCGCATCGGCGAACGCTGCGAAGGCCAGGCCGGTCATCACCTCGAAGAAGCTCAACCGAGGACCGCCCTCGAGCTCGCTGGCCTCATCGGCCATCGCCAGCACGGGCGCGACCTCGTCGTAGATGTCCAGGAAGGCGTCGATGCTGATCGGCTCGCCATCGAGGCGGATCCGCTCGCGCAGGTCGGACAGGTGCGGCGAGGTGATCAGCCCGGTGTGCAGGCCGAACGCCCGCAGCAGCGACTCGATCATCCGGGCCGTCGAGGTCTTGCCATTCGTCCCCGTCACGTGGATCACCGGGTAGGCGCGCTGCGGGTCGCCGAGGAACTGCGTGAGCGTCCGGATGCGGTCCAGGGTCGGCGAGATCTGCGACTCGGGCCAGCGGGCCTCGAGCTCGCGGCGCACCTCGCCGAAGCGGTGCAGCGGGTCGGTGGGGTCGGTGGTCACGGGGTCATCGTCGCATCCCGGGAGGGGCGCTGCCGATCTGCGCGCCACTCGCTGGCGGCCGTACGTTGGGTCCCCGACCGGAGGGACGACCCCGATGAGCCCCACGACCACCGAGCCGATCCCGGCCGATCAGATGCCCGATCCGGCTGACCGGGGCCCCGAGGTGGCCGCCTCCCTGACACGAACGCTGGCTGTGCTCGGCGCATCCAGCGTGGTGGTCGGTGGGCTCGTGACACTCACGGCGTCCCGGTCGCTCCCGCGGGCGTTCGGGCAGCAGACCGCAGCCTGGGGCGCCATCAACCTGGGCATCGCAGGATTCGGCGCGTGGCGCTCCCGAGCCCATCCGGCCGAGGCAGCCAGCCTGCGCCGGACCCTGCTCGTCAACGCCGGACTCGACGTGGCCTACGTCGCCGCGGGCGCACACGTCGCCCACCACCGCACCACCTTCGGCGGCCGGATGGCCCCGGACGCCGCGCGTGGGCATGGCCTCGCGGTGGTCAGCCAGGGACTTGCCCTCATGGCGTTGGACCTGACCTACGCCCGACGCCTCAGCTGATCCGGGGTCCGCGTCCGAACGCCACGGGGCACCCCCGGCCGACCCCGTGACCGCCCGCGCACGCATTCGCCGCGTGAGGCGTTCCCTCGTGGCCCCAGTAGAATCGCGACCCATGAGCCAGTCGTCGGATGCCCCCGCCGCACGTATCCCTGAGAAGCCGTCCATCGACGGGATCGAGTCGGTGTGGTCCGCGCGCTGGGAGGCCGACGCGACCTACCGCTTCGATCGCACCCGGCCCCGCTCCGAGGTCTACTCGATCGACACCCCGCCGCCGACCGTCTCGGGCTCCCTGCACGTCGGGCACGTGTTCTCCTACACGCACACCGACCTGATCGCCCGCTACAAGCGCATGCAGGGCTTCGACGTCTTCTACCCGATGGGCTGGGACGACAACGGGCTGCCGACCGAGCGCCGCGTCCAGAACTACTACGGCGTGCGCTGCGAGCCGACGCTGCATCACGACCCGGACTTCACGCCGCCGGAGAAGCCCGACCCCAAGAAGCAGGTCCCGATCAGCCGGCGCAACTTCATCGAGCTCTGCGAACAGCTGACCCTCGAGGACGAGAAGGCGTTCGAGGCGCTCTTCCGCCAGCTCGGCCTGTCCGTGGACTGGACGCAGACCTACCAGACCATCGACGCCAACTCCCGGTCGGCGTCCCAGAAGGCGTTCCTGCGCAACCTCGCCCGCGGCGAGGCCTACCAGGCTGAGGCGCCCACGCTGTGGGACGTCACGTTCCGCACGGCTGTGGCCCAGGCCGAGCTCGAGGACCGCGAGATGCCCGGCGAGTACCACCGGATCGCCTTCCCCTACTCGGACGGGTCCGGCGCGGTGCACATCGAGACCACCCGCCCCGAGCTGCTGGCCGCGTGCGTGGCACTCGTGGCGCACCCCGACGACGAGCGGTACCAGAAGCACTTCGGCACCACGGTGACCACGCCGGTCTTCGGCGTCGAGGTGCCGGTCCTCGCCCATCACCTCGCCGACCCGGAGAAGGGCTCCGGCATCGCGATGATCTGCACGTTCGGCGACACGACCGACGTCACGTGGTGGCGCGAGCTGGCCCTGGCGACCCGGCCGATCATCGGCTGGGACGGCCGGATCCTTCCCGAGACCCCGGACTGGATCACCCGCGAGTCCGGCCGGGAGGCGTACGCGTCGATCGCCGGGATGACCGCGTTCTCGGCGAAGAAGCAGATGGTCGAGCTGCTCGGGGCCGCTGGGTGGCTGGAGGGTGAGCCCCGCGCCATCACCCACCCCGTGAAGTTCTTCGAGAAGGGCGAGCGGCCCCTGGAGATCGTCACCACGCGGCAGTGGTACATCCGCAACGGGGGCCGCGATGCTGACCTCCGCGCCGAGATGCTGGCCCGGGGCGAGCAGCTGGCCTGGCATCCGGCGAACATGGCGATCCGGTACCAGAACTGGGTCTCCGGGCTGGCTGGGGACTGGCTGATCAGCCGGCAGAGGTTCTTCGGGGTGCCGATCCCCCTGTGGTACCGGGTCGACCCGCACGGGAATCCGGACTACCACCAGGTGATCACCCCCGACGAGTCCGCGCTGCCCGTGGACCCGTCCGCCGAGGCGCCCGCAGGATTCGATGAGGCCCAGCGCGGCCAGCCGGGCGGCTTCATCGGCGACCCCGACATCATGGACACGTGGGCCACCTCGAGCCTCAGCCCGCAGATCTGCGGCGGCTGGGAGCGCGACCCCGAGCTGTGGGCGGCCGTCTCCCCGATGGATGTGCGCCCGCAGGCCCACGAGATCATCCGGACCTGGCTGTTCTCCTCCGTGGTGCGCTCGCACCTCGAGGACGATCGGCTGCCCTGGGCGCACGCGGCGATCTCCGGATGGATCCTCGACCCGGACCGCA
>CAWEVG010000014.1:0-37674 GCA_963812395.1 uncultured Actinomycetes bacterium
GTCGGACTCGAGCCCGGCGGAGAACTCGACGGCCGTGGCCGCGACCGTGACCGCGGCGTCGTCGACCTCGGCGTCGTCGACCTCGCGGCGTCGTCGACCGCGGGGACCTCGACCTCGACCTCGTCGGAGCTCGGGGCAGCGTCGATCCCGTCGGCGGCCGTCACGGCAGCCGACCAGTCGAACTCGGCGGCCTCGCCCTCAGGGGCGTCGAACTCGTCGGTCGATCCAGACACAGTCGTCCTCGCAGATCTAGTACGGGGTGCGCAGCTCAGCCGAACAGCTGAAGCACCAGTCGTGTGAACACAAAGTCGAAGACCGCCACCATCGCGGTGAAGACCGCCACGAAGACGATCACGACCCAGGTGTAGGTGAGCAACTCCTTGCGCGTCGGCCAGATGACCTTGCGCAGCTCGGCAACCATCTGGCGCATGAACAGCGTGAACCGCGCCCACAGGCTGGGCTTGCCGGCGCGGCTTCTTGTCGCCGGACGAGCCACGGTCGGTCGTCGTGCTGCTCTCGCTCACAGGTCCTCCGAGGCGGGCGACGGGCGCCCACAGGTGTTGATGACGCGGAACGCGAACGTTCCGCCTCGCAGGGCCGGAGGGAATTGAACCCCCAACCGCCGGTTTTGGAGACCGGTGCTCTACCAATTGAGCTACGACCCTTTGGACTTCTTGACCCGGGCAGGCTACCGCGAGGGTGCACCGACCCGGATGACCCAGTGTACGGTCGCCACCCCCCGCGGCCCAAATGCGCTGCGCTGGGGGCTGCCGATCGGCCGGGACGGATCACGTGCCCCTCACTACGATGGTCCCCATGCCTGCTGCCTCCCGAGTCTCTGCCCGAATCGGTGCCATCGCCGAGTCCGCGACCCTGGCCGTCGACGCCAAGGCCAAGGCGCTCAAGGCCGCCGGCCGGCCCGTGATCGGGTTCGGGGCCGGCGAGCCGGACTTCCCGACGCCGGACTACATCGTCGAGGCCGCCGTCGCGGCCTGCCGGGATCCGCGCTGGCACCGCTACACCCCGGCCGGCGGCCTGCCCGAGCTCAAGGAGGCCGTGGCAGCCAAGACCTACCGCGACTCCGGACTGGTCGTGAAGCCCAGCCACGTGCTGATCACCAACGGCGGCAAGCAGGCGCTGTACAACGCCTTCGCCGCCCTGCTCGACCCGGGCGACGAGGTCCTGCTGCCCGCTCCGTACTGGACCACCTACCCGGAGTCGATCGCGCTGGCCGGTGGGACGACCGTCGTGGTGCCGACCTCCCCGGAGAGCGGGTACCGCGCGACGATCGACCAGCTGGAGGCCGCCCGCACGCCGAGCACCAAGGCCCTGGTCTTCGTCTCGCCCTCGAACCCGACGGGCGCGGTGTACTCCCCGGAGGACGTCGCGGCGATCGGCCGCTGGGCTGTCGAGCACGGGCTGTGGGTCGTCACCGACGAGATCTACGAGCACCTCGTGTACGGCGACGCCGAGTTCTCCTCGATGCCGGTGGAGGTCCCCGAGCTCGCCGAGCGCTGCATCGTGGTCAACGGCGTGGCCAAGACCTACGCCATGACCGGCTGGCGGGTCGGCTGGCTCATCGGCCCGGAGGACATCGTCAAGGCGGCCACCAACCTGCAGTCGCACGCGACGTCGAACGTCGCCAACGTCTCCCAGATCGCGGCCCTGGCCGCGGTGTCCGGGGATCTGGCGGCCGTCGAGGTGATGAAGGTGGCCTTCGACCGGCGCCGGCGGCGGATCGTGGAGCTGCTGTCGGCGATCCCGGGCGTGCTCTGCCCCGAGCCGGAGGGCGCGTTCTACGTCTACCCGTCGGTCGAGGACCTCCTGGGCCGGGAGATCCGGGGTCAGCGGCCGGCGACCTCGGCCGAGCTGGCCACGTTGATCCTCGACGAGGTGGAGGTGGCGGTCGTCCCGGGGGAGGCCTTCGGGACCCCCGGCTACCTGCGGCTGTCCTACGCCCTGGGCGACGCGGACCTCGAGGAGGGGGTGGCCCGGATGGCCGCCCTGCTCGGCGAGGCCACCTGAGCGCCGGACCTCACAGCGCGCAGCCGACGAGCACCGGCTCGTTCTCCAGCACGATGCCGAACTGCTCGGCGACACCGGCGCGCACGGCCCGGGCCAGCTCGAGCAGGTCCTCGGCTGTGGCTCCACCGCGGTTCGTCAGCGCCAGCGAGTGCTTGGTGGACAGCGTCGCGCGGGCTCCGGGGCGGACTGCGAACCCGCGGGGGAACCCCGCGTGCGAGATGAGCCACGCCGCTGAGGTCTTGACCGATCCGTCCGGCTGGTCGAAGCGCGGCGCGCCCACCGGCAGGGCCTCGGCCTCGGCCGCGCTGAGGATCGGGTTGGTGAAGAACGACCCGGCGCTCCAGGTGTCGTGGTCCGTGGCGTCGAGGACCATCCCCTTGCCCCGGCGCAGCTCCAGCACGGCCTCCCGGACCGCGGTCGCGGGCGCCCGTGTCCCCGATCTCGACCCCCAGCAGCCCGGCCAGCTCCGCGTAGCGCGACCGGCGCCCCCAGCGGGTCCACGGCGAGGTCCATCGTCACCGACAGCACCACCCAGCGCCCCGGCGCGCGCTTGAGCGCCGAGCTCCGGTAGCCGAACCCGGCGTCGCCCGACGGCATCCGGCCGACCTCGCCGGTACGGCGGTCGAGCACCTCGAGGGAGTCGATGACCCGCGCCACCTCGGCGCCGTAGGCCCCCACGTTCTGGATGGGCGTGGCGCCCGCGGCGCCCGGGATCCCCGACAGCGCCTCGACGCCGGACCAGCCGGACTCGACAGCCGTGGCGACGAACGCCTCCCACGGCTCCCCGGCGCAGACCCGGACGCGCACCCGGCCCGAGCCGTCCGGCTCCACGTGGACCCCGCGCGTGCCGATCCGGACGACCGTTCCCGGGAACCCGGCATCGGCGACGAGCAGGTTCGAACCGCCGCCGACGAGCAGCAGGGGCTCACCCGCGGCGTCAGCGGTCGTGACCGCCTCGATCAGGTCGCCGTCCGAGGTGGCGTCGATGACCCGACGGGCGGGGCCGCCGACACGCAGGGTCGTCATGTCGGCAAGGACCGGTGACGGCTCGGTGGCCGGCGGGACCGATCCGGGGTCGGTCATGCAGCCCCCTGCACCGGGGCGTCGACGTCGTGCGGCGTCGTCCTGGCCACGCCCCCGAGGAGCGCGAAGCCCACGAGGCACAGCGCCAGGCTGAGCCAGTCCAGGGGGATGATCCGGTCAGCCAGGGTCAGGACCATGTTGACGGCGAGGACGACCAGCGTGGCCACCGGCAGGGGCCAGCCCAGCGGATCGGTCACCCGGCCCAGCCAGCCGGTGCGACCGCGGCCGGGCCACCGCGGAGTCATCCACCAGCGTCCGATGTTGCCCAGCAGGGCGATGTCGACCAGCGCTGCGGCACTGGCCAGGGCCAGCGGGCCCGTGCCACCCGGCCGCCGGTGCACGTCCTGGCTCCAGGCAAGGATCAGCAGGAACAACCAGAGCAAGGACGTCCCCGCGAGCCAGGCCCCCAGCCGGACGCACCTGCCCACCCACCGTCGCCAGTGGGGATCGACCTGGTCGTGTTCGGTGCTCAGGGCTGCCCCTGCGGATCGGCCAGTTCGGGGTGCTGACGCAGGTAGCGGGCCTCGTCGTTGAGGTAGGCGTAGTACAGGCCGATGAGCACGCCGCCGCCCACCCAGTTGCCCGCAAGGCATATGACGATGTTGCCGATCGCCGGCAGGATGGCGATCCCGTGGTCGACCCCGACGATGGTGAACAGCACCGTGTTGGCCACGGAGTGCTCGAAGCCCAGATAGGCGAAGACGAACACCGAGACGATCATCACCAGCGACTTCACGATGTCTTCCTTGACGGCGCCGTTGTAGACCATGAGCATCGCCAGGTTGATGAAGAAGTTGCAGAAGATCGCACGGACGAACAGGTCCAGCCAGCCGGTGGGCCCGTCGGTGACGAACGCCAGCTTGACCTCGACGGAGTGATCCATCAGCGCCATCGTCGGATCGTTGATGATCGTCGAGAACGCCACGAGGACGGCGATGAACAGCCCCCCGAGGAAGTTGCCCAGGTAGCACAGCGAGAGGACCCGGCCCGTGGCCCGGTACGTGATCCCGTGGAAGTAGTGACCGATCGTGGTGATCATCATGTTCGAGGTCAACAGCTCGGACTTCGAGAAGTAGATGAACACCAGGGCGAAGCCGAAGAAGGTGGAGCCCAGCAGCTTGCCGAAGGGCCAGGAGCCCGTCCTCCATGCCGAACTCGAGGCCCTCCATCCCGCTCTGGATCGTGTAGTTGCCGATGTAGAGCAGCCCGACGATCACGCCCGCCATGGCCGCCCGCATCAGGTAGCGGCGCTTCGTCTGGCCCGTCATCTCGGACTTGTACTCGAGCATCTCGAGGATCGAGGAGATGAAGTACTTGCCTGGGAACAGCTTGTGGGTCTCCATGCCGGCCCCTTCTGCGGCGGGACGTCTCGCTAGGGATCCTAGTGAGGGTCGCGGGGCTTAGCCGGTTGGGCGGGTGGACGCGGGCGGCGGCATCGATGCACAACACCCGAGCAGCTGCGTCACGCGCGCGATCTTCGCCGGACATGGGCGAAGGGGAGCCCCCACCGGAGTGGGAACTCCCCATCGACGTTCACGCGCGCGACCTGCGATGGCCCTCGTGGAACCTCAACCGGTCCACGCCTGGCCTCGCACCGGGGCTCAGCGTGACGAGCCCCGCCGAGCCGACCCTCAGCGGGTCTCCTTGTGGGCCGTGTGCTGGTTGCAGTTGGCGCAGTACTTCTTCACCTCGAGGCGGTCCGGGTCGTTGCGCCGGTTCTTCTTGGTGATGTAGTTGCGGTGCTTGCACTCCTGGCAGGCCAAGGTGATCTTCGGCCTGATGTCGGTGGACTTGCCCACGGGACTGCCTTCCTTCTCTTACGCCGCGATGGGCGCCTCGTGCTGGGCCCTGACGGGCACCGGGTCTGGTAGCGGAGGCCGGACTTGAACCGGCGACACAGCGATTATGAGCCGCTTGCTCTGCCAGGCTGAGCTACTCCGCCGGGCAAGTGCGACCCTTGCGGGCCGACTCTTCCGAGCCCCTTTACGGAATCGAACCGTAGACCTTCTCCTTACCATGGAGACGCTCTGCCGACTGAGCTAAAGGGGCAATGCCCGCCAAGGTTACCCGACCGGCAGGCCATTGACGAAATCGCCCGGAGCCTGCTCGGGCGTGCTCACCAGGGGTACGAGACGCCCGTCAGCTCGGTGCTCACGTCCCAGAGGCGGCGGGCCGCATCGACGTCCCGGGCGGCCTCGGACGGGGTCTCGAAACCGGGCGTCCCGCGCTGGCCCATCCACCCCGTGGGCCCGATGAACGTGCCGCTGGGAACGCTCGGGATCGGTGGCCGCCATCAGCGTCGGCCACGCCCCCGCCTCGGCGGATTGGGCGAGCACCCGGTTGGCCAGGCCCATCATCGACGCCCCCACTCGGCTGCCCGACATCTGCGGGCCCACCGACTGCAGGTTGGTGGCCGCGTAGCCGGGGTGCACCGCGATGCTGCGCAGGTCGGCCCCCGCAGCCTCGGCCCGGCGGTGCAGCTCGAGGGCGAACAGGAGGTTGGCCAGCTTGCTCTGCCCGTACACCCGCCACTTCTGGTAGGACCGCGCCGACTGCAGGTCGTCGAAGTCCATCCGGCCGAACCTGTGTGCGCCGCTGGAGACCGTGACGACGCGGCCGCCGGCCCGCAGGGACCCCACCAGGAGTCCGGTGAGTGCGAAGTGCCCCAGGTGGTTGGTGCCGAGCTGCATCTCGAACCCGTCGGCGGTCTCTCGCCGCGGGATGGCCATGACCCCGGCGTTGTTGACCAGCACGTCCAGGCCGTCGGCGTGGGCGCCGGTCCAGGCTGCCGGCGAACTCCCGCACGCTGGCAAGGTCCGCGAGGTCGAGGCGGGCGACGTCGACCTGCGCCCCCGGCGTTGCGCTTCGGATCTGCTCGGCGGCCGAGGACCCGCGCCCGACGTCCCGCACGGCCAACGTCACCGCGGCTCCGTGGGCGGCCAGCGACGTGGCCGCCTCGAGACCGATGCCGGAGTTGGCGCCAGTCACGATGATCGATCGTCCGGTCAGGTCAGGGATGTCCGCGCTGCTCCACGTCATGATCCCTGATCATCCCACCGGATCGCCGTTCTCGCCGGGGCCGAGGTCTGGCCCTGGCCCGCCCCGAGCGGGGCCCACCTGATCCGATCCCCGACCGGTCGCGGGCGTGGAAACGCCGAGGCGCCCCTGCGTGGTGCGGGGGCGCCTCGGTCGCGCGTGGCGGGTGTTGGGTTCGAACCAACGTAGGCTGAGCCGGCAGATTTACAGTCTGCTCCCTTTGGCCACTCGGGCAACCCGCCGTAGCGCGACGATGGTACCCGGGTCAGCGGGCCCCGGACAAACCAGTCACGCGTTTGAGGCGGACATGCGGCGTCCGGCCGCGGACGGCGCCTGCAGATCCCGCGGGTCCATCCCCTCACGTGCGCCGCTGACGAATGGGGCCGCACGCCATCCACAGCCCGGCTGTGCGGACCTTCCGAGGTCGAGCAGGATGTGGTACGAGTTCGAACAGATGTTCGAGCGCAGTTGGCCGCAGTACCTCGGACCAGAGTGACACGGGGGGTATCGATGGGGGTCTCAGTGACCGTGAAGTCAGCCAGCGACTCCGCGCGGCCGATTTCCGGTACCCATGGCTCAGGCGAGGGACTCGATGCCCGCCTTGAAGCACTCCTGCGTGCCTGGTGGCACGACGAGCGTCCCGCGTGGACCGAGGAGGGCTGGTGGGACGCGACTCTCGACGAGCAGGTTCGCCGGCTGCTGTGGCTCGCCCCGGGACCGCTCCTGGTCACCGCCCTGACCGACCTGACGGCAGGTGGCCACTGCCCGGTGGACCACGCCGAGGACCGAGTACTGCCCGACTGGCCCACTCCGGGACACGCCCCGGGGTGGCCGTGCTCCTGCCAGATCATCACCGCTGCGGCCTGGGACGCCTGCGCCTCCTGGCTGGCCACCCGCTTCGCCACCTCACTCGTGGACGCCGCCGGTCCGGAGCCGGTGTCCTTCGACATCGCCGGGGGCCGCCAACAGATCACCGACCCCGCTCGGGAGGAACTGGCCCACGCCCTGCGATCGACGATCCCCGCGATGGGCAACCGCATCGGGAACGCACGCGCCCTGACCGAGCACCCGCAGCTCCTCGCCCTTGTCGAGTCCGCAGCGATCTCATCCTGGGCAGGGCGCCTGGTGCTGGACCACGTCGTCGGCCTCGACCAGCAGGACGCCGAGAAGGTGATCACCGAGGTGTGCGCTCGGGTGCAGCAACGCCTGTCCAGCGGCCGCCGGCCGTACCACTCCGCCGAGGTGAACCGCGTCGCTCGCGCCGCCCGCCTGCGCGTGTGTTCCGAGTCCGTGCAGCAGGCACGCATCCGCGCCTTCGCGTCCCGCCGCGTCACCGTCCATCCCCGAGGCGACGGCATGGCAACCCTGATCGCCGACCTGTCCGACGTCGACGCCCACCGGATCCACCGGCGCCTCACCGCGCTGGCCGCCGGTCTCGAGTCCGACGCTGCCGCCGAGGGATCGGCCGACCCACGCACCCGCGACCAGCTCCGTGCAGACGTGATGACCGACCTGTTGCTCGGCGCGGCCGAACGGCAGCCCTCGGGGCTGGTCCCGGGGCTCGGAGCCGGGGCGACTTCCGGACCCGTGGCAGCCGTCGATCGTGGATCCTGCGGCCGCCGCTGAGTCCCGCCGACCACGACCGCCTCGTGCACGCCATGCCGCACCGAACGGGCGCCCCGCGCCGAGATCCAGGTCATCGTCAGCCTCGACACCCTGCTCGGCCTGGCGGATGACCCCGCCGAGGTGCCAGGGCTCGGTCCCGTGCCTGCCGAGGTCGCCCGTGCCCTGGCCTGCGACGGGGCATGGCGGGCATGGGTCACCGACGCCACCGGCGCCATCACCGCCACCGGGACGCAGTCCTACGTGCCCTCAGCAGCCCCTGGCCAGGCTCATCCGCGCTCGCGAACCACGCTGCCGCTTCCCCGGCTGCCACCAGCCCGCGCTGCGCTGCGATCTCGACCACGCAATTCCGTGGCCGCAGGGCCCGACGTCCGCAGCAAACCTCGGGCCCCTCTGTCGGCGTCATCACAACCTCAAGACCCACACGCCGTGGGCCCTGGACCCCGATCCGCCGCCGTCGGATCCACCCCCGGGTACGACGAGCCGGGCGGCCACAACAGCACCAGCGACACCCGGATGGCGCTGGCGCACGCCCGCGGGCCTGACGATCTCCGACGGCCCCGAAGCCTGCCACTGCCGACACCTCGCCACGGCTGAGCCGGCGATGATGCCTCGCGAACGGCCCGGACGTCCCTCCACACCACCGGCCCCTGCCTCGCAGCGGCAGCTACGCTGAACCCATGGCAGACAGCAGCTTCGACATCGTCAGCAAGGTCGACCACCAGGAGGTCGACAACGCCCTCAACCAGGCGGCCAAGGAGGTGTCCCAGCGCTTCGACTTCAAGAACACCTCGACGACCATCGCGTGGCGCGGCGAGGACGGCATCGAGATCACCTCCAGCACCGAGGAGCGCTGCAAGGCCGCCCTCGACGTGCTCAAGGACAAGCTCGTGAAGCGCCAGGTCTCGCTGAAGGCCCTCGACGCCGGCGAGCCCCGCCCCTCGGGCAAGGAGACCAAGATCCAGTGCTCGCTCAAGGCCGGCATCTCCAAGGAGCAGGCCAGCAAGCTGAACAAGATGATCCGCGACTCCGGACCCAAGGGGGTCAAGTCCCAGGTGATGGGCGAGGAGCTGCGGGTGAGCTCGAAGAGCCGCGACGACCTGCAGGCGGTGCAGCAGCTGGTGCGTGAGGCCGACCTCGACTTCGCGGTCCAGTTCGTCAACTACCGGTGATGCCCGGTCGGTTCGCCGGTGCCGACCCCATCCTCTTCGACCTCGACGGGACGCTGACCGAGTCGGGTCCGGGGATCATGCAGCTCGGTGCGCTACGCGCTGGCGAAGATGGGCGCGCCCGCCCTGGACGACGAGCAGCTGCGGCTGTTCATCGGCCCGCCCCTGCTCGACTCGTTCCGGGACCTCTGCGGCTTCGACCCGGCTGAGGTGACCGTCGCGATCGCGGCCTACCGCGAGTACTACGCCACCGACGGCCAGTACGAGAACTCCGTGTACGACGGGATCCCCGAGCTGCTGACCAGCCTGCGCGACGCCGGTCGCACGCTGGCGGTCGCGACCTCCAAGGCCGAGGTGTTCGCCGCCTCGATCCTGGACCACTTCGCCCTGACCGAGCACTTCACCACGGTCGTCGGCTCCGAGCTCGACGGCCGGCGCACCGCGAAGGCCGACATCATCACCGAGGCCCTGGCCCGTCTGGACCGCCCCACGGCCGGGACGGTCATGATCGGCGACCGCAGCCACGACGTGCGCGGAGCGGTCGCGGTCGGGGTGGGCAGCATCGGGGTGCTCTGGGGGTACGGCGACGACGCGGAGCTGACCGCCGCCGGAGCCGACGCGCTGGCGGCCACGCCCGCCGAGCTGCTGGGCCAGCTGACCCCCTGAGCAGTTCGGTGCGCTGACCTGTCGCCGCCGAGGATGGTGTGCACGGAAACGACCATCCGATCGTTGATCCCGTTCACACCGGTCCGGGCCTCACGCCTCGAGCTGGTCCACCCCGTGGCGCAGGCCGTCCGGCGCGGACGCGGGCGCGACGGTGTCGGGACGCCAGGCAAGGGCGTCGAACGGGCAGACCTCGACGCAGATGCCGCAGTACATGCACAGGCCCCAGTCGATCGTGAACTGGTCGAGGACGTTCACCGTCCGCGGACGGCGGGCACCGGGGTCACCCACCAGCTCCTGGTGGGCCTCCAACGTGATGCACCACGTCGGGCACTCGCGCACGCAGAGCATGCAGGACGTGCAGGCGTCGGCGAGGAGCGCGATCCGCGCGTGCCCGCTCATGCCTGCCACTCCGGGGGGACACCGGGCGGGCCGGGGCGCGATCGCGGACGTGCGGCCACCCGGTCACCGGCCGGGCGGTCCGAGGGCTCGACGGCACCGGGCCAGGGGGTCGTCACCCGGGCCGGCAGGGGGGTCGTCCGACGCAGGGGGAGCCCGACGTCGCCGGTCGTCAGCAGCGGTCGCAGGTCCGGGTTGCCGACGAAGGTGATCCCGAACATCTCGTGGACCTCGCGCTCATGCCAGGCCGCTCCCGGGTACACCCCGACCAGCGAGTCGAGGACCGGGACCGTCGCGGTCCACCTCGGTCCACACGAGGTGGCGCTCCCGGTTCGCGACGTCGACGAGGTGCGCGACCACCTGCGATGCGCCCCCGCCCCGGGTCGTCGACGGCGGTCAGCATGTCGAGCATCGTCGCTCCGGCCGCGGCCAGGTCGCTGCAGTGCGCCAGCCACTGCGCGGAGTCCACATGGAGCTCATGCACGTGCACGCAGCACCTCCGCCAGCCCAGCGACCAGGTCCGCCGGCCGCGGCGGGCAGCCCGGCACCCAGGCATCCACCGGCACCACCTCGTGGGCGCCCGGCAGGACGCTGTACGAGTCCCAGTACGGCCCGCCCGTGGCCGCGCAGGCCCCGAAGGCCAGGACGGCCCGCGGCTCGGGCAGTGCCGCGAACGCCTCGGCAAGGGCCGGCGCGAGGCGGCTGGTGACGGTGCCGGCCACCACGAGGACGTTGAGGTCGACCGGGTCGGTCGCATCCGCAGGATCGCCGGGATCGCCCACGGCGCCCAGACTCCCCGCGGCCCGGCGGGCCTCGCGGACCTCGATCCCGCAGCACGCCAGCCCCAGCTCGACGACGTGCAGGGACACCCGCTGCGACCCCACCTGGATCCAGCGGCGCTGCACCGCACCGGCTACCACGGGCCCAAGGCTAGGGCCTCGCAGCGGCGGGCCGCCCCGCTTCTGCCCGACTGTGCGGACAACACAGCGAGGGCTGGGACGCCGTACCGACGATCATGGGACACAATGGAGGGTCGAAGGCAACCCTTAGCAGCAGTGAAGTCCCCCGGGACGCGAAAGGCACGGACCGTGAGCAAGCCGGTTGTCCCGCTCGAGAAGGTCATCATCCGCTTCGCCGGGGACTCCGGGGACGGCATGCAGCTCACCGGTGACAGGTTCACCCAGGAGACCGCGTCCTTCGGCAACGACCTGTCCACGCTGCCGGACTTCCCCGCCGAGATCCGGGCACCAGCCGGGACGGTCCACGGGGTCAGCGCGTTCCAGCTGCAGTTCGCCGACCATGCGATCCAGACGCCCGGCGATGCCGCCGACGTCCTGATCGCCATGAATCCCGCCGCGCTGAAGAGCAACCTGCACCACGTGCGCCGCGGCGGGCACCTGATCATCAACAGCGACGAGTTCACCAAGCGCGCGGTGGAGCAGGTCGGCTACGACTCCGACCCCCTCAACGACGACAGCCTGGAGTCCTACGTCGTCCATCCGGTGAGCCTGACCACCTTGACGGTCGAGGCGCTCAAGGGCTTCTCGATCACGAAGAAGGAGGCCGAGCGGGCGAAGAACATGTTCGCCCTGGGCCTTCTCAGCTGGCTGTACTCGCGCGGGACCGAGGGCACCCGGGACTTCCTCACGGCCAAGTTCGGCCGCAAGCCCGAGATCCTGGCCGCCAACCTCGCCGCGTTCGACGCCGGGTGGGCCTACGGCGAGACCACCGAGGACTTCGCCGTCCACTACGAGGTGAGCCCCGCGGTCATGCCGCCGGGGGTGTACCGCAACATCACCGGCAACATGGCGCTGTCCTACGGGCTGATCGCCGCGGCGGAGCTCTCCGGGCTGCCCCTGTTCCTCGGGTCCTACCCGATCACCCCGGCCAGCGACATCCTCCACGAGCTCAGCCGGCACAAGGAGTTCGGCGTGCGCACCCTGCAGCTCGAGGACGAGATCGCCGGCATCGGTGCCGCACTCGGGGCCGCCTACGGGGGCTCCCTGGCCGTGACCACGACCTCCGGCCCGGGGATCGCCCTGAAGTCCGAGACGATCGGCCTGGCGATGGCCATCGAGCTGCCGCTGCTGGTCATCGACGTGCAGCGCGGCGGGCCCTCGACCGGCCTGCCCACGAAGACCGAGCAGGCCGACCTCCTGCAGGCGATGTTCGGGCGCAACGGCGAGGCGCCGGTGCCGATCGTGGCGCCGCAGTCGCCGAGTGACTGCTTCGACGCGGCCATCGAGGCCGCCCGGATCGCCCTGACCTACCGCACGCCGGTCATGCTGCTCTCCGACGGCTACCTGGCCAACGGCTCGGAGCCGTGGCGGGTCCCGGACGTCGCGGACCTGCCCGACCTGCACGTGGAGTTCGCCACCGAGCCCAACCACACCCTGGACGACGGCACCGAGGTCTACTGGCCCTTCAAGCGCGACCCGGAGACACTGGCCCGGCCGTGGGCGATCCCGGGCACGCCGGGCCTCGAGCACCGGATCGGCGGGATCGAGAAGGCCGACGGCTCGGGGGCGATCAGCTACGACCCCGACAACCACGACTTCATGGTCCGCATCCGCCAGGCGAAGGTCGATGGGATCGCGAGGACGATCGCCCCGCTGGAGGTCGACGACCCCGACGGCGACGCCCGGGTGCTGGTCCTGGGCTGGGGCTCCACGCACGGCCCGATCGGCGCGGCCTGCGGCATCATCCGCGCCGAGGGCGGCAAGGTGGCCCGCGCCCACCTGCGCCACCTCAATCCCTTCCCGGCCAACACCGGTGAGGTCCTGCGGGCCTACGACCGGGTGCTGATCCCCGAGATGAACCTGGGCCAGCTCAGCATGCTCATCCGCGCCAAGTACCTGGTCGATGCCCAGGGCTACAACCAGGTCCGCGGCCTGCCGTTCAAGGCCACCGAGCTGGCCGACCAGATCAGGGAGCTCCTGTGACCATCGACCTGTCCACCTCACGCGCACTGAGCCTCGTTCCCAAGGCGGACTCCCCCCAGTCGGCCAAGGAGTTCAAGAGCGACCAGGAGGTCCGCTGGTGCCCCGGCTGCGGGGACTACGCGATCCTGGCCGCGGTGCAGTCGTTCCTGCCCGAGCTGGGCGTGCGCCGGGAGAACATCGTGTTCATCTCCGGCATCGGCTGCTCGTCGCGGTTCCCGTACTACGTCGACACCTACGGGATGCACTCGATCCACGGTCGCGCGCCGGCCATCGCGACCGGCCTGTCGACGTCCCGGCCCGACCTGACGGTCTGGGTCGTGACCGGCGACGGCGATGCCCTGAGCATCGGCACCAACCACTTCATGCACGCACTGCGCCGCAACGTGAACATCAAGATCCTGCTGTTCAACAACCGGATCTACGGCCTGACCAAGGGCCAGTACTCGCCCACCTCGGAGGCCGGCAAGGTCACGAAGTCCACGCCGATGGGGTCGATCGACTACCCGTTCAACCCGATCTCCGTGGCCCTGGGCGCCGAGGCGTCGTTCGTGGCGCGCACGATCGACTCCGACCGCAAGCACCTGACCGAGGTGCTGCGCCAGGCTGCGGCGCACGAGGGCTCAGCGCTGGTCGAGATCTACCAGAACTGCAACATCTTCAACGATGGGGCGTGGGAGCCGCTCAAGGACGCGGGAGTCCGCGACGACAACCTGATCCGCCTCGAGCACGGCAAGCCCATCCGCTTCGGTGCGAACGGCCAGAGGGGCGTGGCCCGTCGCGACGACGGCGTGCTGCATGTCGTGGACGACGTCGCCGACTGCGAAGGGGACTGCCTGTGGGTGCACGACGCCCATGCCTCGGAGCCGTCAACGGCCTTCGCCCTGTCGAGGCTGGCCGACTTCAACACGCTGGAGAACACCGCGATCGGGGTGTTCCGCGACGTCCGCAGGCCCGTCTACGACCACCTGCTGGCCGATCAGCTCGAGCGCGCAACGGCCAAGGGGCGCGGGGACCTGGCCGCACTGATCGCCGGCCGCGACACCTGGACGATCCCCGGCTGATCGCGTTCACCGCCGGCGGCCGACCGGCCGGACGGCCGGCCCTCAGTGCTTGCGGTGACGCAGGACTGCCACCGACCCCTTCGCGTGGTGCAGCAGCGACTGGCTCGTCGAGCCCAGGAGCATCCCGAGGAACGCCCCGCGGCCGTGGGATCCCACCACGGTCAGGCTCGCGCGCTCCGTGGCCGCGACGAGCGCGGGACCGGGCCGGCCGTGGGCGACGTTGGTGACCACCTCCACGTCCGGGTACTTCTCCCGCCAGCCGGCCAGCACCTCGGAGGTCACCCGCTGCTCGAACCCGGCAGTCGCCGTGGTGATCTCCACCGGCGGGACGTAGGGCACGACCCCGGGGTACACCGGGATCGCGTACGAGTGCAGCACCTCCAGGGACAGCCCGTGCCGCGAGGCGTGGTCGATGGCCCAGCCGACCAGCTCCTCGGACTCCGGCGAGCCGTCCACCCCGACCACCACCGGCCCGTCCGCCGCGCCCTGCGCCTGGACGACGATGACCGGGCAGTGCGCGTGCGAGGCCACATGGGACACCGTCGACCCGAGGATCGCCGAGGAGACGGCGCCGTGGCCCCGCGACCCGATCGCGACCATGACGGCCGTCCGGCTCTGCTCGACCAGGACGGCGGCGATCGCTCCCGAGGTGGTGACGGTCTCGACCGGTACCCCGGCCCGCGTGACGACGTCCGCCGCCTCCGCGACCAGCGCCGGCCCCCCGTGCGGAAGGGCCACGTCGATGGGCGGCGACCCCGCCATCGCCGCGGCGGCACCCTCCCAGGCGGTCACGTCGGGCTCGCAGTAGACCACCCGGATGCCGAGGTGCCGCGATGCCGCCTCCCGGACCGCCCAGTCCAGGGCCGCCCGTGAGTCAGGTGACGCGTCGTACCCGACGACGACCTGCGTGGACGTGGACATCGCACAGCCCTCCTCGGTCGGGCGCTGTCCCAGCGACCACCGCGGGACACGCTCCGCCACCTCCATCGTGACCGGATCGCCGGGTCGCGGATAGGGACCATGGTCGCGTCCTCGCGGCCGCGCCCCTAGGAGTCGTTGCGGGGTCCGAACCGGGGCGCCGGACCGGGCACGCGGGCGCCGGTGACGGGGTCGTCCACGAACGTCCCGCGCGCCGCGAGCTGCGGATGGTCGGGGGCCTCGGTCATGTCCAGCACGGGGGTCAGACAGGCGTTGGTCCCGGCGAAGACCTCGGCCCACTCGTCACGGGTGCGCCCGGCGATCGCCCGCGCCAGGTGCTCGCGCAGCACCGGCCAGCCGCGGGGGTCCCACTGCTCCGGGAGGTCGGCGGCGTCGAGACCGAGGCCGGCCAGGAGCTCGGCGTAGAAGGCCGGCTCCAGCGGCCCGACGGCCACGAAACGGCCGTCGGCGCAGGTGTAGGTGTCGTAGAAGGGAGCGCCCCCGTCGAGGGTGTTCTCCCCGGGCGGGTTGGGCCAGAGGCCCTGGGCGCGCATGCCGTGGACCAGGCTCATGAGGTTGGCCGCACCGTCGACCATGGCCGCGTCGACGACGACGCCGCGGCCCGTCCGGGCCACCTCGATGAGCGCGGCCAGCACGCCCATCACCAGGTAGGTCGACCCGCCACCGTGGTCGGCGATGAGGTTCAGCGCCATGACCGGTCGCTCGCCCGGCCGCGCGGTGTGCCGCAACGGGCCGGCGACCGCGCTGTAGTTGATGTCGTGGCCGGCGAGGGCCGCCCACGGGCCGGTCTGCCCCCAGCCGGTCATCCGGCCGTACACCAGTCGTGGGTTCACCGACCAGCAGTCCTGCGGCCCGAGGCCGAGCCTCTCTGCCACGCCGGGCCGGTAGCCCTCGATGAGCAGGTCGGACCCGGCGACCAGCGACAGGGCCTCCTCGCGGCCCTCGTCGGAGCGCAGGTCGACCACCCGGGTGGGGCGCCCGCGCAGCAGCGGATCCCGGCCCGGGACGTGGCCCAGGGGCTGGCCGCCGGGCCGATCCAGCCGGACCCCCGAGGCGCCGAGGTCGGCCAGCATCATCCCGGCGTGCGGGACCGGTCCGATCCCGCCGAGCTCCACGAACCGCACGCCGGACAGCGGGCCGGCGACGCGTGGCGGGACGGTGGGCTCCGCAGCGGCCGCGTCGCCTGCCACGGAGCTACTGGTCCCTGTTGTCGACGACGAAGCCGATGTCCCCGGCGTACCAACCCGAGCATCCGCTCGTCGATCTCCTCGTCGGTCTCGGAGGTCGGCTCGGCGACGCTCGACGCGTCGTGCGGGTCGGTCAGGTGGCGCTTGGTCGCCGCGTGGCGCAGGTCGCGGGTCTGGGAGTCGGGGGTCCCCCCCACGGCGTCGACCACGTGGTCGAGGTCGCCGCCGTACAGGCCCTCGTAGTGCGAGTTCGGGTAGGGCCGGGTCGGTGTCGCCGACGGCCTCGGCGGCAGGTGCGCATCCGCGTGCGCAGCCACCGCTGCACTGGCCTCAGCGACGTCACCCGGGTAGTAGCCGGACATCTGCGCCTGCACCTGGGCGTCGTCCCCGGCGTGCGGCCCGGAGGCGACGAGCCGGCGCACTCCCACGAGCGCGTCGACCGGGATCCGCAGCGGCCGCTCGTCGCCCACGCAGGTCACGAGGATGTGGTCGACGTCGAGTGCCAGCGACACGACGGTCAGCCAGCGCTGCTGGTCGGGGTGGTCGTCCCAGACCATGTCGGCCAGGCTGAGCTGGAGGGCAGGGATCCGGTCAACGTCGACGGTCATCAGTCATCTCGCTTGCGGTCGTCGCCACGACTGTCGCGGCGTCCTGATTCTACGCGCGCCGCCCACGCGGCGATCTGAGGCCCTACAGGTCCTCGACCAGCTCCGGCTGGCGGGAACGCGAGTTGCGCAGGGCATCGAGGGTGAACACCCCCAGGGCGATCCAGACGCCCACGAACGCGAGCCACCGCTGCGCCGACATCGGCTCGTTGAACAGCCACACGCCGATGATCAGCTGCAGGGACGGGCGCGATGTACTGCAGCGGCCCGAGCACCGACAGGGGCACCCGGTGGGCTGCGAACCCGAAGAACAGCAGCGGCAGCGCCGTCACAGGGCCAGCCCCGACCATCAGCAGCGCGTGCCCCCAGCCGTAGGAGCCGAAGGCCAACTCGTCGTGGGCCCACAGCCACCCGATGTAGGCCAGCGCGATCGGGGTGAGGACCAGCATCTCGACCGTCAGGCTCGCGATCGCGTCGACGCCGGCGAGCTTCTTCGCCAGGCCGTAGAACCCGAAGGAGAACGCCAGCACCAGGGCGATCCAGGGCAGGCGGCCCATCGACACCGTGGCGTACAGGACCGCGACGGCGGCGATCGCGACAGCCAGCCACTGCAGCTGACCGCAATCGCTCGCGCAGGACGATCACGCCCAGGGCGATGGAGACCAGGGGGTTGATGAAGTACCCGAGGGACGCATCGACGACGTGGTCGTTGTCCACGGCCCAGATGAACACCCCCCAGTTGACCGAGACGATGAGGGCCGCCCCCGCCAGGATCGCCCAGCCGACGACGATCGACCAGCACGGCGCGGACGGTCCCCCACTGGCCCACGGCCGTGACGAGCAGGGCCAGCGACACCAGCGAGAAGACGACCCGGGCGGCCAGGACCTCCGCGGGCGTGGCAGGCTCCAGGAACCCCCAGTAGAGGGGGAACAGGCCCCACAGGACGTAGGCCGTCAGGCCGGAGGCGACCCCGGCCCGTCGGCCGCTGAGGTCGCCGACCGCGCATCAACCGGTCCGCTCGACCACGTAGTCGCAGAGCATCTCGAGGGCGTCGCGGGCCGGACCGGCCGGCAGCGGGGCGAGCGCGGAGCGGGCCTCGTCGGCCCACCGGTGCGCCTCGTCGCGGGCCCGTTGCATCGCGGGGTGCGCGCGCAGGAGGGCCAGGGCCTCGGCGTGCTCGGCGTCGTCGTGGATCGGTCCGGAGGTCAGCTCGATCAGGCGGGCGTCGGCGGGGTCGGTCGAGGTCCGGGCGTACAGGACCGCGAGCGTGGCCACGCCCTCGCGCAGGTCGGTCCCGGGGGTCTTGCCGGACTGCGCGTGCTCGCTGCCGATGTCCACCAGGTCGTCGGCGAGCTGGAAGGCCACACCGATGCGCTCACCGAACGTCGCCATCGTCTCGACGACCGCGTCGTCGGCGCCGGACATCATCGCGCCGAACCGCCCGGCCGTCGCGATCAGCGACCCGGTCTTGTCCGCCAGGACGCTCACGTGGTGCGCGATCGGGTCCTCGCCCACGCCCGGGCCGACCGTCTCGCGGATCTGGCCGGTGCACAGCCGCTCGAACGTCCGGGCCTGGATGCGCACGGCCTCGGGGCCGAGGTCGGCCAGCAGGTCCGAGGCCCGGGCGAACAGGAAGTCGCCGGTGAGGATCGCCACGGTGTTGTCCCAGCGCGCGTTGGCCGAGGCCGCCCCGCGGCGCAGGGGCGCCTCGTCCATGACGTCGTCGTGGTAGAGCGTCGCCAGGTGGGTCAGCTCGACGACCACCGCCGAGGGCACGACCCCGGTTGCCGCCGGAGTCGCCGAACTGCGCGGCCAGCAGGGTCAGCAGCGGTCGGAAGCGCTTGCCTCCGGCGTCCACGAGGTGGCGTGCGGCGTTGGTGACGAACGGGTACTCACTGACCACCGACTGGCGCAGGAGGTGCTCCACATCGGCCAGCCGCGTCGCGATGTGGGCGTCGAGCCCGGCGTCGGGCAGGAACAGCCCCTCAGGTCGGCTCGAGGTCAGGGAGGGCACGGGACAAGTCTGGCCCACGCCACCCGTTCGCGCCGAATCGCCCCCACCGCAGCGGCCCCGCGGGCCCCGGCCACCCGCGCGCCGCCCCGCCGGCGTGATCCATTCAGGTTGGCGACGCTAGAGGCGAGCAACCCGAACGGATCACGCAGCGCGGGCAGCGCCGCCGCGGGCGCCGCGGCGCGCTCAGATGGTCGGCAGCTCCGCGAGGGAGGACTCGAAGTTGACGTCCGGGGTCTCCAGGTCCACCATCCGGCCGTTCAGGTAGGCGTCGTAGGCGGCCAGGTCGAAGTGCCCGTGCCCGGACAGGGCGATGAGGATCACCCGATCGTCGCCGGCCTCCGTGGCCCGGTTCGCCTCGCGGACCGCCGCGGCGATCGCGTGGCTGGACTCGGGTGCGGCCACGATCCCCTCGGTGCGCGCGAAGCGGACCGCGGCGTCGAAGCACTCGATCTGCGGGACCGACTCGGCCTCCATCAGGCCCAGCTCGTAGGCGTGCGACAGCAGCGGCGACATCCCGTGGTAGCGCAGGCCACCGGCGTGGATGGGGTCGGGGATGAAGTTGTGCCCGAGGGTGTGCATCTTCATCAGCGGGGTCATGCCCGGACGCGTCGCCGAAGTCGTAGGCGTACACGCCGCGGGTCAGCGACGGGCAGCTGGCGGGCTCGACGGCGCGGATGACCGGGCTCATCCTCCCGGCCAGCTTCTCCCGGATGAACGGGAAGGTCAGGCCGGCGAAGTTCGACCCGCCACCGGTGCAGCCGAGGATCACGTCCGGGGTGTCCCCGGCCATCGCCATCTGGAGCAGCGCCTCCTCGCCGATGATCGTCTGGTGCAGGATCACGTGGTTGAGCACCGAGCCCAGCGCGTACTTCACCGATCGGATCCGTCGACGGCGGCCTCGACGGCCTCGGAGATCGCGATGCCCAACGAGCCGGGGTGGTTCGGGTCGGACTCGAGGTAGTGCTTGCCGGCCTCGGTCAGGTTGGACGGCGAGCGGTGGACCGTGGCGCCGAACGCCTCGATCATCATCCGGCGGTAGGGCTTCTGGTCGAACGAGGCGCCGACCTGCCACACCTCGCACTCCAGGCCGAACAGGGCGGTGGCGAAGCTCAGGGCCGTGCCCCACTGGCCGGCGCCGGTCTCGGTGGTGAGCTTGCGGACGCCCGCCTTGGCGTTGTAGTACGCCTGCGGCACGGAGGTGTTGACCTTGTGCGATCCGGCCGGGCTGACGCCCTCGTACTTGTAGTAGATGCGCGCCGTCGTGCCCAGGGACTCCTCGAGCTTGTGGGCCCGGTGCAGCGGCGCGGGCCGCCACTGGCGGTACACGTCGAGCACCTCGCCGGGGATCTCGATGTACCGCTCGGAGGCGACCTCCTGCAGGATCAGGTCCATCGGGAACAGCGGCTCGAGCGCCTCCGGGCCGATCGGCTCGTGCGTGCCGGGGTGCAGCGGCGGCGGCGGCGGCTCCGGCAGGTCGGCGACCAGGTTGTACCAGGTCGTGGGCATCTCATCCTCGGAGAGGATGTACTTGTGGGTGCGCGGGGTGAAGGTCATGGGGGGAAAGGTACCGAACGTCGGCCGCCGCGCGCTCACGGCTCCCCGGTTGTCACGCGCTCACCCTCCCGATTCCGCTCCACCCTCCCCGGATTCCGGGGGGACGAGGCGAAACGGGAGGGTACGCGCGCAGCGGAGCGGCGTCAGCGGAGCGGCTCGGTCAGCGGATGAAGATCGCGGACTCGTTGACCACGTTGAGCACCGCCTGCGGGAACACGCCCAGCAGGACCGTGCCGAGCACCGCGATCGCGATCGCGGACTGGGTGAGCACGCTGGGCACCGCGACGGCAGCCCCGCCCTCGACCGCCGGCTTGGCGAAGTACATCAGGACGATGACCTTCAGGTAGAAGAACGCCGAGATCGCCGAGGCGATCACCGCGAAGATCACCGGCCAGACCGCCCCGCTGGCGATGGCCGCGGAGAAGATCCCGAACTTGGCCGTGAACCCGCTGGTCAGCGGGATGCCCGCCAGCGCGAGCAGCAGGAACGCGAACACCCCGGCGATGAGCGGCGACGTCCGGCCCAGCCCGGCCCACGCGGACAGGTGGCCCGCCTCGCCCGCCGGCCCGCGGACCAGCATGACGATCGCGAAGCAGCCGATGGTGGTCAGCCCGTAGGCGAGCAGGTAGAACATGGTCGCCGCGAGGCCCTCGGTGGAGAACGCGATCACGCCCAGCAGCAGGAAGCCCGCGTGCCCGACCGAGGAGTAGGCCAGCATCCGCTTGATGTCCGAGCTGGTGACGGCCAGGATCACGCCGACGAGCATGGTGAGGATCGCCACGACCCACATGACCGGCTCCCAGTCCCACGAGGCGCCGCCGAGGGCCACGTACATGACCCGCAGGAGCGCCCCGAAGCCCGCGACCTTCACCGCTGCCGCCATGAAGGCGGTCACGGGCGTGGGCGAGCCCTGGTACACGTCGGGGGTCCACATGTGGAACGGCACGGCCGCGACCTTGAACAGCAGGCCGGCAGAGACCATCGCGACACCGATCAGCTGCAGGCCCTGCGCCCCGGGCCGGTCGGTGAAGGCGTCGGAGATCGAGGCGAAGTCCAGCGCCCCGGCGTAGCCGAAGAGCATGGCCGAGCCGTAGAGCAGGAACGCCGAGGCGAAGGCACCGAGCAGGAAGTACTTGAGCGCGGCCTCCTGCGACAGCAGTCGCCGGCGCCGGGCCATGCCGGCCAGCAGGTACAGCGGCAGGCTCATGACCTCCAGTGCGACGAACAGCATCAGCAGGTCGTTGGCGGCCGGGAACAGCAGCATGCCCGTCACCGCGAACAGGAACAGCGGCCAGATCTCGGTCTGGTCCCAGCCGCGCTTGGTCAGCTCCTGCTCCTCGGCCGAGCCCACCAGGGAGGCCGCCCTCGGTGCGAACGCGTCACCGGCGGGGTCGACCCGCTTCTCGGCCATGAGCAGCGTCGCCAGCAGGGCGACCACCAGGATCGTGACCCACATGAACAGCGTGGGCCCGTCGACGGACAGCGAGCCGGCTGCGACCACGCCCATCTCCGAGGCGGGCATGGCGATGGTGAGGGCCAGGGCGGCCACCAGCGTGGCCAGGACGAGCACGAGCTGGATCCCCCGGCGGGTGGCCCGCGGGGCCAGGCCCTCGATCAGGACCGACAGGACGCCGGCGGAGAGCACGAGCAGCACCGGGGCCATCGCCCGGTACTGGAACGACGGGAACGTCAGTGTCTCGGCCATGGGGATGGCGGTGGCGATCATCGCAGCCTCACTTCCCCGACTCGGCGACGGCGGGCACCGGATCGGTGCTGCCGACGAGCGTCATCGTCTGGTCGACGGATGGGTTGATGACGTCCAGCACCGGGTTCGGGAAGAACCCGAGGGCGATGATGATCGCCAGGACGGGGACGATGGCCAGGACCTCGCGACCGCGCAGGTCCTTCATCCCGGCGACCCCCTCGCGCACCGGACCGGTCATCGTGCGCTGGTACATGAGCAGGATGTAGAGCGCGGCCAGGATGATGCCCGTGGTGGCGACGACCGCCGCCCACGGGTAGCGGGTGTAGGTGCCGACCAGGACCAGGAACTCCGAGACGAAGCGAGCTCAGGCCCGGCAGCGCCAGGGACGACAGGCCCGCGACCAGGAAGAGCCCGGCCAGGACCGGGGCGACCTTCTGGACCCCGCCGAAGTCGGCCACCAGGCGCGACCCGCGCCGCGTGGCCATGAACCCGACGATGCAGGAACAGCGCGGCGATCGAGAAGCCGTGGTTGACCATGTACAGGGTCGAGCCGCTCTGGCCCTGGGAGGTCAGCGCGAAGATGCCCGAGCACGATGAAGCCGAAGTGGCTGACCGAGGTGTAGGCGATCAGGCGCTTGAGGTCGGTCTGGCCGATGGCCACGCAGCGCGCCGTAGATGATGCCGACCAGCGCCAGGATGATGATGCCGGGGGCGAAGTACTTCGAGGCGTCGGGGAACAGCGGCAGGCACAGGCGCAGCATCCCGAAGGTGCCGACCTTGTCCAGCACGCCGACGAGCAGCACCGAGGAGCTCGGCGGGGCCTCGGCGGCGGCGTCGGGCAGCCAGGTGTGCAGCGGCCACATCGGGGCCTTGATCGCGAACGCGATGAAGAACCCGAGGAACAGCCACTTCTGGGTGTCGGCGCCGATGTCCATCCCGACGAGCGCGGCGTAGTCGAAGGTGCCGGCGCCGTACTGGTCGACCGACAGGACGTAGAGCCCGATCAGCGCCGCGAGCATGAGCAGGCCGCCGAGCAGGGAGTAGAGGAAGAACTTGACGGCCGCGTACTGCCGCTGGGCCCCGCCGTAGCGCCCGATGAGGAAGTACATCGGGATGAGCATCGCCTCGAACAGGACGTAGAACAGGAAGACGTCCGTGGCGGCGAACACGCCGATGACCAGGCCCTCGAGGACCAGGATCCAGGCGAAGTAGCCCACGCACCGAGCCTGTCGACTCGTCGGCGTCGGCCCAGCCGGCCAGGATGCAGACCGGGACCAGCGACGACCGTCATCAGGATCAGGACCAGGGCGATGCCGTCGACGCCGAGGGCGAACTGCACGCCCCAGGCCGGGATCCAGTCCCACGACCCGCCCAGCTGGAACGGCTCGGCTGCGCCCACCTCGTAGGCCAGGCCGGCGGCGACGCCGAGTGCGAGCACCAGCAGCGAGACGACCAGCGCCACCTGCTTGGCCAGGCCCGGGTTCCCCTTGGGCAGCAGAGCCACGAGCAGCGCCGCCGAGGATGGGCAGCACCATCAGTGCGACCAGGTAGTAGGTGGTGCTCACAGGACGCTCCCCAGGGCCAGGACGGCGCCGACGACCACGACACCGAGCAACATCGACAGGGCGTAGGACCGGACGTAGCCGGTCTGCCAGCGGCGCATGCGGGCGCTGAGCCCGCCGATGCCGGCGGCGGTGCCGTTCACCGCCCCGTCGATGATCTTGTTGTCCGTCCAGACCAGCGTCCGGGTGAGGTACTGGCCGGGGCGCATGAACACGGCTTCGTTGACCGCGTCGCCGTAGAGGTCGTTGCGTGCCGCGACCGTGATCGCCGAGACCTGGCTCGGGGCGACCTCGGGGACCTCGCGCATCGCGTACTGGCGCCATCCGATGACCACGCCGACCGCGACCACCGCCAGGGTCGATCGCGATCATGACCGGCGTCGGGATCCCGCCCTCGACCTCCTCGAAGCCGACCACCGGGGCCAGCCACGCCTCGATGTCGCCGACGTAGAGCATCATGAAGCCGCCCACGACGGCGCCGAGGGCCAGGATGATCATCGGGACGGTCATCCACTTCGACGACTCGTGCGGGTGCACGTCGTCCTCCCAGCGGGCCTTGCCGTAGAAGGTCATGGCCATCATGCGGGTCATGTAGAAGCCGGTGACGCCGGCGCCGATCAGCGCCGCGAGCCCGGCGACCGGGTGCTCGGCCCAGGCGGCGTGGATGATCTCGTCCTTGCTGAAGAACCCGGCGAACGGCGGGATGCCGATGATCGCCAGGTAGCCGATCCCGAACACGACCCACGTGAGCACCATGAACGTGCGCAGTGCACCGTAGCGGCGCATGTTCACCTGGTCGTCCATCCCGTGCATCACCGAGCCGGCGCCGAGGAACAGCAGGGCCTTGAAGATGCCGTGGGTGAGCAGGTGGAAGATCGCGAAGACGTAGCCGACGGGCCCGAGCCCGGCGGCCAGGAACATGTAGCCGATCTGGCTCATCGTGGAGCCGGCCAGGCCCTTCTTGATGTCGTCCTTGGCCGACCCGATGATCGCACCCATCAGCAGCGTGATCGTGCCGACGATGACGACTGCCAGGCGCGCGGTCTCGCTCAGGTTGAAGATCTCGGCGGAGCGCACGATCAGGTAGACGCCGGCGGTGACCATGGTGGCCGCGTGGATCAGGGCCGAGACCGGGGTCGGGCCCTCCATCGCGTCCAGGAGCCAGGACTGCAGCGGGAACTGCGCGGACTTGCCGCAGGCGGCCAGCAGCAGCGCCAGGCCGATCCAGGTGACCGTGTTCGGGTCGGCCTGGCCGATGGCGGCGTTGACGCCCTCGAAGGTGAAGGTGCCCAGCGTGGCGAACATCATCATGATCGCCAGGCTCAGCCCGAAGTCGCCGACCCGGTTGACCACGAACGCCTTCTTCGAGGCCGTGGCCGCCGAGGGCTTGTAGAACCAGAACCCGATCAGCAGGTACGAGGCCAGGCCCACGCCCTCCCAGCCGACGTAGAGCAGCAGGTAGTTGTTGGCCAGGACCAGCAGGAGCATCGCGGCGATGAACAGGTTCAGGTAGCGCGAAGAACTTGCGCCGTTCGGGGTCGTGCTCCATGTAGCCGATCGAGTAGATGTGGATCAGCGAGCCGACGCCGGTGATCAGCAGGACGAAGCACATGCTCAGCGGGTCCAGCTGCAGGGCGAAGGGCGCCTTGAACGTCCCGACGTCGATCCAGTCCCAGAGGTGCTGGTTGATCGTCCGGGCGTCCTCGGGCTGGGCGAGCAGGGCGGCGAAGAGGACGCAGGCGACCACGAACGCCGCCAGCACCGTCGCGGTGCCCAGCAGGTGCCCCCACTTGTTGGCGCGCCGGCCGGCCAGCAGCAGGATCACCGCGCCGGCGACCGGGATCGCGATCAGCGCCGCGATCAACCCGAAGGTGCCGGTGGCCGCTACGACCTCGCCCGGGGATGCCTCCCCGGAGGTGAGGATCGCAAGGGTGTTGTTCACAGTCGTCCCCTCACAACTTCAGCAGGTTGGGCTCGTCGACCGAGGCCGAGTTGCGGGTACGGAAGATCGTCACGATGATCGCCAGGCCGATGACGACCTCGGCGGCGGCCACGACCATCACGAAGAAGGCCACCACCTGCCCGTCGAGGGTGCCGTTGGTCCGGGCGAAGGTGACGAAGGCCAGGTTGGACGCGTTGAGCATCAGCTCGATGCACATGAACACGACGATCGCGTTGCGGCGCACCAGCACCCCTGCGGCCCCGATGGAGAACAGGATGGCCGACAGGACCAGGTAGTTGGTGGGGTTCATTCCTGACCCTCCTGCGAGGCATCCATGGGGTTGCCGCCCGAGGAGTCGACGATGACCGCCTCGTGGGCGAGCAGGTGCTCGGCCTCCTCGATGGCCAGTCGGTCGGCCTCGCGGATGTCACCCTCGAGCCGCAGCGGTCCGGGCACGGAGTCCTCGGCGATGGACCCGTCGGGCAGCAGCGCGGGCATGTCGACGGCGTTGTTGCGCGCGAACACGCCGGGGCTCGGCTTGTTGACCGGGTGCCGGTCGGGGGCGAAGCGCTCGGTGGACAGCTGGGCCTGGGTCTTGCGCGGCTCGACCCGTTCGCGGTGGGTCAGCACCATCGCCCCGACGGCGGCCGTGATGAGCAGCGCGGAGGTGACCTCGAAGGCCAGCAGGTACCGGGTGAAGATCAGCACGCCGATGCCCTGGACGTTGCCGCCGTGCGCGGCGTTGGCCTCGGTGAGGCCGGCCACCGTGGTGCCGGACAGCGAGTCGGTGATCCCGGCCAGCAGCAGCCCGAGGAAGCCCACGAACGCCAGCCCTGCCAGCGCGCGCTGCCCCTTGAGGGTCTCGACGAGGCTGTCGGAGGCGTCCACGCCCACGACCATGAGCACGAAGACGAAGAGCATCATCACCGCGCCGGTGTAGACGATGACCTGGACCATCCCGAGGAAGGGGGCGTCCTGGGCGACGTAGAGGACCGCCAGGTTGATCATCGTCAGCGCGATGAACAGCGCGCTGTGCACGGCCTTGCGCGACAGCACCGTGCCCCCCGCTCCGATCACGGCCAGGGTCGCGCACACCCAGAAGGTGATCTGCTCCCCCGTGTTCTGGGTCACCCCCACGGGCCCTTCGGCCACGAGGGCGCCCAGGGACGCCAGCGTGTTCACTGCTCCTCCGTCCCGGCGTCGTCGCCAGACGCCGCGGCCGCGGCCGCCTCGCGGGCGGCCACCTGCGCACGCTGGGCGTCCGTTGCCCCGGTCACCTCGCCGCGGTAGTAGTCACCGTCGTCGGCGCCCTCCACCATGGCGTGCGGCGGGGCGACCATGCCGGGCATGAGCGGGCCGAGCAGGTCGGCCTTCTCGTAGATCAGCGATGCCCGGCTGGTGTCTGCCAGCTCGTACTCGTTGGTCATGGTCAGCGCGCGGGTGGGGCAGGCCTCGATGCACAGGCCGCACAGGATGCAGCGCAGGTAGTTGATCTGGTAGACGCGGCCGTAGCGCTCGCCGGGGGAGAACCGCTCCTCCTCGGTGTTCGGCCGCACCCTCGACGAAGATCGCGTCGGCGGGGCAGGCCCACGCGCACAGCTCGCAGCCGATGCACTTCTCCAGGCCGTCAGGGTGGCGGTTGAGCTGGTGGCGGCCGTGGAAGCGCGGCTTCGGGGGGTACTGGTCCTTCTCCTCCGGGTACTGCTCGGTGTTCACCTTCTTGAACATCGTCAGGAAGGTGGTCCCGAAGCCCCGGACGGGCTGGGGGAGCTCAGGCACTGGGGGCCTCCTGTGCGTCGCCTGGATCGTGGGCGAGAGCGCTGGGCACGGTCTGGCGCGCCCGCGGCGTGAACTCGAACCTCTCCCCGGGCATCGGCGGGACCGGGTGCCGACCCGGCTGGCTGGCGAACTCGGCCGCCTCGGCCTCCGCCTCAGCCTCGGCCTCGGCCCGACCCCGCTCGCGACGGTTCTCGATCAGGTACGAGCCGAGGAACACCACCAGGAGCGTGACGATGACGATCACCGAGATGGTCATCGCGTTGCTGGGCATCTCGTCGCGCAGGGCGCGGAACGTCGCGACCAGCACGATCCAGGCCAGGGAGGCCGGGATCAGCACCTTCCAGCCGAACTTCATGAACTGGTCGTAGCGGAACCGCGGGAGCGTGCCGCGCAGCCAGATGAACAGGAACAGGAACATGCAGACCTTGCCGAGGAACCACAGCAGGCCCCACCAGCTCTGGTTGAACATCCCGTCGTTGATCGCCGAGATCGGCCACGGCGCCTGCCAGCCGCCCAGGAACAGCGTGGTCGCCAGCGCCGAGACGGTGACCATGTTGATGTACTCGGCCAGGAAGAACAGGGCGAACTTCAGCGAGGAGTACTCCGTGTGGAACCCCGCGACGAGCTCGCTCTCGGCCTCGGGGAGGTCGAACGGTGCGCGGTTGGTCTCGCCCACCATCGCGGTGACGTAGATGATGAACGACGGCAGCAGGATCAGCGCGTACCAGATCGGCTGCTGCGCGGCCACGATCTCGGAGGTCGACATCGAGCCGGAGTAGAGGAACACCGCGACGAAGGCCAGGCCCATCGCGATCTCGTAGGAGATCATCTGCGCCGACGAGCGCAGGGAGCCGAGCAGCGGGTACGTCGAGCCCGAGGACCAGCCGGCGAACACGATGCCGTAGATGCCGATCGAGGCCACGGCGAGGACGTAGAGCACCGCGACCGGGAAGTCGGTGAGCTGCAGCGGGGTGCGCTCGCCGAAGATCGAGACCTCGGGACCGAACGGGATCACGGCCAGGGCCATGAACGCCGGGACGCACGAGATGATCGGGGCGATGAAGAAGACGGCCTTGTCGGCCGCCGTGGGCATGATGTCTTCCTTGAGGGCCAGCTTGATGCCGTCCATCAAGCCCTGCAGCACGCCGAAGGGACCGACCCGGTTGGGCCCGAGGCGCATGTTCATCCTCGCCACGACGCGCCGCTCGCCCCAGATGGTCAGCAGCACGATGACGACCACGCCGAGGAACAGCGCGAGCACCTTGAGCAGGACCAGCCACCACGGGTCCTGGCCGAACGGTGGGAACTCGGTGGCCGCCACCACGGATGACACGATCACTGGGCACCTCCTGCGCTGAGCGCCACGACCGCCCCGGGTGCGACCCGCAGGGTCGCGTTGACGGTGCTTCCGATCGAGTTGCCGGGCACCCAGACCACGCCGTCGACCATCTCGGTGACGGCCACCGGCAGCGTGAGCGAGCCGTGGTCGGAGCTCACCGTGACCGGATCGCCGTCGACCAGGCCGTGCTCGTCGGCCGTGGCGGCCGAGACCCGGGCCAGCGCCGGACGGGCTGTGCCGGCCAGTGCCTGCTCCCCGCGCTGCAGGACGCCCTCGTCGAGCAGGTGCCGCCAGCTGGCCAGGACGACCTGACCGGGGGCGGGAACCTCGGTGGGGGACTCGTCTGCGGGCTGCGCCTCAGGGCGCGGGCCCTGCCAGCGGCCCATCCCGGCCAGCTCGGCGCGCAGGTCGGCCACCTCGATCGAGCCCAGCGGGCGGCCCATCGCGCGGGCGACCAGGGACAGCGCCCGGGCGTCGGTGATGGCCGTCGAGTCACGCATGACCTGGCCGAACGGGCGGGCGCGGCCCTCCCAGTCGAGCAGGGTGCCGGACTTCTCGGTGATGACGGCCACCGGCAGGACCACATCGGCGACCGCCGTGACCTCGGTGGACCTGGTCTCCAGCGCGAGGACGAACGGCGCTGCGGCCAGGGCCGCGAGGAAGGCCTCGGGATCTGGGGTGTCGGCAGCCTCGACGCCGGCCACGATGACCGCCCCGATCCGTCGCTCGGGTGCGTCGTCGGTGTCGGCCTCCTCAGCCGCCTGCGCCTCAGCATGGTCGGCCGCCAGTGCCGCGACCACGCCGGCCGAGGTCCAGGCCCGCCTCGGCCGGCAGGGCCTCGGCGTCGATGCCCCAGGCCTGGGCCGCCTGGGCCCGGGCGTCGGGGTCACCCAGGGGTCGGCCCCAGGGAAGCAGGCCGGCCAGCGCTCCGGCCTCGAGCGCACCGCGCTCACCGGCGCGGCGCGGGACCCAGGCGAGCCGGGCGCCCGTGGACCCGGCGAGGGCGACGACGGCCGACAGGGTCCCCGGTGACTGGGCGGCACGCTCGCCGACCAGGATGATCGCGCCCTCGGCGGCCAGGTCAGCGGCAGCGTCCCCGTCACCCGAGGCCAGCGCGCGCAGCACGGCGGCCTCCTGCCCCGGCGCCGCGGCCAGCACGTGCGCGGCCAGCTTGGCCGATCCGGGCGAGGCGAACGGGGCCACGGTGAGGACCTTGAGCGCACCGCGGCGGGTGGCCGCACGCAGGCGCAGGAAGATGATCGGCGACTCCTCCTCGGGCTCCAGCCCGACGAGCAGGACCGTGGGGGCGGCGTCGAGGTCGGCGTAGGTGACGCCCACCCCGGAGCCCGAGACGACCGCGCGCAGGAAGTCGGCCTCGGCCGCACTCGAGCGCCGGACCCGGAAGTCGATGGTGTCGGTGCCCAGGACGGCGCGCGCGAACTTCGCGTACGCGTAGCTGTCCTCGAGGGTCAGCTTGCCGCCCAGCAGGACCGCGGTCCGCGCTCCGGACTCGGCCAGCGCACCGGCCGCACGGCGCACGGCCTCGGGCCACGAGGCCTCGACCAGCTCGTCGCCGTCGCGCAGCAGCGGGGTGTCGAGGCGGTCGGCCGCGAGGTAGGGGAACGCGAAGCGACCCTTGTCGCAGTTCCAGTCCGAGTTGACCGCGGGGTCCTCCCACGCCAGCCGGCGCAGGACCGTCGAGCGGCGCACGTCGGTGCGCAGCGAGCAGCCGCTGGCGCAGTGCTCGCACACCGTCGGGGTGGAGACCAGGTCGAACGGGCGGGAGCGGAAGCGGTAGGCCGAGCTGGTCAGGGCACCGACCGGGCAGATCTGCACGGTGTTGCCCGAGAAGTACGAGTTGAACGGGGTGTCCTCCGCGGTGCCCACGATCTGCCGGCCGCCGCGCTGCTGCAGCGAGATGAACGGGTCGCCGGCGACCTGGTCGGCGAACCGCGTGCACCTGGCGCACGACACGCAGCGCTCACGGTCGATCAGGATCTGCGTGCTCAGCGCCACGGGCTTGGGGAACGTGCGCTTGGTGCCCGTGAACCGCGACTCGCCGCGGCCGTGGGTCATCGCCTGGTTCTGCAGCGGGCACTCGCCGCCCTTGTCGCAGACGGGGCAGTCCAGCGGGTGGTTGATCAGCAGGAACTCCATGACCCCGCGCTGGGCGGTGGCCGCCATGTCGGAGGTGCCGGCGGTCTTGACCCGCATGCCGTCGGCGACGGGGATCGCGCACGCCGGCTGCGGCTTGGGCTGGCCCTCGATCTCGATGAGGCAGGCCCGGCAGGCGGCGACCGGCTCGAGGAGCGGGTGGTCGCAGAACCGGGGGATCTCGATGCCGACCTGCTCGGCGGCACGGATGATCAGCGTGCCCTTGGCGACGACGACGTCGATGCCGTCGATCGCCACGGTCACGTGGTCCGACGGCGGCAGGGCCGCCGGGGCCGGGGCCTCCGGGTCCGCGGATGGCGTGGCCATCGTGCCCGTCGCGGTGGTGGGCTGGCTTGGGACGGTCATCGCGTGGCTCCCGCGGGCAGGACGGTGGCGGCGGCCGGGTTGAAGGCCGCATCGGCGGCCGTGTGCGTCCCGGCCAGGAACTCGTCCGGGAAGTGCTTGAGCGCTGCCGGGAACGGGGTGGCCGCCGCATCGCCGAGGGCGCAGAACGAGCGGCCGAGGATCTGCCCGCAGATCTCCTCGAGCATCCCGAGCTCGTGCTCGCTGCCGTGGCCGGCCTCGAACTTCTCCAGGGTGCCGGCGATCCAGCCGGTGCCCTCACGGCACGGGCGTGCACTTGCCGCACGACTCGTGGGAGTAGAACTCCAGCCAGCGGGTGACGGCCTTGACGACGGACACGGTCTCGTCGAAGACCATCGGGGTGGCGGTGCCCAGCATCGTGCCGGCCGCGGCCATGTCCTCGTAGGTCAGGGGGAGGTCGAGGTGCTCGGCGGTGAGCATCGGGACGCTCGAGCCGCCGGGGAGCCAGAACTTCGGGTCGCCGCCGTTGCGCATCCCGCCGGCGTACTCCAGCAGCTGGCGCATCGTGGTGCCCAGCGCGACCTCGTAGACGCCCGGGCGCTTCACGTGGCCCGAGACGCTCATGAGCTTGAAGCCGGGGGACTTCTCGGTGCCCCACTGACGCAGCCAGTCGGCACCGTTGCGCACGATGTAGGGCACGTTGGCGATGGTCTCGACGTTGTTGACCACCGTCGGGGAGGCGTAGAGGCCGGCCACGGCGGGGAACGGCGGCTTGAGGCGCGGCTGGCCGCGACGGCCCTCCAGGGAGTCGAGCAGCGCGGTCTCCTCGCCGCAGATGTACGCACCGGCGCCGGAGTGCACGATCAGCTCGAGGTCGAACCCGGTGCCCTGGATGTTCGTGCCGAGGAACCCGGCGGCGTAGGCCTCGCGCACGGCCGCGCGCAGCCGGCGGTGCACGTGCGGGACCTCGCCGCGGACGTAGATGAAGGCGTAGTTGGCGCGGATCGCGTACGAGGTGAGGATGCAGCCCTCGACCAGCGCGTGCGGGTTGGCCAGCATCAGCGGGATGTCCTTGCAGGCACCCGGCTCGGACTCGTCGGCGTTCACCACGAGGTAGTGCGGCTTGCCGTCGCCCTGGGGGACGAAGCCCCACTTCATGCCGGTGGGGAAGCCCGCGCCGCCGCGGCCGCGCAGGCCGGAGTCCTTGACGAGCCCGATGAGCGCGTCCGGGCCCATCTCGAAGCCCTGGGCCACCTGCTCGTAGCCGCCGTGGCGGCGGTAGGCCTCGATCGTGTAGGAGTCGGGCTCGTCCCAGTGGGCGGTCAGGACCGGGGTCAGCGTCATGTCAGCGTCCCTTCCCGACGGGCCGTCGCCTGAGCGGGCCCCCGTCGCAGCCGGGATGCCACGCTCGGCGGCGGCGGTGGTGGTGGTCACCATCAGCTCGTCGGCCGCACCGCCCTCGGCGGCCAGGCCGTCGTCGTCGATGCCCGAGATCGTGCGCGAGGCGGCCTTGAACCCGCGGACCACCGGGCCCCGGGTCGAGCGGACCTCCTCGCCGGCCTCGAGGGCGTCGAGCACGGCGATCGCGTCGTCGGGGGTCATCCGGTCGAAGAACTCCCAGTCCACGGTCATCACCGGGCGCGTGCGTGCAGGCGGCCTGGCACTCGATGCGCTCGAGGTCGAACGTGCCGTTCTCGCTGACCTCGTCGTGGCCGGCGCCGGCGTGGGCGCTGACGGCGTCCCAGACGGCGTCGCCACCGAGCAGGGCGCACATCGTGTTGGTGCACACGCCGATGTGGTGCTGGCCGGCCGGGCGGCGCTTGTACATCGTGTAGAAGGTCGCCACGGCCGCCACCTCGGCGGTGCTCAGCGCCAGGGTCTGCGCGCAGGCGGCGATCCCCTCGGGGCTCACGTAGCCCTCCTCGGACTGCACGAGGTGCAGCATCGGCAGCAGCGCCGAGCGCGCCTCGGGGTAGCGACCGGCGAGCTCGGCGAGCTCGGTCCGGGTCGTCTCGGAGATGGACATCAGCGGTCCACGCCTCCCATCACGGGGTCGATGCTGGCGACGGCGGCGATGACGTCGGCCACCTGGCCGCCCTCGCACATGGCGGCCACCGACTGCAGGTTGTTGAAGCTCGGATCGCGGAAGTGCACGCGGTAGGGCTTGGTCCCGCCGTGCGACACCACGTGCACGCCGAGCTCGCCGCGCGGGGCCTCGACCACCTGGTAGGCCTGGCCCACCGGGACGCTGTAGCCCTCGGTGACCAGCTTGAAGTGGTGGATGAGGGCCTCCATCGAGGTGCCCATGATCTGGCGGATGTGCTCCAGGGAGTTGCCCATGCCGTCGGTGCCGATGGCCAGCTGCGCGGGCCAGGCGATCTTCGGGTCGTCGACCATCACCGGGCCGGGCGTCAGGTACTCCAGCGCCTGCTCGACGATGTTCAGGCTCTGCTCCATCTCCTCGAGGCGGATCAGGAAGCGGCCGTACGCGTCGGAGGTGTTCTGGGTGGGGACGTCGAACTCGTAGCGCTCGTAGCCGCAGTACGGCATGTCCTTGCGCGCGTCCCACGGGTAGCCGGTGGCGCGCAGGATCGGGCCGGTGACGCCCAGGGCCATGCAGCCGGTGAGGTCCAGGTAGCCGATGCCCGAGGTGCGGCCCATCCAGATGGTGTTGTCGACCAGCAGGTTGGCGGTGTCCTTGAACCGATGGCGCAGCAGGTCGATCGTCTGCTGGATGCGGACCTTGCATGTCCTGGCCCTTGTCGTCGTTGTCCGGCAGGTCCTGGGCGAGGCCGCCGGGGCGGATGAAGGCGTGGTTCATCCGCAGGCCGGTGACCAGCTCGAAGAGGTCGAGGACCAGCTCGCGCTCGCGGAAGCCGAACGTCATCGCGGTCAGCGCGCCGAGCTCGAGTGCCCCGGTGGCCAGGCAGACCAGGTGCGAGCCGACCCGGTTGAGCTCCATCAGGATGACGCGGATGACCGTGGCCCGGTCCGGGATGTCGTCGGTGATCCCGAGCAGCTTCTCGACCGCCAGGCTGTAGGCGGTCTCGTTGAAGAAGCTGGACAGGTAGTCCATGCGGGTGACGAACGTCGTGCCCTGGGTCCAGCTGCGGTACTCGAGGTTCTTCTCGATGCCGGTGTGCAGGTAGCCGATGCCGCAGCGGGCCTCCTGCACGCTCTCGCCCTCGAGCTCGAGGATCAGCCGCAGGACGCCGTGGGTGGACGGGTGCTGCGGGCCCATGTTGACCACGATGCGCTCGTTGGCCACGCTCGGGTCGAGGGTGATGCTGTCCCAGTCGCCGCCGGAGACGGTGAAGACCCGGCCCTCGGTGGTGTCGTAGCCGGGGGCGTCGTCGGGGCCGGCGTCGGCGGCCGGCTCGAACACCTCGCCGGACTCATAGGTGGTGCTCATCAGTTGTACGACCTCCGCTGGTCGGGCGCGGGGATGGTGGCGCCCTTGTACTCCACGGGGATCCCGCCGAGCGGGTAGTCCTTGCGCTGCGGATGGCCCGGCCAGTCGTCGGGCATCAGGATCCGGGTCATCGCGGGGTGGCCGTCGAAGACGATCCCGAACATGTCCCACGTCTCGCGCTCGTGCCAGTCCGCCGACGCCCACACGCCCGTGACCGACGGGATGTGCTGGTCGGACTCCGGGCAGGTGACCTCGACGCGGATGCGCCGCCTGTGGGTCATCGACAGCAGGTGGATCACCGCGTGCAGCTCGCGGCCGGTGTCGGCGGGGTAGTGCACGCCGGACACGGAGTGGCAGACCTCGAAGCGCAGGCCCGGCTCGTCGCGCAGCTCGGCGGCGACGGCCAGCAGGTGCTCGCGGCGCACGTAGAGGGTCAGCTCGCCGCGGTCGACGACGACCTTCTCGATGGCCGACTCCGCCGGGACGCCGGCATCGGCCAGCGCCAGCTCGAGCTCCTCGGTCACGGCGTCGAAGTAGCCGCCGTAGGGCTTCTCGCTCGCACCGGGCATCTCGATCGGGCGGACGAGCCCGCCGAAGCCGCTGGTGTCCCCGGACCCCGACGCCCCGAAGGCGCCCTGCCGGACGCCGACGGTGTCGGTGACCGGGTCCAGCCCCAGGTCGACGGCCCCGACCGGGACCACCTGGTTGCCCTCGCTCATCGCAGCAGCCCCCGCATCTCGATGGTCGGCGGCGCGGTGAGGGCCGCCGCCTCGAGCTCGGCGATCTGGCGGGCGCGGTTCGAACCGAGCTTGGAGTCCATCACCTGCTCGTGGAGCTTGAGGATCGCGTCCATGAGCATCTCCGGGCGCGGCGGGCAGCCGGGCAGGTAGATGTCGACGGGGACGATGTGGTCCACGCCCTGGACGATCGCGTAGTTGTTGAACATGCCGCCGCTGGACGCGCACACGCCCATGGCGATGACCCACTTCGGGCCGGGCATCTGGTCGTACACCTGGCGCAGGACCGGGGCCATCTTGTTGCTCACGCGCCCGGCCACGATCATCAGGTCGGCCTGGCGCGGCGAGCCGCGGAAGACCTCCATGCCGAACCGGGCCAGGTCGTAGCGACCGTTGCCCGTGGCCATCATCTCGATGGCGCAGCAGGCCAGGCCGAACGTTGCCGGCCACATCGAGCTCTTGCGCGCGTACCCGGCCAACAGCTCGACGCTGGTCAGCAGGACTCCCGACGGGAGTTGTTCCTCGAGTCCCATGTCAGTCCCACTCCAGTCCGTCGCGCCGCCACACGTAGATGTAGGCGACGAGCAGGGTCGCGATGAACAGCAGCATCTCCACCAGCCCGAAGATCCCGAGCGAGTCGAAGGTGACTGCCCACGGGTAGAGGAAGACGATCTCGATGTCGAAGACGATGAACAGCATCGCGGTCAGGTAGTACTTGACCGGGAACCGACCGCCGCCGATGCGCATCGGGGTGGGCTGGATGCCGCACTCGTAGGCGTCGAGGCGCGCGCGGTTGTAGCGCTTGGGCCCGGTGATCCCGGCGACTGCGACTGAGAACAGCGCGAAGCCGAAGGCCAGGAGTCCGAGGATGAGGATCGGCATGTAGACGTTCACGGCAGTGGCACCCGTCCTCCCATCGGACTGCCCGTGCCGGCACGGCTCAGGCGGTCACATCCTAGGCACCCCGGGGGGCACCTTCGCTCTCGTGGTGTCCTCATGCTGCCGGTGTCACCCGCGACAGCACGTTGATCAGCCGGTCCATGGGGTCCGGATCGGCCGTGTCCGTGAGGTTGGCCATCAGCTTCAGGGCCAGTTCCCGCAGGACGGGGACGGGCATCCCGTAGGTGGTTGCGATCTTCATCACACTCGGGTTGCCGATGGCCCGGACGAACCAGCGACCCAGCGTGTAGTACCCGCCGTAGTGCGCCTTGAGGTCCTCGGCGTAGCCGTGCAGCTGGATCTCGCGGCCCTCAGCCCGGGGCTCCGCCAGCGCGGCGTCGATGCGCGCCCCGGCCAGCGCCCCGGCCTCCAGCGCGTAGTCGATGCCCTCGCCGTTGAACGGGTTGACCATGCCGCCGGAGTCCCCGACCAGGAGCATCCCCTTCGCGTAGTGCGGCTGCCGGTTGAAGCCCATCGGCAGCGCCATGCCGCCGATCCTCACCGTGTCGGCGTGCTCGCGCAGCGCCCAGTGCTCCGGGGTCTCGCGCATCCAGCGGCGCAGGTGGTCGCGGTAGTCGACGTTGCCGAACGCGTCGGAGGTGTTCAGGATGCCCAGGCCGATGTTGATCGTGCCGTCGGCCAACCCGAAGACCCAGCCGTAGCCGGGCAGCAGCGCGCCGTTGGACCGCAGCTCGAGATGGGACTCCATCCACGGCTCGGCGGCTCGGGGGCTCGGGGCGTAGGCGCGCACGGCCACGCCCATCGGCCGGTCGTCGCGGCGGCTGATGCCCATGGCGACGCTCATCCGGGAGCTCACGCCGTCGGCGGCCACCACGACCGGGGCCCGGTAGGTGACCCGGGGGCCGGCGGCGCGGCCACGGTCGTCCACGGGCTGGGCGACGACGCCGGTGACGCGGCCGGTGCGCTCGTGGCGGGTCGGCTCGAGGACCTTGGTGCGCTCGACCAGGCGGGCGCCGGCGGCGGCCGCATGCCGGGCGAGGATCTCGTCGAGCTCCATCCGCGCGCGGACCAGCCCGTAGTTCGGGAAGCGGTCGAGCTCGGGCCAGGGCAGCTCGTAGGTGCGGCCGTTGGCGACGATCCGCAGGCCGTTGTTGCGGGCCCAGCCCTTCTCCGGCGAGATGTCCACGCCCATGTCGATCAGGGACCGGACCGCACGCGGGGTCAGGCCGTCGCCGCACACCTTGTCCCGGGGGAACGCGGCCTTCTCCAGGAGCAGGACGTCGCGCCCGGCGCGTGGCCAGGCGGTGCGCGGTGGCCGACCCGGCCGGCCCGGCGCCGACGACGATGACGTCGGCATCGTGGGCGTGGTCGGGCATCGGGCACCTCGGGGACGTGGGGGATTCGGCGCTGATTCTAGACCCGGGTCGGCAGGGCCGCAGACGCGTCCACGGGCGGTCGGGCGATCAGGGACCTTGGTCCCGTGTGGGCTCGGACCTCTTCGGGCATCCTTCGACAGATA
>CAWEVG010000015.1:0-43509 GCA_963812395.1 uncultured Actinomycetes bacterium
GTGGGTCCAGGCATTGACGTGCTGCGTGACTGCCCTCTACGTTCGTGGCACCGCCGGCTCCGGCGTGGCTTGATGTGCCCCAGGAGGTTCAGTCGTGGTGATCCGTCGCTCGCGCGTCCCCCGCGTTTCTGTCCTCGTCGTGTCGGCCGCGCTGGTCGCTGGCCTCGGACCGGTTGCTGCCAGTGCTGCTAGCCCGAGTGTGCCCAGCGCAGGTAGCGGCGGGGGGGCTGTGTTCTTCGCCGCCGACGGACTGCGACAGGATCTCGTGTTGCAGTACGCCGCAGCCGGCGAACTGCCGACGATGGCCTCATTCCTGAGGAAGGGCACGAGCGCCGCGGGCAACGGGCTGCTGACGCAGGCGCCGGCGAACACGGGGGCCGGTTGGTACAGTCTCGCGACCGGGGCCTCGCCGGGGGTGACGGGCTCCACGAACAACACGTTCCACCGGAATGGGGCCCCATTCGGCAACCGCACCGGGTCCTTCGACGCCGGAGTCCTGCAGGCCGAGACGATCGCGCAGAGCGCGGAGCGCGGTGGTCTGAAGGTCGCGCAGGTCGAGTGGGCCGGTGGGCGCAACGGCGCCATCACCGGCCCGACGATCGACTTCCGGAGCTTCTTCTCCGGCCGCGGGGTGGCCACGAACTACATCACCCCCGCTGACAACGCGGCGTTCGTCGCCTCGTTCGGGCTGCAGTTCGATCACCCGGCCGGGTTCGCCGGGCAGGCCCCGTTCGCCGGTGCGGGGCCCGCGCCGGCCAGCGGCTGGAGCAATGTGCCGGCCAGCTACTCCCCGCCGCAGGAGATGCGCCTGCGCGTGCTCGACGCCGGGACCGACAAATACGGCCTGAACGCCTACCTCTTCGACTCGGCCGACAACAGCAAGGTCGACTACGACACGGTCCTGCTCTCGACCTCGAAGAGCGGGGCCGCACCCGACGCTGTCGGCACCCTGAAGAAGGGCCAGTGGGCCGACGTCAAGGTCAAGATCGCCGGTGGCGCGCTCGACGGCAAGACGGCTGGGATGCTGGTCAAGGTCGAGGAGCTGACCGCCGACCTGTCAAAGGTCCGGCTGTTCCACACCTCGGTGTCCCGCGCCACTGCAACCTGGGCGGGGTGGCCAGGTGAGCCCGGGTTCAGCGGCGACTTCGAGGAGTACCTCGCGCAGAAGTTCCCGACCTCGACGGCCGCGGACTTCGCGATCCTTGAGGCTGGGATCGTCAGCGAGGAGACCTACGCCCAGCAGGGGCTCTACTGGTCGACGTCGAACAAGCCCATGCTCGAGTACGTCGTGAGGACCTACAAACCCGACCTGCTCCTGGCCGGCTATCCGACGACTGACGAGTTCCAGCACCAGTTCCTGGGCCTGGTCTCACCGAAGCTGCCGGGGGGTGTGCGGAACCCGGCGTATGACGATGTCGAGGTCAACGGCACCCCGGACGGCCGGGTCGCTGCCCGCAGGGCGTTTCTACGCGAGGCCTATCGGGGTGCGGACGCAACGCTGACCCTCGCCCGCTCGCTGATGGGTCGCGACCCGACGACGTTCGTCGCCTCCGACCACGGCTTCGCCCCACAGTTCCTGGCGATCGATGCTAGCAAGGTTCTAGTGGACCTCGGCCTGCTCTCGAAGCCCCAGACCTCCAACTGCCGACCTGCGACGGGCGAGACCATCGGTAAGGCGAAGGCGTGCTTCGCCGGCGGTGCCCTGCAGGTCTACCTCAACCTCGCCGGTCGGGACCCGGCCGGCGGCGGACTCCAGCAGGTGCCGGCCAACCAGGAGGCGGCGACCGTCGACCAGATCAAGGCCGCGTTCCTGGCACTGACCGACCCCAACGACTGGACCGGGGACGGGCAACCGGAGGGCTGGAAGCTCATCGACCGCACCTACACCAAGGCCGAGGCCCGCTACATCCCCAACGGCCCCAACTCGACCTCGGACATGGCCCACCCGACCCGCACCGGTGACCTCGTGGTCTTCGCCTACCCGCCCTACCAGTTCGACGCGGCCACCCCGGGCACGCTCGTGGCGCGATCGGCGTTCTTCGGCCAGCACGGCTACGTGCCCGATGTCCAGGACCTCGACGCCAACATCAACATGCGGGCAACCTTCCTCGCAGGTGGCGCGGGGATCGCCAAGGGCCAGGTGACGGCCAGCACCCTCGACCTCGCGCCGACCCTCGCGTTCATCCTCGGCGTCCCGGAGCCGCAGCACAGCCAGGGCCGGGTCCTGACCGACGTGGTCAAGGGCGGCCCCAGCGTCAAGCCGGTGTCGATCGTGGGGCTGACCGACTTCCACGGCCAGCTCGAGCAGACAACCGTGCCCATCGACGGGATCAACGCGCCGGTCGGCGGGGCGGCCCAGCTGGCCACGATGTTCGATGAGGAGTTGGCGGCGCTGCCCGGTCCCGGCCTGCTGCTGGCCTCAGGTGACAACGTCGGGGCCTCCCCTGCCAACTCCGGGCTCCTGGAGGACAAGCCGGCCATCGACGTGGAGAACGCCTGGGGCCTGGACGCGACCTCCCTGGGCAACCACGAGTTCGACTATGGGATCCCGCGGCTGCAGCAGCACATCGCCCGAGCGGAGTTCCCGTTCCTGGCCACGAACGTGATCGAGGATGCGACCGGCGAGCGTCCCCGCGTGGCTGGAGCCCTCGAAGGTCTTCACCGTCAACGGGACCCAGGTCGGGGTCATCGGCGCTGAGCTGACCGAGACCCCGGAGCTGGTCAGCGCCGGTGCCACGGCGGGGCTGACGTTCCAGCCCGAGGCCCAGGCGATCGCCGCCGAGTCCCAGCGCCTCAAGGATCTCGGGGTCATCGTCCAGGTGGTCGTCATCCACCAGGGCGCCACCCTCGGCCAGAACGCCGTGGATGGCACCCCTCCGGCGCCGTGGGACGGTCCGATCGTGGGCATCGTCGACCAGCTGCAGGACACCACGGTGGACCTCGTGCTGGCCGGGCACACCCATCGGGTGGCCAACTTCCAACAGGGTCACATCGCCGTGGCGGAGGGGCTCAACGCCGGCGCCAGCTACTCGGTCGCCCAACTGATGGTCCGCGACGGCGACGTCGCGTGGGCGGGGACGGCCACCCGGGTCGCCAAGAACCTCGGCGTGGCCAAGCGGGCCGACGTCCAGGCGATCGTCGACGACGCCAACGCCCAGACCGCAGTCCTGCGCAACAAGGTCATCGGCACCCAGCAGTTCGACATCAAGCGCGCCCCGACCCGGCTGCTCGAGTCAGCGATGGGCAACATGGTGGCCGACGCGATGCGCGGCAAGTACCCCGACATCGACGCCGCCTACACCAACTCCGGCGGCCTACGCGCCGACGTCAACTGCACCCCCCGACGGCTGGCGAGCAGCCGTGCGAGATCACCTGGGGTGAGATGTTCTCCGTGCTGCCGTTCGGCAACCGGACCGTCATCGCGACGTATACCGGGGCCCAGCTCGAGCAGGCTTTCCTCAATGGCTTCTCGCCCGTCTGCAACCCGGCGATCGCGACCGGCCGGTTCCCACAGATCTCGGGCATCAAGGCCACCTACACGTGCAACGGCACCACCCCAGTGGTGACCGGCATGTGGAAGACGCCACAGGGCATCAGTGGCCCGCAGACCCCGATCGGACCCGGCGACACGGTGCGCCTCGTCACGAACGACTTCATGTACACCGGCGGAGACGGCTACACCGTCTTCACGCAGGGCACCAACGTCCAACAACCAGGAGACGACCTCCTGCAGGTGGCGGCAGACTACGTCACCGCCAACTCACCAGTCGGACCCGTCGTCGAAGGGCGGATCACCAAGCAGTAGCGCGGTCACGCGCCACAACCGGGTCGCATGGTCGACTCCTCCCCCAGTCTACCCGGTACTCGTAGGCGGTCTCGCCGAGCCGTGGAAGCGGCGTTGCAGCGGTCTCACGGAGGTTGAGCTGCCCGTAAACGATCACATCGGACGCTGCGACTGCGGCGTCATTGCTTGTAGGCCGGGGCGATGAGGGTCTCCACCAAGGGCAGCATCCGCCCAAGACCGCCGGCCGCGCCGTCGAACTGGAACACGACGACGAGGTCACGGCTGGGCACGACCTCGAGGACCTGGCCGCCGCTGCCGAGTGCGGCGTACGCCGGCGCCCCATCCGCGGTGGTGACCCACCATTGGTAGCCGTACTCGGGCGAGTACCCGCCACCGGTGTCCACCTGGGCCCTGGTCGCTTCGCGGACCCAGTCCTCTGGTACCAGCTGCTGGTCCTGCCATCGCCCCTTCTTGAGGTACAGCAGGCCGATCTTGGCCAGGTCCTGCGCGCGTAGGCGCAGTCCGTACGGCGCGGTGTGGATGCCCTGGGGGTCCACCGCCCAGGCGAAGTCGGCTGCCTCGAAGGACTCGTCGAAGGCCTCCCAGTCCTCGACGGTGGCAGTCGGCTGGGCCGCCGGGGTGGTGGGGATCCCGAGGGGGTCGAACAGCACCTCCCGGGCGTAGTCCAGCGTCGACATCCCCGTCGCCTGGACCAGGATCGCGGACAGCAGGTGTGACCCCCCGTTCGCGTAGTGGAACCCCTGCCCAGGCTTCGAGTATGGCTTGCTGAGGATCTCGGCAACCCAGTCCGTGACCGGCGTGGGGAGCTGGCCCGGGTCACCTCCGAAGCCTCCGGTCATAGTCAGGACCTGCTCCAAGGTGGTTCCTGCCACCGCCGGGGGCATGGTGGGGGCATGGGCCGGAAGCAGTTCCTCGAGGGTCTGCTCGACACCCTGCAGCTTCCCCTGGGCAATCGCTATCCCGATCAGGGTGGACACCACGCTCTTCGTCACCGACCAGACGTGGTGGTAGTCGGACTGCCCGCTCGGGTAGTACCGCTCAAGGACCGTCCGGCCGTCGGCCAGCACCAGGGCGGAGCGCAGCTGGCGGTAGCCCTGCGTGGCGAACCTCGCCTCGAGTGCCGCCGCCACCTCTTGGTCGACCTGACGATCCGCCGAGGTAGCGGCAGCGGGTAGCAGCGGCACCAAGTCCGCCGACGCCGATTCGGGGCCGGCGGGAGCCTGCGCCGACGCGGTCTGCCCTACTCCGTTCGAGGACCCCTCCGACTCTGTCGCGTCCACGCCGCGCCCGTTGGTGCACGCGCCGGCCAGAAGGGAACCGACCACGACCGCGATCACCCAGGCGAGACGCCTGCGAGACTCAGTCTCACCAGTGGAGCCCGAACGCACCTGACTCGCAGTCATCCCGCACCTCGTCCAAGGAGTCCTCGGCCAAGTAAGGCACACCTGAGTTATCGGGTCAAGAACCCCCAGACTGACCACCACCGCTGGGCCCGGCGCCGTCCACTCAAGGTGTCGGGTCAGCCCGACGAGACTCCCCCATCGTCGGTGAGTCCTCATCGCCTCGGGGTCTGGTGCACCCCTTGTAGGGGCGTGCGGGGCGACGCTAGCCTGACTTCGTTTCTCGCGGCTTCGATGACTTCCGAGGGGATTCCGTGATCGATCGCATTCGTCACCGAACCGCCGGGGCGGCCGCTGCGCTGGTCTTGATCCTTCTCGCGGGAGGCTGCACCGGGGCGGCCCTGCCAGAGGTTACCGAGCCTTCCGCGTCGCCGGTCGCGCTCGGCCCGCTGCTTCCTCCGGCCACCTCGGAACCCGAGCTGACCGTGGATCGGGGTCTTGCGACGGCGCTGGACAAGGAATTCGCTTCCGCCGAGTACAAAGACCTTCGCTCAGTGATCGTGCTCGCCCAGGGGCGGACCGCGTATGAGCGGTACTTCCAGTCGGGTCCGAGCGACTATCACCACATCTTCTCAGTCACGAAGAGCGTGATCAGCACCCTGATCGGAATCGCGATCGCTGACGGGACCATCCGCGGTGTCGACGCCACCCTTGCCGAGTTGCTGCCCGACCGGGCAGGTGACATGACTGAAACCGTGGCCAAGACGACCCTCGAACAGTTGCTGACCATGATGGGCGGCTTCAACGATGACGACCCGGAACCCATTCTCGGAGACACGGCCACCGACTGGGTGGCGGACATACTCACCAAGCAGACGTTTGACCCGGGAGACACCTGGTACTACTCAAGCAACAGCGCCCATCTCGCAGCGGCAGTCCTGACAGAAGCGACGGGCATGCACGTCCTGGACTACGCCCGCGCGAAGCTGTTCGACCCACTCGGGATCCCCAGCACCCCGGCGACGGAGCCGGACATCAACGATCCGGACGCGCTCGACGGTGCCGGACTCGGGTGGGCGGTTGATCCGCAGGGAGTCAACGCCGGTGGCTACGGGCTGCGATTGCGCGCCCAGGACATGGCCAAGCTCGGCATGCTCTACCTCCACGACGGCGTCTGGGAGGGCCAACGGGTCATACCCGCGGACTGGGTCCATGACGCCACCACGAAGCGAGCCGACAAGGGGCGGCGGCGGCGGATACGGCTACCTGTGGTGGGTCGACCAGATCGACGGGGACCCGATCTACGCCGCCTTCGGCAACGGCGGGCAGCGGATCCTCGTGATCCCCAACCGCGAACTTGTCGTCGTGTACCAGGTGTGGACCGATCCCGCGACCGGCCATCATGAGCAGGCAGTCGCCGGCAAGATCGACGAGGCCTTCTGGTCACTCATCGCACCCGCCTACAGCACGTAACCTTCACAGAGACGCCAACACTCGAAGTGATCGGCGGCCGAAGTGCCGGACTGGGGTGAATCAGTCAGTCAGTCAGTGGAGGTGCCGGGAATCGAACCCGGGTCCATCGGTGTCTCTCAGGGTCTTCTCCGGGCGCAGCCACGCTGTTGTGTTCTCAACCTCCGCGCTTCGTGTGGCACTGCGCGGTAACACGGTCCAGCAACTGTTAGGTGTTCCGTCCCACCCCGTTACCGGGTGAGTTGGTGAGTCTCCTCAATGACGGCGGATTCGGGGCGGAGACGCCCCCGGTCCACCGGTCGCTTACAGCTCAGGCCACGAGGGCCATGTCGCGCTGCGCGACATTTGCGTTGGTGTTCGCAATTGTTTTTTGGCAGGTCGTTCTCGAGATAACTGCCATCCTCGGCCCGCTTCTCCCGTCGACCACAGCCGACGTCGAAACCTGTCACCCCCCTGTTGAGTTGTCACCGGCGAACCGGCACCTCCAGAGTAGCGGTCGCGCCTGACATAGGCCAACGCCCGACAGTGCCCGGACTGAGGCTCCGACTACGTGCGGCCCTTGAGGTGACGGCCCATCTCCTTGGCGATGTCGCGGTTGGCGTCGCGCTCGGCGAGGGTCTGGCGCTTGTCGTAGGCCTTCTTGCCGCGGGCCAGGGCGATCTCCACCTTGGCGTAGCCGTCCTTGAAGTACAGCGACAAGGGCACCAGCGTGTAGCCGCTCTCCTTGAGCTTGCGCTCGAGCCGGTCGAGCTCCGCGCGCTTCATCAGGAGCTTGCGCACGCGCCGGGGGCGTGGTTGGTCCACGTGCCGTGGGTGTACTCCGGGATGTGCAGCCCATGCAGGTAGAGCTCGCCGTCGCTGAACTGCGCGAACGCGTCGACGATGCTGGCTCGTCCGGCGCGCAGCGACTTCACCTCGGTGCCCACGAGGACGATCCCCGCCTCCCACGTCGCGTCGATGTGGTAGTCGTGGCGAGCCTTCTTGTTCTGGGCGACCAGCCGCCGCCCCTGCTCCCGCGGCATCAGCAGGAAACCGGTTCCTTCTTCGCACCGAACCAGCCCAGGGGGTCGTACGGCGTCCCACCGACGTGGATCTCGAAGTGCAGGTGCGGACCGGTGGAGTAACCGGTGCTGCCGACGTACCCGATGACGTCGCCCTTCTTCACCGTCTGCCCCTCCTCGGCGCCGAACCGCGACTGGTGGGCGTACATCGAGAAGAGCCCGTTGCCGTGCGAGATCAGGGTGTGGTTGCCGTACGGACCGCCGGTGGCGTTGATGACGACGATTCCGGCGGCCGTGGCCCGGATCGGGGTGCCGCTCGGCGCGCCCAGGTCGACTCCGGTGTGGCACGAGCGGTAGCCGTAGACCGGGTGGATGCGCGGCCCGACGCCCTGCCCGACCCGGACACCCTCGATCGGCCAGGCGAAGCCCTCGACGTCGGTGGGGGTGAAGCTCAGGGAGCCGCCCGAGGCCAGCCGGGCAGCCTCAGCCGCCGCCTGCTTGGCCAGGAGCGCGGCAATGCGCTGCTGCTCAGCCTGGACCGACTTGTACTGCTTGAGGACCTTCGCACGCTCCGAGGCCGCAACATCGAGGGCGGTGGCCTTCTGCGCCACGAGGAGGTCGACCTTCAACTTGGCAGCCGCGGCACGGTCCCGGGCGATGTTGGCCTCGCTCAATGCGATGGCTGCCTGCTGGCGCTTGTCGTCGACCTCCTGGCGCAGGACCTCGAGCCGCGCCTCCTTGAGTGCGAGCTCGGCGCGGATGCCGGCCATCTGGGACAGGGTCTGGTTGTTGGCGCGGGAGACCGCGTCGAGGGCCTGGGCGCGATCGGAGAGGTCGGTCGGCGACTGCGCGGTGATCAGCAGGTCGAAGTCGGCGAACGCGCCGTTCTGGTAGACGGCGCGGGCGAGGTTGCCCACCCGGCTCTGGAGGTCCTGGATCTGGAACTCGACCTCAGCGCGCTCCTGCTCGGCGCGGATCGCGGCCGCGGTCGCCTGCTCCAGCTCAGCCTGGGCGGCCCGGTCGGCCTCCTCGGCGACCGACGCGGCCTCACGCGCCTCGGCGAGCTCCTTGCGCGCGGCGGGGAGGAGCTGGCGGACCTCCTGCAGGTCCGCGATCGCCTTCTCCACCTCGGCGTTGGCCGCCCGCAGGTCGTCACCGGCCGCCGCGACAGCGGCATCGACCTTCTTCTTGTCGTCCTCGGGGTCAGCCGACGCCGGCCCGAGGGAGGCGAGCCCGAGGGCGAGCATGATCGCGGTGGCAAGGGCCACTGCCCGCTTTGCCCGCATCTGCCCACCCCTCATGCCCCATGCGCCCGCGCGCGCGGACGTACCTTCCAGCGTACCGCGCGATGGGTCCGTGTCCACGTCATCGACCAGCGCGTGCCCCATCCTGAGCGGGCGTCAGACCCGCAGGTAGCGGCGCAGCGTGATCAGCGCCGCCACCGACGCCAGGGTCACCCCGGTGAAGAACACGATCACCGACACCTGGGCCCAGACATCCCATCCGACGAAGCTGGTGAACTGGAAGCTGGGTGTCAGCACCCCGTCGACGAGCACCGCCTTGAGCATCGCCAGGAGCCCGATCGCCACCAGGGCTCCCACCATCGCAGCCAGCGCCGCCTCGAGGAGGAACGGCAGCTGGATGTAGAAGTTCGAGGCGCCGACCAGCCGCATGATGCCGGTCTCCCTGCGCCGCGAGAAGGCGGCCACGCGGATCGTGTTGGCCACGAGGAGCACCGTCGCCAGCAGCATCATCCCCGCGATCACCAGGGCGCCGGTCTGGAAGCCGTTGAGGATGGCGAACAGCTTGTCCAGGACCCGGCGCTGGTCGTTCACGGAGTCGATGCCGGGGCGACCGATGAACGCGCTGGCCACGACGTCGTACTTGGTCGGATCCGACAGCTTCACGCGGAAGGACTCGGGCATCTGGTCCGGGGTGATGTTGGACAGGATCGGCGCATCCTTGAACTGCTCGGAGAACCGCTCGAAGGCCTCCGCGGACGACTCGTAGTAGACCTCCTCGACCAACGGCTGCAGCGACTCGAGGTCCGCACGGATCTCCTCACGCTGGGCCTGGGTGACCGGGCCCTCCGCGCACGAGATCACCTCCGAGGTGGATCCGCAGAGGTAGATCGACACCTGGACCTTGTCGTACCAGTAGTCCTTCATGAGGTCGACCTGCGAGCGGACCATGAGCCCCGCACCGAACAGCGCCAGCGACACGGCCACCGTGATGACCACGGCGATCGTCATCGTCAGGTTGCGCCGGATCCCGGTGAAGACCTCGCCCAGCACGAATCTCACGCGCACGGGGGCCCCCCGATCGGGCCGCTGCGCCTCATCGCGAAACCCCGTACACGCCGCGCGACTGGTCGCGGACGATCGCGCCGTTCTCGAGCTCGATGACCCTCTTGCGCATCTGGTCGACGACCGCCGCATCGTGGGTGGCCATCACGACGGTGGTCCCGGTCCGGTTGATCCGGTCGAGCAGGCGCATGATGCCCACGCTCGTGGCCGGGTCGAGGTTCCCGGTGGGCTCGTCGGCGATCAGGATCATGGGGCGGTTGACGAACGCGCGGGCCACGGCCACGCGCTGCTGCTCCCCGCCGGACAGCTCGTCGGGGTAGCGGCCCTCCTTGCCCGCGAGGCCCACGAGGTCGATGACCTCGGGAACCACCTTGCGGATGTGGGCACTCGGCCGGCCGATGACCTGCAGCGCGAAGGCGACGTTCTGGTAGACGGTCTTGTTGGGAAGCAGGCGGAAGTCCTGGAACACTGCCCCGATCTGGCGGCGCAGGTGCGGGACCTTCCAGTTGGGCATGCGGCTCAGGTCCTTGCCGGCGACGAACACCCCGCCCGACGTGGGCCGGTCCTCGCGCAGCACCAGCCTCAGGAAGGTGGACTTGCCCGACCCCGACGCGCCGACGAGGAAGGCGAACTCACCCTTGGTGATCTCCAGGCTGACGTCGTCGAGCGCGGGGCGCATCTGCGTGGGGTAGTGCTTGGTGACGTTCGCAAAGCGAATCACGCACAACTCCCCTCCGACGGCTGGCCGCCGATCGGATCCGCGGCCGCGTCGCCAGTTTACGGGCGGGTGGACGCACTGGGGCGCATCCCCCGCCGAGCGTCGCGCAGGGGCCGCCGCTGAGGTCAGGCCGCCACCCTGACGACGCCAGCGGATCCCCGACTCGATGAACTCATCGATCTCACCGTCGAGCACCGCCGAGGTGTTGCCGGTCTCGTACTCGGTGCGCAGGTCCTTGACCATCTGGTAGGGGTGCAGCACGTAGGAGCGCATCTGGTTGCCCCACGAGCCGGACGTGTCGGTCTTGAGCGCGTCCATCGCCGCGCGCTCCTCGATCCGGCGGCGCTCGAGCAGTCGGGCCTCGAGGACCCGGAGCGCGGCTGCGCGGTTCTGGATCTGGGACTTCTCGTTCTGGCAGGACACCACGATCCCGGTCGGGATGTGGGTCATCCGCACGGCCGAGTCCGTGGTGTTCACGCTCTGCCCACCGGGGCCCGACGAGCGGAAGACGTCGACCCGGATCTCGTTCTCGGGGATGTCCATGTGATCGGTCTGCTCGGTGACGGGCAGGACCTCGACGGCGGCGAAGGACGTCTGCCGGCGGCCCTGGTTGTCGAACGGCGATATCCGCACCAGCCGGTGGGTGCCCTGCTCGACCGACAGGGTCCCGTAGGCGTAGGGCGCCTTGACGGCGAACGTCGCGGACTTGATGCCCGCCTCCTCCGCGTAGGAGATGTCGTAGACCTCGAAGGGCCAGTCGTGGCGCTCGCAGTAGCGCGTGTACATGCGCAGCAGCATCTCGGCCCAGTCGGCGGCATCCACACCACCGGCCTCCGAGCGGATGGTCACCAGCGCCTCGCGCATGTCGAACTCGCCGGCCAGGAGCGTCCGGACCTCGAGCTCGGCCACGGCCTTCTCGAGGTCCACCAGTTCCTTCTCCGCCTCAGCCAGGGAGTCCGCGTCGCTCTCCCCCTCGGCCAGCTCGACGAGGATGGGCAGGTCGTCGAGGCGCTGGCGCAGGGCCGACACCTTGCGCAGCTCGCCCTGGACGAACGACAGCCGGGAGGTGACCTTCTGCGCGGCCGCGGGGTCGTCCCAGAGATCCGGCGCGGAGGCCTGGGCCTCGAGCTCGGCGACCTCCGAGCGCATCGCGGGGAGGTCCAGGACCGCTTCGATGCTGGACAGGGTGGTCTCCAGCTCAGCAACGGCCACGGAGAAGTCAAGTGCCACGAGCCACAAGCCTACCGCCGCGCCCGACCCCTCAGATCGCGTCGGGTTCGAGCGGATCGCGTCGGTCGAGAGCCGACGCGATCCCGGGTCACACCCAGCAGACCCGACGCGATTCGCGGTGGCGGCGCGTCAGCCGCCTTGTGTTGCCAGTGTGCGGATCACCCTCAGCGCCACTGAGAGGGTGGCCAGGTCGAAGCTCTCCTGGGCGCCGATCTCGGCCAGGGTTGCCCTCGCTCGGCCCAGGCCCTCCGCGTAGCGCTCCTCCCACGTCGTGACCCGGTCGATCGGCTCGCCGCCGTCGGGTGTGGCCCGCACCACCCTCGAGGTCAGCGAGGCCAGGGCCCCGTAGAGGTCGCTGCGCAGCGCCGAACGGGCCAGCGACGACCACCTGTCGGCCCGCGGGAGCGCGGTGATCCGACCGAGGAACCGGTCCACCTCGTAGCGCTCGGAGATCGTGAAGTACAGCGTCGCCACGCTCGCCGGGTCCTCCCCGGTGCGCTGGGACACCTCCACGATGTCCAGCAGGGAGAACACGTCGAGCAGGGCGGCCACCTCGGCCGACAGGTCGGTGGGGGCACCGGCCGCGACGAAGTCCGAGACACGTCGGTCGAGCCGCTCGCGCTCGACGCCGACCAGGAGCCCCGGGATCTGCCCGGCCAGGTCGGCGACCGTGGCCCGGAACCGCTCGATCTCCGCCGGCACGTCCAGCTTCCCGCCGCGGGTCTGCAGCAGCCAGCGCGTGGAGCGGTCCAGCAGCCGCTGCACCTCACTGCGCAGCGAGTTCAGGGCGGCCGTGCGCACCACCCCGCCATGGGAGTCGATGCGGTCCCACAGGTCCGGCAGGTCGAACACGCCACAGGTCACGCTGAAGGCACGCGCGACCTCCGCGGGGGCGGCACCGGACTCCTCCGCGGCGCGCATGGCGTAGGTGATCCCGCCCCGGTTGACCAGCTCGTTGACCAGCCCGGTCGCGATGATCTGGCGGCGCAGCGGGTGGGAGTCCAGGTGAGCGGCGCAGCGCCGGGCCAGGACGTCGGGGAAGTACCCGTACATCCACGTCGCCGCGAAGTCCTCATCGGGGACCGAGGACTCCAGCAGCGCCTCCTTGAGGTCGAGCTTGGTGTAGGCGATCAGCACCGCCAGCTCCGGCTTGGTCAGGCCGCGCCCCTCGAGGACCATCGTCGCGAGCGTGGCGTCGTCGGGCAGAGCCTCCAGCCCGCGGTCGAGCCCGGCGGTCCGCTCGAGGCTGCGGATGAGCCGTCCGAGCGCCGGGACCATCGCCTGTCCGTGGTGGGCCTCGAACGTGAGCAGGATGTTCTGGTCGATGTTGTCCTGCAGCACCATCGCCGCCACCTCGTCGGTCATCGACTGCAGGAGGGGGTCGCGCTCCGCGGGGTCCAGGTCGCCGGCGGCGGCAACCCGGTCGAGCAGGATCTTGATGTTCACCTCGTGGTCGGAGGTGTCCACGCCGGCCGAGTTGTCGATCGCATCCGTGTTCAGCGCCACGCCGGCGTGGGCTGCCTCGATCCGGCCGCGCTGGGTCAGGCCGAGGTTGCCGCCCTCGCCCACGACGCGCGCCCGCAGGTCGGAGCCGTTGACCCGGATGGCGTCGTTGGCGCGGTCGCCGACGTCTGCCTGCGACTCGGTGGAGGCCTTGACGTACGTGCCGATCCCGCCGTTCCAGAGCAGGTCCACCGGGGCCTTCAGGATCGCGCGCAGGAGGTCGTTGGGCGCCATGGAGGTCGCCCCGTCGGCGATGCCGAGGGCCTCGGCGGCCTCGGCGCTCACGGGGATGGACTTCGCCGTCCGCGGGTACACCCCACCTCCGGGCGAGATCAGCGTGGCCGAGTAGTCGGCCCACGACGAGCGGGGCAGGGCGAACAGCCGCTGGCGCTCGGCGAAGGACCGCGCCGGATCCGGGTCCGGGTCCACGAAGATGTGCCGGTGGTCGAAGGCCGCCAGCAGGCGCAGGTTCGGCGACAGCAGCATCCCGTTGCCGAACACGTCACCGCTCATGTCGCCGATGCCCACGGCAGTGAACGTCGTCAGGTCGATGTCGGGCCCGACGACCCGGAAGTGCGCCCGGACCGACTCCCAGGCCCCGCGCGCCGTGATGCCCATCGCCTTGTGGTCGTAGCCCGCCGACCCGCCGGAGGCGAAGGCGTCCCCGAGCCAGAAGCCGTACTCGGCGGCGACCCCGTTGGCGATGTCGGAGAACGTCGCGGTCCCCTTGTCCGCGGCCACGACCAGGTAGGGGTCGTCACCGTCGTGGCGGACGACGCGCTCCGGCGGGACGACCTCATGGCCGACCAGGTTGTCGGTGAGGTCGAGCAGCGACCCGACGAACACCTTGTAGGCGCCGATCCCCTCGGCCATCCAGGCGTCGCGGTCCAGCCCCGGATCCGGCAGCTGCTTGGCGAAGAAGCCGCCCTTGGCGCCGACCGGGACGATGACGGCGTTCTTGACCGCCTGGGCCTTGACCAGCCCGAGGACCTCGGTGCGGAAGTCCTCCCGACGGTCCGACCAGCGCAGTCCGCCGCGTGCCACCTTCCCGAACCGCAGGTGCACGCCCTCCACGCGCGGCGAGCAGACCCAGATCTCGTACTTCGGCCGCGGCTCGGGGAGCTCGCGGATGTGCGCCGGCTCGAGCTTGATCGCCAGCGCGGGCCGGTCCGGCTGGAAGTGGTTGGTGCGCAGGGTGGCGCGGATGAGGTCCAGGAACGAGCGCAGGATCCGGTCCTGGTCGAGGCTGACCACGTCGTCGAGCGCGCGGGTGATCTGCGTGCGCAGGTCATCGGCTCGCACGGCCCGGTCGGCCACCAGGTCCGGGTCGAACCGCGCATGGAAGAGCTGCACCAGGAGGCTGGCGATCTTGGGGTTGGCCAGGGCCGCGTTCTCGATGTACGCCTGGCTGAACGCCGACCCGGTCTGGCGCAGGTAGCGGGCGTAGGCCCGCAGCACGGAGATCCGTTGCCAGTCCAGGCCCGCCTCGGCGACGAGCCCGTTGAACCCATCGGCCTCAGCCTGGCCCCGCCAGCAGGCGAGGAACGCCTGCTCCCACATCCGCCGGACCCCGCCGAGCCGCGCCGACCCGGTGGCGTGAAGCCCGAAGTCGAAGATGAAGGCCCCACCGGGGGCACCCTGGGCATCCGAGCGCACCAGCCTGAAGGGCTGCTCGGTGACCACCTGGACGCCCAGGCTGGACAGCACGGGCAGCACCTCGGCCAGCGAGATGTCCATCAGCGAGTACAGCTTCAACCGGGCGTTGGCCTGTTCACCGCTGGCCTCGGCGGCCGGCTGCAGCGACACCCGCAGGGGTGACTGCGGGGTCAGTTGCGCAATCTCGGACAGGTCGGCGACAGCCTCCGCAGTGGAGGTGACTGCCCGGTAGGCCTGGGGGAACCCCTCAGGGTATCCGAGCAGCAGCGCATGGGCGTCGGCCTCCGACGAGGCCGCCACGAGGGCGATCGACAGCTCGTCGTCCCAGGACAGGACCACCTCGGCGATCCGCGCCTCGAGCGCCTCGGCGTCGACCTCGGGGACCGACCGTCCCCGGGCCATGCGGACCACGATGTGCAGGCGGGCGAGCACCGACTCCGTGACCCGCGCGGTGTAGTCGACGCTGGCCCCGCCGACGGCGTCCATCAGGACCTGCTGGATCTGCAGGCGCACGTCGGTCGTGTAGCGGTCACGGGGCAGGTACACCAGGCACGACAGGAAGCGCTCATAGGTGTCGCGCCGGACGAACAGCCTGGTCGCCCGACGCTCCTTGAGGTTCAGGGCCGCCTCCGCGACGGTGGCCAGCTCATCGGAGTCGATTGCGAACAGCTCGTCGCGGGGGAAGGTCTCCAGGAACGCCATGAGGTCCCGGCCGCCGTGCGAGCCGCGGCTGAACCCGAGGACCTCACGGACCCGTCGGACCTTCCGGTCGATCACCGGGATGCCCTCGACGGTCTGGGTGTACGCCGAGGCGGAGAACAACCCGATGAACCGGTGCTCGCCCACGACGCGTCCGGTGCGGTCGAACATCTTCACCCCGACGTAGTCGAGGTAGACGGGGCGATGCACGGTCGACCGGCGGTTCGCCTTGGTGACGATCAGCAGGCGCGGCTCCAGCGCCTTCTGCCGGACGGTCGGGGGCAACTCGGAGAACGACCCCGACTCGGGACGCTCCGAGCGCAGCAGGCCCAGCCCGCTGCCGGGCTCCTCGACGAGCATGAGCCCGGCCGCCGCCCCCCTCCTGGCCGGTCAGCCGGTACTGCCGGTACCCGAGGAACGTGAAGTGGTCGTCCGCCAGCCAGTTGAGCAGGTCGATCGCCTCGCCGACCTGCTCCCCGGAGACTCCCCGGGGATGCTGGGCGACCAGCTGTGCCGCGAGGCCGCGCGCCTCCGCCACCATCCGCGGCCAGTCCCGCACCGCCCGGCGCACGTCGGCGAGGACCCGTTGGAGGTTCTCCTCGATCGCAGTCAGCGCAGCGGCATCCGGCTGCCAGTCGACCTCGATGTGCATCCACGACTCGAGGCCGCCGGCCGCCTCCTCCTCGGGCAGGATCGGCTCCGAGTCCGCACCCGACCCCGGCGGGTCCGCGTGCAGCGAGGGCGCCCGCCTCGTCGCGGGTCACCGCCACGATCGGGTGGATCACCAGGTGGATGCCGACTCCCATGCGGTTGAGCTCGGCGCTCACGGAGTCGACCAGGAAGGGCATGTCGTCGGTGACGACGCTGATCACGGATCGCCCGCAGGACCACCCGTTGATCCGCGACGGTGGGATTGACCGCCCGCACGAGCGCCGCCTGCGGCTCGCGATGCCGGGCCTGGTCGATCAGGTGGGTCACGGCGCCGACGACGGCCTCGGGGTCACGATCGGCGATGTCTCCGGGGTCGACATGCCGGTAGAACAACGACGCGAGCCGTTCGTCTCGCGCCGAGGACCAGCTGTACCACTCGGCGAACCCCACGCCCACGTCCGGTTCCTCCCTCGATGCGACCCAACGTCCCACCTTCGCACGCAGCCCCGCGGCAGTCGACCGGGACAGCATCCGCCGCTGCGCGAGCCGGGCTGGGCCGCAGATCGGGCCTATAGTCCTGCTAGCCCAGTCGTCCCGACCCTCCACCGGGCCGACCGCCGATCAAGGAGTGCTCATGGCCAAGAGGTTTGCCGGCGAGATCCATTTCGACGTCGCGCCCGACGTCGTGTTCGCGGCACAGTGCGACCCGCACTACGTCGTCTGGAAGCACGAGCACATGGCCGCCTTCGACGTGTCGGCCGACGTGGAGGAGGACGGGTCCCACGTCATCGTCAGCTCGTCGCGCAAGCTCCCGGCCCAGATCCCGTCGGCTGCCCGCAAGTTCGTCGGTGAGTCGATCCAGATCGACGAGGTGCACACGTGGTCCCACGCCGACGTCGACGGCTCCCGGCACGGCTCGGTGACGGCCACGTTCGGCGGGGCCCCGATGGAGGTCTACGGGACCATCGAGCTGCACCCGGCCGGCGACGGGTCGGTGCTCAAGGTCGTCATCCATGCCAAGGCCCACGTGCCCATCGTCGGCGGGAAGATCGAGCACGTCGTGGGCGAGCAGTTCATGCGGGCCCTGCGCAAGGAGCAGCAGATCTCACCCCAGTGGTTCGCCGAGTAGCGCACGCCGCGCATCGGGCGCAGGTGTCGTTGGACGCGCGTCACCCGGCGCCTGCCGCTAGCGTTCCGGCCATGTCCGTCTCCGAGTCCCTCAGCGTCACCGTCAACGCCCCCGTCGACCAGGTACTGACCTTCCTGCGCGACATCGACAACCAGAAGAACTGGTTCCCGGGCAACAAGGCCTCCGAGGTCCTCGAGCGCGATGACGCGGGACTGCCCACCAGGTCCCGCCTGGTCAACGACGTCAAGGTCGCCAAGGACGAGTTCGAGCTGGACTACACCCACAACGACTCGGGGTTCTCCTGGACCCTGGTGGCTCCCACCAAGGTCCAGAAGATGCAGGAGGGCTCCTGGTCGCTGGCCGACAAGGGCGGGACGGACCGAGGCCACGATGGTCGCTGACCGTCGACACCTCGCTGCCCCTGCCCGGCTTCGTGCAGAAGAAGACCGTCAAGGACACGCTCAAGGGCGCCACCTCGGCCCTGGCCAAGCAGTTCTGACCGCCGCTGACCGCTCAGCGGTCCAGCAGCCCGGGGATCTCCTGCACCCCGAACCAGGCGAGGTCCGTCGTCAGCACGGCGGCGGTGTCGCGGCGGCTGATCGGACCGGCCAGGCTCACCCACCCGTCCTCGAGGCGAGTCCGGCCCGGCGTGTCGGGCTCCGGGACGTCCACCGCCAGGACGACGCCGCCGTCGAGGTCCGCGAGGTCCTCGGCTGCCGCCAGCTGAGCCTCGAACTCCCACTCCTCCTCGTCGACGTCCGGGGCCCCGGCGCGCCACGCCGGGTCGACCGCGCACTCCGCGCAGCGGGCCCTCAAGTCCGCCCGGCGGCGTCGAAGGCGGCCAGCTGCGCCCACCCCACCGGGATGTAGGCCCGCATCAGCCGACCGACGCCAGGTGGTCGGGACCCATGTGGTCGGGGTCGCGCAGGGCCTCGATGGAGGTGCGGATCGAGGTCTCCAGGACGTGGATCCGCTTCTCGAAGTCCATCAGGTTCCCGCCGATGGCCGCCAGGTCCTCGGCGCCCGGGCCCAGGACGGTCACGTCCGTGCCCCCGGCGCGCACCTTCTCGACCTCGTTCAGGCAGCGCTTGGTGACCTGCACGCGCCACGTCCGCTCGAGCCGGGCGAGCAGGTGGTCGGGACGGTCCATGTGGAAGCTGACCATCGGGGCGATGACGTAGACCTCGTCGAGGCCCATGTTGGCCACCAGGTCGACCGACGTCGCCGACCAGGCCCCGCCGTCGACGTAGCGGCGCCCGTCGATCTCGACCGGCGAGTACCAGGCGGGGATCGAGCAGGAGGCCTGCACGGCCAGGGACAGGGGGGCCTCCGGCGCCGTGGGCTGGCCGAACACCACCCGCGTGCCCGTGGCGTAGTCCATGGTCACGATCCACACGTTCGGGTGCGGCGACCATTCCCCGATGGGGGTGAACCCCTCGACCAGGTGGGCCACGCGGTCCAGCGTCTTGGAGCCGGTCGGAAGGAACGCGGACAGGAAGGCCGTCGGGGGCATCCGGCGCATCCGGAACCGGTTGAGGCCGGTGCGCATCAGGGCCCGCGAGCCCGGCTCCAGCTTCGGTCGTCCGGGACGGGAGCCCCCGGTGACGGCCTCGATGTCCCAGCTGAAGCCGGCGATCGGCCCGGTCAGGACCTTGTCGCCACGCTCCTGCGCGGCCAGCTCCTCGACCGTGGCGCCTGCGCCGAGCAGGGCGGCGAGCACCGACCCTGCGGACGTGCCGACGATGATCTCGGCGTCGCGCGGCTCGAAGCCGTGGACCGCCTTGAGGGCAGCGAGTGCGCCGACTGCCCAGGCCCCGCCGAGCACGCCACCGCCGCCGAGCACGAGCCCGCGCCTGATGGGCCGCTCAACCGACGCCATGGGCGCACCTCCTCGCTGGCTGATCGACGCGCCGGATCGACCCAGCGCACACAGGTGCGCACAGATTACGCCCCCGGGTATCCACCCGTCGTGCGGGGCCGGGAATCCCTATGCGGTGGGCCTTCTCGGCCGCCGGGCCTTCCCGCTGAGGGTCACGGTGGCCAGCATCTCCTCGATCGCGTCGTCGATGCACTGGGCCAGGACCTCGACGTCGGGCATCGCCTCCCGGTCGGCGTTCAGGCCGAAGAAGACCCCGCCGTCGTAGGAGGTGAGACCGATGGACACCGCCTGCCCGCGGGCCAGCGGCACCACCGGGTAGGCCGCCAGCATGAGCGCCCCACCGGCGTACAGCGGGAACTGCGGGCCGGGCACGTTGGTGATGATGACGTTGTAGACCCGCCGCGACAGCCCGGAGGCCGACCCGCGCACCCAGCGAGTGCACCGTCGGCGGGGTGAACGAGGCCACGCTGACCAGGGCCGTGGCACCCAGCATCTGGCCGGTCTCCTTGAGCATGTCCATCTCGAAGCGGATGCGCTGCAGCCGGATCACCGGGTCCGGCTCGCCGATCGGCAGGTCGCACAGGAAGGCGGCGATCTGGTTGCCGGAGCTGTCCCCCGGCGTGCGCACGCTGACCGGGACCATCGCCCGGATCGAGCTGCTCGTCGTGACCGGCTCGGCCCGCGTGAGCATCCAGGACCGCAGCGCCCCGGCGAGGACGGTGAGCACGATGTCGTTGATCGTCCCGCCGTGGGCGCGCTTGATCCGCTTGAGCTTCTCGAGGTCGGTCTCGGTGGTGGCGTACCGACGGGCGCCGCCGATGGACACGTTCAGCGGGCTCGGGCTGGCCGGGCGGGCCATCGTGCGCGCCGCCGCGGCCAGGCCGACGACGCTGCGGCCGATCTGGCCCACCGTCTCCTGCACGTCGATCAGCCCGGTGCGCACGGTGTCGACCACGGCCTTCGGTGAGCGGGCGATCTCGTTGACCGCCCCGGCGACGAGCTCCACCGATGACGGCTCGCGCAGCGGGCGCCAGGTGTCCTCCGGCACCTCCCGCGGCTCGGGGCTCATGTCCAGGATGACCTGGCCGATGTCGACGGCCGCGACCCCGTCGACCATGGCGTGGTGGGTCTTGGTGAGGATGGCGAAGCGGTCGTCCTCGAGGCCCTCGACGAGGTACATCTCCCACAGCGGGCGGGCCCGGTCCAGCGGCCGGCTCATGATCCGCGCGACGAGGTCGTTGAGCTGGTCGTCGGTACCCGGGCGCGGCAGCGCCGAGCGCCGCACGTGGTAGGTCACGTCGAAGTGCTCGTCGTCGACCCAGACCGGGTTCGCCAGGTGGCCGGGCACCCAGCGCACGCGCTGGCGGTAGCGCGGGACCAGGGCGATCCGGTCGCGGATCAGCCGGACGAGCCGCTCGTAGTCGAACCCGCCCTCGGGCACCTCGAAGATCGCCACGCCGCCCACGTGCATGGGGGTGGTGGGCTCCTCCATGTACAGGAAGGAGACGTCCAGCGGGCTCAGGCGGTCACTCATCACGGACTCCTCGCATCACGGTCACTCCCGCATTCGCATGGTCGTCCACGTGGCCGTGGGAGCGTCATTCATCTTGCCCCATGGGCGATCCCGACGCCCACCGGCCCTGCCACCTCCCGGCAGGGTGCACCGGCCGGGGGCGAATTGGGAAATCACAGAGGGCCTCCCGTATGCTTATCGCCGTCCCTGACCACCAGTCGGGGTCGGTACGGCAAGCAGTCCCGGCCCCATCGTCTAGTGGCCCAGGACGCCGCCCTTTCAAGGCGGTAGCACGGGTTCGAATCCCGTTGGGGCTACGACCAGCCCAATGGGCTGGAAGGCACGATCGCGGTCCTCGGACCGCGCAGCACAACGGCCTCGCGGCAACGCAGGGCCCCGTAGCGCAGTTGGTTAGCGCGCCGCCCTGTCACGGCGGAGGTCGCGGGTTCGAGTCCCGTCGGGGTCGCTCCGGTACCGGTTCCTGGTTCTTCGGAACCGACCGGCCAGGTAGCTCAGTTGGTACGAGCGTCCGACTGAAAATCGGAAGGTCGGCGGTTCGACCCCGCCCCTGGCCACCGCGAAGCCCCTCATGTCTCCCCCGTCGTGAGGGGCTTCGCCCTGTGTGTGGCGGTTGCCGCAGGCGGGGCTGCGACCGGCGAGGCGCCCGGGGCCAGCCCGGTAGGGTCATGGAGTGGCCGCCGCAGGACCCTCATCGAGCGGGGAGACCGCTTCGGCGCCGGCCACCCCGGCCCGCGAGATCCTGCGACTGGCGGTGCCCGCCTTCGGTGCGCTGGTCGCCCAGCCGCTGTTCACGCTGATCGACGCGGCCATCGTCGCCACGCTCGGGACCACCTCGCTGGCAGCGCTCGGGGCCGGCGCCCAGGTGTTCACCACCGTCACCGGTCTCGCGATCTTCCTGGCCTACGGCACGACCGCCGTGGTGGCCCGACGGGTGGGCGCCGGTCAGGTCGCCGCCGGGATCAGCGACGGGATCGAGGGGGTGGCCCTGGGCCTGGGGCTCGGCATCGCCGCGACGGCCGGCACGTGGGTGCTCGGCCCACAGCTCCTGGCGTGGATCGGCACCTCACCGGCCACCACGCCCGAGGCGCTGGCCTACCTGCGCACGATCAGCCTCGCGTTCCCGTTCGCCCTTGCGGCCATGGCCGCGATCGGCGTCCTGCGCGGCCTGCAGGACACGGCAACGACCCTGTGGGTCACGCTCGCCGCGGTGGGCACGAACCTCGCCCTGGCGGCCTACCTCGTGCTGGTCGCCCGATGGGGGATCACCGGATCGGCGTGGGCGACAGTCGTCGCAGAAGCACTCGCAGCCGGGCTCTTCCTCTGGGAGCTGGCCCGGCGGGCGCGCAGGCACGGGGCGTCACTGAGGCCCAGCAGGTCCGGGGTGCTGGTCGCCGCCCGCGGGTCGGTGCCGCTGTTCTGGCGGACAGTGGCCCTGCGCGCCGTGTTCGTCCTGGCCGTCGTGGTGGCCGCGCGCCTCGGTGACGCCGAGCTCGCCGCCTACTACGTGACCTTCACGATCTGGTACCTGCTGGCCCTGGGGATGGACGCCCTCGCGATCGCGGGCCAGGCGTTGCTCGGACGCCACCTCGGGGCCGGCTCCGTGGGGACCGCCAGGGCCGTGACCTGGCAGATGACCCGTTGGGGGGTCTGGCTCGGCGTGATCCTCATGGCACTGGTCCTGGCCTCGCGCCCGTGGGTTCCCGGGCTGTTCGGCAACGACCCGGTCGTCCAGGCCATGGTCGCCTCCGCCCTCGTGGTGGTGGCGCTCCAACAGCCGCTCGCGGGCGTTGTCTTCGTCCTCGACGGCGTGCTGCTCGGCGCGGGAGACGCCCGCTTCCTGGTGTGGGCACAGGTGCTGGCACTGGCCGCATTCGCCCCGGCGGCGTGGTGGGTGCTGCACACCCAGGGCAGCGTCACCGCCCTGTGGTGCGCCCTGACGGTGTTCATGCTGGCGCGGGCTGGGGCGTTCCTGTGGCGGGTGCGCGGCAACGACTGGCTGGTGACGGGCGCGACCCGCTGACGGGACGAGGGATCCGTGAGGAGGTGTTCGACGTTCCTGCTGGGACAGCTACCCGGCCGGGGTGTCCTCCGCCATGCCGTTGCGCGGCGCCGGGATGCTCTCCAGGAGTCCGCGCACCTCGCTCTCGAGGTAGCGGCGATGCCCGCCGAGGGTGCGGATGGACGTCAGCTTGCCCGAGTTGGCCCAGCGAGTCACGGTCTTGGGATCGACGCGGAACAGCGCTGCAACCTCAGCGGGGGTGAGCAGCGGTTCCACTTCCTGCTGTCGTGCAGCCATTGCGGACTCCTCGGTGATAGTTCACAGAACGTACTCAAACGGGCATCTGCCCTGAGCATGACACCGAGACCCACGACTCATCAACACGGGGAGGACATTTTGGCAGAGGATTCCGCGGTGCGCGCGTAGCGCCACGCCGAGACCCAGCCGGCTGACCCGCCCACCCGGCGACACATGACACCCCGGATCCGCGCAATGAGACGGGCGCGTGACCCTGCGGCCGGGTAGTATGTCCCCGATCACGCCTCCCGCAGCGAGGCGTGGATGATGTGTCACGCCGGAGCACACGCACCGCCCGGGATCGCACCGGAGGAGGGGGTCGAGCCATGGGGCGCGGCCGAGCCAAGGCCAAGCAGACGAAGGTTGCCCGCCAGTTGAAGTACGGCGGTCCGACCACGGACCTGGAGCGACTCCAGGCCGAGCTCGCAGGGTCCACCCCTTCCGAGCCCGACGAGGGTGACGACTTCGCCGAGGACTCCGACTACGACGATCCCTACGCGAAGTACGTGGAGGACGACGAGGACGAGGACGACGAGGCGGGATCTCCCGGCCGCTGACACCCGCGCCCGACGGCGGTAGCCAGCCTCAGCGACGAGCCATTCCGCTGCGCCCTCGAGGGCGGCCGTCTCAGGCGTGCTCGCCCACCAGCGAGACCGTCCCACCCACTCCGCCCTTCGCCGGCGAGTCCGAGGAGTCGCTCGGGGTCGCAGCACGCACATGGCCGCACACCCAGGCCGGGACGCCCCGCGCCGCCAGCCGGCGGACCCCGTCGGCGACCGCGCCGGGTGCCATCACTGCGACCATGCCCAGGCCCTCGTTGAACGTGCGCTCGCGCTCGATGAGGGCGACGCCGCCCAGCTCGCCGATCAGGCCGAAGATGGGCGGCGGCGTCCAGGACGCCCGCACGACCTCCCCGTGCATCCCGGCGGGGAGGACCCGCGCGATGTTGGCGGCGATCCCGCCACCGGTGATGTGCGACACCGCGTGCACCCCACCGGCGGAGATCAGGTCCAGGACGTCGAGGGTGTAGATCCGGGTCGGCTCGAGCAGCTCCTCGCCGAGGGACCGTCCGAGCTCGGGGACGTGGCGGTCCAGGGCCCATCCGGCCCGGTCGAACAGCACGTGGCGTGCCAACGAGTAGCCGTTCGAGTGCAACCCGCTGGAGGCCATCGCCACGAGGACGTCGCCGTCGCGAACCCGGTCCGGGCCCAGGAGCTCATCGGCCTCGACCACACCCGTGCCGGCGCCGGCGACGTCGTACTCGTCCGGCGCGAGCAGGCCGGGATGCTCGGCGGTCTCGCCACCGACCAGGGCGACCCCGGCGCGGCGGCAGCCCTCGGCGATGCCGGTCACGATCGCGGCCACGCGCTCGGGGACCACGCTGCCCACCGCGATGTAGTCGGTCATGAACAGCGGCTCGGCGCCACACACCACGAGGTCGTCGACGACCATCGCGACCAGGTCGATCCCGATGGTGTCGTGGACGTCCATCCGGCGCGCCACGTCGATCTTGGTGCCCACGCCGTCCGTGGAGGTCGCCAGGAGCGGTCGACGGAACCGGGTGAGCGCCGAGGCATCGAACAGCCCGGCGAACCCGCCGACGCCGCCGACGACCTCCGGGCGCTGGGCGCGCGCGATCGCGGTGCGCATCAGCTCGACGGCACGCTCGCCCGCCTCGACGTCCACGCCGGCTGCGGCGTAGGTGGCGCCCGCGGGGGCGGCACCCACGCGGGCGCCAGCTCGGCTCACGGGGCTCACGGGGCCGCCACCTCCTCGGCCTCCAACAGGAACTTGCCCAACATCTCGGGCTCGGGCAGCGCGATCGGGTACACGCCGTCGAAGCACGCGCGGCACAGGTTCTTCGCCCCCAGGCTCGTCGCGTCGGTGAGCCCCTCGAGGGAGACGTACCCGAGGGAGTCGGCGCCGAGCGAGGCACGGATCTGCTCGACCGTGCGGTCGTTGGCGATGAGCTCGGTGCGGGTCGCGAAGTCGATCCCGTAGAAGCAGGGCCACAGCACCGGCGGGCTGGAGATCCGCACGTGCACCTCGGCCGCGCCCGACTCGCGCAGCATCCGCACGATGGCGCGCTGGGTGTTGCCCCGGACGATCGAGTCGTCGACGACCACCAGGCGCTTGCCCTCGATGACGTCGCGCAGGGGGTTCAGCTTCAGCCGGATCCCCAGCTGCCGGATGGTCTGCGAGGGCTGGATGAAGGTGCGCCCGACGTAGGCGTTCTTGACCAGGCCCTGCGCGAACGGGATGCCGCTGGCCTGGGCGTACCCGACCGCAGCAGGCGTCCCGGACTCCGGGGTGGGGATCACCAGGTCGGCCTCGACGGGGTGCTCGCGGAACAGCGTCCGGCCGATCTCCACACGGGTCGCGTGCACGCTGCGGTCCGAGATCCGGGTGTCCGGCCGGGCCAGGTAGACGAACTCGAACAGGCAGCCCTTCGGCTCGGCGGGTGCGAACCGGTCGCTCTGCAGCCCGCGCTCATCGATGGCGATCACCTCACCGGGCTCGACCTCGCGCACGAACGTCGCACCGACGATGTCCAGGGCTGCGGACTCCGAGGCCACGATCCAGCCGCCGCGCTCCAACCTGCCGATCACCAGCGGACGGATGCCCTGCGGGTCCCGCGCGGCGTACAGCGTGTTGTCGTCCATGAACACCAGGCTGAAGGCCCCGCGCACATGCGGGAGCTCGTCGACGGCGGCCGTCAGCATCGACTCGCCCTGGTGTGCGGCCAGCAGCGCGCTGAGCAGCTCGGTGTCGGAGGTGGAGTGCATCAGGGTGCCCAGGGGCAGGGCGCCGGACCGGGACTCTGCGTCGGCGACCCGGATCGCCAGCTCGTGGGTGTTGGTCAGGTTCCCGTTGTGGCCCAGGGCCAGGTGGCCGGTGCCGGTGGAGCGGAACGTCGGCTGCGCGTTCTCCCAGACACTGGACCCAGTGGTGGAGTAGCGGCAGTGGCCGATGGCCACGTGACCCTGCAGGGAGGCGAGGACCCCCTCGGTGAAGACCTGTGAGACCAGGCCCATCTCCTTGTAGACCATGATCTGGTGGCCGTCGCTGACGGCCATGCCGGCCGACTCCTGGCCCCGGTGCTGCAGCGCGTAGAGGCCGAAGTAGGTGAGCTTGGCGACCTCCTCGTCGCGCGCCCACACCCCGAACACCCCGCACGCGTCCTGCGGTCCCTGATCGTGGGGGTCGAGCTCGTGGGTGAGCATCCCATCGCCGCGCGGCACGGGGTGCAGTCTAGGCGCCGGGGCCGGGTCGGGCGAACGCCGCTGTCCTGTGGGCGTAGCCTCGGGTCCCGTGCCCGCCGCCCGGATGCCCGTCCTGCTCGTGGTGGCGGCCGGGGTGCTGTTCGGGACCGCGGGGACGGCGCAGGCGCTGGGCCCCGCGGGGAGCACCCCGCTGGGGGTCGGCATCGTGCGGATCGTGGTGGGTGCGCTCGTGCTGCTGATCGCGATGCCCCTGCTCGGATCGTCGCCCCGACGGCTCATCCCGCTCTGGCGCACCCCCGCGATGCTCGTGACGGCCACGCACCGCCGGGGCCTACCAGCTGTTCTTCTTCGCCGGGGTCAGCAGGGCCGGGGTGGCGCTCGGCACGCTGGTCGCGGTGGGCAGCGCACCCCTGTTCGCCGGACTCGTCGGGTGGGCGGTCCTGCGGCACCGGCCGTCCCTCGGCTGGCTGGTCGCCACCCTGGTCTGCCTCGTGGGCCTGGGCCTGCTCACCGCCCCCGGCCTGACTGGCGGCAGCGCCACCGGATTCGCCCTCGCCCTGGGAGCGGGGCTGTGCATCGCCGGGTACAACGTGGCGGCGCGGATCCAGCTCGATCGGGGCGTGGGGGCACTCGAGGTGCCGACCGGGAGCTTCGTCCTCGGCGGGGCGCTGCTGCTGCCCCTGCTGGCCACCCAGCCCCTGGCGTGGATCTCGACCCCGTCCGGGGCGGCGATGGCCCTGTACCTCGGCGTGGCCACGATGGGCCTGGCCAACGTCCTGCTCACCCGCGGGATGCGGACGCTGACCCCCGGGCCGGCGACCACGCTGATGCTCACCGACCCGGTGGTCGCCACCGTGCTCGGGGTGGTGGTCCTCGGCGAGACGCTGGCGGTGGTGGAGGTCATCGGCGTGCTGGTGATCCTGGCGGGGCTGTTCCTCCAGGGCGTGCTGGCCAGCCGTTCGGCACCCGAGGAATCGGAGCCGGTTCCGGTCCTGTGACCCACGCGGCGTCCGGCGCCCTTCGCGCCGCCCGCGCGGTCCGGCAGCCGTTCGTCCGGTTCGGGGCCCACTCGGCGCCGGTTCGGGTGATCTGCTCCCGTTCCGACGATCTGCTCCCGGAACGATGGGAGCAGATCGTCCAACCGGGAGCAGATAGCGGGCGGACGTCGATCGCGGGCGGACGTCGAGGAGAATCGAGGCGTGGCACGCGCCCGGATCACCGACGCTGACGGGCTGGCAGCCGTCTGGGCCTGCGTCGACCCCGACCCGCCGGGCCGACCGGCCGACCGGCCGACCCAGCGACTGGCCGTCCAGTACACGCTCCAGGTCCTGACCGAACGTGCCCCGGGGCACTCCGTGGAGGTTCGGATCCCGCCGTTCGCCGCCGTCCAGGCGATACCCGGTCCGGTGCATCGCCGGGGCACGCCCTCCGCCGTGGTCGAGATGGACGCGGCAACCTGGCTGGCACTGGCCACCGGCGAGCTCTCGTGGGCGCGGGCGAAGTCAGCGGGCAGGATCCGGGCCAGCGGCGAGCGTGCGGACCTCACGGCGTGGCTCCCCCTCGTGACGCAGATGGGCCCTCCCGAGGCAGGCTCGGTCGACGAGACCTGAGACGCTCCGCACCGGTAGCTGGGTCCGACGTCGGTCGACGAGCTCGACCAGAACGGCTCGGTCCAGGGGGTCGGGCGCTCCCGGCAGGGCCGTCGACAGGAACCGAGCTCCGGCAGCCCGGTCCAGGGAGTCCTGGCTGCCCGGATCGCTGATCGCTGCCCGGATCCGCACCAGCCCTCTCGCGGGTCAGACGTTGCCGACGATGAGCGCGACCCCTCCGAACGCCGCGACTGCCAGGACCGCGAGTCGGGCGGCATGCTCGGGGATCCGAGGCGCCAGCCACATCCCGATCACGGTGCCGATCACGAGGGCCGCGACCATCCACGGGTCCGGCCAGGTGAGTCCGACGACTGCGACCGTGGCGATGCCCTGCACGAGGAAGAACGCCTGCAGGCTGGCCCGTGACTCCGGGGGATCCCATCCCGCGTTCGCCGCGTAGAGACCCGACCGGCGGGCCACCCACCCCGCCGATGACGTTCAGGGCGGCACTCGTGATCCCGGTCCCGACGGCCCCGGGAAGGGACACCAGCCGGCTCCACGTGAGCCCTCGCCAGAGCGCCGCGACACCGATGAGCACCGCCACGCCCGCCGCCACGGCAACCGTCGCCGTGTCCATGCCCTTCAGCAGGGCGGCGACCACCGGCGTCGCCAGGAGGGTGGGGACCAGCAGCGTCGCGGTGTCGCGCACGCGGACGCGCCGCCACTGACCCACCAGGGGCAGCACCGAGGCAAGCGCACCCAGCAGGACCACCACGGCCACGCCCTGGCTGGGACCCAGCACGGCGATGAGCGCCGGGGCGGCCACGAGGGCGAACCCGAGCCCCGTCACCGACTGCGCGAGACCGCCGACGGCGACGCCCAGCACGGCCAGCCCAAGAAGCGGATCCACAGGGCGAGTCCTATCAGGTTGACCGCGCCGAGGGCGTACCGCCAACCGCGACACCCCGCCCGGCCCAAGCGCGCACGGACCACCGCGACACCCGTCGCCCCGCACCCCAGCCCCGGCGTCCCGACGCCCCGCCGCACCCGGCCTCCCCCGCCCTGGCCGCCCAGCTCCGGAATCCGCTCCCACCTGGCCGATCTGCTCCCATCACAGCGGGGAGCGAATCGGCGGGATGGGAGCAGATGCACCCGGGTGAGGGTGGAGCGCTGATCGCTCGGCGACCCTCGCGGAGTTGTCCACAGATCGACTCCGAGACCGGTCCATTCGACGGTCCTCGGTCAGGCTTCTCGCGTGATCACTCCGGCCATCACCCACCTGTCCGACCTCAGAGCACAGGGCGTGAGCGCCGCGGAGCAGCGTCGGCTGGTCGCCGGCCTCGACCGACTCGCCCCCGGTGCTTACGCACGCACCGAGGGTTTGGATCCGGTCGCCGTCCACCTCGCGCGCGCGAGCGCAGTGCTCGGACGGGTGTCGGGTGTCGTCGCGAGCCATACGACAGCCGCCGTTGCCTGGGGCTTGCCCCTCCTCGACCACCACCTCGGGACCGTGCACGTCTCTCGAGTCGTGGGACGGCGCGGTGGGGCGAAGTCGGGGCGGGCCCATCATGTGCATTCCCGAGAGGTCGCCGGGGAGGACATCGACGAGCAGGCGGGGATGCCCTGCACGAGCCCCGTGCTCACGGTGCTGGACTGCGCGCGGCTCCTCGATCAGGACTGGGGAGTCGCGATCGCTGACGCCGCCCTGCATACGGGCATCGTCTCCCGAGAAGAACTCGTCGATCGAGCAGGGGCCGTGATCCACTGCACGGGCGCCGGACGTGCCCGCGTGCTGCCGACCATGACCAGCGCCATGGCCGAAAGCCCCGGCGAGAGCCTGCTGCGTCGGCGGCTGAACCGGATGGGCTTCACGCCCCGCGAACAGGTCGAGATCGGCGGGGACAGGGTGGATTTCCTCATCGACGACTGCCTCGTCGTCGAGTTCGACGGGCGCGGGAAGTACGAGCTGCGGGGCGATCCCGCAGCCGCGCACTGGGCCGAGAAGCGCCGAAACGACCGGCTGGTCGAGCTGGGCTATGAGGTCATCCACGTCACGTGGGCCGATCTGTGGGACGAGGCCGCACTCGCCCACCGGATCGCCCGGTCACTCCGGCGGGCGCACGGCCGCTCGGGGCACTATCTGCTCCCGGTTGGATGATCTGCTCCCATCACGGTGGGAGTGAATCGTCGGAATGGGAGCAGATCCGCCTGAGCGTCGCGGCGCGGGCGGGGCGGGGCGAGGGCGCGGGCGGCGGCGGGGCGTCGGGCGGGGCGGCGGCGGCGGGGCGGGGCGGGGCGTCGCGGCGGGGCGGGGCAGGCGGGGCCGGGGCGGGGCGTCGCGGCGGGGCGGGGCGTCGGCGGCGGGGCGGGCGCGGCGGGGCGGCGGCGGGGCGGGGGGCGGGGCGCGGCGGGCGGGGCGAGGCGGCGGCTGCTCAGCCGACTGCTCGGCGGCCCTCGGCGGAGGCCGCCACGATCTTCTCGATCCGCGCAGCGCGGGTCTCAGGCCGCTTCGCGCTGATCACGAACCACAGGTTCTGCTTGCGCGCCCCGGGTGGCATCCCGTCGAAGAACTCACGCGCCGCGGGCACCGCGTCGAGTGCCTCGGCCAGGTCGCCGGGAACCTCGAGGCGGTCGACGGAATCGAGGATCCCCCAGGATCCGTTGGCCTTGCCCACCTCGATCGCGCGCAGCCCCCGCTCGGTCATCAACCCGGACGGCAGCAGGTGCTCGAGGCGGGCCTTGTTCACCGCCGACCACGTCGACCGAGGCTTGCGGGAGCTGAGCAGGAGCATCGCGGTCTCGTCATCGCGGCCGCGCACGGTGGAATCGATCCAGCCGAAGCAGAGGGCCTCCTCGACGATGTCGTCGTAGGACGGTGATGGCTTGCCTGACGCGCGCTTGTAGGTGACCAGCCAGATGCTCGGGGAGGTGTCGGCGTTGGCCTCGAACCACGCCCGCAACTCCGCGCGCGAGGTGACCAGCACCTGCTCGAGGTCATCGAGTCCCATGACCGGCGATGGTGCCACGGGACAGGGCCACCGGCACGCGGACCGCTCACGCGAGTGACTCGCGGTGGCACCGCCGATCCCTGGGGCGTTCCCGTCGGATCTGGGCACGATCAGCCGAACGGGCCTGGCAGATCAGCCGAACGGGGGTCGACAGGATGAGGCGGGCGCGGAGTTGGCCGCAGGATCAGCCGGGCGCGGAGTTGGCCAGATCAGCCGAACAGGGCAGGGAGCGTTGCGTCGCGCAGGGCGCGGACCTCGGCCAGCGGGAGCACCAGGGTCTCGCCGTGCACCCCGTCGACGACCAGCGCCTGCCCGCCGTCGCGAACGCCGGACTCCGCGCCGATCCCGGAGTCCACGACCCCGATCCGCGTGGCGGCGAACCCGCGTGCGGCGCACATCTCGGTGAACCGCAGCTCCTCGGAGCGGGCCACCACGACGACCGCCCGGGTCGCGGACTCGGCGAGCAGGAACACGAACGGGTCGAGCCCGTCGGGGACCCAGCAGCGCGCGCCCACATCCGAGCGCAGCGCCATCTCGACGAGCGCCACTGCGAGACCGCCGTCGGAGACGTCATGCGCCGCGGTGAACATCCCGTCGCGCGACCCTGCCACCAGGATCTGGCCGAGCTGGCGCTCCGCCTCCAGGTCCAGGTGCGGCGGCATCCCCCCGAGGTGGTTGTGCACGACGTGGGCCCACTCGGAGCCACCGAACTCGTCGCGGGTCTCGCCGAGCACGTAGATCAGGTCGCCGTCGGGCCCCCACGCCATGGGCGTGCGGCGGGCGACGTCGTCGATCACGCCGAGCACGCCGACGACGGGCGTCGGGTGGATCGCCACGTCGCCGGTCTGGTTGTAGAACGAGACGTTGCCACCGGTGACGGGGGTGCCCATCGTCAGGCAGGCATCGGCCAGGCCGGTGACCGCCTGCGAGAACTGCCACATCACGCCCGGGTCCTCGGGGGAGCCGAAGTTGAGGCAGTTGGTGATCGCCAGGGGCACCGCACCGCAGACCGAGACGTTGCGGTAGGCCTCGGCGAACGCCAGCTGCGCACCCGCGTACGGGTCCAGGGCGGCGAACCGGCCGTTGCAGTCGGTGGCCAGGGCGACGCCGAGGCCGGTCTCGTCGTCGATCCGGATCATCCCGGAGTCCTCGGGCTGGGCCAGGACCGTGTTGCCCTGGACGTACCGGTCGTACTGGTCGGTGACCCAGTCCTTGGCGGCGAGGTTCGGCGAGGCGAACAGGGTGAGCAGCGTCCGGCGGATCTCGGCCGCCGTCGTCGGGCGGGCGAGCCGCTCGGGCGTCGGCGCATCGTCCTGGCGCGGGGTCAGCCACTCCGGGCGGGCCAGCGGGCGGTCGTACACCGGACCCTCATGGGCGACCGTGCGCGGGGGGACGTCGACGATCTGCTCGCCGTGCCAGTCGATCGTGAGGCGCCCGGAGTCGTTCACCTCGCCGATGATCACGGCCTCGATCTCCCACTTCGCGCAGATCGCGAGGAACTCCTCGATCCGCTCGGGAGCGACGACCGCGGCCATCCGCTCCTGCGACTCGCTCATGAGGATCTCCTCGGGCGAGAGCGTGGAGTCCCGCAGGAGCACGCGGTCGAGCACGACATGCATGCCGCCGTCGCCGTTGGAGGCCAGCTCCGAGGTCGCGCACGAGATGCCTGCGGCACCCAGGTCCTGGATCCCCTCCACGAGCCCGGCGTGGAGCACCTCCAGCGTGCACTCGATGAGCAGCTTCTCCATGAACGGGTCACCGACCTGCACCGCGGGGCGCTTGGTCGGCCCACCGTCGGAGAACGTGTCCGAGGCCAGGATCGAGGCACCGCCGATGCCGTCGCCCCCTGTCCGGGCGCCGTACAGCACCACGAGGTTGCCGACGCCCCTGGCGCTGGCCAGGTGGATCTGGTCATGGCGCATCACGCCGACGCACAGGGCGTTCACGAGCGGGTTGCCCTGGTAGGAGGCGTCGAACACGACCTCGCCGCCGATGTTGGGCAGGCCCAGGCAGTTGCCGTAGCCACCGACCCCCGCGACGACCCCCGGCAGCACGCGCCGCGTGTCGGGGTGGTCGGCGGCACCGAACCGGAGCGGATCCATCACCGCGACCGGGCGGGCGCCCATGCTCATGATGTCGCGCACGATGCCGCCCACGCCGGTGGCCGCACCCTGGTAGGGCTCGACGTACGACGGGTGGTTGTGCGACTCGACCTTGAACGTGACCGCCCAACCGTCGCCGATGTCGACGACGCCGGCGTTCTCGCCGATCCCGACGAGCAGCGCGTCGGTCTCGGGCTTCTTCTCGCCGAACTGGCGCAGGTGCACCTTCGAGGACTTGTACGAGCAGTGCTCGCTCCACATCACCGAGTACATCGCCAGCTCCGAGGAGGTCGGGCGGCGGCCGAGGATCTCGCAGATCCGGGCGTACTCGTCGGACTTGAGGCCGAGCTCGGCGAACGGCTGCGGGGCTTCCGGCTGGGCCTGGGCGGCTGCGACGGTGTCGGTCATGCGTGGGCTCCCTGTGCGGCCCCGGTCATCGAACCGCCGGATGCCAGGTGGGTCAGGATCGAGGTGAAGAACCCCAGACCGCCGGTTCCGGGGCCGGTCAGGGCCTCCACGGCGTGCTCGGGGTGCGGCATGAGGCCCACGACGTTGCCCGCCTCGTTGCAGACCCCGGCGATGTTGCGCTGCGAGCCGTTGGGATTCACGCCGGCGTAGTAGGCGATGACCCGGCCCTGCGTCCTCGAGCGCGTCGAGGGTGGCTTCGTCTGCCTGGTAGCGCCCCTCACCGTTCTTCAACGGGACGACGATGCGCTCCCCGGCCTCGTACTCGCGGGTCCACGGCGTGGCCGCGTTGGCGATCTCGAGCTCCTGGTCGCGGCACACGAAGTGCAGCCCGGCGTTGCGCGTCAGCGCGCCGGGCAGGAGGTGGGACTCGCAGAGGATCTGGAAGCCGTTGCAGATGCCCAGCACCGGGAGCCCACCCTTGGCGGCGTCGATGATGGAACCCATCGCGGGGGCGAACCTGCTGATGGCCCCGCAGCGCAGGTAGTCGCCGTACGAGAAGCCACCGGGCAGCACGACCGCGTCCACTGCGTGGAGGTCGGCATCGGCGTGCCACAGCGCGACCGACTCGGCGCCGGCGATCCGCACGGCGCGCGCGGCATCCAGGTCGTCCAGCGACCCGGGGAAGGTCACGACGCCGATGCGCATCAGGGGTTCTCCACCGCGGTCGGGGCCTCGACGTCGACCGGCCCGGACCCGCCGCCGCAGCCCTGACCACCGCAGGCGCACCCTCCCTGCTCAGCCGCGCCCGTCGCGTCAGCCGGAACCTCGGCCGTCGGCTCGCAGACGCAGTCGTCGCAGTCGCAGGCGATCTCCTCGCCCTCCTCGTAGATCTCGTAGTCCTCGATCACGGGGTTGCTCAACAGTGAGCCCGCCAGCTCGTGGAGACGCTCCGACAGCTCCTCGTCGACCTCGCCCTCGACCTCGATCTCGAAGCGCTTGCCCTGGCGGACGGAGGCGACACCGGTCAGGCCGAGCCGGCCCAGTGCCCCCATCACCGCCCGGCCCTGCGGGTCGAGGATCTCCGGCTTGAGCATGACGTCGACGACGACGCGGGTCACGGCAACTCCTGGGGGTGCGGCGAAACTGCTGGGCACAGCCTACTTCGACCGCTCCCACAGCCCGACCAGGCCGGGCCGCTCGCCCCGGGGCTCCTGGCCCGCGAAGCCGGCCACTCGCGCGCCGGGCAGGGCCGCGCGGCCGGCCTATTCGAGCGGAGGGCAGGGCCGCGCGGAAGGGCGTGGCGTCGCGGGGGCAGGGCCCGCGGCACCCACCCCCGCCGGGCCCGATCAGGTCGCGGTGGCCGAACTCCCGGACCGACGACTGCGGATCCGGCGGATCGCGCTGAACGCGAACCAGGCCAGCCCGACGAGGAGCACGAGGGCGATCAGGGGCGCCAGCAGCGCGGTCAGCGCGAGGCCCAACGAGAAGCCGTCCTCGACGACGCTGGCCACAGGGCCGCCCACCCCGGCCGTGGTGACGTTGATCACCGGCCTCGCGGCAGCCTTCGTGGAGTGCACCCCCAGCGCGGTCAGCAGGCCCACGATCACCGCGAGGGCCTGCGCCCACTGCCAGTCCGCGCCCGACGCGGCGGCCGCGAACAGCACCGCGCCGGACGCGGGGCGGATGAACGTCTGGACCGCGTCGTTGACCGAGTCGACGGCGGGGACCTTGTCGGCAAGCAGCTCGACCGCGAGCAGCACGCCGATGATGACCAGCGCCGGCGTGCTGCCCAGGATGTCGTAGGGATCGCCGAAGCTGATGACATCGAAGCGCACCAGCAACCCCGCGACCATCAGCGGGATGTAGGCGTTCAGGCCCGCGGCGACGGCCAGGCCCAAGCCCGTGATGAGGATCGTCGCTGCGTCCATGGCGCAACGGTAGGCGCTCGACCCACCTGTCGCACGTGCCGCAGCGGTGTGGCGACCCGGCGTCGCTACGGCAGGTCGGACGCCGATTGTGGCGTGCTTGCACCCATCGAGGAGAAGAGCTGGTCAGCCTCCGCGTCGTCCCACTTGATGACCCACTGGCCGTTCTCCCAGTGGTCGGTGTCATCGATCGGCACGGTGGTGACCTCGCCGCTTCCGGCAGCGATCCGGCCCATCCCGAACCCGAACGTGCCGAGGTTGATCAGCCCTGTGCCCGTGTCCACCCGCACCGAGTCGAGCATCGCGTTGACGATCGACCACTGCCGGAACGGATTGACCACGGTCTGCCAGCTGAGCATCTTGTCGACCATCAGGGCGATGTACTGGCGCTGGCGCTCGATCCGGCCGAGGTCGCCCTTGGGGTCGGCGTAGCGCATCCGGACCCAGGCCAGGGCCTGGGCGCCGTCCAGCGTCTGGCAGCCGGGCTGGACGTCCAACCCGCTGTTCTTGTCGGAGATCGCCTTGTCGAAGCAGACCTCGATCCCGCCGACGGCATCGGTCATGTTCACGATCCCGCCCATGCCGACCTCCATGTAGTTGTCGACATGAAGGCCCGTGTTGTACTCGATCGTCTCGCTGAGCAGCGGCGCCCCGCCGTAGGAGAACGCCGAGTTGATCTTCCCGCCGCGCGCATCCACAGGGGCCCCGTCGGTGGCGGTGTGCGCGGGGATGGTCACCCAGGAGTCGCGCGGGATCGAGACCAGCGTGGGCGTCTGGCCCAGCTTCTGGTGGACCAGCATGATCGTGTCCGTGCGCTGGCCCTCGACGTCGCCGGTCTTGAGCTTCTTCTGCTCCTTCTTGCTCAGGCCGTCGCGGCTGTCCGAGCCCACGAGCAGCCAGACGGTTCCGTCCGTGTCGGCGATCGGGTCCGGCGAGAGGGCCTCGACCTTGTCCAGGGAGGCGGCCGCGTACACGACCAGCGCCACCAGCCAGATCACGTAGGCAGCCAGGGCCCACCTGATGATCCGCCAGACCGACCAGCGCCTGCGGCGCTTCGTCACTGGCGGGGTCGGCCGCGCGATCGTGGGCTGGGGCGAGGCAGGATCCGGGTCGGCGGTGACTGCCCCCGGGGCATCCGATCCGGCGGCGGCGACCGAACCGCCCACGCCAGCAGCCCCGGCGATCACGGGAACGGCGCCTGCGTGGGCCATCTCCGGTTCGTGTGCGCCACCGTCGGCCTCGCCGGCCGGCAGGTCCTCCCGCTGCGCGGCCCATGAGCCGTTCGGCAGTCGTCGGTAGAGGGTGGAGCCGGTCACCGGCCAATGATGACACGGGAGAGCGCCCTCTCCGAGCAGATCCACCATCCCACCGGGCAACCGGGCAGCGCTCACCGCGACCCGCAGGGGTCGGCGTCAATACTCTGGGGGTTCGTGCGTGGCCCGCCCGCCACCACCCGACCAGGAGGTGCCATGACCCATGAGCGCGCCGGACTCCCGGCCCAGGACAGTGACCTCGTCGACGTCGCGAAGCTGATCACCCTGTACTACGCCGAGCAGCCCGACCCCGACAACATCGACCAACGGGTCGCGTTCGGCACGTCCGGGCACCGCGGCACGAGCCTGAAGACCTCGTTCAACGAGTTCCACATCCTGGCCACCACCCAGGCGATCGTGGAGTACCGGACGATGCAGGGCACCGACGGTCCGCTGTTCATCGCCAAGGACACCCACGGCCTGTCCGAGCCGGCGTGGGTCTCAGCACTCGAGGTGCTCGCCGCGAACGACGTGGAGATCCGCATCGACAGCCGCGACGGGTACACGCCGACCCCCGCCCTGAGCCACGCGATCCTGGCCTACAACCGCGGGCGCACCGACGGCCTGGCCGACGGGATCGTGGTGACGCCCTCGCACAACCCGCCCACCGACGGCGGCTTCAAGTACAACCCGCCGGACGGCGGGCCGGCCAGCAGCGAGGCGACCGGCTGGATCCAGGACCGCGCCAACGCGATCATCGCCGGCGGCATGGCGAGCGTGAGGCGGATCCCGCTGGCCACCGCACTGGCCCAGGACAGCACCGGGCACCTACGACTTCCTCGACGCCTACGCCCGCGACCTGCCCAACGTGCTCAACCTCGATGCCGTGCGCGACGCCGGCCTGCATCTGGGGGCCGACCCGATGGGCGGCGCCGCGGTCGCCTACTACGGCTACATCGCCGAGATGCACGGGCTGGACCTCACCGTGGTGAACCCGAAGGTCGACCCGACGTGGCGGTTCATGACCCTGGACTGGGACGGCAAGATCCGGATGGACTGCTCGTCGCCGTTCGCCATGGCCTCCCTGGTGGCGCTCAAGGACCAGTACCGGGTGGCGTTCGGCAACGACGCCGACGCCGACCGGCACGGCGATCGTCACCCCCGGCGCGGGCCTGATGAACCCCAACCACTACCTGGCCGTGGCGATCCAGTACCTGTACGCCAACCGCCCGGGCTGGCGCGCGGACGCCGCCGTGGGCAAGACGCTGGTGAGCTCGTCGATGATCGACCGGGTCGCCGCCGACCTCGGCCGGCGGCTCGTGGAGGTCCCCGTCGGGTTCAAGTGGTTCGTGCCCGGCCTGGTCGACGGATCGTTCGGCTTCGGCGGCGAGGAGTCCGCCGGGGCGTCGTTCCTGCGCAAGGACGGCACGGTCTGGACCACCGACAAGGACGGCGTCCTGCTCACGCTGCTCAGCTCGGAGATCACGGCCGTCACGGGCAAGGACCCCTCCGAGCACTACGCCGAGCTGACCGCCCGGCACGGCGCACCGGCCTACGCACGGGTCGACGCACCGGCCAACCGCGAGGAGAAGGCCAAGCTGGCCAACCTCTCCCCCGACCAGGTCACGGCCACCGAGCTGGCCGGCGAGACGATCACCGCGAAGCTGACCGAGGCCCCCGGGAACGGGGCGAAGATCGGCGGCCTGAAGGTGACCACCGAGAACGGCTGGTTCGCCGCGCGCCCCTCGGGCACCGAGGACGTCTACAAGATCTACGCGGAGTCCTTCCTCGGGGCCGAGCACCTCGCCCGGATCCAGAGCGAGGCCCGCGACGTGGTCTCGGCGGCGCTGGGATAGGCCGCACGCGGCCGCCTGATGACGCGGCGAGCGCTCGGCCGGGTCCGCTGTCCGCGGGCCGCGCCGGCCCCCGAACGGTCCTGTAACGCGGAGGTCCGCGGCGGGAACATAGGGGTATGGGCACCCAGCAGTTCGACGACCAGTGGTTGACCGACCTCTTCGGAGCGCACTCCCGGGCGGTGCTGGCCTACGCGCGTCGCCGGCTGGACTCAGCCGAGGACGCCGAGGACGTGGTGGTGGAGGTCTTCGCCACCGCATGGCGCCGGCGGGATGTCGTGCCCGACGAGGCACTCCCCTGGCTCTACGCCACGGCCGGCAACGTGATCGCCCACGTGATCCGGTCGGACTCCCGACGCACCCGGCTGGGGACCAAGCTGGCCACCGTCCGGCCCCTGCACACCAGTGAGGTGGACCCCGCCCAGCAGGTCGTCGACACGACCGCCGCCCACGACGTGGTGTCCGCCGCCCTGGACGACCTGTCCGAGTCCGACGCCGAGCTCCTGCGCCTGTGGGCCTGGGAGCAGCTGGAGCCGACGGAGATCGCCGAAGTCCTGGGGTGCTCACCGGGCACGGCCCGGACGCGCATGCACCGAGCCCGGGCGCGACTGCGCGAGGCGCTGGTGCAGCGCGGCGTGAGCGGCCCCGGAGTCGACGGCCCCGGGACGCAGCAACCACCGGATGAGAGCACATCCCCCCACGACACCCTGACCACCCCCAACGGCTCGGAGGCCACACGATGAACACCCAGAGCACCGAGGATCGCGCGGACGAGGCCCTGCGCGCCATGCTCACCCAGGCCGATCCCGAGGCCGGCGCGCCCCAGCCCGAGCCCGCCCACCTCCTGGACCGCGTCCGTGCTGCGGCCGCCGCCGGAGACGCACCCGCAGCAGAGGGTGCGCTGCAGGCGTCGGCGAGCGTCCCGACCTCGCTGGATGACCACCGGTCGTTCACCCAGAAGCACTGGCAGGGGATGCTCATGGCGGCGGCCGGGGTCGCGACCCTCGCGCTGGCCGCGGGAAGCGTCCTGCCGGGCCTGTCCGCCGGCAGCAGCTCGGACTCGACCGCAAGCGTCAGCGCCTCGGACACTGCGGGTGGGGGGGCGCCCGGGGCACTGGACTCGGGCAAGGCCACGGCTGTCGATGGCAGCGTCGCCGCCCCCGAGGCCAACCGGGACGCGGCTGTCTCCTCAGAAGCCCTGAGCCCCACCACCGGCGACCACCAGCGTCCCCGGTGCGGACACCACCGACGAGGCCCTGGTCCGATCCGGCTCGGTCCTCGTCGGCAGCGAGGACCCCGAGGCTGCACGCGACGCGTTCGTGGCGACCATCCTGGCGATGGGCGGCCGGGTCACCTCCGAGTCCGTCGTCACCGAGGGCGGCAACGGGGTGCAGCCCTACGGTCCCGAGGTGGCCATGTCCAGCGACATGGGGGTGAGCTACCCCTACCCGTGGTACCCGAGCGGGCCCGGTATCTGGTTGACCGTCCAGGTCCCGGTGGATGACTACGACGAGGCCATGGAGGCCGCGCGCGACGCCGGCGAGGTCGTGCAGATGCAGCAGTCCACCTATGACGTCGGGGCGCAGGTCGCCGACGTCGATGCGCGCATCAAGGCCCTTGAGGCGTCGCTGGTCCGGCTGACCGCCCTCATGGACGAGGCGAAGGACATCACGGACGTGATCACCCTCGAGCAGGCCATCTCCCAGCGGCAGTCCGAGCTCGACGCCCTGAAGGCCCAGCAGCGCGACCTGGCCAACCAGACGGCCATGTCCCAGATCAGCCTGACACTGATGAGCCCCGATGACGCCCAGAACTCGGTCGATCCGCAGCCGCAGCAGACGTGGTGGGAGTCGTTCCTCGACGGCCTGTCGCAGTTCTGGAGCTGGTTCGGCAACGCCCTGCTGATCATCTCGCCGCTGCTGATCGCCATGGGGATCATCGCCTGGGTGCGCCGGCGCCGCACCCGCCGGGCAGCCCCGACCACGCCGCAGACGCCTCAGCCCGCCCAGGCACCGGCACCAGCCGGCGCCCCGGAGGCAGCGACCCCGACCGATCCCACCACCTGAACAGGCCGGCACGCGCCGGGCACGCATGACGAAGGCTCGTCACCGGGTCGAGGGGCGACGAGCCTTCGCCATGCGACGCCCCGCGCCCTAGTCGGGGGCCGGCGGGACGTTCCGCCCGAAACCTGTGCGGTCCGGACATCTGAGACGTTACTGCGGATCGCCCTTCTGGGCGGCGATTTCGGCGCGGACCTCGTCCATGTCGAGGCCGCGGACCGCCTCGATGACCTGCTCGAGCGCCGGCGCGGGCAGTGCCCCGGGCTGGGCGTAGACCAGGACTCCCTCACGGAAGGCCATCAGCGTCGGGATCGACGTGATCTGCGCAGCGGCGGCCAGCGCCTGCTCCGCCTCGGTGTCGACCTTGCCGAACACCACGTCCGAGTGCACCGCGGAGGCGGACTCGAACACGGGCGCGAAGTTGCGGCACGGGCCGCACCAGGCAGCCCAGAAGTCGACCAGGACGATGTCATTGCCCAGGACGGTGGACTCGAAGTCGGTGGCGGTCAGGGTCAGGGTGGTCATGTCGTCATTCCTTGCACTCGGCGTCTGCGTGGTCTCGCCAGATATACCCCGGCAGGTATGGAACCACACCTGTGGCCGCAGGTATTCCTGCGCCGACGGCGAAACCCCGCCAGCTCCCCGTGGTGGACAATGGCCGGCCATGGGACGTCGGGCACTTCGCGGCACCGTGACCCGCACGGTGGCCGGGGGCGAGGCGACCCTGGTTCCCGACCCGGACCTGCCCGAGGGCTGGCTGCTGCTGATCGAGGGGACACAGCAGTCCCATGTCGACCTCGCCGACCCGACCAGGCTGGCCTTCGAGTACATGCGCCGCATCGGGCACGTGATCGACCTGCTCCCGCCGGGGCCCATACGAGTGGTGCACCTGGGCGGCGGGGCGATGGCACTGGCCCGGTACGCGAGCGCCACCCGGCCCCGGACCCGCAACCTCGTGATCGAGCACGACGCCGCACTGGTCGAGCTGGTGCGCGCGCACCTGCCCTGGCCGCGGGACTACCAGATCCGCGTGCGCACCGCCGAGGCGCGCACCACCCTGGAGTCACTGCCCGACGGGTCTGCCGACCTGGTCGTCCTCGACGTCTTCGCCAGTGCCCAGACCCCCGGGAACCTCACGACCGTGGAGGCCTTCGGCCACGCTCGACGGGTGCTCACCCCCGGCGGGACCCTGGTGGCCAACATCGCCGACGAGAACCCCCTGACCTACGCCCGCCGATACGTGGCCGGGGTGCAGGCAACCTTCGACCGGGTCGTGGTGGCTGCGGAGCCAGCGGTCCTGCGCGGGCGCCGGTTCGGGAACCTGATCGTGGTCGCGCAGTCGCCGTGGGCCGAGCCCCTGGACATCGCCGCCCTGACACGGCGCAGCGCGGGTGACCCCTGGCCGGCTCGGGTGCTCCACGGCGCGGAGCTCGACGCCTTCGTCGGCGACCACGCCCCGTTCACCGACGCCACGGCGACAGGATCGCCGGTCCCCCCTCCGGGAGTCTTCGGCTGACCCGTCCCCCGTTCGGCTGGGTCGTCCCCGTCCTGCCGGGTCGGCCCCGGAGCCGCAGGGACGGCCCCGGAGGCGCAGGGACAGGGCTCAGTGGAGCTCGCGGTACAGGATGGTCGCGCCCTGCACCTCCCCGGTCGGGGACAGGGCATACCCGGGGATGGTCCCGAGGGCCACGAAACCCAGGCCACGGTAGAACTCCTCCTCCGGCCCGCCGGCGACGCAGTCGAGGGTGAGCAGGGTGAACCCACGGTCGCTGGCCTCCGCCACGGCCGCGTCCATCAGCCTCGTTGCCACACCCCGGCGCCGGTCCGCCGAATGCACGAGCAGCTTGCTCAGCTCAGCCCGGTGCGGCTGGTTGGGCGCGACCGCAGGGTTCAGGGAGACCGTGCCCACGACCTCAGCCTCGTCGCGCGCCACGAGGAGGATCCGACGGCCCGAGGCCACGTCCTCGGCCTGCGCGCGCCACCAGGCCTCGCCGTCGACCGCGGTGAACGGGAGCATGAAGTTGACGCCCGCACCCGAGGCCACCGCATCGGCCACGATCTCCCCGAGCCGGGGGCACAGGCGCGGGGAACTCCGCCGGATCCAACAGCCCGATCGTGACCGAGTCACCGGCGTAGCGCTGGGGGTCGAGGATCGACTGTCCGAACGGGAACTCGGCGACCGGGCGCCAGACGCCATCAGCACCCTGGATGAACAGGCTGAGTCGGTCGACGTCGAAGGCCGCACGGTAGGCATGCAGCGCCTCCTGGGCCTGGTCGAGCCACTCCTGCTCGAGGTCGTGGGCGACCGTGACGTGCGGGTGGTACGGGAAGTTGAGGGGCCGGTCCAGGGGGCCGCGACGGACCGCCTCTTCAGCGGCGCGCACCTGCGGCTCGCCCTCGACGAGGGGGACGAAGACCACCTGGGAGGTCGGCCGGAAGGTCCCGGCCCCTTCCAGGACGACCGGGAACGGCTCCATCGCCGCAGCCTGGACCTGGAGGTGGGCCAGGATCTCGGCCAGGTGCTCCTCGTCGGCCACCTCAGTCGGCGGCACCAGGGTGATGTGCGCGACGATCGCGTGCGCCATCGGGTCGCCGAACCGCTCGCGGTAGGCGCCCAGCTCGCCGAGGAACGGCTCAGGGATCGGCAGGGCCACGCCGATGGTCAGCGGCCAGTCCTGCGGCTCGGAGCCGAGGACGTCCGCGGGGACCTCACCGGTGCGACGCTCATCGGCCGGTCACGAAGCCCAGGTTCGTGTACACGTCGGCCAACGTGGCACCGGCCACCTCACGGGCACGGGCGGCACCGACAGACATCTGGCGGTCGAGCTCGGCGGGGTCCTCGAGGAGCTCGGCCACCCGGGCCTGGAAGG
>CAWEVG010000016.1:0-15726 GCA_963812395.1 uncultured Actinomycetes bacterium
ATGCCCTTGTAGGACTCGGGCATCGCGATGTCGGCGAACCCCGGCTCGAGATGGGCATCGTTCTGGATCGCGTCGAGGATCTGCTTCACGGGGGGACCTCCAGGAGTCGGACGGGGACCGGTCCCATTCAGGCTACTGCCCAGTAACCTGCCGACGTCACCCGGGGGAGGGTTGCCGGCCGGCGCGGGACGACCCGGATCGCCCATGGGCTGGGCGATCCGGCGGACCGCGTGTCCGGGCGTCAGTGGGCTGGGGCGTCCTTGGCGGGCTCGACGAGCTCGACGAGCACGCCACCGCAGTCCTTGGGGTGCACGAAGTTGACCCGGGACCCGGCGGTGCCGCGCTTCGGCACGTCGTAGAGCAGGCGCACCCCCGCGGCGCGCAGGCGCTCACCGGCGACGTCGATGTCGCTGACGCGGAACGCCAGCTGCTGCATCCCCTCGCCGCTGCGGGCCAGGAACTTGCCGATGGGGGAGTCCTCGCGCAGGGGCGCCAGCAGCTGCAGGAACGACCCGGAGCCGGCGATGTCGATCATCGCCTCGCGCACGCCCTGCTCCTCGTTGACCTCCTCGTGCACCGAGTGCAGGCCGAACGCGCGCTCGTAGAACGCGATGGCGGCGTCGAGGTCGGCGACGGCCAGCCCGACGTGGTCGATCCGCTCGACCAGGGGGCCGAGGGCCGCCACCGGTGACGAACCGGGCATCTCGGGCGCGGGGGTGGGGGCGTCCATCGGATCCACCTTCCTGTCCGGCGCGGGGCCGGACCCGTCGCTGGGGCGCCGTCGGCCACGAGCCGCATCGCGCGCGGATTCAGCCTACGCCGTGGGCGATCCCGGCCCTCGGGCGCGGTGCTCGCGCAGGGCGGGGGCGATGCGGCAGCGGGCGACCGGCGACCGGCCGTCCGGCGAGCCGAGCCGGTGTTCCGTCGCCGCGGCGGCGTGGCTATCGTGGGGCGTGAATCAGCATCGCCAGTTCCCACGAAAGAGAGGCACGCCATGTCCGGATCCGTGATCGTCGCCGGCGCCCGCACCCCGATGGGTCGGTTGCTCGGGTCCCTGAAGGGGTTCTCGGCCGCCGAGCTCGGTGGCATCGCCATCAAGGGCGCCCTGGACAAGGCCGGCGTGTCCGGCGACCAGGTGCGAGTACGTGATCATGGGCCACGTCATCCAGGCCGGCGCCGGGCAGATCACCGCGCGCCAGGCCGCGGTCGCCGGCGGGATCCCGCTGGACGTGCCGGCCCTGACCATCAACAAGGTGTGCCTGTCGGGCATCGACGCGATCGCCCTGGCCGACCAGCTGATCCGCGCCGGTGAGTTCGACATCGTCGTGGCCGGTGGCATGGAGTCGATGACCAACGCCCCGCACGTGCTCGTCGGCAGCCGCGAGGGCGTGAAGTACGGCGACTGGACCATGAAGGACTCGATGGCCCACGACGCGCTGTTCTGCGCCATCGACAGCTCGCGATGGGCCTGTCGACCGAGCAGTTCAACTCGCGCTACGACCTCACCCGCGAGGAGCAGGACGAGTTCTCGGCGCGCTCGCACCAGCTGGCCGCGCGTGCCGCCAAGGACGGGCTGTTCGACGACGAGATCGTGCCGGTGTCGATCCCGCAGCGCAAGGGCGACCCGATCGAGTTCAGCGTGGACGAGGGCGTGCGCGCCGACACCACGGTCGAGTCGCTGTCGCGGCTGCGCCCGGCGTTCACCAAGGACGGCACGATCACCGCCGGCTCCGCCTCGCAGATCTCCGACGGTGCGGCTGCTGTGGTCGTGATGAGCAAGGCCAAGGCCGAGGAGCTGGGCCTGACCTGGCTGGCCGAGATCGGCGCCCACGGCGTGGTCGCCGGCCCGGACGCCTCGCTGCAGGAGCAGCCGGCGAACGCCGTGCTCAAGGCGTGCGCGAAGGAGGGCATCGCGCCCACCGACCTCGACCTGCTCGAGCTCAACGAGGCGTTCGCGGCCGTGGGCATCGTGTCGACGAAGAAGCTCGGCGTGGATCCCGGAGAAGGTCAACGTCAACGGTGGCGCGATCGCCATGGGGCACCCGGTCGGGATGTCCGGCGCCCGGATCGTGCTGCACCTGGCCAACGAGCTCAAGCGGCGCGGCGGCGGCGTGGGTGCGGCGGCCCTGTGCGGCGGCGGCGGGCAGGGCGACGCCCTGATCGTCCGCGTGCCCAAGGCCTGAGCCGGACGGCCGGCCAGGATCGATCCGGATTCGCGACGATTCGTGGTCGGAGATCCGGATCAACCGCAGGCTGAGCCGCGCAATGGCGGATCATTCGGGTTGGGCGTGGTCGGGTGGTCGGGCTCGTGACGGTCGTGGAGAGAGGTGGGGCGTGGCGCGGACGGTGGACGTCGACCAGCTGGTCGAGCGGGCCCTGGCGGGTGACCCCCGCTCGGTCGGCCGGCTGATCACGCTCGTCGAGGACGGGGCTCCGCAGCTGCGTGCGCTCATGGCGGCCCTGGCGCCGGTGTCGGGGGAGGCCCACATCGTGGGGCTCACCGGCTCGCCGGGGGTCGGCAAGTCGACGACGACCTCGGCGCTGGTCGCGCAGTTCCGCGCGGCTGGGCGTCGGGTCGGGGTGCTCGCCGTCGACCCGTCCTCGCCGTTCTCCGGCGGTGCCCTGCTCGGCGACCGGATCCGCATGCAGGAGCACGCGACCGACCCTGACGTCTTCATCCGCTCGATGGCCTCCCGCGGCCACCTCGGCGGACTCGCGTCGGCGACCCCGCAGGCGGTGCGCGTCCTGGATGCGGCCGGGTGCGACCCGGTGCTCGTCGAGACGGTGGGCGTCGGGCAGTCGGAGGTGGAGGTCGCGAGCGAGGCGGACACCACCATCGTGCTGCTGGCCCCGGGGATGGGCGACGGGATCCAGGCCGCCAAGGCAGGCATCCTCGAGGTCGGCGACATCTTCGTGGTGAACAAGGCCGACCGTGACGGGGCCGATTCCACCGCCCGCGAGCTGCGGCACATGATCAGCCTCGGCCCGTCCGGTCAGGCGGGGGCGTGGAAGCCGCCGGTGCTCAAGGTCGTCGCCACGCGTGGCGAGGGCCTGCCGGAGCTGGTGGCGGCGATCGACGGGCACCGGGAGTGGCTGGCGTCCTCGGGCACCGGGTCGGCGCGGCGCCGCAGCCGCGCCCGCTCGGAGATCCAGGCGATCGCCCTGGCCGCGCTGCAGGCCCGGTTCGCCGGCGTCGGGGGCGACGGAGCCCTCGACGGACTGGCCGATGACGTCGCTGCCGGGCGCACCGATGCGTTCACCGCCGCCGACCGGATCGTCGCCGAGGTCGCCGGCTGAGCGAGCCGGTCCTCGTGGCGCCCGGGGCCACCGCGACGAGTACCGTGACCTGCATGAGCAGCCCTGATGGTCGCGCACGCTGGGAGGCGGACTACGACGCCGCCGTGCAGTCGGGCAAGGTCCGCGACGCGGACTTCACCACCCTCTCCGGTGACGAGGTGGCCCCGGTGTACGGGCCACCCGACGGGGGCGAGCCGGTGGCGCAGATCGGGTGGCCGGGGCAGTTCCCCTTCACCCGCGGGCTGTACCCCTCGGGCTACCGCGGCCGGCTGTGGACCATCCGGCAGTTCGCCGGGTTCGGCAACGCCGAGCAGACCAACGGCCGGTTCCGCGACATCCTGGCCGCGGGCGGCGGCGGGCTGTCGGTGGCGTTCGACATGCCGACCCTGATGGGCCGCGACTCCGACGATCCGCTCGCACGCGGCGAGGTCGGCCACTGCGGCGTGGCGATCGACTCGGCACGCGGACATGGAGGTCCTGTTCGCGGGGATCCCACTGGCCGACGTCACGACGTCGATGACCATCTCCGGACCGGCCGTGCCCATCTTCGCGATGTACGTGGTGGCCGCCGAGCGCCAGGGCGCGGACATCGGCCTCCTCGACGGCACCCTGCAGACCGACATCTTCAAGGAGTACACCGCCCAGAAGGAGTGGCTGTTCGGCCCCGAGCCGCACCTGCGCCTGATCGGCGACCTCATGGAGTGGGTCGGCGCGAACGTGCCCAAGTACAAGCCGCTGAGCGTCTCCGGGTACCACATCCGCGAGGCCGGCTCCACGGCGGCGCAGGAGCTGGCCTTCACGCTGGCCGACGGCTTCGGGTACGTCGAGCTGGGCCTGTCGCGCGGTCTGGACGTCGACGAGTTCGCCCCGGGGCTGTCGTTCTTCTTCGACGCGCACATCGACTTCTTCGAGGAGATCGCCAAGTTCCGGGCGGCGCGGCGCATCTGGGCCCGCTGGCTGCGCGACGAGTACGGCGCCACGACCGAGCGCGCCCAGTGGCTGCGCTTCCACACCCAGACCGCCGGGGTCAGCCTGACCGCCCCGCAGCCGGACAACAACATCGTCCGGACCGCGATCGAGGCCCTGGCCGCGGTGCTCGGCGGGACCAACTCGCTGCACACGAACGCCCTGGACGAGGTCCTGGCCCTGCCCAGCGAGAAGGCCGCGCAGATCGCCCTGCGGACCCAGCAGGTGATCGCCGAGGAGACCGGGGTGGCCAACGTGGCCGACCCGTTGGGGGGCAGCTGGTACGTCGAGGCCCTGACCGACCGCATCGAGGCCCAGGCCGAGGCCATCTTCGCCCAGATCCGTGAGCTCGGGGCCCGGCGCCGACCGGGCGAGGACCATCCGATCGGGCCGATCACCTCGGGCCTGCTGGCCGGCATCGAGAACGGGTGGTTCACCGACCTCATCGCCGATGCCGCCTTCGCGCACCAGCGGGCGGTGGAGGACGGGCACAAGCGCGTGGTCGGCGTCAACGTGAACACCGACGCCATCGAGACCCCCCTGGAGATCCTGCGCGTGTCGCACGAGGTCGAGCGCACCCAGGTGGCCCAACTCGCCGAGCGGCGCGCGGTGCGCGACGCCGGGGCCGTCGAGAAGTCCCTGGCGATCCTGGCCGAGGCCGCGCGGACCGACACCAACCTCGTCCCGCTGCTGATCGACGCCGCGAGGGCCGAGGCCACGCTCGGCGAGATGTGCGACGTGCTGCGCGCGGAGTGGGGCACGTACCGCGAGCCGATCTGAGCGACCACGCGCAGACCCTCCGTCACGCGCAGACCCGCAGAGCAGCCATCCGGGGCGGACGGGAGGGCCTGAGCCCTGGCGGAGGGTCTGCGCAGGGGGAGCGCGCCAGGGAGGGCGCCCGGCGGAGGGCTCGCGCAGGGGGAGCGCGGGGTTGCGTCGTCAGCCCTCGTCGGGCTCCGGTTCGCCCAGGCGTAGGTGCGTCAGCGTCGCCAGCACGTCGACCATCTCGATCGGGTCCTGGACGCGGAAGCGCGCCAGGCTCTCCCCGGGACCCACTCGGATCGAGACATCGTCGGGCCGCAGGACTGCCATCGCCGACTCGTCGGTGACGTCGTCGCCGGCGAACAGCACCCGGCGTGCAGGGTCGGTGGCGATGAGCGCGCGCAGCGCGGATCCCTTGTCCAGCGGCCGCGTCGACAGCTCGATCACGAGCTTGCCCTCCAGGCAGTACATGCCCGACAACTCGTCGGCCAGGGCCCGGATCAGTTCCACGGCACGGGCACCGTCGGGCTCGGCGCACCCGCGGACATGGACGGCCAGGCCCGCGGGCTTGTCCTCCACCCGGATGCCCGGGATGCCGCCCACCGCATCGGCGACCCTCGCTCGGACGTCGGCCAGCAGCGCCGTCTCCGCACCGCTGGGGATCAGGTCGGCTCCGATCTCCTGGCCGTGGGAGCCGATCAGGGTGGCGATGCCCTCGGCCCCACTGACCGTCGCCAGGTCGCGTCGCGCTCGCCCGGAGACCAGGACGACCTCCGTGCCGGGGGCTGCTGTCAGTCGTGCCATCAGGTCGAGCGCTCCGGGGACCGGGCGGGCTGCCGACGGCACGGCGACCAGCGGCGAGATGGTCCCGTCGAAGTCGAGGGCCACCAGCAGCGAGCGGTGCCCGACCCAGCTCGTGCGAGGGCCTCGACGAGGTCAGGCGTCATCGTCGGGCTCCACCGGGAAGCTGCCCAGGAAGTCCGTGGCCCACTTGGCGACGTCATCGGTGATGACCCCATCCCGCAGCGACCGCATCCGGGTGGTGGCTGCCGCCTCCGGCTCGTTCAGGGCGGCCATGATCGTGGCCTTCATCCCACTGATGTCGTAGGGGTTCACCAGCCAGGACTGTGACATCTGCTCCGCGGCCCCCGTGAACTCGCTGAGCACCAGTGCCCCACGATTGTCGATCTTCGCGGCCACGTACTCCTTGGCAACCAGGTTCATCCCGTCGCGCAGGGGTGTCACCAGCATCACGTCAGCGGCCACGTACAGGGCGGCGAGCTCGTCAGGGCCCATGGCCTGGTGCATGTAGTGGATCGGGTTCGTGCCGACCGGTCCCAGCGCCCCGTTCGCGCGGCTGACCAGCAGCTCCACGTCGTCGCGGATCTTCTGGTACTCCTCGACCTTGGCCCGGGTGGGCGGCGCGACCTGGATGAAGGCGGTGCGCTCCGGGTCGAGGTCGCCGTCGAGCATCAGCTCGGTCACGGCCTGGATCCGCACGTCGATGCCCTTGGTGTAGTCCAGCCGGTCAACGCCCAGGAGCAGGATGTCCGGATCCCCGACGTCGGCGCGGATCTGCCGGGCACGCTCCTGCACCTCGGGCCGTGCGGCCAGCGTCGGCGTAGTCGCTGGCCCGGATCCCGATCGGGATAGGCCCGGACGACGACCGGCCGCGCTCCACCGGGATCCGCGACGTGCAGCTCGCCGTGGTAGTCCACGACGTCGGCGAAGCGCCGGGCCGCACGCTGGAAGTTGATCACCGCGTCGCTGGTCTGGAACCCCACGACGTCGGCGCCGAGCAGCCCGTTGACGATCTGGGCGCGCCAGGGCAGCTGGCTGAAGATCTCGACCGGGGGGAACGGGATGTGCAGGAAGAAGCCGATCCGCAGGTCCGGTCGCAGCTCCCGCAGCAGGGCGGGCACCAGCTGCAGCTGGTAGTCGTGGACCCAGACCCGTGCGCCCTCGCGAGCGGTGTCGGCCACCAGGTCGGCGAACCTCTGGTTGACCTCGCGGTGGGCCTCGAACTGGCTGCGGTGGTACACCGGCGCGACGATCCCGCCGTGGTAGTTGGGCCAGAGCGCCCCGTTGGAGAAGCCGTCGTAGTGCGCGGCCACCTCGGTGCGGGTGAGCGGGACGCTCACCAGCTCGATGTCGCCCACCTTCTCGGGCAGCTGGGGCGGCGCGGGTTGTCCGACGTCGGTCTCCTCGTCGTCGAACTGCCCGCTCCAGCCGACCCAGAGCGCCTCGGTCTCGCGCAGCACCGACTCCATGGCCGAGACCAGGCCGCCGGGCGCACGGCGCCACCCCTCCTCCGCGTCGAACTCGACGGGCAGCCGGTTGGCCACGATCACCAGGTCGGGGCCCTTGGTGGGGGGCCCATCCCGTCGCCCTGCGCGTGCATTGAACTTCACTGCGAACCTCGTCCCTCGTCGTGCGCTACTTGATCGGGTCGTCCTGGCTCAGCTCGAAGGTCAGGAATCCGAACGGGGGCAGGGTCAACAGGTAGGGCAGCTCGCCGATCCTCGGGAACTCGACGCCGCCGAGGAGCTCGGTCGGCCGGCTCCCGGCGTGCTCCCCGAGCCCCAGCTCCACGGGCTGGGCGGCTGCGGAGAAGTTGGCGACGCACAGGATCGGTTGGTGCCGTGCCGACTCCGGGGTGCGGATGTAGGCCAGGACAGCGCTGTTCGTCGACGGGAGCAGCGCCAGCCCGCCGAGGCCGAGGATCGGGTGCTCCCGGCGGATCTGGATCATCCGGCGCATCCACTGCAGGAACGACGCCGGGTTGCGCTGGCTCGACTCGACGTTGCGCGCCCCGAACCCGTAGACCGGGTCCATCGACGGCGGCAGGAAGACGGAGGCGAAGTCCGCCTGCGAGAAGCCGCCGTTGCGGTCCGGCGTCCACTGCATCGGGGTGCGCACGCCGTCGCGGTCGCCGAGGTTGATGTTGTCGCCCATCCCGATCTCGTCGCCGTAGTACAGGATCGGGGTGCCCGGGAAGGGTGAACAGCAGCGAGTGCAGCAGCTCGGCCTGCCGGCGGTCGCCCTCGACGAGCGGGAACAGCCGGCGGCTGATCCCGACGTTGCGACGCATCCGCGGGTCGGTCGCGTACTGCTGGTACATGTAGTCGCGCTCCTCGTCGGTGACCATCTCCAGGGTCAGCTCGTCGTGGTTGCGCAGGAAGATGCCCCACTGGCAGCCGTCGGGGATCGACGGGATGCCGGCCAGGATGTCGTGGACGGAGCTGGCATCCTGGCGGCGCAGGGCCATGAACATCCGGGGCATGAGCGGGAAGTGGAAGCACATGTGGCACTCGTCGCCGTCACCGAAGTACTCCACCACGTCCTCGGGCCACTGGTTGGCCTCGGCGAGCAGCACGCGTCCGGGGAACCGCTGGTCGACGTGCGCGCGCAGCTCGCGCAGGTACTCGTGGGTCGCGGGCAGGTTCTCCCCGTTGGTGCCGTCGGCCTCGAACAGGTACGGCACGGCGTCGAGGCGGAAGCCGTCGAGGCCCACGCCCAGCCAGTAGTCGACGACGTCGAGCATCGCCGCCCGGACCTCGGGGTTGGCGTAGTTCAGGTCGGGCTGGTGGCTGTAGAAGCGGTGCCAGTAGAACTGGCCGCGGGTGCTGTCCCAGGCCCAGTTGCTCGACTCGGAGTCCACGAAGATGATCCGCGCCTCGGACCACCGGCTCTCGTCGTCGCCCCACACGTACCAGTCGGCCTTCGGGTTGTCCTTGCTGGAGCGCGACTCCTGGAACCAGGCGTGCTGGTCCGACGTGTGGTTCACGACCAGGTCCGCGATGACCCGGATGCCGCGCTTGTGCGCCTCCTCGATCAGGGTCACCGCGTCGTCCATGGTCCCGTAGTCGGGATGGACCTTGAGGAAGTCGGCGATGTCGTAGCCGCCGTCGCGCAGCGGGGAGGCGTAGAACGGCAGCAGCCAGAGGCAGTCGACGCCCAGCCACTGCAGGTAGTCCAACTTGGCAGTCAGCCCGCGCAGGTCGCCGTTGCCGTCCGCGGTGGCGTCGAAGAAGCCGCGCACGAACACCTCGTAGACCACCGCACTTCGGTACCACTGCGGATCGGAGTCGCGAGCCTGAACGATGGATCCGGGCGTCGCCATGGCCTTCAGGCTAGTTGCCGGGGACGCCTGCGTGCCCATCGAGGCGGCGCGGAGGAGCCGGCGACGCCAGTTGCGCGCGAACGGCAGCCCCGGTCAACTGGAATAATGCGGCCATGAGCAACATGTCTGGATACGGAGCCGTCGATCTCGCTGCCCTGGCCGCAGCCCGTGAGGCCCAGGCGCAGGCTGAGAAGCGTGCCGCTGAGCGCACGGCGAACCCCAACGTCCTGCCGGTGGTCGTCGACGTCAGCGATGCCAGCTTCCAGACCGAGGTCATGGACGCCTCGATGCAGGTCCCGGTCGTCCTCGACCTCTGGGCGACCTGGTGCGGGCCGTGCAAGACCCTCTCGCCGATCCTGGAGAGGCTCGCCGACGAGTATGCCGGCCGGTGGCTCCTGGCCAAGGTGGACGTGGACGCCAACCCGGCGATCGCCCAGGCCTTCCAGGTGCAGTCGATCCCCAGCGTCTTCGCGGTGGTCGGCGGTCGTCCGCTGCCGCTGTTCCAGGGCGCACTTCCCGAGCAGCAGGTCCGGGCCTACCTGGAGGAGCTCCTCACGCTCGCCGCGGCGAATGGGGTGAACGGCACTGTGGGCGGCGCCGCGGCTGGCGGCGTGGCCGCCGATGCCCCCGACGAGCCGCCGGCCGACCCCCGGATGGAGGCCGCCTACGACGCGATCGAGGCCGGTGACTGGGCGGGCGCACGCGCCGCGTACCAGTCGATCCTGGACACGGCTCCGGCCGACCCGGTCGCCAGGGCGGGGCTGGCCCTCGTGGGCGTCTTCGAGCGGGTCGACGGCGCCGACCACGTGGCCGTCCTCGCCGCGGCCGACGCGGCCCCCGACGACCTCGTGGCCCAGGAGCGCGCGGCGGACGTCCTGGTGCTCGACGGCAGGCCGGTCGAGGCCTTCGCGCGACTCACCGGGGCGATCCGGTTCACCTCAGGTGACGACCGCGACCGGGTGCGCACCCACCTGCTCGACCTGTTCGAGGTGGTCGGCCCCGAGGATCCGGCGGTCGCCCGCGCCCGCATCGACCTCGCGAACGCCCTGTTCTGAGCCTCGTCAGCGTGTCACGCCTCCACTGGCGCCTCGGCTGATTCCGACGCCTCGGCGTCGTAGCGCAACCAGACGGTGGCCAGCGGGGGCAGGGTCACCATCGCCGACGCCGGCCGGCCGTGCCAGGCCTGCTCCTCGGCGAGGACGCCGCCGAAGTTGCCGACCCCGGAGCCGCCGTAGGCCTCGGCGTCGGTGTTGAGGACCTCGCGCCAGTACCCGGTGCTCGGCAGGCCGACGCGGTAGTCGCCACGGACCACGGGGGAGAAGTTCGTGATCGAGGCGAGCACCGACCCGTCACTGCCGATCCGCAGCCACGAGAACACGTTGCCCGAGGCGTCGTTGGCGTCGATCCACTGGAAGCCCTCGGGTGTGTTGTCCTGGTCCCACAGGGCCCGGGTCTCGCGGTAGGCGGCGTTCATGTCGCGCACGCAGTGCTGGACGCCGTAGTGGTCCTGGTACTCGCACAGCCACCACTCGAGGCCGCGCTCCTCACTCCACTCGGAGGTCTGGGCGAACTCCGAGCCCATGAAGAGCAGCTGCTTGCCGGGGTGGGCCCACATGTAGCCCAGGTAGGCGCGCAGGTTGGCGGTCTTCTGCCAGCGGTCGCCGGGCATCTTCTGGACCAGCGAGCCCTTGCCGTGCACGACCTCGTCGTGGGAGATGGGCAGGACGAAGTGCTCGCTCCACGCGTAGACCATCGCGAAGGTCATCTCGTTGTGGTGCCACATGCGGTGGACGGGCTCGCGGGAGATGTAGCCCAGCGAGTCGTTCATCCAGCCCATGTTCCACTTCAGCCCGAACCCCAGGCCCCCGAGGTACGTGGGGCGCGTCACGCCGGGCCAGGAGGTGGACTCCTCGGCGATGGTCACCACTCCGGGCACGCGCTTGTACACGGTCGCGTTCATCTCCTGGAGGAACGCCACGGCGTCGAGGTTCTCCCGGCCGCCGTACTGGTTGGGCAGCCATTCGCCCTCGTTGCGCGAGTAGTCCAGGTACAGCATGGAGGCCACGGCATCCACGCGCAGGCCGTCGATGTGGTACTCCTCGAGCCAGTAGATGGCGTTGGACACCAGGAAGTTGCGGACCTCGGTGCGGCCGAAGTCGAACACGTACGTGCCCCAGTCGGGCTGCTCGCCGCGGCGGGGGTCGGCGTGCTCGTACAGTGCCGTGCCGTCGAAGCGCGCCAGGGCCCAGGCGTCCTTGGGGAAGTGCGCCGGGACCCAGTCGAGGATCACGCCGATGCCGGCCTGGTGCAGCGAGTCCACGACGAAGCGGAAGTCGTCGGGCTTGCCGAACCGCGACGTCGGGGCGAAGTAGGAGGTCACCTGGTAGCCCCAGCTCGGGGCGTACGGATGCTCGGCCACCGGCATGAGCTCCACGTGCGTGAAGCCCATCTCCGTCACGTAGGCCACCAGCTGCTCGGCGATCTGGCGGTAGTCCAGGCCGAGGCGCCAGGAGCCCAGGTGCACCTCGTAGACGCTCATCGGGGCGTTGATCACGTCGGTCTCGGCGCGCGTGGCCAGCCACTGGTCGTCACCCCAGGCGTAGTCCGACGTGTAGACGACCGACGCGGTGGACGGCGGCACCTCGGTGTGGAAGGCCATCGGGTCCGCCTTCTCGCGCCAGACCCAGTCCTTGCCCAGGATGGAGAACTTGTAGGTGGTGCCGGCGCCGATGTTCGGGATGAACAGCTCCCAGATGCCCGTGCTGCCCATGGAGCGCATCGGGTGCCCGGTGCCGTCCCAGCCGTTGAAGTCGCCCGACGACCCGAACACCCTCGGCGCTGGGTGCCCAGACGGCGAACGACGTGCCGGTGATCGGCCCGAACGGGCTGTCGTAGGTCCGCTCATGCGCGCCGAGGGTCTTCCACAGCTCCTCGTGGCGGCCCTCGCCGATGAGGTGCAGGTCCAGCTCGCCGAGGGTCGGCAGGAACCGGTACGGGTCATCGGCGGGGATGAGGCCCTGGCCGTAGTCGACGTCGATCGTGTACGCGGGGACGGTGTCGCCGGGCAGGACGACGATCCAGACACCACGGTGCTCGTGCAGCATCGGGTGCCGGCCGAGCGGGGTCACGACGACGACCTCCTTGGCCATCGGACGCAGGACGCGGATCGTCACGCCACCCTCGTAGGGGTGTGCGCCGAGGATCGAGTGCGGGCTGGCGCTGGCGCCGTCGACGAGCCGGTCGATGTCCCCGGTGTCGACCGGCAGCTTGGCCGGGCCCGTCGCGGCCGCCGGGGCTGCGGGGGCCGGCGCCGCAGGTGGAACTGCGGCGTCGGGCGTGGGCGTGCCGGGATCTGCGGGGGTGTTGGACGGGGTCATGGCATCCTCTCGAGAACAACGGCATGTGCACAGGTGAAGTTGGGGTCGTGCCGGATGTAGTTGTGCGCGCCCCATGCCCAGGTCTGGCCGGTGATGAGGTCGCGGGCCAGGACTCGCTCGTCGTGGCCGAAGCCCAGCGCGCCGAGGTCCAGGTGCAGGGTGCCCGCCTGCGGGCTGTTGGGGTCCAGCACGCAGGTGACGACGACGACCTCGTCCGCGGTCCGCTTCGACCACGCGATCATCTGCGAGTTGTCGATGCGACTCGAACCGCAGGTTGCGCAGCTCGTGGAACGCCGGGTGCTCCCGACGGATCTGGTTGAGCAGCGTGAGGTAGGGCACGAGGCTGGTGTGTGAGGCGGCAGCCCAGTCACGAGGGCGGTACTGGAACTTCTCCGAGTCCAGGTACTCCTCCTTGCCCGGAGCCAGCGGCTTGTGCTCGTAGACCTCGAACCCCGCGTACACGCCGTAGGTGGGGGCCAGCAGGGCGGCGAGGGTGGCGCGGATGGCGAAGGCGGCCTTGTTCCCGGACTGGAGGAAGAACGGGTTGATGTCCGGGGTGTTCACGAAGCAGTTGGGCCGCATGTAGTCCGCGGCGAAGGTGCTCAGCTCGGTGAAGTACGTCTCGAGCTCCCACTTGGTGTTGCGCCAGGTGAAGTACGTGTAGCTCTGGTGGAACCCGACGGTGCCGAGGGTGCGCATCATCGCCGGGCGGGTGAAGGCCTCGGCCAGGAACAGCACGTCGGGGTCGGTGGCGTAGATCCGGGCGAACAGGACCTCCCAGAACTCGACGGTCTTGGTGTGCGGGTTGTCCACGCGGAAGATCCGCACGCCCTTGCCCATCCAGAGCCGCAGGATCCGCTCGCACTCGTCGACCAGCCCGTCGAAGTCGGCGTCGAACGCGATCGGGTAGATGTCCTGGTACTTCTTCGGGGGGTTCTCCGCGTACGCGATCGAGCCGTCGGCGCGGGTGACGAACCACTCGGGATGCGCAGCGACCCAGGGGTGGTCCGGGGACGCCTGCAGCGCGAAGTCCAGGGCGATCTCGAGGCCGTTGTCGGCGGCCACCGACATGAAGTGCTCGAAGTCGGCCATCGTGCCCAGGTCCGGATGGACGGTGTCGTGTCCGCCCGCCTCCGAGCCGATCGCCCACGGGGAGCCCGGATCGTCGGGGCCGGGCGTCAGGGTGTTGTTCGGGCCCTTGCGGAACGTGTGGCCGATCGGATGGATCGGGGGCAGGTACACCACGTCGAAGCCCATGGCGGCCACGGCGGGCAGGCGCATGGCGGCCGTGCGGAACGTGCCGGACCGCGGCGGGTTCAGCGTCGCGCCCTCGGAGCGGGGGAAGAACTCGTACCACGCTCCGTACAGGGCGCGCGGGCGCTCGACCCGGACCGGCCAGGGCCCCGACCTGTGCGGCCGCTCGCGCAGGGGGAACTCCGCGAGCGCGGACTGGACCGCCGGCGCCTCGGCGGCGTAGAGGCGCTGCGCGGCGGTCTCCGCGGTGTCGCGCATGGCGGCGGCCGCCTCGGTGAGCACCTTGCGCGCGTGCGCCGTGCCCGCCTGCTGCGGCGGCACGGTCCAGCACCCGGGCGCCCTCCTCGAGCTCGAGCTCGACGTCGATCCCGGCGGGCAGCTTGATCTCGGCCTTGTGCTTCCAGGTCTCGTAGGGGTCCCCGGCCGTGATGATGTAGTAGGTCCAGTCACCCTCACGATCGAGCTGCGCGTCGACGGTCCAGCGATCGGGCTGGGTCGGGCCGACCTCGTGCAGTCGCAGCAGGGGGCCGTCGGGCTCGCCGATCGCGAAGTCGCGTTGCGGCGAATCCGGGCGGCACGAACTGGACCTCGACGCTCATCGCGTCGTGGCCCTCGCGGAAGGCGGTCACCGAGACCGGGAAGGTCTCCCCGACGACGGCCTTGACCGGGTAGCGACCGCCCTCGACGACAGGGCTGATGTCAATGCTGGGGAATCGACCGATCACGTCCGTGACGGTACTACCCGGGGGCACCCCGGTGCCTGCTGATCAGCGGTGCCCGGGAGCTCGGCGCGCAGGGGCGGGCACGCCAGCACGACCATCAGGGCGCGCCGCGAGGTAGCGTGCGCGCGGAGGTGGAATGGTGGCGGCGACCGTCCGCGACGTGGCAGCGCTGGCCGGCGTGTCGACGGCCACGGTGTCACGGGCACTGCACGGCCATCGGGCGATCTCCGAGGCGACCCGGCGTCAAGGTCGAGCAGGCCGCCGCAGCAGCTCGGGCTACACGATCGCGCCCGACGGCCTCGGACCGGGCACGGGTCGCGGTCGTCATGCCCTACATCGACCGCTGGTACTTCGCCCAGGTGCTCGATGGGGTCGAGCGCGCGTTCGCCGGCAAGGGGCATCGTGGTGCTGATCCATCGCCTGCTCGACCTCGACGACCGGCGCCGGGCGCTGCTGGGCGACATCCCCCGGCGCGAGGCCGACGGGGTGCTGCTCGTCAACGTCCCCCCGGCCCCGGACGAGGCCGCGCTGCTGGCCGAGCGGCGGATCCCGCTGGTCCTGCTGGGCGCGGCGCTGCCCGGCGTGCACAGCGTCGAGATCGACGACGTGGCCGCCGCCCGCTCGGCCACGAACCACCTGCTCGACCTCGGCCACCGCCGCCTCGGGCCTGGTCTCGGGCCGGCCCTTCGAGCGCATCCCGTTCACCGCCCCGCCCGAGCGCAAGCGCGGGCTTCCTCCTGGCCCTCAAGGAGGCCGGCGTCGCCCTGGGACCCGAACCTCGAGGTCACCGCCGACTTCTCCGTGCGCGGCGCCCACCGGGCGGCGCATGACGCTGCTGGACCGCCCCGACCGCCCCGACCGCGGTGTTCGCCGAGAGCGACGAGATGGCCTTCGGGGTGCATGGCCGCCGCCCGGGCGCTGGGGCTGCGCATCCCCGAGGACCTGTCCGTGGTCGGCATCGACGACCACGACATCTCCGAGTCGCATGGGCCTGACGACGGTCGCCCAGCCCGTGCGGACGCTGGGCGAGCTGGCCGCGCTGCAGCTGGCCGGGTTGATCGGCAACCACCGGCGACGTCCACCCGCGCAGCGCGTCGTGGTCCCGACCCTGCTGGTGGTCCGTGACTCGACGGCGCCCCCGGCGGGGGAGCACCACCGGCCCGGGGAGAGGTGACGGTCGGGAGGGGTGACGGTCCGGGACGGAGCCCGTACGTCTGACGATCAC
>CAWEVG010000017.1:0-13943 GCA_963812395.1 uncultured Actinomycetes bacterium
TATGCGTATGGAGGGTGGATCTCGCCCCCGTAACCTGCGCTCCCGGGTGCGGGCTTCAGCGGCGGGGGTCGATCAGGGTCAGGATCGCGGCGGCCACCGTCGCCCCACCATCGGGGGCCCTGGTGATCAGGATCACCGTGTCGTCGCCGGCCACCGTGCCGATCACGTCGGGCCAGTCCGAGCGGTCGATCGCCGAGGCGAGGTACTGGGCGCCGCCGGGGGGCGTGCGCAGGACCACGATGTTGGCCGAGCTGTCCACGCCGACGAGGACGTCCTGGGCGACTTTCGCCAACCGCGCGCTGGAGTCGGTGTCGGGCGCGTGCGGGCGGGTGTCGCCGCCCTCGGCGGGCACGGCATAGACCTGCTCGCCGGTACCGGTGGCGACCTTCACTGCGCCCAGTTCGTCGAGGTCACGCGACAGCGTCGCCTGGGTGACGGCGAAGCCATCGTCCGCCAGCAGCTCGGCCAGTGCCGCCTGGGAACCGACAGGTACCCGGTCGAGCAGCTCGACGATCCGGCGGTGGCGGGCAGCCTTGGTGTTCGGGATGGTCATCGCTGCCCCTCCAGCAGCTCGGAGACATCGGCGGTTCGTGCACCGTCGGCAGCCGGGTGGGTGGGGCGTTCGACCTGCTGTGCGCGGACCCCCGCGATGGCCCGGGCCAGCCTCGCGACCCCATGGGCCACCTCGTCCGCGGTGATGTTGAGCGGCGGGACAAGCCGGATCACGTCCGGGGCGGGTGCATTGACCAGGACACCTGCCTGGCGGGCGGCAGCCTCGACGGCCTTGGCGATCGGATCGGCGAGCACGACGCCCAGAAGGAGTCCCGCGCCGCGGACCTCGCGGACTCCCGGCTGGTCGGCCAGGCCCGAGCGGATCTGCTCGCCGCGGTCGGCGACGTTGCCCAGCAGGTCCTCAGTGGCGATCGTGTCGAGGACCGCCAGTGCTGCGGCGGCACTCAGCGGGTTGCCCCCGAACGTCGAGCCGTGCGCGCCGGGCTCGAACTGCGGCGTGCGTGGGTGGTCCAGCCGGATCATCGCGCCGATCGGCAGTCCCCCGGCCAGCCCCTTGGCCAGGGTCACGATGTCGGGGTGGATGGGAGGGTCCTGAGCGTGGAAGGCCAACCAGGAGCCGGTGCGGCCGATCCCCGTCTGCACCTCGTCGAGGATGAGCAGTGCGCCGGCATCGAGGGTGATCCGCCGCGCCCGGAGCAGGTAGTCCGGCGGCGGGACGACGACGCCGGCCTCGCCCTGGATCGGCTCGAGGATCACCGCAGCGACGGTGTCGTCGACCGCCGCAGCGAGCGCCTCGGCGTCCCCGTACGGGACGAACGTGACGTCACCGGGAAGCGGTCGGAAGGGATCAGCCTTGGCCGGCTGCCCCGTCAGGGCCAGGGCCCCCATCGTGCGGCCGTGGAATCCGCTGGTCGCCGCCACCATCCGGGTGCGCCCCGTGAGCCGGGCGAGCTTGAACGCCGCCTCGTTCGCCTCGGCGCCGGAGTTGCACAGGAACACCCGGGCACCGCCACCCTGGTCGGCCATGTGGGAGAGCCGCTCGGACAGGCGCAGGGCGGGTTCGTTGATGGCCAGGTTCGAGGTGTGCCCGAGGGTCGCCGCCTGCGCGCTCACGGCCGACACGATCGCCGGATGGGCGTGGCCGAGGGCGTTCACGGCAATCCCGGCCACGAGATCCAGGTACTCGCGGCCCGCCTCGTCGCGCACCCACGACCCGGATCCGGAGACGAGCGTGATCGGCGGGGTGCCGTAGTTGTCCTGCATCACGGCCTGCCAGCGCTCGGCCGGCGTGCCGCGGTCGGTCGCCTCGAACGGCCACCAGTCGGCGGGGCCCGGCTGGTGCGGCTGGCCCGTCATGCGGGCGCCTCGTCGGGCAGGACCATCGTGCCGATGCCCTCCGTGGTGAACACCTCGAGCAGCAGGCTGTGCGCCACGCGACCGTCGATCACGTGGGCGCGCTCGACTCCCCCCTGGACGGCACGCAGGCAGGCCTCCATCTTCGGGGCCATGCCGGAATCCAGGGTGGGCAGCAGCTCGGCCAGCTCCGAGGCGTGGATCTCGGCCACCAGGCTGGAGCGGTCGGGCCAGTCGGCGAACAGGCCCTCGACGTCGGTGAGCACCACGAGCTTGTCCGCCCGCAGGGCCACCGCCAGCGCGGAGGCGGCGGTGTCGGCGTTGACGTTGAGCACCTGGCCGTCGTCCGCGACCCCGATCGTCGAGATGACCGGGATGAAGCCGTCGTCGAGAAGGCTGGTGACGAAGTCGGGGCGGACGTCCGTGACGTCACCGACGAGCCCGAGGTCGAGCTGCTGGCCGTCGGCCGTCACGGTGCGCCGCTCGGCTGCGAACAGCGCGGCGTCCTCGCCCGAGATGCCCACCGCGAGCGGGCTGTGCGCGTTCACCAGCCCGACGAGGTCGCGCTGCACCTGGCCGGTGAGCACCATCCGGACGACCTCCATGATCTCCGGCGTGGTCACGCGCAGGCCACCGCGGAACTCGCTGGTCACCCCGAGGCGACCGAGCATCGCGTTGATCTGCGGACCGCCCCCGTGCACCACGACCGGACGCAGGCCCGCCAGCCGGAGGAACACGACGTCGCCGGCGAAGGCCTGCTGCAGCTCGCGGGACGTCATGGCGTTGCCGCCGTACTTGACCACGACCGTGGCCCCGCGGAACCGCTCGAGCCAGGGCAGCGCCTCGGCCAGCACCTCGGCCTTGGCCAGCGCGTCAGCGGTCGGGACCGCTCGGGACCTGCTCATCGGTGGCTCCTGGGATCAGGTGGAGTAGGCGGAGTTCTCGTGGACGTACATGGCGGTGAGGTCGTTGGTCCAGAGCGTCGCCTGGGCGTCGCCGACGCGGAGGTCGATCGTGATCGTGACCTCCCGACCGGACATGTCCACCTCGTCCCGGTCGCCGTACGCGGCTCCGTCGCGGCATACGAGCACGCCGTTGATGGCCACGTCGATCGCGTCGGGCTCGAAGGCTGCGTCGGTGGTGCCGACCGCCGACAGGATGCGGCCCCAGTTGGGGTCCTCGCCGTGGATCGCGCACTTGAGCAGGTTGCTGCGCGAGACGGCCCGGGCAGCGGTGACGGCGTCGTCCTCGCTGGCGGCGTTGACGACGTCGATCCGGATGTCCTTGGTCGCGCCCTCGGCGTCGCCGATGAGCTGCCGGGCGAGGTCGGTGCACACGGCGGTGACGGCCTCGACGAGCTCAGCGGGATCGGGCGTGATCCCACTGGCCCCGGACGAGAGCAGCAGGACGGTGTCGTTGGTGGACATGCATCCGTCGGAGTCGATCCGGTCGAAGGACACGCGCGTGGCCGCACGCAGGGCGCCGTCCAGCGTGGCGGCGTCGGCGATGGCGTCGGTGGTGAGCACGACGAGCATCGTGGCCAGGCCGGGCGCGAGCATGCCGGCACCCTTCGCCATCCCACCGACCGTCCACCCCTGGCGGTGCGGGACGGCGGCCATCTTGGGCACGGAGTCGGTGGTCATGATCGCCTCGGCGGCGCCGGGACCACCCTCCACGGACAGGGCACGTCCGGCGGCATCGACGCCGTTCAGCAGCGCTGTCATCGGCAAGCCGCTCGCCGATGAGCCCGGTCGAGCAGACCGCGACCTCGATCGGAGCGACTCCCAGCAGCTCTGCGACATGCTCGGCGGTGCGGTGCGTGTCGGCGAACCCGGCGGGTCCGGTGCATGCGTTGGCCCCACCGGAGTTGAGGACCACCGCGCGGAACCGGCCCTCGAGCGCGCACTGGGCGGTCCACAGCACCGGTGCCGCCTTGACGCGGTTGCTCGTGAACACCGCGGCCGCGTCGTGGCGCGGACCGTCGTTGACGACGAGTGCGACGTCTGCCTTCCCCGACGACTTGAGGCCCGCCGCGACCCCGGCTGCGCGGAATCCCCCCGCCGCGGTCACGCCGTTGCTCTGAGGTCCGCGGGTCACCTGCGGGTCGGTGCTCATGGGGCGACTCCGTCCACGGGAAGTCCCAGCGCCTCAGGCAGGCCGAGGATCCGGTTGGCGTTCTGCAGTGCCTGGCCCGCCGCACCCTTCACGAGGTTGTCCTCGGCGGCGATCACCGTGGTTCGCCCCGAGTGCGGGTCGTGGGCCACCTGCAGGTGCACGCTGTTCGACCCGACCGTGGCGGCAGTGCTCGGCATCCTGCCGGCGGGCAGGACGTGCACGAACGGCTCACCGTCGTAGGCCGCGTGGAGGGCGTCGCGCAGGGTTGCTTCGTCGACGCCCGGGACTGGTGCGCGCGGTGCAGGTGGCCAGGATGCCGCGCGGCATCGGCGCCAGCGTCGGGGTGAACAGCAGCGTGGCCCTGCTCCCCCGCGGCGACGGAGAGCGCCTGCTCCATCTCGGGGGTGTGCTGGTGGATCCCGCCCACCTTGTACGGGCTCATGGAGCCCATGACCTCGCTGCCGAGCAGCGACTCGGTGGCCTTGCGCCCAGCACCGGAGGTACCCGATGCGGCCACCACCACGATGTCGGCCGGCTCGACCAGCCCGGCCGCCAGCAGCGGGGCCAGTGCCAGCGCGACTGCGGTCGCGTAGCAGCCCGGGTTGGCCACCCGAGCCGCGTCGGCCAGCCGGTCGCGCTGCCCCGGCAGCTCGGGCAGGCCGTACGGCCAGGCGCCGGCGTGCGGAGTGCTGCCGTAGTAGCGGTCCCAGGCGCCGCCGTCAGAGAGGCGGAAGTCGGCTCCGAGGTCCACGATCGGCAGGCCCGCCGGCAGGGCTGCGACCAGGGCGGCGGACTCCCCGTGGGGAAGGGCCATCAGGACGAGGTCGGCCTGGGCGAGGGTGTCGGCATCGGTCGGCACGAAGCTCCGGCCAGCCAGCGACACCAGCTGCGGGTGGGTCGCGGCCACCGGATGGCCGGCGCGGTTGCCCGCCGCCAGCGGGCCGAGCTCGAGCTCGGGATGCGCGGACACGAGGCGCAGCAGCTCACCCCCGGCGTACCCGGAGGCCCCGGCGATCGACACGGTGAAGGTCACGGAAGGAGTATACGCATATACGGATACGACTTCGCGACCCTCGCGCCCTGCCGGGCTACTACTCGAGCGCCATCGGCGCGGGCTCGCCCAGCGCCTCGGCCTCGCCCTCCTGGCGGGTGCGAAGCGGCACCTCCGGGATGAGGAAGGCCACGAGGAACGCCACCACCAGGAACGGGATGGCGGTCAGGAACACGTCGTGCAGCGCCTTGACGAACGACTCGAGCACCGGGCCCTTGACCTCCGGCGGGAGTGCGGCGATCGCACGCACCTTGCCCAGGGATCCGCTCGACCTGGGCGCTGCCGCCGGGAACGCCAGCGAACGCCTCCGCGAGGTAGTGGGCCAGGCGGGTGCTCAGGACGGCACCGAAGATGGCCGTGCCGAACGCCCCACCCATCGAGCGGAAGAACGTCACCGAGGAGGTGGCCACGCCGAGGTCACGGAAGGCGACGTCGTTCTGGACGGCGGTCACGACGGTCTGCATCGTGAACCCCAGGCCCGCCCCGAGCAGGAAGATGCTCAACGCGAAGGAGCCGTAGGAGGTGCCCACCGTCAGGCGGGTGAGCATGACCATCGACAGGAGCGTGATGGCCGCACCGAGGATCGGGTAGATCTTGTAGCGACCGTACTTGGTGACCAGCAGGCCGGACCCGATCGAGGTGATGAAGATGCCGACGACCATCGGGAGCAGCGCCAGACCCGACTCGGTCGGCGAGTAGCCCTTGACGACCTGCAGGTAGAACGGCAGGTAGATGATCCCGCCGAACATCGCCATGCCCAGGATCGCGGCGAACAGGACCGACCAGCGGAACACGCGTCCCTTGAAGAGGTGCATCGGGATGATCGGCTCCTCGGCGCGGAGCTCGACGAAGACGAACGCGACCGCCAGGAGCAGCCCGCCGATGAGCAGCGCCAGGGACAGCGGATCGGTCCAGCCGTAGTCCGGGCCCGCCCACGAGGTGTAGAGCAGCAGCGACGTGACCGAGCCGACGATGACCGCCGCACCCAGGTAGTCGATCCGGTGGTCGCGTCGGACCAGCGGCATGTGCAGGGCGCGCGAGGTGATGAACAGGGCCGCGAGGCCGATCGGGATGTTCAGCCAGAAGATCCAGCGCCAGCCCGGGCCGTCGGTGAAGAACCCGCCGAGCAGGGGGCCGGCGACGCTCGAGATGCCGAACACGGCGCCGAACATGCCCTGGTACTTGCCGCGCTCCCGCGGCGGGATGATGTCGCCGATGATGGCCAGCGACAGCGCCATGAGGCCACCGCCGCCGAGGCCCTGCACGGCACGCCCGCCGATGAGCATCGCCATCGATGTCGACGCGCCTGCGATCACCGAGCCGACCAGGAAGATGACGATCGCGGCCTGGAACATCGGGCGACGGCCGTAGAGGTCCGAGATCTTGCCCCAGAGGGGGGTGGACGCCGTCGAGGTCAGCAGGTAGGCGGTGACCACCCACGACAGGTGCTCCAGCCCGCCGAGGTCCGAGACGATCGTGGGCAGCGCCGTGCCGACGATGCTCTGGTCGAGGGCGGCCAGGAACATGCCCGCCATCAGGCCGATCATCACCTGGATGATCTCGCGATGCGTCAGGTACGACGGGCCCTCCTGGGCCGCGGCGGGCGGGGGGCTCCCGGCGGGCGAACCGGGCGCTGCCGGACCACCGGTCTGGGGGACAGTCTCGTTGCTCACGTGGTCTCCTTGCGCGCGCCGAGGGCGGCGGCGAGCTTGTTCAGCAGGCGGACCAGGTCGGTCCGCTCGCTCGTGGTGAAGTCGGATGTCGCGGCCCGCAGCGTCTCGCGGTGGGTGCGCAGGCGGTCCATGAGGAAGGCCATCCCCGGACCGGTGATGGTCAGGACGGTCGCCCGGCCGTCGTCGGGGTCGCGGGAGGCCTCGACGAACCCACCTTCGACCAGGGCCCGGACGTGCCGGCTGACGGTCGAGGCATCGAGGCCCAGGGCCTCGGCCAGGGCGGCCTGCCGCGATGCGCCCGAGGCGGCGAGGTGGTGCAGGACCGGGAAGGCGCCGGGGTCGACACCCACGGCACTGGCATGGAACCCGCGCTTGACCGCGGCGATGGCGACGAGGATCTCGTCCTCAGCGCACTCGGGAACCCAGGGGTCGGTCACCGGAGAAGGAAACCATAGTTGCATGCATCATGCAACTATCTCTGGCCAGGGCATCCGGGGCCTGGGGTCAGTGCTGGCTGGACGACGCCTTGGCGAGCAGGGCCTCTCGGTCGTCGCGCGTGTGGATGAATCGACCGCTCAGGGCGTCGAACCGTCCGCTGGCCAGGTCGGCGACGAGCTGCCGTGACCGCTGACACGGGCAGGTACGCCGACTCCGGCATCTGCGCGAGGTCGGGTCGATGGGCGACGAGCGCGTCCGGCCAGCGCGTCATGTCCGTGTGCACCATCCCGGGGCTGATCGCGAAGACCGAGACCCCCGTGCCGGCCAGCTCCGCGCCCACGGAGGACACCAGGTGCGAGGCGGCAGCCTTGCTCGCCCCGTACGCCGAGGTCCACGGGGAGGGGAACCGCCCCATCCCCGACGACATCACCACCACCCGCCCGCTGCCCCGGTGGACCATCGCCGGCACCACGTCACGCATGGTGGTGAAGACGCCGCGGACGTTGACCTCCATGTCGTGCCACCACTGGTCGGGATCGGCCTCCCAGGTCGGGCCGACCGCGGTGAGGGCCCCGGCGTTGGCGACCACGAGGTCGGGGGTCCGCCAGATGGCGCGCAGGGCCGCCACGGCCTGGGCCATGGCGGTGCCGTCCGTGACGTCGGCCACCAGGGGCAGGACCTGATCGGGAGGGGAGGCGGCGGCGAGCCCGGCCAGCAGGTCGACGTCGCGACCCAGGGCGGCCACCCGCCACCCGCGGGAGACGAGGTCCTCGGCGAGCGCTCGGCCGATCCCCCGGGACGCCCCGGTGATCATGGCCACGGGCATGTCAGGCACGTCGATCCTCCATCTCCCACGCGTGGTCAAGGACATGCCACGCGATCCGCCGGGCAGCGTAGGCCACTGGCCAGGTGGCCCCTCCACGCGGCTTGGGCAGTGCCCTGCCGGCGATGATGAGTTCCTCGACGGCCAGGCGCATCGCCTCCACCGCAGCGGGGTCCCCGGCCTCCGGCTGGCGGATCCGCAGGCCGACCTGCCCGGCGTACGCGGCCTCCGCGCCGAGCACGTGATCCACCATCTTCGAGCGGTCGCGACCACCACCGCGCGGCCCCTTTGCCAACTGCTCGGGGCTGTGCGCCACGACGTCGTCGAAGTAGTCCCAGGCCGCGCGCACCAGTGATGCCGCCCGGAGGGCCAGGTCGTCGGGCATCGGGTCGACCTCGGTGGCCGCAGCGACGGCGGGCGCACCGAAGTCCGTGGTCGAGGTGCCGGGAAGCCGATCCACGACGACGAACTCCCCCACCACCGGCCATCCCATGCCTGCCCCGGTCGCGATCGGGGCATACCTCGCAGCGTAGGACGCCAACGCCGCCAGGGCGGATTCCTCGGTGCGCCCGGAGCGGCTCCAGCCGGGCCAGTCCAGTGCGCTGGCGAAGGTCCGTTTCGCTCCGGACTCGATGAGAACCACGATGTCGTCACCCATCGCCCCATCGTGGCACGAGCCACGCCTGCGAGGCGGGGATTTGCAGGGTAAGGCAGTGCTTAGTTAGGCTCCCCTCACTGACCTGGGCGAACGTCCCGGGCAACCCACGACTCGAAGGAGTGCACGTGCTCGCCACCTATCTGATCGGCCTGCGGGAGGGACTTGAGGCGGCGCTGATCGTCAGCATCCTGGTGGCATACCTGGTGAAGACGGATCGCCGCGAGGCTCTGCCGTTCGTCTGGGCCGGCGTCGGTGCCGCGGTGGCGATGTCCGTCGGCGTCGCAGCGATCCTGAACATGTCCAGCTCGGTGCTGTCGGACACGGCCGAGGAGCTCTTCGCCGGGATCATGTCCATCCTCGCGGTCGGGCTGGTCACCTGGATGATCTTCTGGATGAAGCGGACCAGCCGGACCATCGCCTCGGACCTGCGCAGCGGCCTTGACCGTGCGTTCGCCATGGGGGTCGGGGCCGTCGCGGCCATGGCCTTCGTGTCCGTGGCACGCGAGGGCCTCGAGACCGCGGTCTTCTTCTTCTCGCTCACGGGGACCACAGGAACGGGCGTGGCCCCGGTCCTCGGGCTGGTCCTCGGCCTCGCGACCTCGGCCGCCGTCGGCTGGATGCTCTACAGGGGTGCGGTCCGGATCGACCTGTCGAAGTTCTTCCGCTACACCGGCCTGCTGCTCATCCTGGTCGCGGCCGGAGTCCTGGCCTACGGGGTCCATGAGCTGCAGGAGGTCGGCGTGCTGCCCGGCGAGGACAACCTCGCCTTCGACGTCTCCTCGACCATCCCGGAGGACTCCTGGTACGGGTCGGTGCTGCGCGGCATCCTCGGGTTCCGCCCAGCGATGACAGTGCTCGAGGTCGCGGTCTGGGCGGCCTACGTCGGGATCACGACCTGGCTGTTCCTGCGGCCCTCGCGACCCAGGTCCGTGCCGGCGTCAGCGCCGGAGACCGCGGTCACGGCCTGATCGGCCTGGCGCCACACGGGGCACCGGGGCCCTGGGTCGCAGCTCGCGCTAGGAGTCGTCCTCGCTGCCCGACTCGAGGCCCCCGCTGCCGTTGCTCCAGGGCCTTGCAGCTCCTTGCGCTCGAGCCGCTTGCGCTGCTCCTCGACCTGGTCGCCGCGCATCACCAGCAGGCGCAGGAGGTGCAGGCCGGTGCCCAGCATCACGAACACGGGCCACGGGAAGCCACCTGCCGGACGTGACCCCCCAGATCACCCAGCAGATGATCGAGGCGGACACGAACCCCCAGCGCCGCCTCCCGGACGTCCGCGCGGTAGGCCGCGACCGCCCGGGCCTGGAGCGCGCAGGCGTCCTCGGCAGGCACGGCGCGGCGCACTGGAAGCCCGGAGACCGGGACCAGGTCGGACATCAGGACGGGGAGCTCGGCAAGCGTCCGGGCGCCCAGGACGGCCTCACTGCGCTCGTCGAACTCCTCGCGGTTGATCCGCCCGTCGGCGTACGCGCCACCCAGGAGTCGATGCACGACATCACGATCCGCGTCAGAGGCCCGAAGCGATCCGTACTGGGCGCTGCGCGGGTCGAACTCGAACTCGTCCCAGACAGAGGTCGACGCCACCCAAGAATCCTACTGGGGATGCGCAGCCCGCGGCTGGGAGAGAACGCCAGCGACGCTCGACCGGCGGCCAGCCGGACCCACGATCAGGTCCGCAGCACCGCGCCGCACTCCGCCGCGGCCGCGGCCAGCGCGCTCGCGCGCACCTCCGCGACCTCCACAGCGGACAGGGTCCGGTCCGGAGCACGCATCCGCAGGGAGAATGCCAGCGAGGTGCGCCCCTCCCCCACCTGCTCACCGGAGTACGTGTCGAAGAGCCTCACGCTCTCGAGCAGCTCGCCACCGCCGCGGACCAGGGCCCGACGCACGACCTCGGCCGGCACGTCGTCGGCGACGACGACCGCGAGGTCCTCCTTGGCCACGGGCATGGTCGAGAAGACCGGGGCAGCTGCTGACTCCGGCGCGGCTGCGAGCAACGCATCGAGGTCGATCTCGAACGCGACGGTGCGGGCGGGCAGGCCGAGCTCACCGATGACCCGCGGGTGCAGCTCGCCGGCGTACCCGATGACCTGGCGGCCGACCGAGATGGCCGCGCACCTGCCGGGGTGCCAGGGCGCGGTGGAGCCCGATTCGACGTCGATTCCCACCCCCAGCTCGTCGGCGAGGTCGCGCACGATCCCGATGGCGTCCGACCAGTCGGCCGGGCGGCCCGCGCCCCACCATCCGGCCCTGTCCCGCTCGCCGGCGAGGATCCCCGCGGCGTGCCGGGGCTGCTCCGGCAGGAGTGCCTCGAGCGCGGCCACGTCGGCATCGCTGGGACGACTCGCCACGGACGGGCGCGGCGGCTCGACGGAGCCGCCTGTCCCCGAGGCCCGGAACACCAGCCCGACCTCCGAGAGGGCCACCTCGCCGGCGCCGCGGCTGAGGTTGCGCCGCGCCGCGGCCACCAGTCCCGGCAGCAGCGTGGTGCGCATGGACGGGGCCTCGTCGGACAGCGGGTTGGCCAGCTCGACGAGCGCGGAGCGCGGGTCGTCGTCGGCGATGCCGAGGGCGTCCAGGTCCTGGCGCCCGAGGAACGGGTAGTTCAGGACCTCGACCAGTCCGGACGCGGCCAGGGTGCGCCCCACCCGTCGGCGCAGGCGCTGGCCGGCCGTCAGGCCGAAGCCCGCGCGGACCCTGGGCAGTGTCGACGGCAGGTTCTCGTACCCCTCGAGCCGCACGACCTCCTCGACGAGGTCGGCCGGGTCGGTCAGGTCCGGCCGCCAGGACGGCGGCGTCACGACCAGCGACGTGCCCTCGACCGTGAGGGTCGCGCCCACCGACTCGAGCCGGGTGATGGCCCGGTCAGCAGAGATCGGCAGGCCGGAGAGGCGCTCGGGCAGGTCGGCGGGGATCCGGACCGGCTCGACCGGGGCCACGGCGTCCACGCGGGAGGCACCCACGTAGGTGGCGCCGCCGAGCTCGATGAGCAGCGCGGCGGCGCGCGCCGATGCGATCGCCGGAAGCTCCGGGTCGACGCCGCGCTCGAAGCGACGCGAGGCCTCACTGGAGAGCTTGTGCCGCCGTGACATCCGCGCCACGGCGTGCGCGGAGAAGTGCACCGCCTCGATGGCCACCGAGTGCGAGTCGTCGTCGATCTCCGACTCGAGTCCGCCCATCGTCCCGGCCAGGGCCAGCGGACCCCGCGGCTCGGCGATCACGATGTCGTCGGCGTCGAGCGTGCGCTTCACATGGTCGAGGGTCTCCAGGGGCTCTCCGGCGTTCGCCCGCCGGACGGTGAGCGGGCCGGACAGCTTCGCACGATCGAAGGCGTGCAGGGGCTGGCCGAGCTCCAGCATCACGTAGTTGGTGACGTCCACGGCCAGGGAGACCGGGCGCATCCCGCACGCGACGAGCGCACGGCGCATCCACTGCGGGCTCGGGGCATTGGGATCCAGCCCGGCGATCGAGCGCAGCACGAAGCGGTCGGCGGCGCTCGGGTCGGTGATCGAGCAGCCGTGCGGGGCCTCCCCCGACGGCGCCGGGAGCAGCGACTCGGGGTCGACCAGCGCCGGGTCGGCGAACGGCAGGTCGTAGGCGGTGGCCACCTCGCGGGCGATGCCGCGGATGCTCAGGGCGTAGCCACGGTCGGGGGTGACGGCGATGTCGAGCACCTCGTCGCCGAGGCCGAGGACCTCGTACCCGGAGTCGCCGGGAGCCGCCGAGCCCGCAGGCAGGACCATGATCCCGTTGTGGTCGTCACCGAGGGCGAGCTCGCGCTCGGAGGTGATCATCCCGTCGGACACCCGGCCGTAGGTGGGACGCGTCGCGATCTCGAACCCGCCGGGCAGGACCGCACCGGGCAGCGCCACGACGACCAGGTCGCCGGCGACGAAGTTGCTCGCCCCGCAGATGATCCCGCGCTCGGTGGTCGTGACCCCGTCGACGACCTCGCCGTTGCCGGCGCCGACCTCGACCCGGCAGAACCGGATGGGCTTCTTGAACTCGGTGAGCTCCTCGACGGACAGCACACGGCCGACGACCAGCGGGCCGGTGACCTCGGCACCGAGGACGTCGACGGTCTCGACCTCGAGCCCGGCGGCGATCAGGCGGGCGGCGACGTCGCGGCCGGTCTGGTCGGCGGGGACGTCGACGTACTGGCGGATCCAGCTCATGGGAGCGCGCATGACCTCAGACCTCCGAGCCGAACGCGGTGGTGAACCGGACGTCACCCTCGACCATGTCGCGCATGTCGGTGACGCCGTGGCGGAACATCAGGGTCCGCTCGATGCCCATGCCGAACGCGAAGCCGGTGTAGCGCTCCGCGTCGATGCCGCAGGCGGTGAGCACGCGCGGGTTGACCATGCCGCAGCCACCCCACTCGATCCAGCCCTCGGACGAGCAGGTCCGACAGGGGTTGGCAGGGTCGCCGACGGACGCGCCGCGGCACACGAAGCACTGCAGGTCGACCTCGGCGCTGGGCTCGGTGAACGGGAAGTAGCTCGGGCGCAGGCGGGTGACCAGTCCGGCCCCGAACATGGCCGAGGCGAAGTGGTCGAGCGTTCCCTTGAGGTCGGCCATCGTGATGCCCTCGTCGACGACGAGGCCCTCGACCTGGTGGAAGACCGGGGTGTGCGTGGCATCGAGCTCATCGGTCCGGTAGACCCGGCCCGGGCAGATCACGTAGATGGGCAGCTCGCGCTCCAGCATCGAGCGGGCCTGCACCGGCGAGGTGTGCGTGCGCAGCACGACCCCGCTCTCGGGCGAGCCGACGAAGAACGTGTCCTGCATCGTGCGCGCCGGGTGGTCCGGGGCGATGTTCAGGGCGTCGAAGTTGAACCACTCGGCCTCGACCTCGGGGCCCTCCGCGACCTCGTAGCCCATCGCGACGAACACGTCCTCGACGCGCTCCATCAGCGTGGTCAGCGGGTGCCGCGCGCCCCGCGGACGACGATCGGTGGGCAGCGAGACATCGACCGACTCCTCGACGAGCACGCGCTCGTCACGCTCAGCGGCCAGGACCACCTCACGCTCGTCGAGCGCCTTCTTGACCGCGGCGCGGGCCATGCCCACGCGCTTGCCCGCCTCGGCCTTCGCCGCCGGGGGCAGGGCTCCGATCTCGCGGTTGGCCAGCGCCAGCGGCGAGCGGTCCCCAGCGTGCTCGAGACGGACGGCCTTGAGGGAGTCGAGGTCGGGGGCGCCGGCGATCGCCGCGAGGGCGGCGGCCTGTGCCGCGGCGACCGCGTCGTCGGACAGGGCGCTCACCTCGACCGGGTCATAGGTCTTGTTGGGGGCGGACATGGCCTCTTCCGGGTTCGTCGA
>CAWEVG010000018.1:0-103228 GCA_963812395.1 uncultured Actinomycetes bacterium
GTTGATGTGCCCCGCGAGCGTCGAGACCCGATCGCGGGGCGCGCCGGCCCGGGCCGCGACGACCGGATGCAGCCGCGGTCGTAGATGAACGCGTCGTTCATGACGTTCCAGCCGACGTCGAGGCCGACGAAGGTCGTGCCGAGGCGCTCCTCGACGGTCACGACCTCGGCGAGGAGGACGCCGCACTCGTTGGCGAGGAACTCGCCCGGCTCGCTGCCCACGGCCACCCCGAGACCGCCGAAGCGGCGCGCGAGGATGCCGGCGTAGGCGTCGAGGTCCAGCGGCCGCTCGCCCTCGTGCACCGGGGTGCCGAGGCCGCCGCCCACGTTGACCTCCGCGAGCGGGCAGCCGGCGTCGAGCAGCGCCTGCGCCATCCTCGCCACAGGCTCGAGGGCGGCGTCGAACGCGGGCAACTCGTCGTCCAGCATGCCGTTGGCGAGGTGCACGTGCAGCGTGTCGACGGTGAGGCCGTGACGGCGGGCCGCGTCGAGAGCGGCCCCGAGGTCCTCCTCGTAGATGCCGAACTTGGTGGGCCGGGCGCCGCTGTACAGGCTCTCGGCGTGTCCGCGCATGACGCCGCCGCGCGGGTTGACGCGCAAGCCGACCACTGCTCCCGGGCAGCGGCGGCCGTAGCGCTCTATCTGGCTGATCAGGTCGAGGTTCACGTGCACGCCGGCCGGCGCGATGACGTCGAGGTCGCGCTCGGACATGTTGGTGCCGGTGAAGCTGACCTCGGCTGCGGTGAATCCATGCTCGAGGGCGTGGAGCACCTCGCCCGGCGAGCAGGCGTCGATGCCGGCGGCGCCGGGGGAACCCGGCGCGCCGAGGCTGCGCAGCGCGGCCAGGACCTCAGGTGCGCGCTGCGCCTTGAGCGCGAGCCGTACGCGCGGCGTGAGGCCGGCGCGCGCGAGCGCGTCCCGCAGCGCGCGCGCCTTCTCGGCCACGCGCGTCACGTCGAACGCGAAGAGGGGCGTGCCGTGTTCGCGCGCCAGCCTCTCGGCGTCACGGCCGGCGACGAGCAGGCGCCCGCCCTCGACGCACACGCCCCCATGTTCCCACGGCTGCCTGTCGCTCCTGTCCTCCATAGTTGGAAGCCTATCGCAGTCCCCGTCGGCGCACCCAGCGTGTAGGATGGCGCCACGCCAGTCCGGGCGGACGGCTCAGCAGGGGGTCAGGATGAAGTTCCTCAAGCGGCACGCATCCGAGACGGCCGACGCTGCTTCCGCAGCCGCCGTCCCTCCTGCGACCGACGCGAGGCCCGCCGGCCACGACTTCATCCCGGGCTGGTTCAAGCGCGCCGGCCTCGCCAGCTGGTATCTGGTCGGCATCGTCATCGTCCTCGTGGGGCTGGCCTACGCCCTGCACTACCTGGCCACGCTGGTCGTGCCCACCCTCTTCGCCGTTCTGCTGGGCGCGACGTTCCTGCCGGTGGTGGACTGGCTCGAGCGGCATCACATCGGGCGCACCTGGGGCGCGCTCATCGTGACCGTACTCGTTGTCGTCGGCGGGTTCGCCCTGCTCGCCCTCATGACGGTCGGCATCGTCGACCAGTGGCCCATCATCGAGAACCAGATCGAGTCCGCGATCACCTGGATCAACGACAGCCTGCACAGGCTGGACATCGACCCCAACCTCATCGACTCCGCCAAGAAGACGTTCACCGGCAGCCTGGGCAGTTGGGCCCAGGGGATCTTCGGCGGTGCGGTGCAGGGCATCAGCACGCTGGCGACGTTCGCCTTCGCCGCCTTCATCGGTCTCAACATCCTCATCTACGTGCTGGTCGGCGGCCGGCGGATCGGGCGCTCGGCGTCCGAGCACATGGGGCCGGTGCCGCCGCCGGTCGGCTACTCGATCCTCGCCAACAGCGCGCGCTTTCTGCGCGGCTACATCTGGGGCAGCACGCTCATCGGCCTGTTCAACGGGGCCGTGGTGGGTGTCGGCGCGCTGGTCATCGGCGTGCCGCTGGCGTTCACGATCTTCGTGGTCCAGTGGCTCACCAACTACATCCCGATGTTCGGGGCGTTCATCGGCGGGGCGTTCGCGGTGCTCATCGCGCTCGGCACCGGCGGCGTGAAGGACGCCCTCTGGATGCTGATCTTCGTGCTCATCGCCAACGGGCCGCTGCAGACCGTCATCTCGCAGTTCGCCCTCGGCGCTTCGCTCAAGCTGAGCGGCTTGGTGGTGCTGTTCGCCACCACGGGCGGGGCGATCCTGGCCGGCGCGCTGGGCGGCATCTTCGCCGCGCCGTTCGTCAAGATCGGCGTGGACGCCTACCGGCAGCTCAAGGAAGCCGGCCTCTTCGACGACCAGCCGGATGAGGTGCGCGCCGCCGATGCGGGCCCACCGGGTCCGCCCGGGTCGGGCGGCCGCCGGCTCAGCCGGACGCGGGACACGAACACGCCGGCGGCCGGAGCCTAGCCGGCGGCCGGAGTGCGGCGCCTCGCGCCGCGCTCGGCGCGCGTCAGGCGGGCTTCACTCGAAGTACTCGTGGAAGGCCGTGAGCGTGTAGATGATGAGGCCGTAGAGGATCATCGTCACGAGGGCCCGGAACGGGAACACGGCCCAGGCCACGAACCGACGAGCATGCCGATGACGGCGAGGATGATGGCCGGTACGCGCCCCGCGCGCATCCGCCGCAGCACCACGATGCCGGCGACGGCCTGCACCACGGCGATCACGAGGAACACGTAGCTCCAGGTCTGCAGGTCCGAGAGGATGAACTTGCTCTCGTCGAAGAGCTCGTCCCGCGCCAGGCCGGAGATGCCGGCGATGGCGTTGAATGCGGCCGCGACCAGATAGAAGATGCCGGCGAAGTGGATCCAGCCGACGCCCTGGCCCTTGGTGTGCTGGGTCACTGCTGCTCCTCCGTCGTGGTCAGCAGCCGGCCCGACCGGCCGGGAACGTGTTCCGGTCGAGGAAGCCCGCAAGGTCCTTGTCCGGGTAGAGCGTGTAGCTGTGCTGGTCCGCGCGGTACAGGGCGCTCGCGCGCAGGCCGGCCAGCAGGGCGAGGGCCTCCTGCGCCCCCAGCTCGCCACTGGAGAGCATCGCGACCTGGCCCTCGAGCATCTCGGGCAGCCGACGGATGCACGCTGCCCCGTCGGACAGGTCGAGGATGTTGTACGAGTGGTAGAGCCCATCGTCCCGCCGGTTCGCGCGCAGGCTCGCGTCGATGTAGGCGAGCGCTGCGTCGAGCAGCGACTGGACCTGCCCGCCCGTGACCACCGTCCGGGCCCCGCTGAACCCGGCGTAGACGCGCTCGCGGTAGGCACTTCCGAGGGACCCCAGATCGTCCATGAAGGCCCGGCGGGCGCCGTCACTGAATCCCTGATCGAGGTGCGCCTGGTGCGCCAGGAGTGCCTGCGAGACGGTGTCGAGCAGGTGCGCGAGCTCCACGGTCACGTGCATGTCAGCGGCGATGAGCTCACGGACGAACTCCACGTAGCGGCGCAGCTGGGCGAGGGTCACGACCGACAGCCCACGGCCGACGAGGGCGTTGTTGGCGTCGTTCCACTCAGGGCGCTGGGTGTTCATCCAGATCCCGCCGTCCGGCACGAGGTTCACCAGCTTCGCGAGCAGCAGGAGCAGCAGCTTCTCGGCCAGGGTGACCCGCACCAGCTCGCCGTCGCGCCCGTGGACCAGCCTCCCGTCGGCGCCGAGTCGGGCGACCCGCGCGGCGACGAGCGCCTCGTGGTCCTCGTCGAAGGTGATCGTCGCGAAGGGGTCGGCCAGGATCCGGTCGTAGTCGGCGATCCGGTAGGGGACGTCGGCGTGGGTGAAGATCGCCGCATCGAGCATGTCCGTCAGCGCGACCGGGGTGGAACCGGGCCGAGGTCTCCAGCAGCCGCAGCAGGTAGATGATCTGGTGGTCGCTCCAGTAGCCGATGTTGGCGAACGGGTTCTCCGGCTCCGGGACCTCCCAGTCGACGCCTGAGCGGGAGATCCGGTAGGGGTTGTAGCCGTCAGCGGTCGTGGCGTCCACGAACACCGCGACCATCGACTCGAGGTACTCCGGGAACGACCACGCCAGCGCCTCCCAGTTCTGGAAGATGTCGCGCCAGTTGCCCTGGAAGTTCAGCTGCGGCTCGTCGTTCTCGTCGCGCAGCGCGATCTGGAACTTGTTCCAGGGACGGGACGGGTCGCCGTGGCGACGGCTGAACGTCAGCGGCAGGTACTCCAGGGCCAGCCTGTGCAGGTCGGGATCCCGGCTGGCCCGGGCCCCGTCCAGCAGCTCGTCGAGGGTGAGGTGCTCGGGCATGTCCGCGAGCAGCGCAGCGCACCGCGCGGCGGTCACCGGGCTGCGCTCGCTCGATGAAGGCGCGCACGTCGCGGGCCTCGATCCGGTACCCGTCGGCTGGGACTCCCCCGCGCATCACGTTGAAGAGCACGTTGGCCGTGTGGTGGGCGGTGGCCAGCTCCTCGCCCGTGGACTGGAACCCGTCGGACGATGCCAGGATCCGGTCGAGTCCGGCGCGGTTGGCCCGTACGTCGGCATCGAGAAGCACAGCGAGCTCCTCGGGTCTCGTGAGCAGGTCACGCAGCTCCACCACCTCGGCGGCGTCCTGGTCGACGTCACCCACGACGCTCCAGGTTCGCTGTTCTGCGGGCGCGAGGCTGATCCGGTCGTGCACGAGGTAGGCACCGCGCTGGCCACGGACGTCGCGCTCGGCCACGACCGGACCGCCGCGGCGGAACGCCGGCAGCTGCTGGGTCGAGATCAGGTGGTCGACGTCACCGAGTCCGACGTGCCACGCCACGTTCGCGTACAGGGACTCACTCGGCTCGGCCAGGTCGGTGAGCCGGGAGCTCAACCAGAACATGCCCAGACCAGTGCGCTCGTCGACCTCGGCGCGCTTGTACGCGTCGAGCAGGTTGCTCAACCGGTTCTGGCTGTCCACGTCGACTCCCGCAGGCAGCACGTTGACGAACCCATCGAGGAGCTCGACCGCGCACGTCGACGTCGCCGATGTTGGTCAGCTCGCAGGTGCGCACGATCCCGAACCGGCTGCCGGTCTGCCAGGTGACGCGCATCCGCAGGCCGAGGTCCGCCCGGGTCTCCTCGAAGACCAGCGCCGTGCCCTCGATGTCCTTGTACAGGGAACGCCGCGCCCCCTCGGCCCTCTTCAGGGTCGACGTGAACGGCTCCCACAAGGACTCCTCGGACCCCGCATGCGTCACGCGCAGCAGGCTCAGACCCCCGGTGCGACCGGCGCTCTCGGCAACCTTGTCGTCGGTGTAGTACGGGAACAGCGCCGAGTCGGGCGCCACGCGACCGGCAGTCAGCCCGCCGGTGCTGGACACGAAGAGCCATACGTCGCCGGCGCCGACGACCGTCATGAAGAACGGAGCCATCCGGTCGTACTCGTCGATCCGGAAGAACCTGCGGCCGAAGAGCTCCACATAGCCCTCAGACTGCACAGGCTCCCGGGGCGACCCCCAGGTCGTCGAGGACGTGACCGACCATGATGCGAACCTCCTGGGACGTGAGGGTATGCGGAGGCGACCCGGACATGGCGAGGAGAGCGCTCTCCCCCCAAGAATGTCACAATCTGATAACTGCCGCAAGGTCGCCTTGACAAACGCTCAACAATGGGGGGATGCTGCGAGAGCGCTCTCCCAGAGAGCCCTCTCTCGGGGAGACGGGCGCCGGCCGCGAGCTCTCGACGAGGCAGTGGACCGAGCACCCAATACGGCCGAGGCCGCGGAACCCCGTGGCCACGTTGCACCGCACGGCGAAGCGTTGTGCGATTGACACAGGGAGTGGATGTGCGAACAAACAGGAGGTCGTGGGTAGCCCTCACGGCGACGTTTGCGGGGATGGCTCTGGTTGCCTCGGGCTGCTCGAGCGGCAGCGACACGGCCACTGACACGGTTCCCTCGGCGACCAGCAACGAGCCGGTGACGCTCTCGGTGGCCACGTTCAACGAGTTCGGGTACGAGGACCTGTACAAGGAGTACATGGAGCTCAACCCGAACGTCACGATCGAGGCCAAGAAGGCCGCGACCTCCAACGAGGCTCGCGACAACCTGAACACCCGCCTCGCTGCGGGTTCGGGCGCGTCGGACATCGAGGCGATCGAGGTCGACTGGCTGCCCGAGCTCTCGCAGTACCCGGACAAGTTCGTGGACCTGAACGATCCCTCGGTCGCAGGGTCGCTGGCTGGACTGGAAGGCCGCGCAGGCCACGACGGCCGACGGCAAGCTCCTCGGCTACGGCACGGACATCGGCCCGGAGGCGATCTGCTACCGCTCCGACCTGTTCGAGAAGGCTGGCCTGCCCACCGATCGCGAAGAGGTCGCCGCCCTGTTCGGTGGCGCAGAGCGCCACGTGGGACAAGTACTACGAGGTCGGCAAGCAGTTCGCAGCCGCGGACACGGGTTCGGCCTTCTTCGACTCCGCGGGTGGCATGTACCAGGCGATGGTCAACCAGGTGCCGAACGCCTACGAGGACAACGACGGCAAGATCATCGCGTTGGAGAACCCCGATGTGAAGAAGATCTACGAGCAGGTCCTTGCCGCCTCGGTGGACCAGTCGTCACACACGGGCCAGTGGAGTGAGGACTGGACCGCAGCGTTCCAGAAGGACGGCTTCGCCACCATGGCGTGCCCGGGCTGGATGCTCGGCGTCATCGAGGGCAACGCGGCCGGCGTCGAGGGTTGGGACATCGCCAACGTGTTCCCCGGCGGCGGCGGCAACTGGGGCGGATCGTTCCTGACCGTTCCGGCCATGGGCGCGCACCCGGCTGAGGCCAAGGCGCTGGCTGCGTGGCTGACCGCCCCGGAGCAGCAGGTCAAGGCGTTCAAGGCCAAGGGCACCTTCCCGAGCCAGGTGGAGGCGCTGGCCGACCCGGCACTGCTGTCGCAGAAGAACGCGTTCTTCAACGACGCCTCGACCGGCCAGATCCTGGCCGAGCGCGCCAAGGCCGTGACCGTGGCACCGTTCAAGGGCCCGAACTACTTCGCGATCAATGACGCGATGCAGCAGGCCATCAGCCGCGTGGACGTCGACAAGACCGACGACGCTGCGTCCTCGTGGGCCAAGTTCGAGGAAGCCGTCAACGCACTCGGCTGACGACTGACCCGGGCCACCCGCCCGCACCCCAGGGATCTCCTGGCAGATGCGGGCGGGTGGGCCGGACCCCCGCGAGCCGGTGACCGGCCACCGGCGACCCCACCCGCAGCACACCTGGTTGCCCTTCCCGGCGACCCACCCCGGACCACCTGGGCACCCTTGAGCCCGTCTGGCCTGCGAGGTCCTGTGACTGATGACTCGTGAACGAGGACGCACATGGCTGTGACCACCCCCCCGCAGGCGCCCACCAAGGTGCAGCCGACGCACAAGCAGTTGATGCGTCGCCAGCGGATGAACGCGCTGGACGTGAAGCTCTCCCCGTACCTCTACATCTCGCCGTTCTTCATCATCTTCGCCCTCGTCGGGCTCTTCCCGCTGGTGTACACGGCCTACGTGTCGCTGCACAAGTGGAACCTGATCGGCGGCAAGGGCGCGTTCGTCGGGCTCGCGAACTACCAGGAGGTCGTGACCGCACCCCTGTTCTGGACCGGGCTGCGCAACACGTTCAGCATCTTCCTGCTGTCCTCGGTGCCCCAGGTGATCATGGCCCTGGCCCTGGCCGCGGTGCTGGACCAGAACCTGCGCTCCAAGACCTTCTGGCGCATGGGCGTCCTGCTGCCCTTCGTCGTGGCCCCGGTGGCCGTGGGCCTGATCTTCTCCAAGCTGTTCGCCGACCAGTCCGGACTGATCAACGCCGTCCTGGAGAACCTCGGCTTCTCGCCGATCGCCTGGCACGCCGACGTCCTGCCCAGCCACATCGCGATCGCCACCATGGTCGACTTCCGCTGGACCGGGTACAACACCCTGATCTTCCTGGCCGCCATGCAGGCCGTCCCCCGCGACCTGTACGAGGCCGCGGTCGTCGACGGGGCCAACCGGTGGCGCCAGTTCCGCTACATCACCATCCCGTCGCTGCGGCCCACCATCATCTTCGTGGTCATCGTGTCCACCATCGGCGGCCTGCAGATCTTCGACGAGCCCCGCATGTTCAACCAGACCGGGAACGGCGGCTCGGACCGGCAGTGGATGACCATGACCATGTACATCTACGAACTCGGCTGGGGGGCCCAGAAGAGCTTCGGTCGGGCCTCGGCAGTGGCCTGGATCCTGTTCCTGATCATCATCGCCATCGGAATGGTCAACTTCATGATCACCCGACGGATCTCCGACACCGGCAGCAAGGGAGAGAAGTCATGACCTCCATCGGCATGATCGAGCAGACGGCCGGCAAGAGGGCCGCCCGCGCCGAGCAGCGCCGCCGCAACCGCGGCGTCGGGTCCAACCGGCGACCCGGCTGGGTCACCTACCTGATCCTCAGCGTGGTGCTGCTGATCTCCTTCTTCCCCCTGTACTACACCTTCCTGCTGGCCTCCTCCGATGCCATCACGATCGCGCAGAACCCGATCCCGTCGCTCATCCCCGGCGGGAAGTTCCTCGAGAACGCCAAGCGCGTGCTCGACTCAGACATCGACTTCTGGCACGCGGTGGTCAACTCGGTCATCGTCGCGGTCATCACCTCGATCAGCGTCGTGCTCTTCGCCACCCTGGCCGGGTTCGCGTTCGCGAAGCTGCGCTTCCGCGGTCGCAGGGCCCTGCTCGTGTTCGTGATCGCCACCATGGCGGTCCCGACCCAGCTGGGCATCGTGCCCCTGTTCATCGTGATGTCCGAGCTCGGCTGGACCGGCAAGCTCGTGGCCGTCATCGTCCCCGGCATGGTCACCGCCTTCGGCGTGTTCTGGATGACCCAGTACTTCGAGGAGTCCCTGCCCTTCGAGCTGATCGAGGCCGCACGGGTCGACGGATGCTCGATGATCCGCACGTTCTGGCACGTTGCCCTCCCGGCAGCACGCCCAGCCGCCGCGATGCTCGCCCTGTTCACGTTCGTCGCATCCTGGACCAACTTCTTCTGGCCCTTCGTGGTCCTCGGCTCGACGAACCCGACGCTGCCCGTGGCCCTCCAGCTGCTCCAAGCCACCTACTTCAAGGACCTCGCGCTGATCATGGCGGGCGTCACGCTGGCGACCATCCCCCTCATCGTCCTGTTCTTCGTCGCGGGCAAGCACCTGGTCTCCGGCATCATGGCGGGGGCAGTCAAGGGGTGAGCCCACGACGAGGGTTCCCAGAGGGGTTCATCTGGGGGGCCGCCACGGCGGCCTACCAGATCGAGGGCGCCACGGCTGAGGACGGTCGCGGCCCCTCGATCTGGGACACCTTCAGCCACACCCCCGGCAGGGTCCTGGGCGGGGACACCGGGGACGTGGCGGCCGACCACTACCACCGGTACGCCGAGGACGTGGACCTCATGTCCGCGCTGAACCTGGGCGCCTACCGGTTCTCGATCGCCTGGCCCCGGATCCAGCCCGACGGGAGCGGGGCCATCAACCCCGCAGGGCTCGCCTTCTACGACCGGCTCGTGGACGCCCTGCTCACGCGGGGGATCGCCCCGGCCGTGACCCTGTACCACTGGGACCTGCCGCAGGCGCTCGAGGACGCCGGCGGCTGGCCGGCGCGCGACACCGCCCATCGGTTCGCCGACTACGCCGGCCTGGTCCACGACGCGCTCGGGGACCGTGTCGACCTCTGGACCACCCTGAACGAGCCGTGGTGCTCGGCCCACCTCGGGTACTGGTCCGGGATCCATGCCCCGGGCAGGTCCGAGCCTCCCAATGCCATGGCGGCCATGCACCACCTCCTCCTCGGCCACGGCCTTGCCCTTCAGGCGTTGCGCGCCACGGCGCGCCCGGAGGAGCAGCTGTCCATCACCCTGAACCTCTGGCCGATCCTGCCCGCCACGGACAGCGCCGAGGACGTCGCGGCGGCCCACCTGATGGACGGCTTCCTCAACCGCCTGTACCTCGACCCGGTCCTGCGCGGGGCCTATCCCGAGGACGTGGTCGAGGCGACCAGGGACCTGACGGACTGGGGCTTCGTGCAACCCGGCGACGCGTCGGTGATCAGCGCGCCCATCGACGTGCTCGGGGTCAACTACTACGCACCCCACCGTGCCGGGGCCGGCCCGAGGGGCGCTGGGTGGTCGGACTTCCCCCAGAACCAGGGCATCGCGATGCGCCCGCCCCAGGGCGAGTTGACGGACATGGGCTGGGAGATCTCGCCCACGGACCTGTCGGACCTCCTCGTCCGACTCGACCGCGACTACGGCATCCCCCTCATGGTGACCGAGAACGGCGCCGCGTTCCCCGATGTCCTCCAGACGACCGGCCGCGTCGAGGACCCGCGCAGGGTCGCCTACCTCGAGGGCCACATCGGCGCCGTCCACGACGCGATCACCAGGGGCGCCGATGTCCGCGCCTACTTCGCGTGGTCGCTGCTGGACAACTTCGAGTGGGCCCAGGGCTACTCGAAACGATTCGGGCTGGTCCACGTCGACTACGCGACGCTTGCGCGCCATCCCAAGGACAGTGCGCTCTGGTTCGCCGATATCGCTCGAGGCAACCGGATACCATGACGATCGATCTACGGGCCAATGCTGCGGGGAAGGGGGTCACGCCGATGCCACCACGTTCGGCACCACCCCGACCGAACCTCGAGGACGTTGCCGCCCGCGCAGGCGTGTCGCGGGCGACCGTGTCCCGCGTCGTCAACGGCCAGGCGACCGTGGCCGAGGACCTGCGCGAACGGGTGCAGAAGGCGATCGACGAGCTCGGTTACGTCCCCAACCAGGCGGCCCGCGCCCTGATGACGAGGCGCTCCGACGCGTCGCCCTGCTCGGCGTCCGAGCCCGCGACGCGAGTCTTCGGGGACCCGTTCTTCAGCGGCATCGTCCGGGGCGTGAGCATGGAGACCAACCGGGCCGGCCTTCAGCTGGTGCTGATGATGGCACAGGACTTCGAGGACCTGGAGCGGGTCAAGCGGTTCCTGAAGTCGTCCCCGGTCGACGGCGTGATGCTGATCTCCGGACACGACGGCGACGGCCTGCCCGAGGAGCTGCGAGCGGTTGGCCACCCCCTACGTGATCGGCGGGCGCCCGTACGGCACCCGAGCGAGATGGCGCCGTACGTCGACAGCGAGAACCTCGCCGGCGCCGAGGTCGCCACCGCGCACCTGCAGTCTCGCTCGGGCGGCGCACGATCGGCACCGTGACCGGACCGTTGGACATGCCTGCGGGCGTCGACCGACTGACCGGTTTCCGGCAGGGCCCTCGGGTCGTCGTTCCGCGAGGACCTGGTCGAGAACGGCGACTTCACGCAGGTCGGCGGCGAGATCGCCACCGAGCGGCTGCTGGCGAGGGTCCCCGACCTCGACGGGCTGTTCGCCGCATCCGACCTCATGGCCCTCGGGGCGCTGGCGGCGCTGCGACGCGCGGGCCGCCGCGTTCCTGAGGACGTGGCCCTCGTCGGGTTCGACGACAACGAGTTCGCCACGACCGCCGACCCCCCACTGACGACCATTCGGCAGGATCCCCTGATCATGGGCCGTGCCATGGTCCGGCTGTACCTGGCCAGGAACCGCCCGGACATCGAGGTGGCCCCGGAGGACGGGATCCCGGACGTGAGCGGCGTCGACCACCTGATCCTGCCCGTCTCCCTCGTGGTGCGCGAATCCGCCTGAGGCGCAGCGCCGGCACCCCACGTTCCACGATCCCGGGCCGCACGCCGACAACGGTTGCGGGTACTGCAAAGGGCCCACATCCTTGGCAGATGCGCCCGGACACAGGCGGGGCCCCGTTCCCCGCGAGGATCCGGCGCACGGTCCACCCGTTGGTCGACGCGTGGTGCTGGGACTGCTCGGCCTTGCCGGCGTGGGGGTCGTCCTCGGCAGCCGCCTGGGTTCGGCGGTCTCCTCGTTGGCGGAACGAGATCCGACCGGGCTCACCGGCCTCATCCCGGGCAATGGCAGGTTCCGGTTCTACTCCGTGGTGTCCTCGGTCGAGGTGACGTCGGCCTCCGAGTACCAACTCACTGTCGAGGGCCTCGGCGAGGGCCCGGCCCAGCTGTCCTTCGCGGATCTCGCCGCGCTGCCCCAGACGACGATCACCAGGGACGTCCAATGCGTCACCGGCTGGCGCGTCCCAGATGTGACGTGGTCCGGCGTGCTGCTCTCCGACCTGCTCGACCACGTGGGCGCGCCCACTGGAGGCGGCGCCGTCCTGTTCGGCTCCTCGGACGGGGCCTACACCGAGTCCCTGACCATCGAGCAGGCCGTGCGACCGGACGTCCTGATCGCCACCTCCATGGACGAGGCCCCCATCTCCCACGATCACGGCGGCCCGGTGCGCCTCTACGTGGCCCCGATGTACTTCTACAAGTCGATCAAGTGGTTGGACCGGATCACCGTCAGCGACGCGGTGGTGCCCGGCTACTGGGAGGAGCGCGGCTACGACGTCGACGCCTGGGTGGGGCAGTCCAACGGGAGGTCCGATGCCCCCATCGCCTGACCGGATCCGTCGGTTCTCCCCGGGCGAGCGCTGGATCCACGCCTCGCTCGGCACGCTCATGGGCCTCTGCATCGTGACCGCCGCGATGCTCTACTGGGGTCCGCTGAGCACGCTGGTCGGTCGCCGCGAGCTTGTGGAGACCGTCCACTACACCAGCGGGTTGTTGCTCCCCCTGCCGATCGTGATCGGTGCCCTGACCTCCCGGGCATTCCGCAACGACGTGCGCCGGCTCAACCGCTTCCTGCCCGGCGACGTGCGCTGGCTGCGAGCCAGCAACCGCCGCGACGGGTCGCTCCCGTCGGGCAAGTTCAACGCCGGGCAGAAGCTGAACTCCGCGTTCGTGCTGGGCTCCGTGCTCGTCCTCCTGGCGACCGGGCTGATGCTGCACTACTTCTCGCTGTTCTCCGACGACATCAGCACAGGCGCGACCTTCGTCCACGACTCCTTCGCCGCGGCCGTCGTCATCGTGTCGGCCGGGCACCTCTGGATGGCGTGGCTGGACCCGGAGGCCCGGCGCGGGCTGCGCACGGGCTTCGTCTCCCGTGGGTGGGCCGAGCGCGAGCATGCGCTGTGGGCGGCCGCCGAGTCGGGCGAGCCTCAGGCGAGCGCAGACCCGGGGGCCGACGAGCCGCGAGTGTGAACGCCACTGCCTGAGTGCACCGCATCGTGCCCGCCCACGCTTGCCCGACGTCACCCATCAGACTAGAATTCTGGTCCATGAGTACGCTGCCGCTCTCCGAGGTCAAGGCCCGTCTGTCTGAGATCGCGGACGAGGTCGATCGCACGCATGAGCGTGTCCACGTGACGCGCAACGGCCGCGAGTTCGTCGTGCTGCTCTCGGCAGAGGATCTGGAGTCCCTCGAGGCGACCCTTGAGCTCCTCCAGGATGGCGCGGCAATGGACCGGATCCGCGCAGCTGAGGCCGACGTGGCGGCCGGCGACGTCATGGGCGCGGAGGAGATGTCGCGTCTGATGACCGAGCGAAGCCTGCGCGAACGCCGTGACGCCTGAGGATCCAGCCGGGGCGGACTACACCGTGGTCCTCTCACCGGGTGCCCGTCGCGCACTCACGGAGACCCTGCCGCCTGCGTCAGCGTTTGCCGCGTGGGAGTTCATCACGGGGCCGCTGTGCCATCGGCCCCGGGTGGTCGGAGTCCCGCTCCGGGCTCCCTTCGAAGGGTTGTGGCGTGCCCGTCGCGGCGAGTACCGGGTTCGTTACCGGATCGACGACGCCAACCTCCGAGTGATCATCCTCGACGTCGACCACCGCCGCGACGCCTACCGGTCCTGACTGCGCACGCCCTCATGCCCCAGCCGGGCCCCGTCGGCGAGCTGCTCCGGGCTCCCCGTGTCGGCGAGCTCGACGTCGCCGACCACGACCACGTCGCGCCCGAAGGTCCAGTCCCCGCCGACCGCCAGCCTGGTGGCCGACCGCAATGACGGCGGACCGGCGGGGAACCTCGCGTCGAAGTCCGCCATGGTCCGGTAGAAGCGTGGGTCCAGCGCGACCAGCGGGGTCGGGTCGCTGGTGCGCTGGAGCGTCCCGTCCGGCGCCTCGGTGTAGGCATCCGAGCGCAGCACCAGCAGGTCGTCGGTCGTCTTCACCGGCAGGAACCGGTCCCGGCCCACGACGATCGCCTGGGCGCCCTCGAACACCTCGATCGCCGCGCCCATGGCGGTCTCAACCTGGACGACCCTCGGGGAGCCGGGGTCGGTGGGATCCACCGTCTTGGCGTTGCGGATCAGCGGCAGCCCGAGCACCGAGCCGCGATCGATGAGCGCCGCATGCAGCTTCTCCAGGTCGAACCACAGGTTGTTGCAGTGGAAGAAGGGATGCCGGTGCTCATCGGTGAAGAAGTCCATCTCCTCAGGTGCGGTCTGGGCCGTGTCGCGCAGGATCAGGCGGCCGTCCGACCTGCGGATCGCCAGGTGCCCGCCCTTGCGATCGGCCGCGGTGCGCCGGCAGAGCTCGGCAGCGTACGGCGCCCCGGACGCAGCGAACCAGCCAGCCAGCGTGGCGTTCGGGGCGGCGCCCAGGTTGTCGGCGTTCGAGATGCTGGCGTACCGGTAGCCCTGGTCGAGCAGGGCCCGGAGCACTCCCGAGGACAGGATCGCGGTGTACAGGTCGCCATGACCGGGCGGGCACCATTCGAGGGCGGGATCCGCAGGCCATTCGACCGGGGTCAGCCCCTCGGCCAGCAGCTTGGGCTCCTGGTTCTGCAGGAAGTCAAGCGGCAGGCCGTCGACCGCGATGTCCGGGTGGGCGCGCAGCGCCTCCAGGCTCTGGTCGCGGGTCCGGAAGCTGTTCATCAGGATCAGGGGAAGCGGCACGTCGTGGGCCGCCCGGGCCGCGCGCACCTGCCCGACGAGCACGTCGAGGAAGGTCATGCCGTCACGCACCGGGAGCAGGGACTTGGCCCGGTCCATCCCCATCGAGGTGCCCAGGCCCCCGTTCAGCTTGATCATGACGGTCCGGGCCAGGGCCTCCCTCGCGGCGCGCGGGTCCACGACGACGTCGGCGAGCGCGGGAGGGTCCAGCAGCGGCTCGATCGTGTCCTCGCCGATGAGCCCGGTCGCCCCGGACTCCAGCAGCGCGTAGTAGTGCGAGAAGACGTCGATCGCGCTCTCCTCGACCCCCGATCGACGCATCTTCTCCTGGGCGAGTCGCAGTCCGTCGGCACTCATGGGTTTCACCCTATGACTCGCGCGGGGTGCGACGCCGGGGACGAATCGGGCTGACCCCCGGGGGTATTGGCCGACACGCCGTCATCGACTACTCTGTGTGGGCACTTGATCACGGACTGGGAGTGTCGCTGTGTGGTCGCTTTCGGTATTCCGGGACTCCGGCGCCGCACTGCTGGTCGTCGGCTCCTCGGGGCGGATCACCCTGGCGAACCCGGCCGCCCTCGCCCTCGCCGGGCGGACCTCGTTGGCCGGGACAGAGATGGCCGACCTCCTGACCGCTCATGACCACGCCGCGCTGGACGCCTTCCTGGCCACGCTCACCACGCTCCCGGCCGGCCAGAGCCAGGCACTGGGTCCCGTCCACCTGACGGATGGGACCGGGACGCGTCCCGTCCAGATGATCGGCTCGCGAACCCAGGGACCGGGCGACTTCGACGCCCTGGTGGTCGCCCTGCACGAGCTTCCGAGGGCCTCCACGGCCAGCATCGGGCCCGCGACCCTGGTGGACCCCCTCACCGGGGTCGGCACCCGCGCGCGGGGGTTGCAGGCGCTCGATCAGTCGGTCGGACCCGAGGCCCCCGGCTGCCTGTTGGTCGTCGACCTCGACGGATTCGGATGGATCAACGAGAGCCTCGGGTACGCCGAGGGCGACCGGATCCTCGTGGAGGTCGCCCGCCGGCTGCAGCAGGCGGTGCCCCCGGGCGCCACCGTGGCCCGGATCGACGGCGACCAGTTCCTCGTGGTGAGTCCCAGCACGCCGATGGCCGGGTCGCTCGAGCTCGCCGGCGCCGTGTTCTCGGCGATCGCCACTCCGATGCACATCGCAGGCACACGCGTGGTGACCGTCAGCGTCGGTGCCGCGGGGCTGGCGGGGAGCAGTGTCGACGAGGTCCTCACCCAGGCGCAGGCTGCCCAGGTCGAGGCCAAGGGGCGGGGCGGGCAGCAGGTCGTCCTCGCCGGTCCCACCCAGCAGACCTTCGGGCCGTCGGACAGTGATGTCGTCGCGGCGCTGCGCGAGCAGCTCACGGACGCGCAGGACGAGGCGGCGCAGGCCCAGCGGGAGGCTGCGCTTGCGCGCCTCGAGGCGCGCACCTGCTCCAAGACCGGACTACCCAACCACCTCGCCTACGTCGAGGCCGCCGATCAGCTGCAGTCGGACGCCCGGCGGACAGGATCCCCGGTCGCGGTCGTCTTCCTCGACCTCGACGAGTTCGGCACGATCAACAAGACCTTCACCTGGGCACGCGGCACCGCGACACTCGCTGCTGTGGCCCAGGTGCTGGCCTCCCAGTGCCGCGGCGAGGACCGGGTCTTCCGCTTCGGCGGCGAGGAGTTCGTCGTCCTGCTTGCGGACACGGGCCTGGAGGCTGCACGTACCGTCGCCGAGCGCCTGCGAGTCGCCGTGGAGGCCGCCGGGATCCCGCACAACGGCGTGCCCGAACGCCCGATCGTCACCCTGAGCATCGGCGTCGACGCAGGGTGCGGGCCCCACCTCGTGATCGCGGACCTGGTCGACCGGGCCGACGAGTGGTCCCAGCTGGCCAAGTCCACCGGACGCAACCGGGTCCTGCCCGAGGCCGAGGTCCCACGACAGGGGGACGTCGTCGCCTGAGGAGGGTTCGCGCGTGGCGAGCTGCGGCCCTACAGCCCCAGACGCCGCGCAGCCAGCTCGGTCATGACCTCGGTCGCGCCCCCGCCGATCGACAGGATCCGCACGTCGCGGTAGTGCCGCTCGACCTCGGAGTCACTCATGCAGCCCTGCCCGCCGAAGATCTGGATCGCCTGGTAGGTCACGGCCTCGGCGGCGGCCACCGCGGTGTTCTTGGCCAGGGCGGCCTCCGCGATCACCTCCTGGCCGGCGGCGTGACGCAGGGCGATCTGGCGGGTGTAGGTGCGCGCGACATCGGTGAGCCGGTCCATCTCGACCAGCTGGTGGCGGACCACCTGGTGGGCCACCAGGGGCTTGCCGAAGGTGCGGCGGATCCGCGCCCACTCGAGCGCGAGGTCCAGGCAGCGCTGGGCGGTGGCGTAGGCCTGGACGGCGATGGACAGCCGCTCCACCACGAACTGCATCGCGATCTGGATGAAGCCGGAGTCCACGGGGCCGACCAGGTTGGCCGCCGGCACACGGCAGTCGGTGAAGGCCAGCTCCGCAGTGTCCGAGCAGTGCCAGCCGATCTTCTCCAGGCGTCGGACGACGCTGAACCCGGGGGTGTCGCTCGGGACCACGATCAGCGAGATCCCGCCGAACCCGGGCCCTCCGGTGCGCACCGCGACCACGACCCACTCGGCGCGCACCCCCGAGGTGATGTAGATCTTCGAGCCGTTGACCACGTACTCGTCGCCGTCGCGCTCGGCCCTCGTGCGCAGCGCCGCGACGTCCGACCCGCCGTCGGGCTCGGTGATCGCCAGGGCCGCGATCGCGCGCCCCTCGAGGACCGGCCGGACGAACCGCTCGATCTGCTCGGCGTCTCCCGCCGCGACCATGTGCGGCAGTGCGATGCCGTGGGTGAACAGGCCGGAGACCAGGCCCCCGCTGGCCCCGGACTGGATCAGCTCCTCGGTCATCACCAGGCCGTCGATGAGGTCACCACCACTGCCACCGACCTCCTCGGGGAAGCCCAGGCCCAGCAGCCCGGCGGCGGCGGCGCGCTCGTGCAGGGAGCAGGGGGATCTCACCGGCCCGCTCCCACTCATCGAGCCCGGGAAGCACGTCCCGAGCGACGAAGTCGCGCGTCAGCGCGCGCAGGGCCCTGCGCTCAGGTGTGTTGAACGGGTCGGTCCACTCGGTTCCCATGCGCCCACGCTAGACGGCGGCCGGTCAGCCGCGGCTCGGACTGGTGGCATCCAGCCTGATGATCGTGGTGGACGCAGTGGCCAGCGACCGTGGCCCCCGCGCGCGGCACTCCTCGCTGTGCGGCCGATCTCGGCGCTCGGGGGCGACTTGCGCCGACGGGCCCGGAAGGCACAAAATGATCTTGAGAGCCCTGCTGCTTGCTCCCCCGTCGGCAGCGGGGCTCTCCCGCGCCCGGGGCCGTCCGAGGACCCCGCGCCCGGCCGCCGCCAGCCCGCGATCCGACCGGCCGACGTGGTTGGCTGGTGGCCGAGGGCACGGACGAGAGCGACCCTGACCGGCCGGTGCCCGGGAGGAGGATCCCCATGTCCCTGGAGCGCCCCATCGCCCCCGACCCGTACGACTACCTGCCGCCACGGCCGTGGTTCGAGGTCACCAGCACCGACCTGGTCGACGGCGAGGTCATGCCCATGCCCCACGTCCACGGGTCCGCGGGTGGGCAGAACATCTCCCCGCAGCTGGCCTGGTCCGGTGCCCCGGCGGGCACCAAGGGGTACGTGGTCACCTGCTTCGACCCGGATGCCCCCACGGGCTGCGGCTTCTGGCACTGGTCGGTCGTCGACATCCCGGCCTCCGTGACCGAACTGGCCCGCGGTGCGGGAGCAGAGGACGCGACCCTGCCCGGCGGGTTCCACGCGCGCACCGACTTCGGCACCGCCGAGTACGGCGGCGCAGCCCCGCCGCAGGGCGACTACCCGCACCGGTACATGTTCGTGGTGCACGCGATGGACGTCGAGCACCTGGGCGTCGACGCCGGCGGGTCGCCCGTGGGCGTGGCCTTCCGCCTGGCGTTCCACACGCTGGGCCGCGCCCGGATCACCGTCACCTTCGCGCACTGAGGCACGACCGGGGTCTGCCGGGGCAGTCCTCCACGCCGCCTACGATGGGCTGCCGTGAGCCTCTTCGCCCCGATCCGTGGCCTCTGCCCACCCCCGGCTGCCGCCGGTGAGGTGGCTGAGCTGCCCTACGACGTCATGGACCGCGCCGAGGCCGTCGCGATGGCCGCGGGTCGGCCGCACTCGTTCCTGCACGTGTCCCGCCCGGACATCGACCTGCCACCCGGGACGCCCGCCGACAGCCCGGAGGCGTACGCCCTGGCGGCGGCGGCCTTCGCCCGGCTCCAACAGCAGGGGATGCTCGTGCGCGACGCGAGCGCGCGCTTCCACGCCTATCGGATGAGCAGTGGCGACCACTCCCAGACCGGGATCGTCGGCGGTGCCAGCGTGGCGGCCTACGACGCGGGCCGGATCCGCCGGCATGAGACGACCCGGCCCGACAAGCAGGCCGATCGTGCGGCGCAGATCGAGGCCGTCGGCGCCCAGACGGGCCCGGCGTTCCTGATCCACCACCCCAGCGCCCCGATCGCCGCGGATCGTCGCCGATGCCACGGCGCGGCCCGCACCCACTCGCGTGGACGGCCCCGGAGGCGTGCGTCACGAGCTCTGGCCGATCGTCGACCCGGCCGCGGTTGCCGAACTGACGGCGGCCTTCGACGAGCTCCCCGCGCTCTACATCGCCGACGGCCACCACCGCAGTGCGGCCGCCTCGATGGTCCACGCCCACCGGCCCACGGACGCCACGGCAATGTTCCTGGCCGTGGCCTTCCCGGCCGACGAGGTCCGGATCCTGGCCTACAACCGGCTGGTCCGGGCACCCGACGGGGTCGACGCCAGGGCGATCCTGGCCGGCACCGCCGAGCGCTTCACCGTCGAGCCCTCCGAGGGACCGGTCACGCCGGCGGCACCGGGGCGGTTCGGCCTCTACCTCGCAGGTCGCTGGTACCGGCTGACCGCCCCGGATCGATCTCCGCGAGTCGGACGACCCGGTCGACCAGCTCGACGTCGCCGTCCTGCAGCGGCACCTCCTCGAGCCGGTGCTGGGGATCGGCGACCCCCGGCGGGATCCGCGGATCGGCTTCGTCGGCGGCGTGCGCCCGCTCTCCGAGCTCGAGGCCGCCGTCGACAGCGGCGCCTGGACCGCCGCCATCTCGATGCACCCGACGACCGTGGACGACCTGATCGGGGTCGCGGACGCCGGCGGGATCATGCCGCCCAAGTCCACCTGGTTCGAGCCGAAGCTCCTCGACGGCCTGGTCAGCCATGTCCTCGACTGACCTGCCCGTCCCCGATCAGCCCCGCGGGCGCATCACCGTCGTCGGCAACCCGGGCCTGGACACCCTCGTGCTCCTGGCCGAGGACCACCCCGACCTCGAGGCCGACGGGCACTTCGTGCGCAACGTCGACACCGTGGGGCACGCAGCGGCGTTCACTGCGCGCGCGTGCGCCCGCCTCGGGCACGCGCACGCGCATCCTGGGCAGCACCGGAGCGGACGTGATCGGCGGACTGGTGCGCGGGGTGCTGGCCGACGACGGGGTCGACACCGCGCTGATGTTCGACGATCCCGCGGGCACGGCCCGTTCGGTGAACTTCATCCGCCCCGATGGACGCCGCACCTTCTTCTTCGACGGCGGATCGCACATGACCCTGCGGCCCCCGGCCGACTCGGTCGAGGCAGCCCTGGCCGGCACCGACCTCGTGCTCTCGTCCCTGCCCAACTGGGCGCGTGACGTCGTGGCGCGGGCCCACGCGCTCGGCCTGCCCGTCGCCGTGGACCTGCAGGACGTCCGCGACCCGGCCGACCCCTACCGCGCGGACTTCATCAGGTCGGCCGACTTCCTGTTCGCATCCGCCGCGCACCTCGACGATCCCGTCGCCGCTGCGGTGGCCTGGTTCGCCGCGGGTCCCGCCTCGCACGTGGTGTTCGGCATGGGCGCGCGCGGGGCGATGCTCGTGCAGCGCGGCAGCGGCGGCCCGGTCGTCCTCCAGGAGCCCCCACCGGTGCTGGACCTGCCGATCGTCGACACGACAGGCGCGGGGGACAGCCTCGCCACCGGCTTCCTCGACGGGCTCCTCTTCGCCGGGTTGTCGGCCTCGGAGGCGCTGCATCGCGGGCAGGTGCTGGCCCGCATCGTCGCCAGCGACCTGGGCGGGGCAGCCCCCTTCGACCGCGCCGGGCTGGACGCGCTGGCGGCCCGCTGAGGCGCTGCGCCCCGTCGTGGCACCGCGGTCGGCCGCCGACCGGGCTACCCTCAGACGCAGTGCCGACCAGGAGGACGTGATGCAGCAGGAGCGTGCCCGGCGCCGACGCTGGCCGTGGGTCGTCGCCGTGGTCCTGCTCGGCATACTCGGCATCGCTGCGATCGCCGTGTGGAGCGCCTACCAGAAGCTGGACTCCAACATCGCGACCATCGACCCGACCAACGGGCTGGGGGATGTGCGCCCGGCCAAGGAGAACGAGGCGATCAACGTCCTGGCCATCGGATCGGACACCCGGGAGGGCGCCAACAGCGTCGTCGGGGGCGACTCCCCCGGGCTGGCCGACACCACGATGGTCATGCACCTGTCGGCGGACAACACGTGGGCAGCGGGCGTGAGCATCCCGCGCGACTCGATGGTCCAGATGCCCGACTGCGTGGGGCCCAACGGCAACATCGTCCCCGGCGCGCTGCGCCAGTTCAACGCGGCCTACCCGATCGGCGGGCCGGTGTGCGTCCAGCGCACCGTCGAGTCCCTGACCGGTCTGCGCATCGACCACTTCGTCGTCGTGGACTTCGTCGGTTTCGTCGACATGGTCGATGCGGTCGGCGGGGTCACCGTCTACATCCCTGAGCCGATCAGCGACCCGAACTCGAAGATCTACTTCGAGGCCGGATGCCAGACCCTCGACGGCAAGAAGGCGCTGGACTACGTGCGGGTCCGCCACGGCGTCGGGAACGGGTCGGACACCGGCCGGATCGAGCGCCAGCAGGCCTTCCTCACCTCGTTGATCCAGAAGGTGACCTCCAGCGGGGTGCTGTTCAACCCCATCGAGCTCTACGACTTCCTCGACGCGGTGACCAAGTCCGTGACCACCGACACCGGGATCGGCAGCATCCGCTCGATGGCCTCGATCGCCGTGCGCGTGCGCGCGATCGGACTGGAGTCCATCGAGTTCACGACCGTGCCCTTCGAGGTGTACCCGCCGAACCCCAACCGGGTGCAGTGGGCCCAGCCCGAGGCTGACGAGATGTGGGCGACGCTGCGCGCCGACGAGCCGCTGACGCCCAAGCCGTCGCCGAAGCCCAGCGTGAGTCCGGACGTGACCGGCAGCGCCAGCCGTCCAGCAGCCCTTCCGCGACAGGCGGTTCGGCCACCCCGGCTACCAGCGCCACCCCCAGCCCGAGCACGACGTTCGACACGACGACCGCCGACCAGCCGGTGTGCCCGACGACGTAGCTCCCCCGATCCGTGTGAACGATTCCGACGATCTGATGGTCGATTCCGTGCACACCGCTGCGCTGGCGCTGTCCGACGCGCAGGGTGTCGGTGTCGTCCCTAGGCTGACCGCATGGCTGAACTGAGACTGGGCGGGATCGTCGATGCTGCAACCCACCAGAGGACCGCGGACCCTGCGGGGGTGCCCACCGACGAGCTGACCACGCACGGCGTGATCGTCGGGATGACCGGCTCGGGGAAGACCGGCCTGGGCGTGGTCCTGATCGAGGAGTGCCTGGCCGCCGGCATTCCCGCCCTGCTCATCGACCCGAAGGGCGACCTGACCAACCTCGCCCTGACCTTCCCGAACCTGGCCGCCGCGGAGTTCGAGCCGTGGGTCAACGAGGGCGATGCGAGCAAGGCCGACCAGTCGGTGCCCGAGTTCGCGGCCGCCCAGGCCGAGACCTGGACGAAGGGCCTCTGCGGGCTGGGGGTTGGGCGCGGAGCAGGTCCGCTCGCTGCACGAGGGCGTCGAGGTCACCATCTACACCCCGGGCTCTCCGCACGGCGTGGGGCTGAACATCATCGGCACCCTCGACGTCCCCGCAGACATGAGCGACCCCCAGGCGGTGCAGGAGGAGATCGACGCCTACGTCTCGAGCCTGCTGAACCTCGTCGGCATCGAGGCCGACCCGCTGAGCTCGCGGGAGCACATCCTGCTCTCGACGATCATCAACGACGCGTGGACCCACGGCCGCGCGCTGGACCTCGCGACCCTGGTGGCCTCCGTGCAGCAGCCGCCGTTCCGCAAGGTCGGTGTCCTGGAGCTGGACTCCTACTACCCCGCCGACGACCGGATGAAGCTGGCGATGAAGCTCAACGGGCTGCTCGCCTCGCCGGCGTTCGCGTCGTGGCTGGTCGGCGAGCGGATCGACATCGCCTCGATGCTGCGCACCCCCGACGGCCGGCCGCGGTGCGCCGTCGTGTCGATCGCCCACCTCGACGACGCGCAGCGGCAGTCGGCCGTCTCGGTCGTCCTGGCCAAGCTGATCTCGTGGATGCGCCGCCAGTCCGGCACCTCCGACCTGCGCACGCTGCTCTACATGGACGAGGTCGCCGGCTACCTGCCCCCGAACGGCAACCCGCCGACGAAGCCGCCGATCATGCTGCTGCTCAAGCAGGCGCGCGCGTTCGGCGTGGGCGTGGTGCTCTCCACCCAGAACCCGGTGGACGTGGACTACAAGGCGCTGTCCAACGCCGGCACCTGGATGATCGGCCGGCTGCAGACCGAGCAGGACAAGGCCCGCCTGGTCGATGGGCTGACCAGCGCCGCCGGGCTCGGTGGATCCCGGCGCCGTCGGGGACACGATCTCCGGCCTGGGCAAGCGCGAGTTCGTGATGAAGCGGGCGAGCAAGGACACGGTCTCGGTGTTCACCACGCGCTGGGCGATGAGCTACCTGCGGGGTCCCCTCACCCGGGAGCAGATCACCTCGCTGAAGGTCGGCGGCTGCCGGCGGCCGCCGCCGGTCGGCCCCGCGGCTCCCGCGGCCCCGGCTGGCTCCCGCGGCTCCCGCGGCCCCGGCGGCCCCCGCCGGCCCCCGCGGCCCCGGCGCGCCCGCCGCCACCCCCGCCGCTCGCGCCGCTCCCACCGCCGCCCGCCGCCCCCGCCGCCCCCATCGCCCCCGCCAGCCCCCTGGCCGCCGACGAGACCCCGGTCCAGCCGAAGGTCGCCGAGGGCGTGCCCGTGCACTACCTGGACCCGGCCGCCACCTGGGCAGCCTCCGTCGGGTCGGTCCCGGGCCACCGATTCACCCCGGGCGCCATCGCCCGGGTGCTGCTGCACTTCGACGACGCCAAGGCCGGGATCGTGCTCGACCAGGAGTACGAGGCGATCCTGACTCCCCTGTCGCCGTTCCCGGCCGCCGACCAGTTCCGGGCCGTCGACTACGACGACCGCGACCTGCTGCCGACCCCGCCACCGGGCGCCGTCTACCGGCTCCCCCCGACGGAGGTCGGCGCCAGGACCTGGTGGACCACCCTCCAGCGCGACCTGGCCGACAACCTCCAGCGATCGATGACCGTGGACGTGCCGACCAACCCCGAGCTGAAGCTCTACGGCCGGATCGGGGAGACCGCCCCGGACTTCGCTGCACGGTGCCAGGCCGCTGCCACGGACGCGGCGGACAAGGAGATCGCTGCCCTGCAGTCGAAGTACCAGACCAAGCTCGCTGCCGCCCAGCGCAAGATCGACGCCGCGAACAACACCCTGGAACGCCAGCGCGAGGCCCGGACGAGCGCGATCGGCTCCGATGCGATGGGCATGCTCGGCGGGCTGTTCGGCGGGCGCAAGACCTCGATGACCTCAGCAGCGAGGCGGGCATCCGCGGCCACGGACAAGGTCGGTGCCGCCGAGGACAAGGTCGAGGAGCTCCTGGCGGTGTACGCCGACCTGCAGGCGGAGCTCGCCACCGAGATGGCCGGCATCCGCGCGGAGTGGGTGACCAAGGCTGCGGCGGTGAGCCAGATGTCGGTCACGCTGGCGAAGTCCGACGTCAGGGTCAGCGCGATCGGCCTGGTGTGGATCCCGATGGGGACCTGAGGAACCCCCGTCGGGCAGACTGCGCAGGGGACGGGGTCACGGCAGGGACGGCATGGAGAGGACGACGTGGAGCACAACGCGGACGCGCTGATCGAGTTGGCCGAGGAGCACTCCGCGCACAACTACCACCCCCTGCCGGTGGTGATCGCCAGCGCCGCCGGCGCCTGGGTCACGGACGTGGCCGGACACCGGTACCTCGACTGCCTCGCCGGGTACTCGGCGTTGAACTTCGGCCACGGACATCCCGAGATCCTCGCGGCGGCCCATGAGCAGCTCGACCGGGTCACGCTCGTCAGCCGCGCGTTCCACCACGACCAGTTCGGCCCCTTCTGCGCCGAGCTGGCGGCCCTCGCGGGCAAGGACATGGTGGTGCCGATGAACTCCGGCGCCGAGGCCGTCGAGACCGCGATCAAGGTGGCCCGCAAGTGGGGGTACACGGTCAAGGGGATCCCCGCGCACCAGGCGACGATCATCGTGGCGGAGGGCAACTTCCACGGCCGCACGACCACCATCGTCTCGTTCTCCGACGATGACTCCGCCCGCGACCACTTCGGCCCGTACACGCCGGGGTTCGTCCAGGTCGAGTACGGCAACATCGAGGCCATCCGTGCTGCGATCACCGATCACACCACGGCGGTGCTGATCGAGCCGATCCAGGGCGAGGGGGGCGTCGTCATCCCGCCGGAGGGCTACCTGCGCGACGTCCGAGCCCTCACCGCCGAGCACAACGTCCTGATGCTGGCCGACGAGATCCAGTCCGGGCTGGCGCGCACCGGGCGGACCTTCGCCTGCGACCACGAGGGCGTGGTCCCCGACATCTACATCCTGGGCAAGGCCCTCGGCGGCGGCATCCTGCCGGTCTCGGCCATCGCGGCCAACCGCGACATCCTCGACGTGCTCCAGCCCGGCGAGCACGGCAGCACGTTCGGCGGCAACCCGCTGGCGTGTGCGGTCGGGCGCGCGGTCGTCCGGCTGCTTGCAGACCGGCGAGTTCCAGGAGCGCGCCGTGGAGCTCGGCGACATCCTCGCCGCCGAGCTCGGGAAGCTGGTCGGGCACGGTGTCGTCGAGGTGCGCTCCCGCGGGGCGTGGGCCGGGGTGGACATCGACCCGGACCTGGCCACCGGCCGCCAGGTGTGCGAGGCGCTGCTGGCCCGCGGAGTGCTGGCCAAGGACACGCACGGCTCGACGATCCGCCTGGCACCCCCGCTGGTGATCACCGCCGACGAGGTCATCTGGGCAGTCGCCCAGCTGCGCGACTGCCTCGCGGAGTTCGGCGCCCGCTGACTCGCGGCTGCACCCGCCGACGCCATTCCTTAGCGCGCCACTAGGCCCACGGTGTCGTGGATGGGTGCGCCACCGCAGGTACCGTGAGGGCCATGCGTCGACTCGCCCCCGCCACCCTCGCGATCGGGTGCGCCGTCGCCCTCCTGGCCGGGACGGCCCCCGCGTCCGCGACCACCTCCATGCCCGCCGCGTCCGCGCTCATGCAGTGCGGGTGCCACCGCCCGCCTCCGATGACAGCGGGGTCGCCGCGAGCGCCACGCAGGACCCGGGTGTCGACCAGCACCGCCAATGCCCGGATCGGGCAGGTCCTGGCGCAAGCGGAGCAGCTCGAAGATCCTGGGCAAGCGGTTCACGATGACCGTCTGGGACACGGCGTCGGGCTCCTACGTGTTCCAGCGCCGGGCCGGGTCCTCGCTCCGGGGGGCATCGACGACGAAGGTGCTCACGACCGTCGGGGCGCTGGCAACCCTCGGGCCGGACCATCGATTCCCGACGACCGTGCGCGCCGGGGCGACCCCCGACGAGGTCGTCCTGGTCGCTGGCGGCGACCCGCTGCTCACCAGCGCCGACCTCCGCGCACTGGCAGCCGCCACGGTCGGCGCGCTCGCGTTGGCACCGCCGCCCGTCGTCCCGCCCGCACCCTCCGACGCCGCGGCCCCGGGCACGCCCGACCCGTCCGCCTCCGCCCCGCGCCGGTCACCCCGGCTCCGGTCACCCCGGCCCGGTCACCGCCGCCCCGGCTGCGGCCCGCACGATCACGGTCCGCGCCGACGACTCGCTGTTCTCCGGCGTCGGGCAGTCCCGCGGGTGGCCCAACTCCTACCTGCCCAGCCAGGTGCGCCCCGTGGGGGCCTTCGCCCGCGACGACCGCAAGGTGCGCGACGCCACCAAGGACGCCGGCACCTACTTCGCCGCCGCGCTGCGCGCGCTGGGGGTCACCGCCACCTACGCCGGGGAGGCCGCCGCCGCGCCCGATGCGGCGACGCGTGGCCAGCATCCCGGGCCACTCGGTGGCTGAGGCGGTGTCCCGGGCGCTGCTGATCTCCGACAACGACACCGCAGAGATGCTCTTCCGGCACATCGCGGTCGCGCGCGGCCTGCCGGGCACCTGGGCCGGCGCACGACAGGCCCTGGCCGACACGCTGCGCGAGCTGGAGGTGCCGCTGGAGGGCGTGCAGATCGTCGACGGCAGCGGGCTGTCCCTGGAGGGCCGCCTCACCGCGGGGGCGCTGACCTCCGCCCTCGCCCGGGCGCTGTCCCCCGACGCACCCCGAGCTGGCCGGCATGCGCGGATGGCTGCCGGTCGCCGGGCGCACCGGGACCCTGAAGGCCGGCTACAAGCGCTTCACCTCCAGGCCCGCCAAGTGCGCGGCCGGGCTGATCCAGGCCAAGACCGGGACGGTCGCCGACGCCATCGCGCTGGCCGGGTACGCAGCCGGCGCCGACGGTCAGACGAAGGTCTTCGTGTCGATCGTGAACTCCCGTCCCACCCGGTACAGCCGCGTCACCACGCGAGCCGCCGTCGACCGGGCAACGTCGAGCATCACCGGCTGCTGGTAGGAGCGACGCATGGGTGTCGAGGTCGAGCGCAAGTTCCTGGTGTCCGACGAGTCCTGGCGTGACGAGGTCACCGTCCTCGACGCGCATCGTGCAGGGCTACATCGCCCAGACCGACTCGGCCACCGTGCGCGTGCGGGTCAAGGGCGACCGGGGCTTCCTGACGATCAAGGGCGTCTCGGTCGGGATCGCCCGCAGCGAGTTCGAGTACGAGGTCCCGGTGCCCGACGCCCTGGCGATGCTCGACGAGCTGGCGCAGGGCCCGGTCATCGACAAGGTGCGCCACCTCGTCCCCGTCGGCGGCCATCGTCTGGGAGGTCGATGTGTTCGCCGGGGAGAACGCCCCGCTGGTCATGGCCGAGGTCGAGCTGGCCGACGCCGACGAGGCCTTCGTGCGGCCCGGCTGGGCCGGCACGGAGGTGTCCGACGACCAGCGCTACTTCAACGTGAACCTCGCCCGCACGCCCTACTCCACCTGGGCCTGACCGCCCGCGGCCGGCGCCGCGGCGCCGGACCTCAGCGCCCGGCCTCGTACTCGGCCAGCTGGTCGATCCGGCGCTGGTGGCGCTCGGCGCCCGAGAACGGGGTCGCGAGGAAGGCGTTGACGATCTCGAAGGACTCCTCGGTCGAGTGCATGCGACCGCCGATGGCCACCACGTTGGCGTCGTTGTGCTCCCGGGCCAACGTCGCGATCTCCACCGACCAGGCCAGCGCGGCGCGCACGCCGGGCACCTTGTTGGCCGCGATCTGCTCGCCGTTGCCCGAGCCGCCGATCACGACCCCGAGGCTTCCCGGCTCCTCGACGACCCCCTCGGCCGCCTCGAAGCAGAACGCCGGGTAGTCGTCCTCGGCGTCGTACTCGTGCGCCCCGTGGTCCACGACGTCGTGGCCCGCCTCGCGCAGGTAGGCAGCCAACATGTTCTTCAACTCGTAGCCGGCATGGTCACAGCCCAGATGAACCCGCATGTCAACAGATTCTGTCCGATGCTGGGGCCATGAGTCATTTCCGACCGACCATCGAGGTCCTGGCCACCTCCGTCGGCGCGGCGCGGCTGGCCCTCCTGGGGGGCGCTGACCGCATCGAGCTGTGCGAGAACGATCCCCAGGGCGGCACGACCCCCTCGGCCGGCACCATCGAGACGGTGCTCGAGCTCGCCGAGCCGCACGGCACGCCGGTGCACGTCATGATCCGGCCCCGTGGCGGCGGCTTCGTCTTCGACCGGGACGAGCAGGCCGTGATGCTCCGCGACGTCGCGCACCGCAGTCGGCCTCGGCGCCCAGGGCCTCGTGGTGGGCGTGCTGACGCCGGACGGCGACGTGGACGTCACGCTCCTGCAGAGACTCGTGGAGGCCTGCGCAGGCAGGTCGGTGACGTTCCACCGCGCCGTGGATGTCGCCCGCACGATCGAGGTCGCGGTCGAGGTCGCGTTCGACCTCGGGTGCGATCGCGTCCTGACCAGTGGGGGCGCCCCGACCGCGTCCGACGGTGCTCCCATGCTCGCCCGGCTGGTGCGCAACGCCCGCGACGGCAAGGTCGTCATGGCGGGCGGGGGCATCACCGCCGACACGGCGTTCGACCTGGTCGCCGACACCCTCGTTGCCGAGATCCACGTCTCAGCCCGCGGGTTCCGCACGACGGGCGCCTCCCCCAGCCCGCCCGGCATGGTCGGTGTCACCGCAGGTCCGGGTCCACGACTGGCCCACGAACGGCTGGCCGGCGCCGGACATCGAGCACCTGGCCCGGATCCGCGATGCGCTGGTCGATGTCGCGCCGTCCGGGCGCTTCACCGACGATCGGGTGACATCAAGGAGCCCGCGCGGGCGGAACCTCGTGGAAGAATGCGCAGGAAGCATGCGCATCGGGCGGAGTCTCGACTGCCCGACGACCATCCGACCGACAAACTTGGAGCCTCCCTGTGGCACACCCGGCACTGGCCCGCGACGAAGCCGCTGAGCGCGCTGCCCTCCTGGCGGTCCAGGCGTACGACATCGAGCTGGACCTGACCACCTCGGAGACGCACCTTCGCCTCGACGTCCACCATCACGTTCACCTGCACGGCACCCCGGGACCGGGACGTGGATCGACCTGGTCGCGCCGCGCGTGGTCTCGGCCACGCTCAACGGCGTGCCCGATCGACGTGTCCGGCTACACCGGCCAGCGGCTGCCCCTGCCGGCGCTGGCCGCCGACAACACCCTGGTGGTGGTCGCCGAGTGCGCCTACTCCCGCACCGGCGAGGGCCTGCACCGGCTCGTCGACCCGGTCGACGACGAGGTCTACCTGTACAGCCAGTTCGAGATGGCCGACGCCCAGCGGGTCTACGCCTGCTTCGACCAGCCCGACCTGAAGGCGGTCTTCACCTTCCACGTCACGGCCCCCGAGCACTGGCAGGTCGTGTCCAACACGCCCACACCCGCTGCCCGTCGCCGGTGCGGGCAGGCGTCGCCCGGTGGGACTTCCCCCCGACCGAGCGGATGAGCACCTACATCACCGCACTCGTGGCCGGGGCCTTCCACGTGGTCCGCGACGAGTACGCCGGACCGCACGGCACCTACCCGCTGGGGGTGTTCTGCCGAACCTCGATGGCGCCCTACCTCGACGCCGACCGGATCCTCGAGGAGACCAAGCAGGGGTTCGCGTTCTTCGAGGAGGCCTTCGGCCATCCCTACCCGTTCGGCAAGTACGACCAGCTCTTCGTGCCCGAGTACAACGCCGGGGCCATGGAGAACGCCGGCTGCGTGACCCTCATGGAGGACTACATCTTCCGCTCCCGGGTCACCGAGGTCGCCTACGAGTCGCGCGCGAACACGATCCTGCACGAGCTGGCGCACATGTGGTTCGGCGACCTCGTCACGATGCGCTGGTGGGACGACCTGTGGCTCAACGAGTCGTTCGCCGAATGGGCCTCGTACCACGCCATGGCCAGGGCGACGCGGTACACCGAGGCGTGGACCAGCTTCGGCAACCAGCGCAAGACCTGGGCCTACCGCCAGGACCAGCTGCCCTCGACCCACCCGATCGCCACCGACGCGGCCGACCTCGCAGACGGTCAAGCTGAACTTCGACGGCATCACCTACGCCAAGGGCGCCTCGGCCCTGCGCCAGCTGGTCGCCTGGGTCGGCGAGGAGGAGTTCTTCGCCGGGCTGCGGGCCTACTTCCAGAAGCACATGTGGGGCAACACCGAGCTGCGCGACCTCCTCGTCGAGCTGGAGCGAACCTCGGGTCGCGACCTGTCCACGTGGACCCGGGAGTGGCTGCAGACCGCCGGGGGTGAACCTGCTGCGCCCCGACGTCGTCTACGCGGACCCCGACACGTACGGGACCGTGACCATCGTCCAGGAGCCGCCGCGGATGCCCGCCGGGGCTGGAGCCGATCCTGCGCAGCCACCGCATCCGGGTCGGGCTCTACGACCTGGTCGACGGGTCGGCTGACGCGCACCGAGCAGATCGAGCTGGACCTGGTGGGGGCCCGCACGGAGCTCCCGCAGCTCGCCGGGCGACGCGCCTCGGACCTCATGCTGATCAACGACGACGACCTGACGTTCGCCAAGATCCGCCTCGGAGGGCGCTCCTCGGCCACCGCGATCGCCCACCTCGGCGACCTCGACCAGCCGATGCCCCGCGCGCTGGTGTGGGGTGCCGCCTGGGACATGACCCGCGACGCCGAGTGGTCCGCCGGCGACTACCTGTCGCTGGCGCTGTCGGGCCTGCCCGCCGAGACCGACATCGGCGTGGTCCAGAAGGTGCTCCTCCAGGTCCGCACGGCCATCGAGCTCTACGCGGCTCCCGAGCACCGGGAGGAGTACAAGCAGCGCCTGGCCGACGGCGATGCGCGCGGCCCTGCTCGCCGCAGTCCCCGGCAGCGACCACCAGCTCGCCTACGCGCAGGACCGCGATCAGCGTGGCCCGGACCCCCGAGCAGCTCGACCTGGTCGCCGGCCTGCTGGACGGGTCGAGGTCCGTCCCGGGGCTGGTCGTCGACACCGACCTGCGGTGGTCGCTCCTGAGCCGCCTGGTGGCCTCCGGACGAGCCGGGGACGCGGAGATCGACGCCGAGCTCGCCCGCGACAACACCGCGTCCGGCCGCCGCAGCGCGGCCGCGGTCCGGTCTGCCACCCCGACCGCCGCGGCCAAGGAGCAGGCCTGGGCAGCCGCGGTCACCGACCAGTCGCTGCCCAACGCCCTGCTCGAGGCCACGCTGTCGGGCCTGGGCATCCCCGAGCAGCGCGAGCTGTACCGACCCTTCCGGGCCCGCTACTTCGAGGTCGTCCGCGAGGTGTGGGACGTCCGCAGTGCGGAGATGGCCGGGATGGTGGCCACGGCGCTCTACCCCGGGCTCCTGGTCGAACCCGAGACGGTGCAGATGACCAACGACTTCCTGGCCGCCAACCACCTGCCCGCCCGGCCTGCGCCGGATCCTCACCGAGGGTCGCGACGGCGTGGAGCGGTCGCTGCGCTGCCAGGCCCGCGACGCCTGACGCCGACCGCCTGACCGCCTACCGCGTGGTCTTGACCGCGTCAACCAGCCGGCGGAGCAGCGGCAGGTTCGGGAAGTCCTCGATCAGCACCGCCTGACCTCGGGCGTCGGTGAGCGGCACCCGCCAGTTCGGGTACTCCTTGTCGGTGCCCGGCTGGTTCTGGGCCCGCCGGTCCCCCACTGCGTCGGTCAGGGCCACCCCGACGAGCACCGAGGGGGACGCTGCAACGAGCGCGTGCAGGGCGACCACGAGGTCCTCGTCGGAGCCGTCCGCCGGCATCCAGCCGCGCTCGACGCACATGGCGCGCCACTCGGCCACCTGGGCGCTGCTCTCGGCCAGCTCCTCCTCGGCTGGTCGGGTGAGCAGCCCGAGCTCTGCCCGGATGCGCACATGCTCGCCGGCGAGGTACCCGGCGGTCGGTGGCAGGTCGTGGACCGTGACCGAGGCCAGGCAGTTCCCGCGCCACTGCTCCGGCTGGAGCGGGACGTCCGGATGGGCGGCGTAGTCGCGCTCGAACCACATGATGGTCGTGCCCAGGACGCCGCGGGACAGCAGGTAGTCCTGGACCCACTGCTCGACGGTGCCCAGGTCCTCGCCCACCAGCCAGGCCCCGGCTCGCTGGGACTCCAGGGCGAGGATGCCGATCAGGGCCTCGTGGTCCGAGGTGACGAAGGTGCCGCTGTAGGCGGGCATGCCGTCGGGGATCCACCACAGCCGGAACAGGCCCAGGACGTGGTCGACGCGGATCCCGCCGGCATGCCGCAGGATCGTGCGCAGCATGTCGCGGTAGGGCAGGAAGCCCGCCTCGGCGAGCGCATCGGGGCGCCACGGTGGCTGCGACCAGTTCTGGCCCATCTGGTTGTACATGTCCGGCGGTGCACCCACCGAGACGCCCTGGGCCAGGACGTCACGCAGGGCCCAGGCGTCCGATCCCTCCGGGTGCACGCCGACCGCGAGGTCGTGGACGATCCCGGAGCGCATGCCCGCATCGACGGCCGCCTGCTGGGCGCGGGTCATCTGCTCGTCCAGCTGCCACTGGAGCCACATGTGCCAGCGCACGGAGTCGGCCAGGCGCACCCGCTCGGCGGCCACCTCGGGGGAGCCGGCATCCTGCAGGGCGGCCGGCCACAGTGCCGGCTCGCCGCCATGCTCGTCGACCAGCGCGCACCAGGTGGCGAAGTCGGCCAGGCCCTGGCCCTCACGCTCGACGAACGCGTCGAAGAGGGCCTGCCTGCCCGGCGACAGCGGAGCGGCGAACACGTAGCGCAGGGCCTGGGACTTCGCCGCCCAGATGGCGTCACGGTCGATCAGGTCCGGGGACGTGGACAGGGCGCGCACGGGGATCGACAGCGCCTCGATGCGGGCACGGTCATCCATCGACAAGCCCGTTGTACTCCTCGATCGACTCGACCCGCAGGTAGATCGGGTTGGCGAAGCGCCGGGTCACCGGCAGGTACGGCGAGGGCTCCATCGGCGCCACCGGGGACGCGGCGTGCAGCGGATTGACCAGGACGAAGTCCGCCCCCTCCGCGTGACCGCTCCAGGCGGCGAGGTCGGCCAGGTCCACGAGGTCGCCGATCCCCCACGACCCCTCGGAGCGCATGGCGTAGACCTGGGTCATGAAGCCCCACTGGCGACCCGCGGCCAGCGCCGGCGGCTCCAACCGCGCAGGCGTGACGATGAGCTGGCACGAGGCCTCGCGCAGCACCCCGTCAGCACCCTCGGACCGCGCCCACATGGTGTGCCACCCGAGGGGCAGGTCCCAGGGCAGCCGGAACGTGGCCTCGCCGACCAGGACCCCGTCGACGTGCCGGGGCTCGACCCAGCGGTCCACCTGGTCGAGGAACCAGGCCTCGCCACCCTCCTCGCGGTCGATCCACATGGACACCGGGTCGCCGTTGGGCACGTGCACCCAGCACTGGTTGTCCGAGCCTGCGCGCATGACGAACACGGGCGGCAGCATCCGGCGCCACGGCGCGTTGCGTCGGTCGTAGAGCGCGTTCCAGATCGCATCCGGCGAGCTGACATCCACCTCGAGGGCGGTCAGCACGGCGGTGATGGTCGCGGCCCCGATCCGGTGGTAGTTGCCTGACTGGTCCCAGTACTCGACGGCGACGCCGTAGGCCCGGGCCAGCTCCACCAGCTCCGGGCTCGGCTCGGCCCACTCGGGTTCCACCACCGGTGGCTTCGGGGGCTTCGCGGCCGCCTCGCCTCCGGGTGCGGGATCAGGGTTCGCCGGTCGATCTGCACTCACCACGTGGGGCCTCCAGTCGCGCGTCGGGCCGTCCCCGGGGATCTCGCGGGCCGCCACCAGGACCGTGGCGCGACCGGTTCCGAGCGAGCTCGGGGACTTGACGTCAGGCTAGGCCGTCCCGGTCCCTCGCCGCGCGCCCGGGGGCACCGACGACCACGGGAGATGCCGATTCGGGCATCGTAAGGTTCACCCCGTGATCCCCTTCGCTGACGAGACCGACCAGACGCCCTGGATGCAGGGGTTCTGGGGCACATCGCTGAGCATCGCCGTCATCCTCGCCACCGCCGCGAATCCTGCACCTGATCACCGCACGCGTCATCAGCCGGGCGGTGAAGCGCTGGATCGAGTCCGGCCGCAGCCGCGAGAACGACCTCGTGCCCAACCCCGAGGAGACCGTCGAGCTCCAGGCGATGATCATGTCCCAGCGCCGGGAGCAGCGGGCCAAGGCGGTCGGCCAGCTCCTGCGCAACACGCTCGCGCTGGTCATCTGGGGCACCGCAAGCCTGCTCGTGCTCACCGAGCTGGGCGTCAACATCACCCCGCTGCTGGCCAGCGCGGGCGTGGTCGGCGTGGCACTGGGCTTCGGCGCCCAGACCCTTGTCAAGGACTACCTGTCGGGCTTCTTCATGATCGTCGAGGACCAGTACGGCGTCGGGGACCTGGTCGATGTCGGCCCGGTCGTGGGCACGGTCGAGGAGGTTGCCCTGCGCGTGACCCGGATCCGTGACCTCACCGGGGTCGTCTGGTACGTCCGCAACGGCGAGATCCTGCGAGTGGCCAACCAGTCCCAGGGCTGGACGATGGCCGCGGCCACGATTCCCGTGTCCTACAACGCCGACCTCGAAGTGATCCGCCAGATCGTGGTCGACGTGGGCAACGACATGTACAACGACCCGGTGACGCAGACGATGATGCTGGGTCGGCCCACCTTCGCCGGCGTGGATGCGGTCTCCGGGGAGGCCGATCTACGTGCGTATCGCGGCGAAGGCGACGGGCCAGCCACCAGGTGGCACTGACCCGCGAGCTGCGCGAGCGGCTGAAGAACGCATTCGACAAGAACGGCGTGGTGGTGCCGGTGCTGGCCCGGCCGGTCACCTACGGCCCGGACGGGACCCCCCAGCACCCGGGCACCCAGCCGCCGGCGGGTGCGGCACCCACCCGGTAGCCCGAGGCGGCCGCGCCCCAGGATGCCGGTCCCGGCACCGGGCACGGGACCACCGGGTTGCGCCCCGGTCCGGGACCGGCACACTGGCGCCATGGACCCCAGCAGCGCCCGGCTCTGCCTCGTCACCGGTGCCACCGGGTACATCGGCGGTCGGCTGGTCCCCGAGCTGCTGGCCGCGGGCCATCAGGTCCGGGTCCTGGCCCGGCACCCCGACCGGCTGCGCGACCTGCCGTGGCACGACGAGGTGGACGTGGCTGTCGGTGACGCGGCCGACCCCGACGCCCTCGCCCGGGCCATGAGCGGCGTCGAGGTGGCCTACTACCTGATCCACGCGATCGGGACCGGGCCGGACTTCGAGCGCACCGAGGAGGCGGTCGCCCGCACGTTCGCCACCGTCGCCCTCGAGTCCGGGGTGCAGCGCATCGTCTACCTCGGTGGACTGGCCCACGACGACAACCTCAGCGAGCACCTGCGCTCCCGGGCCGAGGTCGGCGAGATCCTGCTGGCCAGCGGCGTCCCCACGGCGGCCCTCGGTGCGGCCACGGTCATCGGCTCCGGGTCGTTGTCCTTCGAGATGCTGCGCTACCTCACCGAGCGGCTGCCGGTGATGATCACGCCCCGGTGGGTGCGCACCAGGATCCAGCCGATCGCGATCCGCGACGTCCTGCGCTACCTCGTGGGCTGCGCGACGCTGCCGCCGGACGTGAACCGCACGTTCGACATCGGCGGCCCGGACGTCCTGACCTACGAGCAGATGATGCAGCACTTCGCGGCCGTCTCGGGCTTGAAGAGGCGCCGCATCCTTCCGATCAACCTGCTCCAGCCCGAGCTCTCAGCGCGCTGGGTGGGCCTGGTGACGCCGGTGCCCAGCCTCATCGCACGCCCGCTGGTGGCCTCGCTGCGCAACGAGGTGGTCTGCCAGGAGCACGACATCCGCGCCTACGTCCCCGACCCGCCCGGCGGGCTGCTGGGCTTCGACGACTCCGTGCGCCTCGCGCTCAAGCGGGTCAAGGACGCCGACGTGGCGACGCGGTGGTCGGACGCCTACATGCCGGGGGCACCGAGCGACCCCATGCCCACCGACCCCGACTGGGCCGGCGGATCGCTGTTCACCGACGATCGCAGTGCCGTGGTCGACGCCTCACCGGAGGCGGTGTGGGACGTGGTCGAGTCGATCGGCGGGGACAACGGGTGGTACTCCCTGAAGTGGGCCTGGGAGGTGCGCGGTGGCTTCGACCGGCTGATCGGCGGTCCGGGGCTGCGCCGTGGGCGGCGTGATCCGCAGGAGCTCCTCGTCGGGGAGGCCTGCGACTTCTGGCGGGTCGAGGAGGTCGTCGGGGCAGCCTGCTGCGGCTGCGGGCCGAGATGAAGGTGCCGGGCCTCGCGTGGCTGGAGTTCCACGTCACGCCGGCGGCCGGCGGGGGCACGACCCTGCGTCAGCGCGCGACGTTCTTCCCGCACGGCCTGGCCGGCCAGGCGTACTGGTACTCGGTGCTGCCGTTCCACGGCGTCGTCTTCCCGACGATGCTCACGCGGATCAGCGCCGCCGCCGTCGAGCGCGACCGGCAGCTGGCAGCCCCAGGGGCTCAGGCCGGACCCGGATAGGTGTTCACCATGGACAGGGCCGCTCGGCTCAGGTAGTCCCAGAGCTCCGCCTCGTCCTCGGTTGACATCCCGACGGCCGGCGCCGCCTCGTCGAGGGCGGCGCGCATGTGGCGCAGCCAGGCATCGTGGGCCGCCGCGTCGACCGGGTAGGGCGCGTGCCGCATCCGCAGGCGCGGGTGCCCGCGCTCCTGGGAGTAGGTGGTCGGCCCGCCCCAGTACTGCTCGAGGAACAACTGCAGTCGCTCGGCCGCCGGCCCCAGGTCTTCCTCGGGGTACAGCGGTCGCAGCGATCGGATCGCCGGCCACGCCGGCATAGAACCGGGCGACCAGGAGGTCGAAGAACTCGTGGCCGCCGAACCGCTCGAAGGGCGTGGTCGGAGGTGTCTGCATCCGACGAATGTAGTCCACCGAGGTCGCCCACCTCCCGCGCCGAGGTCGACGTGGATTCCTCGGGCCGGACGCGACAGGATGTGGTCCATGTCGATCACGACCGATGCTGGCTGGTGGCGCAACGCCGTCATCTACCAGGTGTACCCGAAGTCCTGGGCCGACTCCGACGGCGACGGGTTCGGTGACATCACCGGGATCCGCAGCCGTCTGGCACACCTGGCCCGGCTGGGAGTGGACGCCGTCTGGTTCTCCCCCTGGTACACCTCCCCGCAGGCCGACGGGGGGTACGACGTCGCCGACTTCCGCGGCATCGACCCGATGTTCGGCGACGTCGCCGACGTGGAGGCGCTGGTCGCTGAGGCGCACGACCTGGGCATCAAGGTGATCGTCGACATCGTGCCCAACCACAGCTCCGACCGGCACGTGTTCTTCCAGGAGGCGCTGGCCTCGGAGCCGGGGTCAGCTGCCTGGCAGCGGTACCACTGCGTGCGGGGTGCGGACGACGGCGCCAGCCCTCCGAACGACTGGCGCTCCGCATTCGGCGGCGGGGCCTGGGACCCCATCCTCGATGCGTCCGGGCAGCCGAGCGGGTGGTGGTACCTGCACCTGTTCGACTCCGCCCAGCCGGACTTCAACTGGGAGCACCCCGACGTCCGGGCGGACTTCGAGGCGACTCTGCGGTTCTGGTTCGACCGGGGCATCGACGGCTTCCGCATCGATGTGGCCACCGGCCTGGTCAAGGCGCCCGGGTACCCGCGCTCCGGCGAGGGCGACGGCCTGCACATGACGTTCGGCGGGATCCAGGACTTCCCGCAGTGGGACCAGCCGGGCGTGCATGAGGTCTGGCGCGAGTGGCGCCGGGTCTCCAACGCCTACCACCCGCCGCGGATCTTCGTCGGCGAGGTCTGGGTGGGCACCGACGAGGCGCTGGCCGCCTACATCCGCCCCGACGAGCTGCACACCGCGTTCAACTTCGACTACCTCAAGTGCCGCTGGGACGCCGGTGAGATGCGCCGGGTCATCGACCGATCCCTGCACACCTCCGCGATGGTCGGCGCCCCGACCACGTGGGTCCTGGAGAACCATGACGTCCCCCGGGTCCGCACCAAGTACGGGATCGAGGCCGCCGGGGAGCGGATGCCGCACTCCAACACCGCCCCGGTGCCCGGACGTGGCCGCAGACGATGCGCGCGGGCTCGCACGCGCCCGGGCGGGCCTGGTGTTCATGCTCGGCCTGCCCGGATCGGCCTACCTGTACCAGGGCCAGGAGCTCGGCCTCGAGGAGGTCGTCGACCTGCCGGCGGAGTCCCGCCAGGACCCCGCCTTCCGCCGCACCGGCGGGCGGGAGGGATTCCGCGACGGATGCCGCGTGCCGATGCCGTGGACCCGTGACGGCGCCTCGTTCGGCTTCAGCCCCACGGGGGCGTCCTGGCTGCCGATGCCCGCGCACTGGGGTGCGCTCAGCGTCGAGGCCCAGACCGGTGACCCCGGCTCGACCCTGGAGCTGACCCGCCGGATCCTGCGCCTGCGTCGCGCTGAGCCAGCCCTCGGCGACGGGGACCTCCACTGGGTCAGCGACCCCGGGGACGCCTGCCTGGTCCTGCGCCGACCGGCCGGCCGACGAGGACCCGCACGTGCTGGTCGCGATGAACCTCGGCGACTCCCCCGCGCTCGTGCCGGCGACCGAGGTGCTCGCGTCCAGCGGTGCGGCGCCGGAGCCCGGCGACGGCGGCTTCTGGCTGGCCCCGGACACCGCCGCCTGGCTGCGCTGACCCGCCCTGCTACATCCGGCCGATCAGGGGGGCGACGATCACCTTGACGATCATCGCCACCGGATAGGCCAGGGCGTAGCCGAGGTTGACGCGCGGGTCGGCGCCGTTGCGCTCGTTGGCGAAGGTGAGGACTGCGGGCTGGGTCTGGAACCCGGCGATGACCCCGGCCAGGCGTGGACCGGCGATCCCGGACACGGCCGGTCCGAGCAGGGTCAGCGCGAACGCCGCGAACCCGGTGACCAGCAGGCCGGCGATGAGGATCCGGATCCCCTGGTCGGTCTGCATCGCCGCCACCAGGTCGTCACCGGCGTTGGTCCCGGCGTAGGCCAGGAACAGCAGGATGCCCAGCTGGTTCAGCGCCGTTGCCGCCGGGAACGGCAACGCCCAGATGAACGGCCCGGTCCGGCGCAGGCGGCCGAGGACGAGCCCGACGACGAGCGGGCCACCGGCCATGCCCAGTGAGGCCGTCGCCCCTCCGGGCAGGGGGATCACCAACGCGCCGAGCAGCAGCCCCAGCATCAGCCCGAGGGCGAAACCCGCGCCCTCGACCTCACCGGTGCCCCGCTCCGAGTCCCCCAGCAGGGTCGCAACCTCGGCCAGGCGATCCCGCGGCGCGACGATGCGCACCCGGTCGCCGATCTGCAGCACGAGGTCATCGGTGGCCAGCAGGTCGATGTCGCCGCGCCGGACGCGGGTCGCGGTGGCGCCGTAGCGCCGGTAGAGGCGCAGGTCCGCGATCGTCTGCCCGGCGATGTCGTGGTTGGAGACCGCCACCCGGCGGAAGTCGAGCTCGCGCCGGTTGAGTGTGAGGTAGTTGGTGCTGGGCCGTCCCAGGCGGGCCGTGACGTCGTCCACAGCCGTCCGGGGCCCGATCACGGTCACGACGTCTCCAGGGGATGGGCGGAACCCGTCGGTGGCCACCCGGACGACCCCGTCGTGCTCGGTCCGGGAGAAGATGACGTGCCCCTCCTCGACGATCGCCCCCAGCTCCGGGGAGTCCGGCTCCGTGATGCGGATGCTCTGGTGGACCAGCTCGGGCGGGGCCTCGTCGGCCGCCTCGACCTCAGCCGCGCGCGGGAGCCGGGCCAGGCCCATCAGGCCCACCGCCGCGACCATCCCGAGGACGCCGCCGATGTAGGTCACCGAGTACCCGACGGTCGGCTCGTCGGAGCCCAGGGCCTCGATCGAGGCGGCCAGGGCCGGTGTGTTCGTCAGCGCGCCGGCATACAGCCCGGAGACCACTGGCCCGCTGAGGCCCAGCAGGTGTCCGACGCCCACGGCCACCCCCGCCGCCGCCACCAGGATGCCCACCACCAGGAGCACGGCGCCGCGGTAGTTGCGCAGGACGTGGAAGAACTGCGGCCCGCTGCTCACGCCGATGCCGTAGGCGAAGATCGCCAGCCCGAAGATGCCCAGGATCCGCGGGATGACCAGGTCGGGGTTCCACGCCGATGCCGCCAGTCCGACGAACAGCACGGCCGCCGACCCGAAGGAGAAGCTGCCGAACCGGATCGAGCCGATCAGCGACCCCAGGGCCAGGACCCCGAAGAGCAGGATCAGCGGTTCGGAGATCAGCAGGTCGACACTCATGGGCACACGATAGGTCGCGCCCACGGGCGCGCCGGACCGCGTTGGTCCTCGATGTCGAGGGCCAAGGACCCGGACCCCACAGCCGGGAATCCCTATGGCACGGCCGGAATCAGTACCCGCGGGACTGGTCGCCGGCCTCCGCCCCGGCCAGGGCCTCGGTGAACTCCGCCGAGGTCATCGGCTTGGAGAACATCGGGTAGTCGTACTTGATGGCGTTGTCGTGCTCCTCGATGCTGGTGGCGCCGAGGCAGTCGGTCAGCGTGACGACCTCGAAGCCCTTCTCGTAGGCCGAGCGCATGGTCGACTCCACGCAGCAGTTGGTGAGGAACCCGGCCAGGGCCACGGTCTGCACGCCCTTGCTGCGCAGGATGAAGTCCAGGTTGGTGCTGGCGAAGGCGTCGAGCCCGCGCTTGCCCTCGAGCACGATGTCACCCTCCTCGGGCGCGACGTCCTCGACGATCTCGGCCCCCCAGGCCCCCTTGACGAAGGAGTTGGTGTCCACGACGCCCTTGAGGATCCCGTAGGGATGGCTGGTGATCTCGTTGTAGCCCTCGGCGAACTGGATCGGCGAGTGGATGATCGTGGCGCCGGCTGCCCGGGCCGCGGCGATCGCGGCCTGCGTGTTCTCGATCATCGAGGTGGCCTCCATGACGTCGGCGACCGCGCCGTGCAGGGAACCCCCCTCGCTGGTGAAGTCGTTCTGGAACTCGATGAGCACGAGGGCGGACTTCGATGCGTCCATGGGGATCCTCCTGGGGTGGATGCTGGGGGGTGGGACTGACATCGCCACGCTAGCCCCGCGCCGCCCGGGTGGCGACCGGACGGGTCACACCGGGTCGTTGCCAGGGGCCGGCCCCCGCACGTCAGGACATCCGCCGGCCGTGGTGGAAGCCTGCTGCCCATGCGCAAGCTCTTCGAGCCCCCCGTGGACACCTACCTCGTGGACCACCCGACTCCCACCGCCGACCGTGCCCCCGACCACCTGGCCGCGGGCACGCCACCTCGGCTGCGCGCCGACCTCGAGGAACTCCTCGGTGACCCGTCCGTCGTGCTGGGCCGCGGGTTCGACCTCGTCCGGTTCGCCACCGATGCCAGTCCCTACCGGATGTTCCCGCAGGTCGTGGTGCTGGCCCGCGACGTCAGCGACGTCCAGAAGGTGCTCGCCTACGGCCACGCCCACGCCATCCCGGTGACGTTCCGCGCCGCCGGGACCAGCCTGTCCGGGCAGTCCCAGGGCGACGGGATCCTCGTCGAGGTCATGCGCAACTGGATCGGGTGCACCGTCGAGGACGGCGGCCGGACCCTGCGCAGCAAGCCGGGCACGATCCTCGCCCGGGCGAACGCGGCGCTGAAGCGCCACGGCTACCGGCTCGGGCCGGATCCCGGCGTCGAAGGCGGCGTGCACGATCGGCGGCGTCGTGGCCAACAACGCCAGCGGGATGTGCTGCGGGACGGTCGAGAACTCCTACCAGACACTGCGGTCGATGACGATCGTGCTGCCGTCGGGGACCGTCATCGACACCGGCGGCACCGGACGCCGAGGAGCGCCTGGCCGAGGCCGAGCCGGCGATCGCCGCCGGGCTGGGCGAGATCCGGGACGCGATCCTGGCCGACCCGGTGACGGCCGATCGGATCCGCACGAAGTTCCGGATCAAGAACACCACCGGCTACTCGATGAACGCCTTCCTGGACTCCGACACCCCGGTGCAGATCCTGCGCCGGCTGATGGTCGGCTCCGAGGGCACGCTCGGGTTCATCGCCGAGGCCGTGTTCGACACCGTCCGCGACGACGCGCACCACCTCACCTCGCTGATGCTGTTCCCCGACATGGAGGCCGCGTGCTCGGCGGTGGCGCCGTTCGTCGCCGCAGGGGCGGCTGCCGTCGAGCTGATGGACCGTGCGTCGATCGCCGCGGTGCGCGGGCGTCCCGGGCGTGCCCGAGCGCTGGGACGACCTGCCCGCGGCCGCCACCGGCCTGCTCGTGGAGTTCCGCGACGAGACGCCCGAGCAGTCCGAGCGGTCCCAGGCCGCTGCCGACGCCCTGCTCGCCGGCATGACCCTGCTCGAGCCGACCACGTTCACCCGCGACGCCGAGCTCTCCGCCCAGTACTGGGTGATCCGCAACGGCCTGCTGGCCAGCGTCGGCGGCGCGCGGCCGTCCGGGCACGTCGTTCATCCTCGAGGACGTCTGCTTCCCGCCCGAGCGGCTGGCCGAGGGCGCGCTGGCCCTGCAGGAGCTGTTCGCGCGGCACTCCTACGACGCGGTGATCTTCGGCCACGCCTCGGCCGGCAACCTGCACTTCCTGGTGACGCCGTGGCTGCGCGACGCGGCGGACATCGAGCGCTTCGACGCCTTCCTGCGCGACGTCGTGCGTGTCGTGACCGAGCGAGTTCGACGGGTCGCTGAAGGCCGAGCACGGGACGGGGCGCAACATCGCACCGTTCGTCGAGACCGAGTGGGGCGCCACCATCGCCGGGCACATGCGGGCGGTCAAGCGGCTGATCGACCCGCACGGGGTGCTGTCGCCCGGGGTGGTGCTCACCGACGACCCGCAGGCCCACCTCCAGCACCTGAAGACCGCCCCGACCATCGAGGAGATCGCCGACCGCTGCATCGAGTGCGGCTTCTGCGAGAGCGTGTGCCCGAGCAGGCGCGTGACCACCACCCCCCGGCAGCGGATCGCGCTGCGCCGCGAGATGGTCCGCCAGCCGGTGGACTCGCCGGTTGCCGAGGCGCTCGCCGACGCCTACGCCTACGACGCCGTGCAGACGTGCGCCGGCGACGGGACCTGCTCCCTGGCCTGCCCGGTGGGGATCAACACCGGCGACCTCATGAAGACCTTCCGGGTGAAGGCCCATCCAGCACCCGCCCAGGGGATCGCGCTGACCGTCGCCAAGCGCTACCGGCTGATGCAGCGGGCCGGCCGGATCGCCCTGCGGACCGCGCACGGGGTCGGGTCGGTGACCGGTGACGGGTTGATCAGCGGGGTCACCGATGCCGGCCGGGCGGTCGTGACCAGCGACCTGATCCCCCGGTGGCTCCCGGAGATCCCGGGCTCGGCGCCCAGGAAGCTGCCCCTGACCTCGCGCGCGGGCGCGTCGGCCGTGTACTTCCCGGCGTGCATCAACCGGATCTTCGGCAACCCGGAGTCCCTGCCCGACCGGCCGAGCCTGCCCGAGGTCGTGGTGGCGCTCGCCGAGCGGGCCGGAGCACCCGTGTGGATCCCCGACGACGTGGCGGGCCTGTGCTGCGGGACGGTGTGGCACTCCAAGGGCTACGACCGTGGGAACCGGTACATGGCCAACGCCGTCGTGGAGCACCTGTGGCGCTGGACCGACGGCGGCCGGCTGCCGGTCGTGGTCGACGCGACGTCCTGCACGTTCGGCCTGGTCCACGAGGTGGAGCCCTACCTCGAGGGCCCGGCCGTCGCCCAGCACCGGGCGCTGCGGATCCTCGACTCGATCCAGTGGGCGCGCGACGAGCTGCTGCCCCGGCTGGAGGTCCGCGAGAAGGTCGGCTCGGCCGTCATCCACGCCACCTGCGCCGGCACGCACCTGGGCCTGGGCGGGGCCCTGGCCGACGTGGCCGGGGCCCTGGCCGACGAGGTCACCGTCCCGGTGTACGGCACGTGCTGCGGCTTCGCCGGCGACCGCGGGATGCTGCACCCGGAGCTCGCCGACGGCGCCGGCGCCGAGCAGGCGGCCGAACTCGCCGGCCAGGAGTTCGACGCCTACCTGTGCTCCAACCGCACCTGCGAGCTGGGCATGACCCGGGCGATCGGCCACGACTACTCCTCGCTTCCTGTTCCTGCTGGAGTCCGCGACCCGGTAGCGCCGGCCCCGCTCGCCGCCGGACGCCCCGCACGGCGCCCCTCACGGTTGATCGCCCACCCGTATGGGCCGACCCGTGGCGGGTAGGGCTCCTTCGCGCTCACCAGGTGGGTGAGGGCGTCGCGCCGACACAGGAGAACCCGATGACCCAGACCACGGACCCGAGGACGGGCACCGCCACACCCGACCTCTCGACGCCTGCGCCGGGCTGTGCGCGGACGGGTGCTGCTACCCGGCGACGACGGGTTCGACGACGCCTCCCGCCCGTGGAACGTCGCCGTGCCCCAGCGGCCCGACGCCGTGGTCCACGTCGCCGATGAGCAGGACGTCGTCGCCGTGGTTCGCGTGGCTCGGGAGCAGGGCTTCGTCGTCAGCGCCCAGCCCGGTGGCCACGGCGCGACGACCGCCCTCGACGGCACCGTCCTGCTGCGGACCGGCGCGCTCGACGAGGTGGTCGTGGATCGCGCGGCCGGGATCGCCCGCGTGGGGGCGGGGGTGAAGTGGGGTCAGCTCCTGGCCGCCCTGGACGGGACCGGCCTGATCGCGATGGCCGGCAGCAATCCGGACGTGTCGGTCGTCGGATACCTGCTCGGTGGCGGGCTGTCCTGGTTCGGGCGCCGCTACGGGATCGGCTCCCGGAGCCTGCGCGCCGCCCACATCGTCGACGGCGGACGGCAGCGCCCGGTGGGTCGACGACGCATCCGACCCCGACCTGATGTGGGCGCTGCGTGGTGGCGGGGGCGAGTTCGGCATCGTCACCGAGGTGGAGGTCGAGCTGCACCCCGAAGCCGACGCTGCACGGTGGGAAGCTGATGTTCCCGATCACGGACGCCGCCGGCGTGCTGGACGCGTTCGCCGAGGTCACGCGCCACGCCCCCGATGGCTTGACCTGCTGGGCCTCGCTCATGCACTTCCCGCCCGCTGCCCGAGCTTCCTGAGCCCCTGCGGGGCAACTCGTTCGCGACCGTCGACGTCACCTGGCTGGGCGACGCCGAGGAGGGGGCCGGCCTCATCGCCCCCCTGCGCGGGGCCGGCACGCTGCTCAGCGACTCGTTCGGTCCCGGTCACGATCGGCCGGCTCGGGGAGGTCGCGGCCGAACCGACCACACCGATGCCCTTCATCGAATGGGGCGGAGTCCTGCCAGACCTGGATGCAGTCGACCATCGAGCGACTCGTGGGCGTCGGCGGCGATCGGACACGGACGGCGCTGACCGTCCTGCAGGTGCGCCACGTGGGCGGCGCCCTGGCCGTCCCGGGGGGCGTCCCGGCGCCCTCGCCCACGTCGGGGCCGAGTACGTCGTGTTCACGTTCGGCGTTGCGGCCGTTCCCGAGCTCGTCGATCCGATCCGGGCCTCACTGCGCGCGGTGGCTGACGCGTGCGGGCCCTCGGCCACCGCCCGGATACCCCTGACCTTCCTCGGTCCCGGACATCGGACCTGTCGGCGGTCTTCGACCACCGACACCCTGTCGCGCCTTCGTGCCGTCAAGCAGCGCGTGGACCCCGACCAGGTCATCCGCGGCAACCACCCCCTCGGCTGAGGCCACGCGGCCCGTCACGGCCGTCGACCGCAGCCGGGGTCGCGTCTAGCCGCGGGTGAGCTTGCGGTACGTGGCGCGGTGGGGGCGGGCTGCTTCGGCGCCGAGGCGGGCGATCTTGTTCTTCTCGTAGGACTCGAAGTTGCCCTCGAACCAGAACCACTGCGAGTCGCCCTCGTAGGCCAGGATGTGGGTGGCCACGCGGTCGAGGAACCAGCGGTCGTGCGAGGTGATCACCGCACAGCCGGGGAACTCCAGCAGGGCGTTCTCCAGCGAGCCGAGCGTCTCGACGTCGAGGTCGTTGGTCGGCTCGTCGAGCAGGATCACGTTGCCGCCCTGCTTGAGGGTCAGCGCCAGGTTCAGGCGGTTGCGCTCGCCACCGGACAGGACCTTCGACGGCTTCTGCTGGTCCGGGCCCTTGAAGCCGAACGCACCGACGTAGGCACGTGACGGCATCTCGACGTTGCCGACCTTGATCCAGTCCAGCCCGTCGGAGACGACCTCCCACACGTTCTTGGTCGGGTCCAGCCCGGCGCGGCTCTGGTCGACGTAGGACAGCTTGACCGTGTCACCGACCCGGATGTCGCCGGAGGTCGGCAGGGCGGCCTTGTCGGAGGTGTCCTCGTTGGCCTGCGCCACGATCATCTTGAACAGGGTCGTCTTGCCGACGCCGTTGGGTCCGATGATGCCGACGATGCCGTTGCGCGGCAGCGTGAAGCTCAGGTTGTCGATGAGCACCCGGTCGTCGAAGGCCTTCGTGAGCCCAGAGGCCTCCACGACCAACGAGCCCAGCCGCGGGCCCGGCGGGATCTGGATCTCCTCGAAGTCCAGCTTGCGGGTCTTCTCCGCCTCGGTGGCCATCTCCTCGTAGCGACCCAGGCGGGCGCGGCTCTTGGTCTGGCGGGCCTTCGCGTTGGAGCGCACCCACTCGAGCTCGTCGGTCAGGCGCTTGCGCAGCTTCGCGTCCTTGGCGCCCTCCACCTTCAGGCGGGTCGCCTTCGCGTCGAGGTAGGTCGAGTAGTTGCCCTCGTACGGGTAGGCACGCCCACGGTCCAGCTCGAGGATCCACTCGGCCACGTTCTCCAGGAAGTACCGGTCGTGGGTGATCGCGACGATGGTTCCGGGGTACTTCTCCAGGTGCTGCTCGAGCCACTGGACGCTCTCGGCGTCGAGGTGGTTCGTCGGCTCGTCGAGCAGCAGGAGGTCCGGCTGCTGGAGCAGCAGCTTGCAGAGCGCCACCCGACGCCGCTCGCCGCCGGAGAGGACCGAGACGTCGGCGTCGGCGGGCGGGCAGCGCAGGGCGTCCATCGCCTGCTCGAGCTGGGCGTCGAGGTCCCAGGCACCGAGGTGGTCGATCTTCTCCTGGAGGGTCGCCCATCTCGGACATGAGCGCGTCGAAGTCGGCCTCCGGGTCGGCCATCAGCTCGGAGATCTCGTTGTACCGGTCGAGCAGGGCCTTGGTGTCGGCCACACCGTCCTCGACATTGCCCAGGACGTCCTTGGTCTCATCGAGCACCGGCTCCTGGGAGAGGATGCCCACGGTGTATCCCGCGCTGAGATCCGCCTCCCCGTTGGACACGTGGTCCAGGCCCGCCATGATCTTGATCAGGCTCGACTTGCCCGCACCGTTGGGTCCGACGACGCCGATCTTGGCACCCGGCAGGAACGACAGCGTGACGTCGTCGAGGACGACCTTGTCGCCGAAGGCCTTGCGGGCCTTGCGAAGCGTGTAGATGAACTCAGCCATGGGGGCAAGGGTATCGGCCACACGGCCATGCCCAGTAACTCGCGAGCGGCGGGGCCGAGCCCCCGGACCCCCCTTCCGCGACCCCCCGGGACCGGCTCAGGCGGCGTCGATCCGCCCCTGGTCGAGAGCCGCCCCACCCACGGGATCGGAGACCTCGACAGGGTCGCCCAGCCCGTGATCGGACTGCCCCACCACGGGAGCCCCGACCGGCGCCTCCCCCTCGACCGCTCCGGTCTGCGGGCCGATCGGGGCCCGCCGGTACTGCGCACGGCACCGGGTCAGGTCCAGCCCGAAGCTGACCGCCTCGAGGTCGGTGAACGTCACGGCCATCGTGGCCCCCGGAGCCCCGGCGACCTCACGATCGACGGTGCGCTGGCGGACCTTGCCGTGCACCAGGACCGGGTGGCCCTTCGCCAACGACTTCGCCGCGTTCTCCGCCGCCCGCCGCCAGGCCGTCACGTTCCAGTACATGGTGTCGCCGTCGAGCCACTGGCCGCTGGCGCGGTCGTAGCGCTTGATGGTCGAGGCCACCCGGAACCTCGCCAGGGCGTCGCCGCGGGTGGTCACCCGGAAGTCGACGTCGGACACCAGGTTGCCCGACACGGTCATCATCGTCTCGTTCATCATCCCCCCGATCGCTCGACGCCCCCCGGCGCCGCACCCCGCACACTGCCCGTCCGCTGCCGGGTCCGCCAGCCCCGGGACCACATCTGTGGACGGCCGAGCTCAGGTGGTCAACGGCCACGCGATGGTGATCGCCGACGCCAGCCCGTGGGCGAGCAGGTTGTTGGCCAGCTGGCGCTCGACATCGTCGCGGTCGAAGCGCCGGGTGCGCAGGCTGCGACGCACCCACCGCGAGTCCCGGCAGCGGCCCAGCACGTGCTCGCTGGACAGCATCCGGGCCTTGACCTTGGACAGGCCGCCCTCATCGGCCTCGGGATGCAGCCGATAGGCCGACGTCGAGGCTGCCGCCTCGAGGATCGCCGCCCCCAGGATCTCGCGGGCCCGCGCCGGGGCCTCGGGGTGCACCTGGGCCCCACCGTGCAGCAGCCGACGCCGCTCGTCGGCAGGCAGGGGATGCAGCTCGGCCGCGACGAAGGCGACGACCTGCGGCCACCGACCGCTGACCCACGTGGCGCCCACGCAGGCCTCGACCATGTCGGCCAGGCGGTGCTCCGACGGGCTCCAGTCCAGCCAGTCACCGAGGTCGATCTCGCGGGCGAGCTCCCCGAGGTGGGCATCGGTGGTGAACGTGTCCGCACGCCCGCTGCAGTGCGGGCAGCTGGGTCCGGTGATCACCGAGTGCGCGTGGAGCACCACCTCGAGGATCGAGTCGCCGATGAGCTCGAGTCGCTGGAACTCCTGGCCCCGGCACGTCCGGATGGCCTCCATCGCCGCCGGCGTCAGCGGCACCGAGCCGGGCCGCCACCGCCGCCCGCTGGAGCGCCTCCAGGGACGGGTCGCGCCGGACCATGGCACCCGACCCGTGGGACGGTCCCTCAGCGGCACGCACACCCGCGATTCTGCCCTCCCGGGCGGACAGGTTCGCTGCGGCCGACACGCACCGGCCGCCAACGAGGCTCAGCCGGTGACGGCCCCCGACACCAGCGCCCGCACGGGGTCCTCGCCCGCCGGCAGACGAGGGCGACACCGGGAACAGGGCGAACTCGACCCCGCCGGACGCCCCCGGGCGCGAGCAGAGGATCGGGCGTGGACGGCAGCACGATCGGCCGCTTGAAGGCGATCTCCAGCCGACGGCCCGGCACGGCCTCGTCGACGCCGAGCTCCGCAGTCGCGCGCCCCGTGGTCCACCAGCCGTGGGCGATCGCCTTCGGGAAGCCGAACGCCTTGGCGGGCACGGCGTGCAGGTGGATGGGGTTGATGTCGCCGGTCACGCGGCCGAAGGCGCGCCCGGTCCCCTCCGGCACCGGGATCGGCACCTCGGCCTCCCACGCCCCCGAGGAGTCGAGCTGCGGGACGGCCGACTCCTCGGCCCCACTGGCCGAACGGCTGCGGGACAGGTAGATGGACGTGGAGCGCCAGCACAGCGCGCCGCCGACGCTGACCTCGCCGGAGACGTCGAACTCCAACCCCGCGCGCACGTGCCGGCCGTCCGACACCGCGGCCCGCACGTCCCACGGACCGCCGACCGGCAACTCGTCGAGCACGTCGATGACGGTGCCCTGGTGGACCAGCCCCAGCGCCCGCAGCGGGAACGACCACTGGGAGAGCAGGTCGATGTGCAGGGCCATGATCGGCAGCTGCGGGAAGGCGATCGGGATCTCCGCGCCGGAGCCCACCAGGGATCGGTACGCGGCGAGCTTCTCGCGATCCGGACGCCAGCCCGTGACGACCGTCTGCGTCTCGGGCAGCACGGTGGTCGCGGTCGCCGAGCGCTTCCAGGGCGCGACAGCGCGCACGAGGCTCACCGGGTACCGCGGGCAGATCAGTGCGGGAGGTCTCGTCAGAGGGGGTCATCGCGGCCTCTTCATCGCTGGTGGCGGGCTGCCTTCGCACCTGACGCTAACCCGCCACCGACGCCGACGCAGCCCCAAAGACAGTGGCGACGAGCCGGCACGACGCCGGACCCGTCACAATGGCCCCGTGGACCACAGCTTCGATCTGACCATCGCGCCCTCGACCGTGCATGCCGACCTGATCAGCGAGGACTTCCTCCACGCGTTCGCCACCGAGGTGGGCGTCGAGGTCGACTCGCTGACGTGTGACGCCTCCGGCGAGCGCGCGGTCGCCACGATGGAGTGGCGGTTCTCCACGTCCAAGCCCGGCATCCCGGAGCTGGCGCAGAAGCTGCTGCCCGACGAGGTCCGCCTGTCCTGGGCCCAGGAATGGGGCCCCCTGACCGACGAGGGCTCCGAGGGCACCCTCGAGGTCCACCTGCTCGGCTCGCCCAAGGCCACGTCGATGGGCACCTCGCAGCTGCTGGTCGTCGATGGCGGCTCGACCCTGGCGACCTCGACCAGCACGAAGGCGTCGCTGCCCTTCCCGCTCGCGGGCAAGGTCCAGTCGATGATCGACAAGGACCTCGTCGGCTGGATCCTGTCGGTGCAGGCCCGGGTCCTGACCCGTCGCCACGCCGAGGAGCCCACCGGCGGCTGACGCCACGGCGCGCGGTCCCCCTCACCGCCCTCCTGTCGGCGTTCGGGCAGACTGCCCCCATGGCCCCTCGATCCGGACGGCGGTACCTGGCGCTGCGCACCGGGCGTGACCGCGGCCGCCGCCGTCACGTCCAACACGTTCGCCCGCGGCCTGCTGCCGCGCACGACGACGGATCAGGCGATGGCCACCGGCGTGACGGCCGCCATCGGCCTCGGGATCGGCACCCTGGCCGTGTCGGCGGTCGAGGCCACCGCCGAGGTGGTGGCGACCTCCCGCGGTCGGGGTGACCCGGAGAACACCACGCTCATCGCGGCCGCGATCGTCGCCGGAGCCGGGTTCGCCGGTGCCCGGCTCCTGCCCAACACGAGCACCACCCCGCTGCCGATCGCCACCGGGAACTCCGCAGCCCGCCTGCTCGGTGGCGGCGCCGCGGCCGCCGCGCTCGTGATCACCTCCGACAAGGCGACCCGACGCCTCGTCGGGCCCGCGTGTCCCCGGCCATCGGGATGGCCACGGCGGCCGCCATCGGCGGCACGATCTCCGCGATCCGCGTCAATGCCCGCGACCGTCGCGCCCTGGCTGTCGGGGAGACCGGTGACCGCCACCAGATCCAGCGCCCCACGACCGCAGTGGGGATGGCCAGGTCCGCCGCACTCGGCGGATCCGTCGGTGCCGGCCTGATGGTCCTGGCCGGCACGGAGTACGCACTGGCCGAGGGCTCGACCGCGCTGGTCAGCCGCGCCCTGGGCCGCAGCGACAACAGGGTCACCCCGCTCGTCGGGCCACTCGATCGCCGCCGCGCTCATGGTCCCCGCCGGGATCGCCGCCCTCGACCGGCTGCGCCGGCGGATCCAGCACGCCGACGACGTGGTCGAGGCGGCCTACCCGGACGCCGCCGACGAGCCGGTCGGTGACGGCGGGCCCCGCCAGCCTGATCGCGTTCGACGACATCGGCAAGGAGGGCCGCCGGTTCGTCCTGATGGCACTCAGCGCCCACGAGATCGCCGACGTCATGGGCGAACCTGCCGTCGACCCGATCCGGGCCGTCGCCGGGTTCGAGAGTGCGCGGACCCCGGAGACGCGCGCCGACCTGGCCCTGTCCGAGCTCGATGCCCTGGGCGCCTACGAGAAGTCCGTGATCGTCGTCGCGGCCCCCACGGGCGTGGGCTACGTGAACTACTCGTTCGCCGAGGCCCTGGAGTACCTGACCCGCGGCGACTGCGCCATCGTGGTGCCGCAGTACGCCCTCGTCCCCAGCGCGCTGGCGCTGAACCAGACCGACGCCGGGGTGCGGATGCAGACGCTGATCCTGCAGGGGATCCGCGACCGGATCGCTGCCATGCCCGAGGGCAGCCGGCCCCGGCTGCTCCAGTTCGGCGAGAGCCTCGGCGCCCAGGTGGCCCTGGACGTCGCCGCCGACGGGACCGCCGTCTTCGACGAGCTCGGGCTGGATCGGGGGCTGTACCTGGGCACCCCGTTCCGGACCGCGCTGTGGGACCGGTGGTTCGCGGACCCCGTCGCCGTCGACCCGGCGGGGATCCTGGGCAAGGTGGCCCGGGCCGACGAGATCCCCTCCCTGCCCGCCTCGGTGCGCCACGTGCAGGTCGATCCACCACGACGACCCGATCAACATGTTCTCCTACGACGCCGTCGTGCGGACGCCGTGGTGGATGGGCCCGCCGCAGACCCGGCCCCCGAAGGTCCCCCGCGAGACGTCGTTCCGCCCGATCACGACGTTCGTCATCACGCTGGTCGACCTGAAGAACGGGATGAACTCCAAGCCCGGCGAGTTCGTGCGCCTCGGCCACGACTACCGGATCGAGCTGTGCGACGCGATCCGCCACACCTACCAGCTCGCCGGCGAGCCCGGAGCAGGTCGACCGGATCGAGACAGGCCCTGCGCGACCGGGAGCGGGAGTGGGCCACCCGGCGGATGGTCGCCGACAGGTTCGCCTCCGCCCGGGCGTCGGTGCTCGGGCCAGCTGCAGAAGTGGGGCGTGGACCCGAAGACCGTCGACATCGACGACGAGTCGACCTCGAGGCTGGCCCGCGGGGACATCTCCGGACTGTTCAGCAAGCTCGGCTCCTCCGGGTCGTCGGGCTGAGCACCTCGCGCGGGACCCTCGCGGACGCGATGTGACGAACATCACATACCAGCCTCCGAGTCGCGCCTGATCAGCGCTCCGGGCAGCACCGCGACGACCACCGGAGGCGCCGATCCGGTCGGGCATCCGTCCGCGGTCGGGCGGCGTCCGGATCGCCACTGCGCGCCGCGGCCGCGAGCCGGTCGCCGGCGCCGTCCGGGCGGCCGGGTGCCGGCATCAGCGACTGGCGTACCTACGCCAACGTAGGTTACGGTAGCGTAGCCAAGCCGCGACGACCGCAGGTGGTGCCATGAACGACCAGGACGTGCTCCCGACGATCATCCAGGGTGGGATGGGGGTGGCCGTCTCCGGGTGGGAGCTGGCCAGCGCCGTCTGCCAGACCGGCGAGCTGGGGGTGGTCTCCGGCACCGCCCTGGACGTGGTGTGCGCCCGGCGCCTGATGAGCGGCGATCCCGGCGGCCACATGCGCCAGCGCGCTGGCCGCCTTCCCGATCCCGGCGATGGCGCTGCGGGTCATGAAGCAGTACTACATCCACGGCGGCAAGGCCGACGACGAGGCGTTCCGGGCCGTCCCCCGGTTCACGGTCACCCCGCCGGTCGCCCTGCAGGAGCTGACTGTCGTGGGCGCCTTCTGCGAGGTCTGGCTGGCCAAGCAGGAGCACTCGGGCCCGGTGGGGATCAACTTCCTGCGCAAGATCGAGATCCCGCTGCCCTTCGGCCTGCTCGGGGCCATGCTCGCCGGGCGTCGACTACGTCCTGATCGGCGCGGGCAACCCCTCCGAGATCCCCGGCGTGATCCGCGCGCTGTCCCGCGGCGAGGACGTCGAGTTCGGCGTGCGGGCCCAGGGCCTGCGCTCCGACGATGCACCGGTGTCGGTGCGCTGCAGCCCGACCGAGCTCCTCGGCGAGGCCGGCCGCGACCTGGCCGTGCCCCGGTTCCTGGCCATCGTCGCGTCGCTGGACCTCGCCGCCGGCCTGGCCGGCGACCCCGCGACCCGCCCGTTCGGCTTCATCGTCGAGGGCCCGAGCGCCGGCGGGCACAACGCCCCGCCGCGCGGCCCGCGACGGGTCGACGAGCTCGGCCAGCCGGTCTACGACGACCGCGACACCGCCGACCTCGCACGGGATCGCGGCCCTCGGCCTGCCGTTCTGGCTGGCCGGCGCGTACGGGACCCCCGAGGGCCTGGCCGCAGGCGCGGGCGGCCGGTGCCCAGGGCGTCCAGGTCGGCACGGCGTTCGCCTACAGCCAGGAGTCCGGCCTCGCCGACTCGCTCAAGCGCCAGGTGCTCGCCGAGGTGCTGGCCGGGACGCTGGACGTCCGCAGCGACTGGCGCGCCTCCCCCACCGGCTTCCCGTTCCGGGTCATCCAGCTCGAGGGCACGGTCAGCGACCCCGAGATCGCCGCCGGCCGCAAGGCCGTCTGCGACCTCGGCGCCCTGCGCACCCCGTACAAGAAGGCCAACGGCGACATCGACTACCGCTGCCCGGCCGAGCCGCTGGCCGTGTACACCCGCAAGGGCGGGCGGGCCGAGAACGCCGAGGGCCGCCGGTGCCTGTGCAACGCCCTGCTCGCGGCCGCCGACCTCCCCCAGCAGCGTCCCGACGGCTCGACCGAGCCGGCGATCGTGACCTCCGGCGACGACTTCCGGGCGGTGCTCGCACTGGCGTCGAACGGGTCGGGCGGCGGGCCGTACTCCGCGCGCAAGGTCGTGGACTACCTGCTCGCCGGACTTGCCCCGGTCTGATCGCCGATGGCCCGCATCGGGGTCGGACGCCCCGGGACCGATACCCGCCGGTAACAGTCCTAGGTCCCGCCAACGAGGTCACTTCGACCACCCATCGTGACCCACCGCGCACCTAGCCTGAGCGGGAGTCCGCGTAGGAGGAAACGAATGAACACTGACCAGGGGTTGGACGCCGAGACGCTCGGCCTGATGTTGGACGGCCTGAAGGAGTACCTCTCCGACGCGCTGCCGCCCGAGCGCCAGCTGGAGCTCGACCACGAGGACATCTGCCCCGAGGACACGGTGCGCGCGATGTCGACCGACCTGGGCATCCAGCTGGTCTTCGTCCCCGAGGCCTACGGCGGCATGGGCGGCGGGGCGTTCGACTCCTACCTGCTGTGCGAGGTCATGGCCCGCAAGGACATCGGCCTGGCCACCGCGATCTTCGCCACCTTCCTGGGCAGCGACCCGATCCTGGTCGGCGCCACCGAGGAGCAGAAGGAGAAGTGGCTGGGCGCGATCGCCGAGGACGGCATCGTCTTCGCCTACGGCGCCACCGAGCCCGAGGCCGGGTCCGACCTCGGCGCCATGAAGACCAAGGCCGTCCCGATCGAGGTCGACGGCGAGGTCACCGGCTACCGCATCAGCGGCGCGAAGCAGTGGATCTCCAACGGCACGATCGCCGATGCCACCACGATCCTGGCCCTGGCCCCCGGCGGCCCGACCTGGTTCGTCGTCGAGAAGGACACCCCCGGCTTCACCAGCGCCAAGCCCGAGGACAAGCACGGCATCCGGCTGTCGAACACCGCCGCGCTGTTCCTGGACAACGTCGAGGTCCCGATCGAGAACCTGATCGGCGGCGTCGAGGGCAAGGGCCTCGTGCAGGCCCAGCAGGTCTTCGGCTACACCCGCGTGATGGTGGCCGCGTTCGGCCTCGGCGGCGGCTGGGAGGCCGTGGACCGCGCGATCGAGTACTCCAAGACCCGCATCTCCGGCGGGTCCCCGCTGGCCGAGAAGCAGGGCTACACCCACAAGCTGATCGTCCCGCACGTCGCCCGGCTCGAGGCCGCGCGCGCGTTCATCGAGGAGACCTCGACGCGCATCGACGCCGGCGAGGGCCCCGACGGGGCGCTGAACACCGAGGGCGCGATCGCCAAGTACCTGGCCACCGAGTCGGGCAACCGCGCGGCCGAGGACGCCATCCAGGCCCTCGGCGGCTACGGCTTCACCCGCGAGTACGTGGTCGAGAAGATCAAGCGCGACGTGCGCATCACCACGATCTACGAGGGCACCTCGGAGATCCTCGAGATGACGATCGCCCGCGACCGCTGGCAGGAGCACCTGAAGTCCCGCGGCGGCTACTACCTGACCGCCGCCCAGGAGATGAACGCCCTGCACGCGCGCAACCCGAAGGTCGGGGCCGACGTCTCCGCCCTGGCGTTCGAGGCCCTGGCCGGCGTCTTCGCCGCCTGCCAGGCCGGTCGGCTCACCCGCAACCAGCACGTGCTGTTCCGCCTCGGCGAGCTGGTGGCCAACGTGGAGTGCGCGGGCGCCCTGTGCCGGCGCGCCGCCGCCGCTGCGGACGGGACGCTGGCGGAGAAGGCCAACCGGCGCTTCGACGCCGACGCCCTGGCCGTCATCGCCCGGGTCTTCGCCCGCGAGGCGGCGATGAAGGCCGGCGAGGAGGGCATGCGCTGGGTCATCGGCTCCGCCGACCCCAGCCTCGGCCTCGCCGCCACGCTGCCGACCACCCTGCGGCTGGACGCCATCCGCGCCGCACAGGCAGGGCTCATCACGGACATGACGGCCCTGTCCGACGTGCTCTACGCCTGACCCCTCCACCGCGCGACACCCTGCAGGAGACACGCCATGACCCAGCCCGAGCCGATCGCCATCGTCGGGATCAGCGCGATCATGCCCGACGCGCCGACCGCCCAGGACTTCTGGAGCAACATCCGCGGCGGGCGGTACTCGATCAGCGACGTGCCCGCCGAGCGCTGGGACCCGGAGCTGTTCTACGACGCCGACCCGTACAGCCCCGAGGACAAGACGTACTCGAAGATCGGCGGCTGGGTCCGGGAGTTCCCGTGGGAGCCGATGGCGTGGAAGCTGCCCATCCCGCCGAGCGTGGCCGCGCACTTCGACGAGGGCCAGATGTGGTCGGTCAGCGCCGGGCGCTCGGCCCTGCTCGACGCCGGGTGGCCGAACTGGGACGTGGACTCCGACCGCGTCGGCGTGATCCTCGGCAGCGCGCTCGGCGGCGACAAGTACGTGCGCACGACCCTGCGCATCGCCTACCCGGAGTTCGACCGGGAGCTCGCAGCGTCCCCGTCGTTCGCGGCCCTGCCCGCTGAGGTCCAGGCGGCGATCCGGGCCGAGGCCCGCGAGCGGTTCGTCTCCGGCCTGCCGACCATCACCGAGGACACGATGCCCGGTGAGCTGTCGAACATCATGGCCGGCCGGGTCGCGGCCCTGTTCAACCTGCGCGGACCGAACTTCACCACGGATGCCGCCTGCGCCTCGGCGCTGGCCGGCATGAGCGCGGCGATCGCCGGGCTGCAGGCCCATCAGTATCGACGCCTGCATCTCCGGGGGCGTCGACCACAACATGGGTCCCGGCGCCTTCGTGCGCTTCTGCAAGATCGGCGCGCTGTCGGCCACCGGCACCCGGCCGTTCGACGCCGGCGCCGACGGCTTCGTGATGGGCGAGGGCGCGGCCCTGTTCGTGCTCAAGCGGCTCTCGGACGCCGAGAAGGCCGGGGACCACGTGTACGCGGTCATCCTGGGCATCGGCGGGTCCTCGGACGGCAAGGGCAAGGGCATCACCGCGCCCAACCCGATCGGCCAGAAGCTCGCGGTCAGCCGGGCCTGGGAGAACGCCGGAGCCGACCCGGGCTCCATCGGGATGCTCGAGGCGCACGGCACCTCCACCCGCGTGGGCGACGCCACCGAGCTCGGCGCGCTCGACGAGATCTTCGCGGCCCACGGCGTGGCACCCGGGTCGATCGCCCTGGGCTCGGTCAAGTCCAACATCGGCCACCTCAAGGCCGCCGCCGGCGCCGCGGGCATGTTCAAGGCCGTCATGAGCCTGAACGACAAGGTGCTGCCCCCGAGCCTGCACTTCAACGACCCCAACCCGAACGTGGACTGGGCCGCGACCCCGTTCCGGGTCAACACCGAGCTGCGCGAGTGGACCCACTCCGGTCCCGACCCGCGTCGCGCCGGCGTGAGCGCGTTCGGCTTCGGCGGCACCAACTTCCACGTGGCGCTCGAGGAGTACGTGCCCGGCCGGCACCGCGCCCCCGACGCCGCGCGCGTGTTCGCCGGCGCCGACATCCCGGGGCACGACGACCGCCCCCGCCGCCGCGGCCGCGGCCGCCCCGGCTGCCCGCCGCGCTGCCCGCCGCCCGCAAGGCCCCCCTGCGCGGCGCTGCCGTGATCGGTGGACGCGACGAGGCCGAGGTCGTCGCGCAGCTGACGGCGCTGGCCGCCGAGGCCGCCGCCGGCCGGGCCCCCGCCCCGGCGGCACCGGACCCGGCCCTGGCCGGTGCGGCGATCCGCGTGGCCATCGACTACGCCGACGCCGCCGACCTGGCCAAGAAGGCCGACAAGGCCGTGCAGGCGTTCGGCGCCAACAACCCGGCGATGTGGAAGCTGCTGCGCTCGCAGGGCGTCTTCGTCGGCCGCGGCCCGGCGCCGAAGGTCGCGTTCCTGTTCACCGGGCAGGGCTCGCAGTACGTCAACATGCTCGCCGAGCTGCGCGACCAGGAGCCGATCGTCCGCGGCGATCTACGACGAGGCCGACCGGATCATGACCCCGCTGCTGGGCAAGCCGCTGTCGGACTACGTGTTCGCCGACGCCGCCGACCCCGAGGCCGTCACGCGCCTCAACGCCCAGCTGCTGCAGACCGAGATCACCCAGCCCGCCGTGCTGACCACCGACGCCGCCATGGCCCAGCTGCTGGCCGCGTACGGGATCACCCCGGACCTGGTCATGGGCCACAGCCTCGGCGAGTACGGCGCGCTGGTCGCCTCCGGCGCGCTCACGTTCGACGCCGCGCTCGAGGCCGTCAGCGCCCGCGGCCGCGAGATGACCCACGTCTCGCAGGCCGACAACGGCGCGATGGCCGCGGTGTTCGGCCCGCTGGCCGACATCGAGCGGATCGTGGCCGAGGTCGACGGGCTACGTCGTCGTGGCCAACATCAACTCCAACACCCAGGCCGTCATCGGCGGCGCGACCACCGCGGTCGAGGCCGCCGTCGCCGCCTTCCAGGCCGCCGGGATGACCGCCATGCGCATCCCGGTCTCGCACGCCTTCCACACGCAGATCGTGGCCGGGGCCAGCGAGCCCCTGAAGGTCGCGATGCGCCGCCTCGAGGTCCGCGGACCCAGCCTGCCGATCGTGGCCAACGTGACCGGCGAGTTCTACCCGGTCCCGGCCGACACCGAGACCATGCTCGAGATCCTCGGCCGCCAGATCGCCGAGCCGGTGCAGTTCGTCAAGGGCCTGCACACCCTGTACGAGGCCGGTGCGCGGGTGTTCGTCGAGGTCGGCCCGAAGAAGGCCCTGCACGGCTTCGTCGAGGAGGTCCTCGGCTCCGAGCACGACGACGTCCTGGCCCTGTTCACCAACCACCCGAAGCTCGGCGACATCGCGTCGTTCAACCAGGCGCTCTGCGGGCTGTACGCCTCCGGGCTGGGCTTCGCGCCGCGTCCCGGCGCCAGCGCCCGCGGCCTCAGCCGTCGCCGCCGCCGTCCCGCGCCGCGCTGCCCCGTCGCCGCTGCGCCCCGGCTGCTGCCGCGCCCGTCGCCGCACCCACCCCCGCACCCATCCGCCACGACCCCGAGGATCCCCATGTCGACCGCCCGTTACGAGGAACTGGGCCGGCTGTTCGCCGGCGTGCTGGAGCAGGGCCTGCGCGTGTACTCCGGCGAGCCCGGCGCCGTCAGCGCACCCGCTGCCACGAGCGGCCCGACGCAGGTCTCGACGCGCCCCGGTGGCCATCACCGGTGCCGCCCTCGGCCTGCCCGGCGTGGACCGCGTCTTCGACGACGAGAACATCGCGAAGATCCTCGACGGGCAGCAGTTCATCGACGTCATCCCGCAGCGCTTCCGCCAGGCGATCGTCGACAAGCGGATCACCCGCCTGGTCAAGAAGGCCGGGCAGGACCCGGTGTTCGAGCTCATCGACGACGAGGCCGGCGTCATCAAGCTGGCCGGCCGCGGCGCACCGCTGGACGTCGTCGCGGAGTTCGGCGTCGAGGCCGCCCGCGACGCCGCCCTGGACCGCACCACCCGCCTGGCCCTGGGCGCCGGGTTCGACGCGCTGCGCGACGCGGGCATCCCGCTGGTCATGCGCTACCGCTCGACGACCCTGGGCACGATGCTGCCCGAGAAGTGGGGCCTGCCGGAGTCGATGCGCGACGACACCGGCGTCATCTTCGCCTCGGCGTTCCCGGGGTACGGCGAGTTCGCGTCCGACATCGAGAAGTACATGACCGACCGGGGTCGCCGCGAGCAGGTCCTGGCCCTCGAGGCCGTCCGCGCCCGGATGACCGGTGCCGAGCCGGCAGCCGCCGAGGTCGACCGTCGGATCGCCGAGCTGCGCCACCTGCTCGAGGTCGAGCGCTTCGAGTACGACCGCCGGTTCATCTTCCGCTGCCTGGCGATGGGGCACTCGCAGTTCGCCGAGCTGATCGGCGCCCGCGGGCCGAACACCCAGATCAACGCCGCGTGCGCGAGCACGACCCAGGCCGTGTCGCTGGCCGAGGACTGGATCCGCACCGGCCGCTGCCGCCGCGTGGTCGTGGTGTCCGCCGACGACGTGAGCAGCGACGTCCTGCTGCCCTGGGTCGGCTCGGGCTTCCTGGCCTCCGGCGCCGCCGCCACCGAGGACGTCGTCAGCGAGGTGGCGACCCCGTTCGACCGTCGCCGCCACGGGATGGTCGTCGGCATGGGCGCTGCGGCGTTCGTCGTCGAGTCCGCCGAGGCCGTGCGCGAGCGTGGCCTGCAGCCGATCTGCGAGGTGCTCGCGACCGTCACCGCCAACAGCGCCTTCCACGGCACCCGCCTGGACGTCGACCACGTCGGCCAGGTCATGGAGAGGCTGGTCCGCACTGCCGAGGCACGCGGGATCGACCGCACGCAGATCGCCCCGCAGACCGTCTTCGTGTCCCACGAGACCTACACCCCCGCCCGGGGCGGCTCGGCAGCCGCGGAGATCAACGCCCTGCGCCGGGTGTTCGGCGCCGCCGCGAGCTCCATCGTGATCACCAACACCAAGGGCTTCACGGGCCACGCCATGGGCGCCGGCATCGAGGACGTCGTGGCGATCAAGTCGCTGGAGACCGGGATCGTCCCGCCGGTGCCCAACTACAAGGAGCCCGATCCCGAGCTCGGCACGCTCAACCTCTCCCTCGGCGGCGCCTACCCGGTGACCTACGCCCTGCGCCTGGCCGCCGGCTTCGGCTCACAGGTCGCCATGACCCTGCTGCGCTGGACCCCCATGCCCGATGGTCGCCATCGCGCCCCCAGCGAGCTCGGCTACGCCTACCGGATCGTCGACCCTGCCGCCTGGCAGCGCTTCCTGGCCGACGCCGCCGGTCGCACGGGCGCCACCCTCGAGGTGGACCACCATCGACTGCGGATCGTCGACGCCGGTGCCCCGAGCGCCGTCCCGGTCACCCCGGCCGCGCCCGCCGTCCCGGTTGCTCCGGCTCGCTCCGGTCGCGCCCGCGCCTGCGGTCGCCGCAGCACCGCCGGTTGCGCCCCCGCTGTCGCGCCCCTGTCGCGCCACCGGCGCCCGCGGCCGCACCCGCCGCCCCGGCGGTCGACCCGCTCGTCGCCGACGTCGTGGCGATCGTGTCGGAGATGACCGGGTACCCGCCCGAGCTGCTGGACGTGGATCTCGACCTCGAGGCCGACCTCGGCGTCGACACCGTCAAGCAGGCCGAGGTGTTCGCCGCGGTCCGCGACAAGTTCAACATCGAGCGCGACGACAACGTGGCCCTGCGCGACTTCCCGACCCTGACCCACGTCATCGGCTGGGTCCGCGACAAGACCGGCATCCAGCCCGTCACCGCCGCACCGGCGGCCCCGGCTGCGGCACCCGTTGCCCCCGCTGCGGCACCCGTCGCCGCACCTGCCGTCGCCGCGACCCCGGCCGCTGACGAGGTCACCGACGCCGTCATCGCGATCGTCTCGGAGATGACCGGCTACCCGGCCGAGCTCCTCGACGTCGACCTGGACCTCGAGGCCGACCTGGGCGTCGACACCGTCAAGCAGGCCGAGGTGTTCGCCGCCGTCCGCGACCGGTTCGGTGTGGAGCGTGACGAGAACGTCGCCCTGCGCGACTTCCCGACCCTCACCCACGTCATCGGCTGGGTCCGCGACAAGACCGGCATCCAGCCCGTCGCCGCCGCCCCGCGCCTGTCGCCGCGGCTCCGGCTGCCACCGCCGCCCCGGCCGCACCCGCCGCCGCCCCGGCAGCCCCCGCCGGCCGACGAGGTCACCGACGCCGTGGTCACGATCGTGGCCGAGATGACCGGCTACCCCGCCGAGCTCCTCGACCTGGACCTCGACCTCGAAGCCGACCTCGGCGTCGACACCGTCAAGCAGGCCGAGGTCTTCGCCGCCGTCCGCGACCGGTTCAACGTCGAACGCGACGAGAACCTCCAGCTGCGCGACTTCCCCACCCTCACCCACGTCATCGGCTGGGTCCGCGACAAGACCGGCATCCAACCCACCGCCGCCCCCGCGCCTGCTGCCGCGGCTCCGGCACCGACGACCGCCCCGGCCGCACCCGCCACCGCGCCGCGGCCGCCCCCGCGGCCGACGAGGTCACCGACGCCGTGGTCACGATCGTGGCCGAGATGACCGGCTACCCCGCCGAGCTCCTCGACCTGGACCTCGACCTCGAAGCCGACCTCGGCGTCGACACCGTCAAGCAGGCCGAGGTCTTCGCCGCCGTCCGCGACCGGTTCAACGTCGAACGCGACGAGAACCTCCAACTGCGCGACTTCCCCACCCTCACCCACGTCATCGGCTGGGTCCGCGACAAGACCGGCATCCAACCCACCGCCGCCCCCGCGCCTGTTGCCGCGGCTCCGGCTCCCGCCGCCCCGGCCGCACCCGCCACCGCCGCCGGCAGCCGCCCCCGCGGCCGACGAGGTCACCGACGCCGTGGTCACGATCGTGGCCGAGATGACCGGCTACCCCGCCGAGCTCCTCGACCTGGACCTCGACCTCGAAGCCGACCTCGGCGTCGACACCGTCAAGCAGGCCGAGGTCTTCGCCGCCGTCCGCGACCGGTTCAACGTCGAACGCGACGAGAACCTCCAACTGCGCGACTTCCCCACCCTGACCCACGTCATCGGCTGGGTCCGCGACAAGACCGGCATCCAACCCACCGCCGCCGCCGACGGTAGTCGAAAGCGACGTTCAACCGACCGATCGGACGACCACACGCACCGGCCGCAGCCACCACCGCGTCCGCCCCGGCATTCGTCGGCGACTTCGCGGCCGTGGACGCCCTTCCCCGGCGGGTCCCCGTCCCGGCGCTGCGCCCCGACCTGGCCTCCTGCCTCCCGACCGACGTGAACCTCGGCGAGGGCGCCCGGATCCTGGTCGTCCTCGATGAGGGCGGTGTCGGCAAGGCCCTGGTCAAGAAGCTGACCGGCCTCGGGGCCGATGTCCTCGCGGTCGAGGCTGCCACCCCGACCGACGACCTCCTCGCCGCCGTGGCGGGCTGGACGACCGAGGCCCCCCTGACTGGCGTGTTCTGGCTGCCGGCCCTCGACGACGAGGGCTCGACCAGCGACCTGGACCTCGCGGGATGGCGTGAGGCGCTGCGCCGGCGCGTGGTCGCGCTGCACGCGCTGTTCCACGAGGTCATCGAGGCCAAGCCGTTCCTCGTCACGGGCTCCCGCCTGGGCGGGCAGCACGGCTACGGCGCGACCGGTGCCACCGCTCCCCTGGGCGGCACCGTCGTGGGCTTCGCCAAGTCGTACAAGCGCGAGCGCGCCGACGTCCTGGTCAAGGCCGTGGACTTCCCGGCCAGCCGCAAGACCGCGGCGCTGGCCGACACGTTGATCGCTGAGGCGCTGGCCGACCCGGGATGCGTGGAGATCGGTCACCTGGACGACCTGCGCTGGGGCGTGGGCCTGAGCACCCAGCCGTTCCCCGCCGCCGACGCGCCCCTGCCGGGCGCGATGGAGCTGGGCAGCGACTCGGTGTTCCTGATCACCGGCGCCGCCGGCAGCATCGTCTCGGCGATCACCGCCGACCTCGCGAAGGCCTCCGGCGGCACGTTCCACCTGCTGGACCTCGCGGCCGCACCGGACACCGAGCGACCCCGAGCTGCAGCGCTACCTGAACGACCCGGACAGCATGAAGCCGCACCTGGCCGAGCAGATCGCCGCGCGCGGCGAGAAGGCGACGCCGGTCCTCATCGAGAGGGAGCTGGCCCGCTTCGAGCGGCTGGCCTCCGCGCTGACGGCGATCGAGGCCGTCACCGCAGCAGGCGGCACGGCGCACTACCACTGCGTCGACCTGCGCGACGGCGAGGCGGTCGGGGCGATCGTGGAGCAGATCCGCGAGGCGCACGGGCGCATCGACGTCCTGCTGCACGCCGCCGGGCTGGAGATCAGCAAGGGCCTGGCGAAGAAGGAGCGCGCGGAGTTCGAGCTGGTGTTCGGCGTCAAGGCCGACGGCTGGTTCAACCTGATGAGCGCAGCCGGCGACATGCCGATCGGCGCCACCGTCGGGTTCAGCTCCGTGGCCGGTCGGTTCGGCAACGCCGGGCAGACCGACTACGCGGCCGCGAACGACCTGCTGTGCAAGATCGCCAGCAGCATGCGCCGCACCCGCCCCGACACCCACGCGATCGCGCTGGACTGGACCGCCTGGGGCGGCATCGGGATGGCGACCCGCGGGTCGATCCCGAAGATCATGGAGGCCGCCGGCGTCCAGATGCTGCCCCCGCAGGCGGGCATCGCCTGGATCCGCCGCGAGCTCACCAGCGGCGTGCCCGCGGGCGAGGTCGTGGTGGCCGGCACGCTGGGCATGATGGCCGCCGAGTTCGACCCGACCGGCGGCGTGGACACCGCGGCGTTCGCCGAGGCGTGCGCCCAGGCCGGCCCGATGGTCGGCGAGGTGGTCCGCGACAGCGTCAACTACGGGATCACCGTGCACACGACGCTCGACCCGAAGGAGCAGCCGTTCCTCGACGACCACCGCGGTGACCGCGTCACCGCCCTGCTGCCCGGCGTGATGGGCATCGAGGGCATGGTCGAGGTGGCCCGGCTGCTGGCTCCCGAGTGGGCGTTGGCCGCGGTCGAGGACGTCGACTTCCTCGCGCCGCTGAAGTTCTACCGCGACGAGCCGCGCACGATCGAGATCAGCGCCCTGGTGCGCCCCGACGGCGCGGACCTCCTGGCCGAGTGCCGGATCGAGGCCGAGCGCCAGCTGCCCGGATCGGACGCTCCGACCCGGACGACGCACTTCACCGGACTGGTCCGGCTCACCCGCTCGGCACCCGACGGCGAGCACCAGGACCCGCCGGTGCGGGAGGGCGCCGAGGTGGCGGCCGACGACGTCTACGCGATGTACTTCCACGGCCCGGCCTACCAGGTGATCGGCGCGGCCTGGCGCGACGGGGACCGCGCGGCGGCGGCAGTTCGCCTCCGACCTCCCGGCCAACCACACCCCCGGCGACCAGCCGACCCAGGCGGCACCCCGCCTGATCGAGCTGTGCTTCCAGGCCGCCGGGCTCTGGGAGGTCGGGCGCGAGGGCCGGATGGCGCTGCCCACGCACGTCACCCGGGCGGTCGTGCTCGGCTCGGCCGGCGAGGCAGCCGATGGTCCGCTGACCGTCACCGCGCAGCAGGGCCCTGACGGGTTCGACTGCATCGGTCACCGACCCCTCGGGATCGGTTCTGGTCCGGCTGGAGGGCTACCGCACCGTGACACTGCCCCAGCCGTTGGCCGATGATGTGCAGGCACCCATCCGCACGGTGATGGCGGACTGAGACGTCATGGGCGCACCACGTCGGGGCAAGAAGGCACCAGAGGCAGAACAGGTGGCGGTCGTGAAGGTCGAAGTACCGGTGTTGGTCGGCACGACCGGGCACGCGTGGGCCCTTCCGGCCTGCCGCGCGCTCACCGGGGCCGGCCTGGTGCCCGGCTCGCTCGTCGAGGCTCCCGCGCTGGATGCCGCCTCCGCCGACGTCGCTGCCCAGGCAGCCCGCGAGGTCGCGCTGACGCGCGGTCCCGGCCGCCACGACGTCGCCCTGGCCGTCACGGCGGATCCGGCCCCTGCCGCCACCCCGGACGATGAGTCCACCGGCGACACCCCTGGGCGGCTGGGCGCTGGCCGAGGAGCTGCTGGGCGTCGACCTGTCGCAGCTGGGGAGTGGCGAGCCCCCTGCACCCTCCGGCCACGCGATCGAGGCACGCGCTGTTCGCGGCCGACGCACCCGAGGGCGCGCCGGTGCTCCACCTGCGTCCGCCGCAGGGGCCGGGGGTCCGGGTCGTCGAACGCGCCGCGGTGGGCGACGCCGTCGGATCGGGCGTCGTCCTGCGCATCGTCGCCCACGGCCATGACCGTGCCACCGCGCTTGCCCGGCTGCGCCACGCCCTGAACGACTGCGCGGTCGTGGTCGCGAACTGCGCCACCAACCGCCCGGCGCTGCTCGCCGCCGTCGCCGCCGAGATCGCCGACGGCGCCGGCGCGGTCGCGCCCGGAGTCCGACCCCGTGGCCGTCCTGGTCTCGGCGGTGCGGGCCAGCGACTCCCAGCGCGAGACCCAGCGCGCCGCGTTCCACGCACGCGCTGCGCGGGGCCGCCCGGAGCCGGTCGATGCCTCCGGCGTGTCCACGAGCCTGAACTACGACGGCCAGCAGTACGCCCTGCACGGTGTTCCAGACCGGGCCGCACACCTACCGCGATCGATTCCGGGGACGCCGTGGCCGAGGTCGCAATCGACCGGGCCAACGACTTCGAGTGGACCGTCACGGCCGCAGGCCGCGCGCGCCACGTCGTCATCGCCTCGCACGGGACCGGCTGCCTGCTGGAGATCGACGGCATCGCCCACCGGGTCGACCGCGACGAGGGCATCGCCGTGCGCGCGCAGTGGCCGGCGCTCATCGTCTCCGTCGCCGTCAGCCCCGGGCCAGGACGTGGCCGAGGGCGACCCCATCGTCGTCGCCGAGGCGATGAAGATGGAGTCCACCCTGCGCGCACCGTTCGCCGGCACGATCACCTCGGTGGCAGGTGCTGCCCAACGAGCAGGTGGACGCCGGCGCTCCGCTGGTCCTGATCCGCCCGGCGACCCGCGGGGACGTGGAGAGCACCGTCCAGCCGACCAACGGCTCACGCGTCAGCTTCGCCGGGATGGCCCTTGCCGACACCTCCGGCCGCCCCCCGTTCGAGCGGGTGTACGCCGCCCTGCGCGGCTACCTGCTGGGCTACGAGCTCGACCCCGCCGCCCTCTCCGCGCTGCTGGCCGAGCAGCGCTCGTTCGCCAACCGCGCCAGCGCCGGCGACACCAAGCTGCTGGCTGCCGAGGACGGCTTCCTGGACCTGTTCACCGACCTGGGCCTGCTCTGGCAGTCCGAGCGTGAGGGCGGCGCCCAGTCCGACCAGGGCGTGACGACCGCCCGCGAGTACCTGCTCGGGCTACATCCAGTGGCTGGACCCCGACCGCGTGGGCCTGCCCACCCAGATGCGCCGCCGCCTGGCCAAGGTCCTGGCCCGCTACGGCGTCACCGACCTGCACCGCAGCCCGGACCTGGAGCAGGCCGTCGTCCTGCTGTTCGGCTCCCAGGCCCGGCGCCCGCAGCTGGCCCGGGTGGTGACCGGGATCCTCGAACGACGCCTGCGCTACCGGGACCGCATCCTGCCGTTCGTGGACGACTCCGCGCGGACCCGCTACGACCGCCTGACCGCCTCGACCCAGGGGCAGCTCGAGTCGGTGGCAGACCTCTCCCGCGACGCCCGGTTCCGCTTCATCGACGAACCGGTGGTCGAGGCCGGCCGCGCCCAGATGCAGGCGCGCATGGAGGCCCACCTCGACGCGCTGGCCGAGGACCCGAACCGCCCCGAGCGCGCCGAGCGCATCACGGCCCTGGTCGAGGCCCCCCAGCCGATGCGCAAGCTGATCCTGCGTCGACGCCTGGGCAGCACCGACAAGGACCTGCAGGCTGCCCTCCTGGAGATCCGCGCCCGGCGCTGGTACCGGACCCGCCCGATCCGCGACCTGAAGGTCGAAGAGGTCAACGGGATCATGCTGTGCCACGCCGACTACGACTTCGAGGGACGCTCGATCCACGTGGTCCTGGCGTTCACCCCGTTCTCGGACATCAGTGCGGTGGGTGCCGCCGTCGCGGCCCACATGGCAGACGTGGACCCCAGCCGCAAGCCGGTCGTGGACGTCATGAGCTGGCGCCCGGACAGCCAACCGAGCGGCGACGACCTCTCCGCCGCCATCGCCGAGCGGGTGTCCGGATGGGACCTCGGCCGACCGATCTGGCGCCTCGACGTCACGGTGACCAGCCTGGCTCCCGATGTCGACCCGGAGAACCAGACGCAGTACTTCACGTTCCGCACCGGCGAGGACGGAGGGCTGGCCGAGGACCACTTCTACCGGAACCTGCACCCGATGCTGGCCAAGCGCCTCGAGCTGTGGCGCCTGGAGAACTTCGACCTGACCCGCCTGCCCTCGATGGAGGACGTGTACCTGTTCCACGGCGTGGCCAGGGACAACCCGAAGGACCACCGCCTGTTCGCGCTGGCAGAGGTCCGCGACATGACGGTCGTCCCCGATTCGCGCGGCGGCGCCCCGGGCTACCCGACCCTGTGGCGGATGGGCCTGCAGGCGATCATCGCCATGCGCCGGGCCCGGGCCACGTTCCCCGAGCGCGGCCGCCCGCAGGCCAACCGGATCACCCTGTTCGTCCGGCCGCCGTGGACGGTGCCCCAGGAGCACTGGTCGGACCTCGCCGACCTGATGATCCCGCTGGCCGGCGGCGCCGGGCTCGAGCTCGTGGTCCTGCGCACCTCGATCCCCCAGCCCGACGGGACCCTGAAGCCCACGGTGCTCAACGTCGACGGCATCATCACGGGGGCCATCACGGTCACCGAGGAGCCCGTCCGCGACGACATCGTGCGCCCGCTCACCCGCTACCGGCAGAAGGTGCTCACCGCGCAGCGGTTCGGCGTGCCCTACCCGTTCGAGATCCTGCGGATGTTCGCCCCGCAGCCGGGGACGGTCGGCAAGTTCCTGCCCGCGCACTTCGTCGAGCACGACCTCGACGAGTCCGGCGAGGTCCTGGTCCCGGTCCAGCGGGAGCCGGGGCTGAACAGCTCGAACCTCGTCGTCGGGCTGCTGACGACCTACACCGAGGCCTACCCGGAGGGCATGACCCGCGTGATCATGCTGTCGGACCCGACCCGCGGCCTGGGCAACCTCGCCGAGCCGGAGTGCCGGATCGTCAACGCCGCCCTGGCCCTGGCCGCGGACATGGGCGTGCCGGTGGAGTGGTTCGCGGTCTCCTCCGGTGCGCTGATCTCGATGGAGTCCGGCACCGAGAACATGGACTGGATCGCCCTGACGCTGCGTCGGATCATCGAGTTCACCCAGGCCGGCGGCGAGATCAACATCGTGGTGACCGGCATCAACGTCGGCGGCCAGCCGTACTGGAACGCCGAGGCCACGATGCTCCTGCACACCCGCGGCATCCTGATCATGACGCCCGGCAGCTCGATGGTGCTCACCGGCAAGCAGGCCCTGGACTTCTCCGGTGGCGTCTCGGCCGACGACAACTTCGGCATCGGCGGCTACGAGCGGGTCATGGGCCCCAACGGCCAGGCCCAGTACTGGGCTCCGTCGCTGGCCGACGCCTGCCAGCTGCTGCTGCACCACTACGAGCACACGTACGTGAAGCCCGGCGAGCGGTTCCCGCGGCGGATCGCGACGACGGACCCGGTCAACCGTGACGTCCGGCCGTTCCCGCACGCGGCGGTCCCTGACTGCGACTTCACCGTCGTGGGCGACGTGTTCTCCTCCGAGAAGAACCCGGAGCGCAAGAAGCCCTTCGACGTGCGCTCGGTGATGCGGTCGGTGACCGACCAGGACAGCGAGCCGCTGGAGCGCTGGGAGCGCTGGCGCGGTGGTGAGAACTCCGTGGTCTGGGACGCGCGAGTCGGCGGGATCAGCGTGTGCATGCTCGGCCTGGAGTCCCGGCCGATCGCGCGGCGCGGGTTCGTCCCCGCCGACGGGCCGCCGTCCTGGACGTCGGGAACCCTGTTCCCGCAGGCCTCGCGCAAGACGGCTCGGGCGGTGACTGCCGCGAGCGGCAACCGACCGCTGGTCGTGCTGGCCAACCTGTCCGGGTTCGACGGGTCGCCGGAGTCCATGCGGCACTGGCAGCTGGAGTACGGCGCGGAGATCGGTCGCGCGGTCACCAACTTCAAGGGCCCCATCGTGTTCGTCGTCATCTCGCGGTACCACGGTGGCGCGTTCGTGGTGTTCTCCAAGGCGCTGAACCCCCAGATGGAGGTCGTCGCGGTCGAGGGCTCCTACGCCTCGGTCATCGGCGGCGCCCCGGCGGCGGCCACGGTGTTCGCCCGTGAGGTCCGCGGACGGGTGGACGCCGATCCCCGCGTGGTCGCGGCCAAGAAGCTGCTGGCCGGGACCACCGGCGCCGAGGCGACCGAGCGGCGTGCACGGCTGGCGGAGATCACCGAGCAGGTGCGCTCCGAGAAGCTGGGTGAGGCAGCCGGCGAGTTCGACGCGGTGCACACGATCGAGCGCGCCCTCGAGATGGGGTCGGTCGACCGGATCATCTCCGCGGCGGAGCTGCGCCCCTACGTCATCGACGCCCTCGAGCGCGGCATGTCCAAGGAGGAGTCCGGCGAGTAGCGCGGCCCTGGCTGGTCACGGGTCCATGCGCCGCACCGGTCGGTGCCGCCGCTGCGACGGTCGATCCGGATCTCGGACCGTTCGCGGTCGCTGGGGCGGATCGACTCACGGGTCGGGCCGCGCGATGGCGGATCGATCGATGCGGGGCGACGCTCAGTCGACCAACGGGTGGGTCACCCAGGAGTGGATCGGTTCGGCCCGCGTCAGGTCGGCTGAGCCGGGGAGCTCCTGCGGCGGCTCGGCCAGGCCGGAGGCTGCCACGACCGTGAGCAGGAACACGCCGTCCCGACGCCACCAGCCGGGGAACCGCCGTGCTCCCGAGGCCACCGTGAGCCGCTGCCACTGCCCCGCACCGGCGCTGATCCCCGTCGGGTCCTCGAGGACCACCTCGACCGTCCGGGTGTCCGCCCGCAAGCCGGTGCGCAGCACCTTCAGCGCGCTCTCCTTGGCCGACCAGATCAGGTTGGCCGCCGCGTCGTGCCAGTCGCGGCCGGGGTCAGCCGCGACGACGGCCTGCTCGGCGGGGGTCAGGAAGTCGCTGACGAAGCCGTCGCTGCGCGGCTCGACGATCTCCAGGTCGACCCCCACGGCGCCCGAGGTCCGGCCCGACGAGGCAGACCGCCCAGCCCGCACGGTCGGTCAGGGAGATGTCCAGGCCGAGGGTGCGGCCGTCGACCTCGACGTAGGGCGCACCGGTCATCCGGTTGAGCACCCCGATGCGGCCCAGGCTGACCGGGTCGGCAGGGAGCCCGACCGCCGTCGCCACCGCGCACTTGCCGGCGTACCGGCGCACGAGGTACTCGTTGCGGCGCTTGGTGAATCGCATCCCGGCAGCCCGTGCGGCCTCGGTCCCGGTCAACCACTGGCTGCCCCGCCGGCACCTGCTCCTCGCCGCGCACCAGCCACTGCATCTGGTCAGGGTAGCCGCCCGACCGCGACTTCTGCGCCGTCCGGTGCGACGATCAACCATGGCCCGCGTGACCCCGACCCAGCACGGGGGCAGCGACCAGTCATGACCGGGGTGATGCTCCAGGCCTTCCACTGGTACCTGCCCCAGGGCGGGACCCTGTGGCGTGAGGTCGCCGCCCGGTCCGACGAGCTCGCCGGGGCCGGCTTCACCGCCGTCTGGCTGCCGCCGGCCTACAAGGGCCACGTCGGCGGGTACGACGTGGGCTACGGCGTCTACGACATGTACGACCTCGGGGAGTTCGACCAGCGGGGCACCATCCCGACCAAGTACGGCACGAAGGACGAGTACCTCGCAACGATCCGCGCGCTCCAGGCGGCGGGGATCGCGGTGTACGCCGACATCGTGTGGAACCACCGGCTCGGGGCGGACGGATCCGAGGTGATCCGGGCGACCCCGCACTCCACGCACGACCGCAGCCGGCCGTCCGGGCCGACCCGCGAGGTGGAGGTCTGGACCCGGTTCGACTTCGCCGGGCGCGGCGGCGCGTACGACGCGCGCACCCTCGACCACCGGCACTTCGACGCCGTCGACTTCGACGAGCGGCGCCCCGACGAGTGGGACACGATCTACCTGTTCGAGGGCAAGGCCTTCGACCAGCACGTGGCCGATGAGTTCGGCAACTACGCCTACCTGATGGGCTGCGACGTCGACCAGTCCAACCCCGAGGTCCAGGCGATGACGATCGACTGGGGTGCGTGGTACCTGGACACGACAGGTGTCGACGGGCTGCGCCTGGATGCCGTCAAGCACATCCCCGCCTGGGTGCTGCCGATCTACCTCGACGCCCTTCGGGCGCACTCCGGCCGTGAGATCCCCGTGGTCGCCGAGTACTGGAGTGCCGACCTCGGGGCACTCACGTGGTTCCTGGCCACCGTCGGCGACCGGATGATGCTCTTCGACGTGCCGCTGCACTTCGCCTTCCACCGCGCGGGCATCGAGGGGAACGCGTTCGACCTGCGCACGGTCTTCGACGGCTCGCTGGTGGCGGCACGCCATGACATGGCGGTGACGTTCGTCGACAACCACGACTCGCAGCCGATGCAGGCCCTCGAGTCCCCGGTCGCCGACTGGTTCAAGCCGCTGGCCTACGCGCTGATCCTGCTGCGCCGCGACGGCTTCCCGTGCGTCTTCCACGCCGACTACTACGGCGCTGCCTACACCGAGCAGCGCTGGGGCGAGGAGCCCGTCGACGTGGAGATGGCCTCGCACCGGGCGTTCCTCGACCTCTGCCTGGGGCTGCGCCGCGACCTCGGCGATGCCGAGCAGGTCGACGCGTTCGACCACTCGAACGTGATCGGGTGGTCGCGGCGCGCCGGTGGACTGGCGGTCGTGGTCCTGATGAGCAACGGAGGGGAGGGCGCCCAGCGGTTCCACACCGGTCTCCCGGGAGCCGCCTTCACCGACGTGACCGGAGGCATCCAGGGCACGATCACGACGGGCTCCGCGGGGACCGCGGAGTTCCGCTGCCCGGGTCGCGGGGTGTCGATCTGGGTCGCGCGCTGACAGCGGACCACGCGAGCTGCGCGCCGACCGAGCGCAGCGGGTACCCGACACGATTGGATGGGACAGGACCAGAACGGGAGGACATCGAGATGACAGCACTGATCGGAGCGGTCGAGGCGGGCGGCACCAAGATGGTGTGCGCCGTGGGAACGGGGCCCGACGACATCCGTGACGAGGTCCGGTTCCCGACGTCGTCACCGGAGGAGTGCCTCGGGCAGGTCGTCGACTACTTCCAGGCGTGGCAGGTCGATCACGGCGAGGCGATCTCGGCGATCGGCTACGGCACGTTCGGGCCCTGCGACCCACGTCCGGACTCCCCCACCTACGGCTGGGTCACCACCACCCCCAAGCCCGGATGGTCCGACACCGACGTCGTGGGCCGCCTGCGCGCCGGGCTGGACGTCCCGATCGGCTTCGACACCGACGTGAACGGCGCCGCCCTGGGCGAGCACCTGTGGGGCGCGGCCCGCGATGTCGACACGTTCGTCTACCTGACCATCGGCACCGGCATCGGCGGCGGGATCATCGTGAACGGACGCATCCTGCACGGGCTGATCCACCCCGAGGCCGGACACGTCGCGATGCCTCGCGACCCAGGGGTCGATCCCTTCCCGGGCGTGTGCCCGTACCACGGCGACTGCCTGGAGGGGCTGGCCGCCGGACCCGCCATCGGCGCCCGCTGGAAGGTCCCCGCCGCGGAGCTGGGACCCGACCACCCCGCGTGGGACCTCGAGGCGCACTACCTCGCCCTGGAGTGCGCGAACCTCATCTGCACGCTCTCCCCGGAGCGGATCGTGCTCGGCGGAGGGGTCATGGAGCAGCTGCACCTGTTCCCGAGGATCCGCACGGAGACCCAGGCCCTGCTCAACGGCTACATCCACGCCCCCGAGATCCTCGAGCGGATCGACGAGTTCATCGTCCCGCCGGGGCTGGGCAACAAGGCCGGTGTCTCCGGCTGCATCGCCCTGGGCCAGCAGGCGTTGGTCGCCTCGTCGTGAGCCCCGCTGAGGTCGCCCCCGCGGGGACCCCGGATCCGGTCACCGACCCCGAGGCGTGCGACGGTGCCCTGCGGGCGAGCGCGGCAGCGGCCGTGGCCGGACGCCCCGCATCCGTGGACGCCGACCCGTGGCGCCAGACGTTCCACATCCAGCCACCGGTGGGCCTGCTCAACGACCCGAACGGGCTGGTCGAGCATGAGGGCACCTACCACCTGTGCTACCAGTGGCACCCGTTCGAACCCGCCCACGGATTGAAGTTCTGGGCGCACCTGACCAGCACCGACCTCGTCCACTGGGTCGAGCAGGCGCCCGCGCTGACACCCAGCAGCGCGTGCGACATGCACGGCTGCTACTCGGGCAGCGGGATCGTGCACGAGGGCGCTGTCCGGTTCCTCTACACGGGCAACGTGTTCAGCCCGGAGGGCCGGCGGCTGCCGCACCAGAACCTGGCGACGCTCGAGCCGGACGGACGGGTCGTGAAGCACCCGGCCAACCCCGTCGTCCCCCCGCTCGACGGCTACACCGGCGACATCCGGGACCCGAAGGTCTGGGCGCGGGACGGCTGGTACTGGATGGTGCTGGGCGCCCAGACCCTCGACGGCATCGGGACGGTGCTGCTGCTGCGCTCCGCGGACCTCGTCGTCGTGGGAGGTGCTCGGCGAGGTCGCCGGCGGCGCCGTCGACCCCCGGGGGTACATGTGGGAGTGCCCTGACCTGCTGCATCTCGATGGTCGCGATGTCCTGGTGGTCTCACCCCTGTCCGACCGCGGGGAGGGGGCCGATGGCCCGCGCTTCGTCGACGAGACGGTCTACTCGGTCGGCTCCCTCGACCTGACCACGGCCCGCTTCACCGGTGCGGGGTTCCGAGCGGTGGACGCCGGGCCGGACTTCTACGCCCCGCAGACGTTCGTGGACTCCTCGGGGCGGACGATCATGGTCGCCTGGATGGGCATGCCCGACCACGCCGGCCAGCCGGAGCTCGCGGTCAAGCATCCGACAGCGGCCAACGGGTGGGTGCACTGCCTGACCGTGCCGCGGGCGGTGGGCCTGGACGGTGACACGCTGGTGCAGTGGCCGGTCGCCGAGCTCGAGGCGCTGCGTGGTGAGCCGAGGTCCACGAGGTCGGACCCCGGCGGCCCCGTGCGGCTCGAGGCCGACACGTCCGTCGGGCTCAGCGGCACGAACGGGACCGCCCTGGACATCGAGCTGTCGGCGACCTGCGAGCCGGGGGCGACCGTCGGCGTCCGCCTGCGCGACGGCGATGCCGGACGTCCCGTGGTCCTCACGCTCGACCCGCACGCTGGCACCGCGACGCTGGACCGGACGCAGCTGGGCACCGGCGAGGGCGGGGTGCACACCGGCTCGTTCCGCCCGGGCGCCGGGTCGACGCCCGGATCCTGCTCGACCAGCTCGTCCATCGAGGTCTTCGTCGACGGCGGCCGGTTGGCGATGAGCGCCCGGATCTACCCGGTGGCGCAGGACGACCTGCTCTGCTTCGATGCGAACGGCGCGCCAGCGACCCTCGACGTCACGGTCTACCCGATGGCCCCCGCCTGAGGCCCTGGGGCGATCTCGGCGAGGACGTCGAACCGGATGTGGTTGCGGCTCAGGCGGCGCGCCCCGATCCGCCGACGACGGTGGCCGGCGTCGTAGGTGACCTTCTCGAACGAGATGTCCTTGCCGACCTCGACGTGGCGCCAGGGCAGCCCGAGGAAGAAGCGGTCGGGGTAGGGCCCCACGTCGACGACGTCGCCGTCGGGGTTGCTCTCGACCGGGACCCAGCCGTACCCGGGCAGGAACAGGTCCACCCACACGTGGTTGAAGTCCGGGTACAGCGGCCCCCCGCTCCACGGGTGGTACGGGCTCTTGTAGCGCCCGGCCACGCGGCAGGCCAGGCCGGCCCGCCGGTACAGCGCCATGATCGTGCCCACGTGCTCGCCGCACGAGCCGGTGCCCCGGGCCAGGACGCCGATCGGGGAGTCGGCGTTGCCCATCTCGTACTCGAGCCGGTCGTAGACGTAGCTGCGCAGGCGGCGGGCCTGCTCGAGCACGTTGGTCTCGTCGCCGAGGGCGATGGCCGTGGCCTCGGCGATCTCCGGGGAGTCCAGGTCGAGGTCCTCGTCGTCGATCAGGTAGCGCGCGGCCATCTCGGGGCTCAGCGCCGGGGCGTCGGCGAGGTCGGCGGCGGTGAGCAGGTGCTTGATGCCGAAGACCTCGAGGGTCGCCCGCCAGCCCAGGACCAGCCGCGTGCCGGCATCGACGCGCGGGATCGTGAACACGGCGACCGGCTGGCCGTCCTCCTCGACGAGCTCGAAGGGCAGCCCGATCGGCTCCACGGCCACCATGCGCTGGCGCGGGCTCTCGATGGGCAGGCTCATCCGCCACTGGACGTCGTGCAGCGGCTCGACGTCGGCGTCCGGCTCGAGGTCGACGTAGTAGTGCATCTGGACCCGGTGACCGGTCGACCAGGCCCGCCGGGCGTCGGGGTCGTGGTGCACGCGCAGCTGGTGGATCAGCGCACGGTCGCGGTAGCGGACCTCCCACGACGGGTCGACGTACGGGTTGTCCTTGAGGTACGGCTCGTTCTCGTAGTAGGCCACGTGCAGGGTGTCGGCGTCGGCGCCGGGCGCGCGCGTCGCTGCGATGGCCGTCGGTCGCTCGAGGGGGGTGACGACCATGAACCGCGTGGCCAGGGTGTCCGGGTCCAGGCAGTAGACGGTCTGCTCGAGGTCGTCGGAGAGCCAGAGCGCGTCCGCGGTCGCAGCGATGCCCTTCACGCCGATGCCGTGCAGCTCGACCCTGGCGACGACGACGTCGAGGGACTGCGACCTCCCGGACCTCCAGGGTGCGGCCGCGCACGAGGTGGACCCGGCCGCCGAGGACGGCGACGGCCGACGCCCCCGCGATCGGCAGGACGAGCTCCGGGCTGGTCAACCGCGGCTCCGTGGCCGGCCGCCCATCGACCTGCGACCACCGGGCGCGATGCAGGCCCGTGGTCGTGGTGAACCACAGCGCTGCGCCATCCAGCGCGAGCCCACCGGCACCGAGGAACGAGTCCGTCATCCCGTCGTTGACCACGCGGGTCCCGTCGGTCGCCGGGTCGACGAGGGCCAGGCGGCCTGTGCGCGCGTCGAGCACGAGCAGGTCGTCATCCGCCCACGCCAGTCCACGGATCTCGCGACCGGCGAGTGGCCGGATGTAGCGGTCCGGGACATCGATCGCGGCGGGGGCTGTGGACACGACGGGCAGCACGAGCGGTACTCCTGAGGAGGTTCGGAGGGGCGCGTGAGCCCCCGGCCCACGCAGCAGGGCTCAATCGAAGCACGACCGGTGACAGGCGACCCAATCGGTGCACGACCGGTGCTTCACGCCCGGCGCTGCGCCGACGCGCGCACGGCGCGCCGTGTCAGTGGTGCACCTTCCCGTGCCTGTGCGGCTTGCCGTTCTTCTTGCGCGGCTCCCCGCTTGCCGCTCCGCCTGGCCGCCTCCGCGTCGGCCGCCCCGACCGTCGGCCACCTCCGCGTCCAGGCCTCGCGCCGCCGCAAGGACCTCGAGGGTGGTCGGGGCGTCATCCGCGTCGGAGTCGGTGCCGGTCGCCGGGCTGCGCACCCTCGTCGTCCACGGCCTGGTCGTCATCACCGTCCCCGCCGTCGGATGTTGCCGCCTCGGCGTACTGCCGGTAGGCGGCGAAGTACTTGGGCACGATCCTCGGCTCGTGCTCCTCGGCCGCGCTGTCGTACCCGCCGGAGGCGTCGACCACGCCCTCCTTGAGCCCGTAGTGGATCCGGGCCTCACGCACCCCCTGGCTGATCGTGTGCCACATGTGGTCCTCGCCGATCTTCGCCACGAAGCCCGCCCGGCGCAGGATCACCCGGACCGGGTACATCACGCGCACCAGGTACAGGTCCACGCACCGCTCCCGCAGGGCGGCAAGCAGGGAGTCGAGCATGTCGATCGTGGTGGTGTCGATCTGGTTGGTGCCCTCGATGTCGACGACGACGGCCACGATCTCGTCGTCCACCCACTCCCGGGCACCGTCGACCCGGGCCAGGATGGCGTCCTTGATCGAGGCGGAGTTGACCCAGAACAGCGGCACGTCCACCCGCAGGACGAGGATCCCCTTCACCGGGTGGCGCTCGGGGTGGTTGCGCATGCCGCCCCAGCCCGGCCTTCTCCCCGGGAATCCGACCCATGACCTCGACGTCCACCCGGCTGGAGCGGTAGACCAGCCCGAAGACGGAGAGCGCGATGGCCAGCAGCAGGCCCTGCAGCGGGCCGAAGACCAGGACGCCGATCGTCGCGACGGTGGCCGCGACGATGTCGTTGCGGCGCAGGAACGCGTACCGGCGCATCGACTTGAAGTCCAGCAGCCCCCAGACGGCGTGGATCACGATCGCCGACAGCGTCGCCTTGGGCAGGGCCGACAGGGCCGGCGCCAGGAACAGGATCGTGGCCAGGGCGAGGACGGCAGTGGTGAGCCCGGAGACCTGCGAGCGCCCACCGGCCCGGTCCACCGTGGCGGTCTTGGACAGGCTGCCGGCCACGCCGAAGCCCCCGAAGATCCCGGAGCTGACGTTGCCGACGCCCACGGCGAGCAGCTCCTGGCTCGCGTCGACCCGGGCGTCCTCGGTGGCGTACAGCCGGGCCGCGCTCAGGCCCTCGGCCAGGCCCACGAACGCCACCGCCGCCCCGGCCATGACGACCTGACCCCAGTCGGACAACGGGATCCCGGGCAGCGACGGGCGTGGGCAGGCCCTGGGGCACCGTGCCGACGACCCGGACGCCGTCAGCGGCGAGGTCGAGGATGTTCGAGGCGATCAGGCCGACCATCAGGGTCACCAGCGCCCACGGCACCTTGGGGGCCAGCTTCGTGCCCCCGAACATCAGGGCCAGCGAGACGACACCGACCACGACGGTCTGCGGGTGGATGTCGTCCAGGCCGGTGACCAGGTTCTTGATGCGCGCCATGACGTCCGTGGTGGCCGGCCCGGGGATGCCCAGGATGTTGGGCAGCTCACCGAGGATCACCAGGATCGTCAGGCCGAGGACGAATCCGGTGACGATCGGCTTGGACAGGAACTCCGCCACCCAGCCGATGTGCAGCACGCTGGCCAGCATCAGCAGCAGGCCGGCGGTGATCGCCATGCCGGCGGCGAGGGCGACCGCCTCCGCCTGGCTCTCGGGGTTGAAGCCCGCGATGAGGCGTCCCGGTGAGCAGGGCAACCGTCGACACCGGTCCGACGATCAGCTTCCGCGACGTGCCCAGCAGCGCGTAGGCGACGAGCACGGTCGGCAGCGAGTAGAGGCCGACCTGCACGGGCAGCCCGGCGATGGTCGCGTAACCCAGGGACTGCGGGATCGCCAGGGCGGCGACGACCGACCCGGCGATCAGGTCGCCCTTGAGCCACCTGCGCTGGTAGGTGGGCAGCCACTTGCGGACGGGCAGCCATTCACGGGGCTGCTCGCCGAGGTGGCCGGGCTTCTGCACACGGGTGGGCCATGACAATCGAAGGCTAGCCCCGCGCAGGGGTCCGATGTCCGACGACGCGTCACCGCGGGATCAGGCGCCGGACATGTCCCGTTCATGCTCCGTTCACCCGGGCCGGGGCTCCCCGGACATCGGGGTCAGGCCCTCCCCCACCGCACCCGGCCAGACCGGCGGGGCATCAGGATCGCGGCGCAGCCGGTTGCGGGCGACCACCTGCTGGGCCGATGTCGTCCGCTCGGAGCGGTTGCGGCCGACGAAGCTCACCGACCAGTTGACCAGCGTCGTCAGGCGGCTCTTGAACCCCACGATGTACATGAGGTGCACGACGAGCCAGAGCACCCACGCCATGAAGCCCGCGGTCCGGATCCGGCCGACGCTGGCCACGGCGCTGAACCGCGTGATGGTCGCCATGCTGCCCTTGTCGTGGTACTCGAAGGGTCCCGGTTCCGGGTCGCCCCTCGATCCGCGACCGGATGGTCGAGGCGGCGTGCCGCCCGCCCTGGATCGCGACCTGCGCAACCCCGGGCAGGTTGTCCAGGGCGATCATGTCGCCGACGATGAACACCTCCGGGTGTCCCGGGAGGGTGAGGTCCGGCTCGACCAGCACCCGCCCGGCCCGATCGACCTCGGCTCCCGAGCGCTCGGCCAGCAGGGCGCCGAGCGGCGAGGCGGAGACGCCCGCGGCCCAGACCTTGCATGCGGCGGGGATGAAGGTCCGCTCGCCGTCGGCGGTCTCGTACGTGACGCCGTCGGCGTCCAGGCCCACGACCTTGGCGTTGAGCAGGACCTCGACGCCCACGTCGGTGAGGATCCGCTCGGCCTCTGCCGACAGCTTCGGGCCGAAGGGGCCAGGACCGCAGGCGCCGCGTCCAGCAGCACGATGCGCGCGGACGTGGTGTCGATCCGGCGGAAGTCGCGCTTGAGCGCGCGGTTGCACAGCTCGGAGATCTGGCCGGCCATCTCCACGCCCGTCGGGCCGGCCCCGATGACGACGAAGGTCAGGAAGCGCCGGACCTCCTGCGGGGTCGGTGGCCCGCTCGGCGAGCTCGAACGAGCCGAAGATCCGGCCCCGCAGCTCGAGGGCGTCGTCGATGGACTTCATGCCGGGCGCGAACTCGGCGAACTGGTCGTTGCCGAAGTAGGACTGACCGGCGCCGGCCGCCACGATCAGGCTGTCGTAGGGCGTGACCAGCGGACCGGGTGCGGCCTGCGAGGTGACGGTGCGCGCCTCGAGGTCGATGTCGGTGACCTCGCCGAGCAGGACGGTGGCGTTCGCCTGGCGCCGGAGGACCTCCCGGGTCGCCGGCGCGATGTCGCCCATCGACAGGATCCCGGTGGCCACCTGGTAGAGCAACGGCTGGAACAGGTGGGTGGTGGTCCGCGAGATCAGGGTCACGTCGCAGTCGGCACGCTTGAGCGCCTGGGTGGCGAACAGCCCACCGAACCCCGATCCGATGACGACGACGCGATGCCGGTCAGCGGGCGACTGGCCAGCGGGAGGTTCCTTCTCGGGCATGAGATGAGGATAGCCTCGCCTGCCCGATCCGGCCCCGGGTCGCGCCCTAGCTCGCCTGCAGCTCCTCGATCTCGTCGCTGCTCCTGCGGTGGGCGACCCGGTGGGCGACCGGTCGATGGTCAGCACCAGGGCCAGGCCGAGCAGCGCCAGTGCCACGGTCGCCGCGACGGCCTCATCCGGTGCCCCGAGGGCCACGCTGGCGGCCCCGTCCGGCCAGGGCCACAGCACCCTCAGCGAGCCGAGCATCAGGCCGATCATCACGGCCATGACGGTGTCGTAGTGCTCGGTCAGCGCCCAGTGGAGCAGCTGGCTGAACAGCGCCAGCCCGACGACACACCCGAGCCCGAACACCCCGACGGTCACGAGGTCGCGCTCGCTGACCGCGGTGAGGACCGCGGTGTACATGCCCATCACGACCAGCAGGAACGACCCGCTGATGCCGGGCAGGATCATTGCGCAGATGGCGATCGCCCCGGCCACGAAGAAGGCGTACAGGGGGATGTCCCCGGACACCCCCTCCTGCGAGGACCCCGCGGTGAAGCCCAGGGCGATGAAGAACGCCGCACCGGCGCCGAGGATCAGCGCCCACTCCCGCAGGTCGCGGCGGCCGAGCAGCCCCGCGGCCACCACGGTGGACCCGGCGACCAGTCCCATGAACAGCCCCGCCATCTGGACCGGGTGCACCTCGAGCTGGTGCTCGATCGCCCCGGCCAGGAGCAGGACTGCCGTGAGGATGCCCAGGCCGAGTGGGATCAGGAACATCCACTCCACCTGGCGCAGCAGCGCCACTCCCCCGCGGACGTCGAGCTTCAGGAAGTGCCCCAGGGCGGACGAACCCGCGCGGATCGCGGCCACCAGGCGTTGGTAGATGGCCAGGACCAGCGCGACCGTGCCCCCTGACACCCCGGGCACGATGTCGGCACTGCCCATGGCCATGCCCCGCAGGAAGTGAACAGGAACCGCACGCAGGCGCGCAGGGGCCATCAGCCCCGCCCGTCGTAGAGCCGCTCGACATCGGCCCCGGGCTCCTGCGCGAAGGCCCAGAACGCCTGCGCGATGCGGTCGGGGTCGAAGCGGCCACCCGGCCGGATGAGGCCCTTGATCGTCAGCATCCGCAGCGCTACGCCGTGGGGCGCCAGCTCCTGCGCGAGCGCGAGACCGGCAGCCCTCATCGCGGCCTTGCCCAGCGCCAGGACCCCGTACTCCCCGATCGGGCTCAGGGCCACCCCACCACCGGTCCAGGTCACCAGACCGCTCGTGGCGACGAGATTCGGCAGCGCCGCCTGGACTGCCACGACGGCTGCCAGGGCGTTGACCTGGACGCTGGCGCGCAGCGTGTCGGCGTCGGCGGCGAGCAGGCCGCCGGCGTGCATCGAGGCGTTGTGATGCAGCAGGGAGATCGGCCGCCAGTCGCCGGCCCGCCGCACAGCGTCGCTGACCGCATCGAGGTCGCTGACGTCGAGGAGCTCCTCGCGCACGGTGCGCCCGGTGGCGCGCACCTGGGTGGCAACGCCCTCAAGGCTGGCCGCGGTGCGCGCGACGAGCGTGAGGTCGTAGCCGGCGGCTGCGAAGGTCCGAGCCAGGCTGGCCCCGAGGCCGGGGCCGACTCCCACGACGAGGGCGTGCGGCGGCTGGAGGGTCGGGTCGGTTCCCATGGCACCGAGCCTAGGGTCGAGCCGCGGCGCTCGCAGCGCTCGCGCGTCGCGACCGCTGCTGCCCGCCCGGCCCGACACCCGATGCCGACCGGGGTTGGATGGGCCCATGGCGAACTCGGCTCCTGATCCGCAGCTGCTCCCCGGGGTCCTGATCGGGCACGACACCGATGATCGACGCCCCACGGGAGTCACCGTGGTGCTGCTGCCCGAGGGGACCACCGCGGGCGTGGACGTGCGCGGAGCGGCCCCCGGCACCCGGGAGACCGACCTGCTCGACCCGGTCAACACCGTGCAGGGGGTCCATGCCATCGCCCTGTGCGGCGGCAGCGCCTTCGGCCTCGACGCGGCCGGAGGCGTGATGCGCTGGCTGGAGGGTCAGGGGCGCGGGATCGAGGTGGGACCGGTGCGCGTCCCGCTGGTGCCGGCCGCGGTGATCTTCGACCTCGGCGTCGGCGATCCCCTGATCCGCCCGGATGCCGAGGCCGGCGCCCGAGCCTGCGCGTCGGCCGTCCCGGTGGCCGCGGCAGCGCAGGGCAATGTCGGGGCCGGTGCCGGGGCGTCGGTGGGCAAGCTCCTCGGTCCGGACCGCGCGATGCGCGGCGGGGTGGGCATCGCCACGCTCCAGGCGCAGGGGTTCACGATGGCAGCGGTCGTGGTGGTCAACGCAGTGGGCGATGTCGTGGATCCCGACACCGGGACCCTCCTCGCGGGAGCGCGGGTGTCCCCGGACTCGCTGGATCTGGCAGGGGCTGTCGGCAGCGCTCCTGGCCGGGGGGTCCGGCGGCGGCTCGGAAGCGGCGGCGAACACGACCATCGGCGTCGTGGTCACCGACGCGCTGCTGACCAAGACGCAGGCCGCGCGACTGGCCCAGGTCGCTCACGATGGGCTGGCCCGCACCATCCGCCCGGTGCACACCCCGATGGACGGCGACACGCTCTTCGCCGCAGCCACCGGCAGCGTCGACCCACAGGTCCAGGACGCGCTGCCACCCGAGCAGCTGGCCCTGCTGTTGTCGGTGATGGCGGCGGAGGTCACCGTCAGTGGCGGTCCTGCACGCGGTCCGGGCCGCTGAGGGCCTGCGCCTCGGGGACCTGTGGCTGCCGTCGTGGCAGGACAGGCACCCGGGCTGAGCGGCGCCCGACGGCGGGGATCTCGTCTCGATTCCTCCGTGACGACGATCGGCGAGCCTGGTCGCGTCGGGTTCGAGCGGATGGCGTTCGTCGAGACCCGACCGGATCAACCGCCGGGCCCAGCGAACCCGACGCGATCCTGGGCCTTCAGCCCCGGTCGAACCACGCGGGGGGTCCGCTGACGAACCCGGCGAGAGCCGCACCGAGCGCTGCCCCCACCGCGGTCGACGCCGTGCTCACGTAGGGAAGGAAGGTGAGGACCGTGCCGACGACACCGCCGGCCAGCAACCCACCGACCGCGCTCGCCCCCGTCCAGGCGACCCGACCGGAGCCGGTTGGTGACTTCGCTGCCGGCTCGATCGCCTTGTTCTGCGCCGGAGCCGGAAGTGCGGCACCCTGACCGGAGCCGGCGTTCATCGCGTCGATCTCGCGGAGCAACTTGTCGATGTCATCGGGTTGGCTCATGCCTCCATCGTGGCACGGGAGCAGGCCGCACGCTCCGCGCGCCCGGATGCGGCCCCCGGTCACCTGCCGCACCCTTGACCCATGGCATCCAGCACCCTCCTGGCCCCGTTGGCCGCGTCCGTGCGCGAGGTGCTCTCCGGGCGGACCGACGGCCAGTCGGAGATCGCCCGCGCGATCGGCAGGCCCGCGGGCGCGCCCGGGTGGTTCGTCCCGGGGGATGCGGTCTGGACGGTCCACGGGTCCGTGGCCACATTCGTCGGCGGCATCCGGAGCCTCTACCTGCAGGCGCTGCACCCGCTGGCCCTGGCCGGCGTCGACCGCCACTCCACGTACCGCGAGGATCCCTTCGGCCGGCTCCAGCGCACGGGCGCCTACCTCGCGGCCACGACCTACGGGTCCGAGCAGCTCGCCCAGCAGACCGTGGATGCCGTGCGCGTGATGCATCGGCGCGTTCAGGGGACCGCCTCCGACGGCCGGGCGTACTCCGCCGGGGACCCGCGCCTGCTCGAGTGGGTGCACATCGCCCTCGTCGACTCGATGCTCTGCGCCTACCTGCACCTCGGCCGCGAGGGAGCCATCGACGCCGATGCGTACGTGGCCGACATGGCGATCGTCGGCGAGCGGATGGGCGTCGTCGATCCGCCGCGCTCGCAGGCGGAGCTCGCCGAGTGCTTCGCCGGATTCCGCCCCGAGCTGCGGGTGGATGAACTCGTGCACCGCACCCACGCCTTCGTGACGAACGCCCCACTGCCCCTGGCGCTGCGGCCCGGCTACCGGGTCCTGGCACGTGCCGCCTGGGCGACCCAGCCCGACTGGGCGCTGGAGATGCTCGGGTCGACGCCCCGACTCGGAGCCCTGGACGTGGCCGCATCCGATGCCGCCCTGCGGGTGCTGCGGATGGCCCTGGTGGCATCCCCCGCCCGGCTGGCCGGGGAACGCAGGTTGGCCGGTGGGGATCCGGACTCCGACACCACGGACTGACCCCACGCGCGCACCGCTACGATCCGGCTGACGGACCGGCGGCGCAGGAGGACACATGGGGTACGGGTCGATCTACCGCGAGGATCTCTTCGCCGACCAGGTCGTGGTGGTCACCGGCGCAGGATCGGGCATCGGTCGGTGCACCGCCCACGAGTTGGCGAGCCTCGGCGCCCGGGTCGCGCTCGTCGGCCGGGCACGCGACAAGCTCGAGGCCGTCCTCGGTGAGATCGAGTCCTCGGGTGGTGCCGCCAGCATCCACGAGTGCGACATCCGCGACGAGGCGGTGGTCAGGGCGACCATCGCCGACGTCCTGGCGACCCACGGCAGGATCGACGGGCTGGTCAACAACGCCGGCGGCCAGTTCCCCGCCCCGTTGGCGGCGATCAGCGCCAAGGGCTGGGACGCGGTCGTGCGCACGAACCTCACAGGCGGGTTCCTGGTCGCCCGGGAGTGCTACACCCAGTGGATGCTCGGACACGGTGGCGCGATCGTGAACATCATCGCCGACATGTGGAACGGCATGCCGGGGATGGGCCACTCCGGGGCGGCCCGCGCGGGGATGCTGAACTTCACCGAGACGGCCTCGCTGGAGTGGGCGCCGGTGCGGGTCAACGCCGTGGCCCCGGGATGGATCGCCTCCAGCGGGATGGACCACTACCCGCCGGAGATGAAGGCGCTGATCACCGGCCTGCCCAAGAGCGTGCCGTTGAACCGGTTCGGCACCGAGAGCGAGGTGTCGGCCGCGATCGTGTTCCTGCTCTCACCGGCGGCGGCGTTCGTCTCGGGCGCCTGCCTGCGCGTGGATGGCGCGGCTCCGAACGCCAAGCGGGTGTGGCCGATGGTCGGCAACGGCCCGAACGAGGCGTTCGAGGGGTTCCACCTGGCCGAGACCCCGAAGATCCTGCGCAGCGAGGCGTAGCCGTCGGACTCGGCGCGACCCTCCTTCCGGACCGGGTCCGGGGTCGGGGTCCGGACGTTCAGATGCCCTGCCAGTCGGGCTTCCCCTCGTAGGTGTTGGTGTAGTAGCTGGTCAGCCGCAACTGGTTGGCTGCCTCCTCGTCGACCACGACGGTGGCGTGCGGGTGCATCTGCAGGATCGAGGCCGGCCAGTGCGCCGACACCCCACCCTCGACGCACTCGGCAACCGCCTGGGCCTTGCCGAACCCGAAGCCCAGCATGATCGCGTGGCGGCACTCCATGATCGTGCCCAGCCCCTGGGTGAGGCAGTGCTTGGGCACCTGGTTGATGTCGCCGTCGAAGAAGCGGGCGTTGTCCTCGCGGGTCTTGGTGGTCAGCGTCTTGAGCCGGGTGCGGGACACCAGCGACGAGCCGGGCATGTTGAACGCGAGGTGCCCGTCGGAGCCGATGCCCAGGATCTGGATGTCGATGCCGCCGGCGTCCTTGATGGCCTGGTCGTAGTCGCGCCCGGCCTGCAGCAGGTCCTCGGCCAGGCCGTCGGGACCGTTGACGGCGTCGGGGCCGAAGTCGACCTGGCCGGTGAACTCGCGCTCGATGAACGTGCGGTACAGCTCCGGGTGCCCGGCAGGCAGGCCGACGTACTCGTCGAGGTTGAACGCCGTGGCACGCGCGAAGCTCAGGCCCTCCTCCCGGTGGCGGCGGATCAGCTCCTTGTACACCCCCAGGGGCGTGGAGCCGGTCGCCAGCCCCAGGACCGCGTCCGGCTTGGCCGCCAGCAGCGTGCTGTAGGCGTTGGCAACGATGGGGGCGGCGTCCTCGGGCTTGCGAACGATGATGACTTCCACAGCAGCCTCCTCGGGCCTCGGAACACGGCGGTCACATCCTGCCGTGTCGGGGAGGGCGAAGGCCGGGTGAGCGGGCCGGGTGGTCCTCTGCGCTGGGCCGGATCAGGCGACGTCGTGGCTCGACTGGTCCATGGCCACCGTTGCGGCCAGGATCAGGACGTCGTCGAACCCCGGCTCGATCTGCACGCCGTAGGTGTCACGAAGACGGAACCACTTCTTCGACACCTCACCGACCTTGTTGCGCCCCTCGAAGAACGAGTACTCATGGTCGAGGAAGTTGCCCTTGAGCGTGATCTCCCGGCCGTCGTCGAGCTTGAGCGTGAAGTCGTCGCCCAGGACGTTGATCAGGTCCTTGGTGATCACCCCGCTGGGCGCGCCCTCGCGCTCGATCTTGATCTTGTCCCGGATCGACAGGGCCTTCGACTGGATCTTCGCCAGCGCGTTGCCGTTCAGGTCCTCGAAGATGAGCGTGTCGCGGATCCGCAGCATCTTGCCGTCCACCTTGAAGTGACGCTTGCCGCCGTCGTCCTCGATCCAGAAGTCGTCGCCGAACGAGGCCAGCTTCTCGCGCATCTTGTACGTCGTCGCGGAACCTCGACGGCCGAACTCCTGACGGTCCTCCCTGCGCTGCTCGCGACGGTCGCCCAAGCCCATGGCTGCTCCCTCCAGATCTGACCGGGCGACTCCCGGCCGTCCACGAGGCTAGTGGCCAGGGGGAACATCGGCACGTGCAGGCGAGGGCGGGCTGTTGCGAGGGGCAATCGGTCTCTTCGCTGGCCGGGTCCGGGGACGGGCGGCACAATGGGACCCGATGGGCGGAGCCAACCGAGGCGCAGCCATCGCGCCCACGACCCAGAGGAGCCCTGCCGTGATCGAGGTCCGGAACGCGCCCGAGCGCACTCGCTACGAGATCCTCGTCGATGGCGCGCTCGCCGGGTTCAGCCACTACCAGCCCAACGAGGGATCCCTGGTCTTCGACCACACGGTCATCAAGGAGCAGTTCGCCGGCCAGGGCCTCGCGGCGACGCTCGTCCGCGCCGCGCTCGACGACGTGCGCGCCAACGGGGGGAGCATCGTCCCGCTGTGCGAGTACATCGCGGGCTGGCTCGAGAGGAACCCCGACTACGACGACCTGGTCGACCGCGACCTCCTCACCCGCATCCTGGCAACGAGCTGAGACCAGGCAGGTCGACGACCTCCGACCCCGACCGACGAGGGACTCCGGAAGGGATCCCGAGGGGTGGCGAGCTCAGGGCTCGAGATCGAGCGGTGGATCGGGATGGTCCCGGATGGTGAATCCCGCTGGGGTCCTCCATCGCCAGGCCACGGGTCCGGGCGGGTCGAGACCCGGTGAGGCACCCTCTCGAGCTGTTGGATCGAGGGACTCGATCCTCCCGAGGGACCCACCATCCTGCGGTTCCAGGTTCCAGCCCATGTGGGTCTTCAGCACATGATGGCGTCGGCACAGCGGCCCGATGTTGGCTGACGAGGTGGGACCGGTCGGGTAGGCGATCGTGTGGTCCAGGTCGCACCCGCTCGCCTGACGTCGGCAGCCGGGCATCCGGCACACCGGCTCGCGCGCCCGAACGAGTCGCGCGATTGCGGCCGTGGGGACGTACCCGCTGGCCGGGGTGGCGACGACCGCGCCCGAGGCGTCGGTGATCCAGGCGCGCCACGTGGCATCGGCGGCGAGCGTTCGCGCCAGGTCGGCGGGGATGGGGCCGTGGCCTGGGACGTGGGCGGGTTGATCCGTCACACCGAGGAGGTCGGGGAGCGACATGACGACCGAGATCTCCGGCCTCGGAGCCGACCCAGGTGTCGGGTCGCCCCCGAGGAGGAGATCGACCAGGACATCGGCTCGGAGCTGGTCGCGGGTGCGCGGGTCGGTGGGGTCGCCTGGGTCGGTGGGGTCGGTGGGGTCGACCATCCCGGCGGCAATCGCGGACAGCCGACGATGGATGCGATGGGCGTCTGTGGCGTCCAGGTCGGCGATGAGGGTCGCCATCCCGTGACGATCGGGAAGGACCTGGACACGCCTGCCAGCAAAGGCCCGCTGCCGGGCCTCCTGGTCGGCGTCCGGGCACACCCGCATCCGGGCCCTTCGCGCGGCCCTGCCGATCTCGGCCGACGTCCATGAGCGGCGCCCCGAATCACGGCGCTGGCGGACCTTGGCGCAGACGTGCGCGACGACCTCAGCGGCCTGCGCATCGGTGAGGTCCTCCACCTCACGCACGACGAGGCGTGCGGCCCACGCCGAGACGGTCGCCGAGGCCACCAGCTCCACCAGTGCCGGATGCGCCACCAGATGACGCGCCCCCGCGATCCGGTTGGCCATCGATCCTGGGGAGGTTCGCAGTGCGCATGCGAGCTCCTCGCGCGCCGGGTCGCTGACGCGCAGTCCGATCGCCGGGACGCTGAACGTGACGGTCTCCGGGCCGGCGCAATCGACCAGGGCGCACGCTGCCCCCGCCGCGGCCCAGGCGCCGCAGGCTTCCCACGCTGCGGCCAGCACGACCATGCAGGCGCAGGGCCACCCCGGGCTCTGGCCCGGAGTGGGTGTGACGTCCCCCGACTCCTCAGGGTGGGCGCCCACGCATCGCTGGATGCGCCCGATGCCGCTGAGCGCTTCGGCGAGCAGCGGCCCGGCCGGCAGCCAGAGCAGCCCTCGCACCTCGTCGCGCACAGGGACGTCCCACCAGTCGGGCTCGGTCCAGCCCGGACGCTCGTCGAGCCACCACATGCGCATCAACGCCTGGAAACGCGCCTCGTGGGCAGCGTGATCCTCCCGGTCGATCCCGGCGTCAGGCGCCCCCGCCGGGGCCTTGACAGCCGCGGCCTGCGCTTCCCCCATCAGCCACCCCTTGCTCGTACATCTGGCTCGTACACCTGTTCGAATCCTATCACGGGTGAACCACGGCCAACCCCCGGCGGGCGAGGTTGTGGACGAGTCCCACGCCCGAGCTATCCTCGCCCTCCGCCGCCGCCGTGCCGGAGAACGCGTCGTACATGGGCGCGGCCAGGGCGTCGTTGGGGCTCAGGGCATCCATGCCCAGGATCAGCTCGATGGACCGCACGACGGAGACCAGGTCGTAGCGCGCGTGCAGGACTGCGCCCTTCTTCGCGAAGGGGCTGACCACTGGGCGCCATCGGCACTCGTTCCTATGGTCCTGCGGCGTCCGGCGTCGTAGGGTCGGTCACCTACTGAGGAGGACTTCTGATGCGCCTGGTGACCTACTCGATGGGCGTCTCGCTCGATGGCTACATCGTCGGGCCGGATGGCGGCTTCGACTGGACGGCCCCTGACGGGGAGGTGTTCCAGTCCCACCTCGACGAGCTCCGCGGTGTCGGAGTCCACCTGATGGGACGACGCCTCTACGAGACGATGCTGTACTGGGAGACCGCCGACCACGATCCACCACTCGACGCCGCAGAGCTCGAGTGGACAAGGCTGTGGAAGCCCCTCCCGAAGGTGGTGTTCTCCACCACGCTGTCGGCCGTGCAGGGCAATGCCCGCCTGGCGTCCGGCGACCTGGCGGAGGAGATCGAGCGGTTGCGAGCCGAGCCCGGGGAGGGCGAGATCGCGATCGGCGGCGCGACGCTCGCCGCCGAGGCGGCCGCGCTGGGTCTGATCGACGAGTTCCGGCCCAGGGTCTACCCCGTCCTGGTTGGCGGTGGCATTCCGTACCTTCCCCGGCGCGAGCGCCGCGTGGACCTCGAACTCATCGAGACCCGCACCTTCGCCTCGGGAGTCGTCTACCTCCGCTACCGCGTGGCGCGCTGACCCTGGCGGTGACCGCAGCTTCTTGTGAGCAACGAATCACCCGGAGGCTGAACGCTAGGCTTCGCGGATGGCCGAGCCAGCGAAGAACGTGCCGAATGAGCGCTCCGCCGAGGACGTCATCGCCGCGCTGGAGGACGAGCAGACGGCCGCCGACAGCCGAGCGCTGGTGGAGATCATGGCGCGACTCAGCGGGCATGAGCCGCGCGTGTGGAACGTCGGCACGATCGGGTTCGACAGCTACCACTACCGGTATGACAGTGGTCGCCAGGGGGATGCGCAGGCGATCAGCTTCTACCCGAGGAAGGGCAAGATCACCGTCTACCTCATGGATGGCACGGCGCGGTACGCCGAGCTGCTGGCGGAACTCGGCACGCACACGACGAGTCGTGTCTGCCTGTACATCAAGCGCCTCAGCGACATCCAGGTGCCGGTCCTCGAGGAGATCCTGAGACAGTCGTACGCGAACGTGAAGTCGCAGGACGGCGAGATGAAGCGGGTCGACTAGCCACACCGGCTGCCTGGCTCGATCACCAACTGAGGAGCGTGCGGATGTCACTCACACGGATCCACAACTTGTCCATCTCCCTCGATGGCTTCGCCACCGGCGAGCCGCAGTCCGCCGAAGCGCCCTTCGGACATGCGGGCCAGCGTCTCCACGAGTGGATGATCGCCACCAGGTTCTGGGACGCGGGCGGCAGCGATGGGGTCGACAACGCCTTCGCGCAGCGCCATGGACCCGGCATCGGCGCCGAGATCATGGGCGCCAACAAGTTCGGCCCGCCCGGGTGGCAGGACGACCCGGACTGGAGGGGCTGGTGGGGCCCGAACCCGCCGTTCCACACACCGACCTTCGTGCTCACCCACCGCCCCCGGCCCTCGATCGAGATGGAGGGCGGCACCACGTTCCACTTCCTCGAGGCCGCCCCGGCCGAGGCGCTCGAAACTGCCCGAGCGGCAGCCGATGGCCAGGACGTCCGAATCGGCGGCGGCCCCACCGTCGTGCGCGACTTCCTCGCCGCCGGGCTCGTCGACCACATGCATGTGGTCCAGGTCCCGATCCTGCTCGGCCGCGGCGTCCGCCTCTGGGACGGTCTCGAGGCCCTCGAGGAGTCCTACGACATCGAGACGGTTGCCTCCCCCAGCGGCGTCACCCATCTCACGTTCACGCGCAAGGTCGCCCCGTGACCGGCAACTGGCCGAATGACCCCGACCTGGTGGGCGCATTCACGCCCGGCACGGGCGGCCGAGGTTGATGCCGCGAACGGGATCGAGTCGCGCGTCATTCAGTTCATTGGCCCACGAGATCTGGGAAGCGCGAGTCGGCTGCGGATCTCACGGACGGTGCCGGCCGGATCGACCCCGTGGTCGTGTGATTCCGGGACAACCACAAGGTCCGCGTGCGGCATCAGCTCGGCCAGCCGGTCGGTCGCCGCGACCAGCATGGGGAACGTCGGCTCGCCGCGCAGGATCGTGACGGGAACCTCCACGCCGATCATCGCCGCCGTCGGGGTCGAGACGGCCCGGGTGAGCAGTGCGTCGTACACGGTTGACTGGGCGAGCGGGACGAGGGCGGGGAACATGGGACTGGACCGGATCTGCTCGATCACTGGGTCCGGCAGACCCACCGCTTCCCGCTGGAACAGGACCACGGCCTCGTCCGCGTGTCCATCGTCGATGAGCGCCTGGAGGCGCTCGGGCAGGTCCGCAGACGGCTCACCTTCACCGAAGCGGAACGGCGGCTCCGAGAGGAACAGGTGCTTCATGGGCACGCCCTCCGCGGCGGCGAACAAGGCAAGTACCGCCCCAGAGGAGTGCCCGATCACCGCGGCCTCACCGCCGATCGCGTTGATGACCGCGGCGAGGTCCTCCGCTTCGCGAGCCGGCCGGTAGGGCGCGGTGTCGCCGCTGTTCCCGCGGCCGCGGCGGTCCACCGTGACGCCGCGCAAGCCCGCGGCCGCCAGCGCCGCAGCAAGCGGAGCACCCGCCTCCGCGGTCGAGAACGCCCCCCCGACGATGACGACCGGATCCCCGTCGCCCACCTGATGGAAAGCGATCAGAGTGCCGTCGCCCGACGTTGCGTGCTGCATGCCTCGATCCCACCACGCGAATCCCGCTCCGACAAGCGGGCACCCGGACACTGCGTGAGTGGGTGCGCCAACGCCCGAAGGCCAGCAGCATGACGGGCACCTCGTGCTGCCGGTCACCCCCCATTGCTCATCCGAAGACGAAGACGAGCACGCCGATCACGACTACGGCCCCCCACGCCAGGCCGATGAGGCTCGGGATCCGGCCTCGGCGGTCCCCGGCGTTCAGGGCGTTCGTGCCGAACCAGAACGCTCCGATGCCGGGAGCCAGCATCACGAGCGCGTAGGGGATGACGGCGGCGAGTCCTTGGAGCAGGGTGGGCGTCTGCTCAGGAACAGCCATCTCATCGATGCCCATGAGCATGAGGAGCCCGTGCAGGACCCCGTCGGCCAGCACGAACGACACCGGGATGAACACCAGGCTGATCCAGGCGTTGCGCACGTCATGTCGCCTTCGAGCGACTGTGGTGGTTGAGGTCATGTCGCCACCTCCCGATGGAGTCCTCCACCTCCAGCATCTGCCCCAGCCCTCGCACGAGCCAGAGGCAAACGTCACTGCACGCAACGGTCACCCGTCGGCGGCGTCGTGATCCCCGTCGGGCTGAGGGACCGCCCTCGGCCCAGCGCGGCCCGAGGGACCCTAGTGGCCGATCAGCGTCCGGCGATGGCCTCGAGGACAGCGTCGAGTGCCAGGAGCGTTCCACCGGCGAGCGAAAGGATCAGGATCACCTGGCCCACGACGGACCGGTCACCCCGACGCCAGGCGATGAGGCTGAGCACTGCCACCACCCAGGTCAGGGCGAGCACGATCAGCGGCGACAGCCAGGTGTTGAGGATGCCGGGCACCAGCTCCATCCCGAGCACCTCGCCGATCATGGGCAGCGCAAACAGGACCAGCACGATGAAGATAGCTGCGAGGGCGGCCCCGACCATCGCCGCCCGCCCTGCGCCGGAGGTCGGCCACGTCGGCTGTGTAGTCGGGGAGTCTCGATGGATCATCGGGTTCGACATGTCCAGCACCCCTTCCTGACGAGTCTGACGTTACGCGCGACGCAGCAGATCAGTCAGGGGCCTTGTGCCCCAGTCGCTGCCGCGGCTGGGTCCTAGTGCCCTACCGCGTGGTCGAGCCCGGTGGGAGGGTCAAAGTGATGGAGGAGCGTCAGGAGAAGGGGTGCGTGATGAGCACGAGGTCCGTGGGGTCGGTGACACCGACCCGGTCGCATCGGGGCGGCAGCACTCTGCGCGATGCCTGGGTGGCGATCGGTGCCGGTCTCGGGGGGATCCTTGCCGGGATTCTGGTCGTCTCCACCTCCGAGGAGGGCTCGTTGCTCGCGCTCGTCGGGGCGCTGCTGCTGCTCGTCGCCGGGCTGGTGGGGCTGATCGTGGGGATCGTCTGGTCGGTCCGGGCGATCAGGCAGGGACGCGCGGTCGCGATTGCCCCGCTGCTGCTGGGCGGGTTCCTGCTGTTCCATGGCCTGGTGGCCATGCTCGCGGCCTTCAGCCTGTTCTACGGCTGGGACGGGTGAGGCGGGTGACACCGGGATTCCTCGAGTGCCTCGAGACCATCCCAGAGGCGACGCCGTGGATCGGATCATGCCGGCTCGGTCGGCCGCCGCCGCGAGTTCCGTGGAGAACGAGCCCTGTGCCGCTTGGCTACCGGATCATGGCGGCGCCGATGGTCGGAGACCGGCCCAGGGCCGCCGACCACGGCGAGGCTCAGGTTCCCGTGGCGATCGTTCTCACGGCCAAGGCGAGGGCGTCGAGCCGGGTCTGAAGCGCCTGCCTGTCGTGGTCGAGCTCGTACTGCACGGCGGTGGCGATCACCGAGTCTGTGACCAGCTGCGCGATCACGTCCACGCCCGGCCCCGGACCGATGTACAGGGTCGCGACGTCGGCGATCATGGCCCGGCCGCGGTCGCGGGCCTCGATGAGGGCCCAGCGGGGCAGGTCCGCCGACTCGGCCAGCAGCAGGGTGGCCCAGGTGAACACGGCCAGCGGCCGGCTGGGCGAGGTGATGGCCTCGGTCCAGGCCGACGATCGCCTGGGCGATCGTCGCCTCCAGGGGGGCTCGTCGGTCGACCGCAGCGTCCATCGCCGCAAGCCAGTCGGCGACCAGGCGCTCGACTGCGGCCGCGATGCAGGCCGTCCTTGTTGCCGTAGTGGTAGTAGATCGTGGGCGCGGTCACCTGGGCGGCTTGGCAGATCTGCTTGATGGTCAGTGCGGCGGGGTCGAGGGCGGCGAGGGCGGCCATCGTCGCCTGCAGGATCCGCTCCTCAGCAGCCGGGGCGTGATCCTCGAGCTGGGTCGCGTCGTCTGCCCTCACCACTGCAGGGTAGCGGGCGCATGGTCCGGGACGGCCGGTCGCTGAGGCGACACCGGCGCCGACCGCCGTGTAGGTCGCGCCCGACCTCCGGCCGTGGGTCCGGCTGGCCCTTGTTCGGCCAGAACGACATGGCGCGCTCGGCCTGGGCGGTGATGGTCAGCGACGGGTTCACGCCCAGGTTGGCGGTGACGGCGGCGCCGTCCATCACGTGCAGGCCGGGGTGGCCGTACACGCGCTGCCAGGGGTCGAGCACCCCGGTCTCGGGGCTGTCGCCGATCGGGCAGCCGCCGAGGATGTGCGCGGTCATCGGGATGTTCAGCACCTCGTTCCAGGTGCCGCGAGCCTCGCCACCGGTCTTCTCGGCGAACCGCGTGGTCACCTCGTGCGCCTCCGGGATCCAGGCGGGGTTGGGTGCCCCGGTGCCCTGGGTCGACGTCAGGCGCCGGCCGAACCGGCCTCGCTTGAGGCTCAGGTTCAGGGAGTTGTCGAGGCTCTGCATGACCAGCATCACCGTGGTCCGCTCCGACCAGCGCCGGACGGACAGCGACCGCAGGAACGATCCCGGGTTCTCCCGCACGGCGGCGGCGAACCGGCGCCACCGCGGCACTGGGGGTTCGCCGGGACGGTCACCCTCGGTGAGCACGGCGCTGAGCAGGCCCATCGCGTTGCTGCCCCGGCCGTAGCGAACCGGCTCGACATGGGTGTGCTCGTTCGGGTGGATCGAGGACGTGATGGCCGGGCCGACCGAGTAGTCGACCTCGAGGTCGCGTGCCTCCACGGTCAGGATCGACTCGGAGTTCGTGCGGGTGAGCTGGCCGAGGCGGTCGGAGATGCCGGGCAGCACGCCGTCGGCCTTCAGCCGGTGCAGCAGCTGCTGGGTGCCCAGGGTGCCCGGCGGCCAGGATGACGTGGTCGGCGCTGACCTGCGAGCTGCGTCGGCCGTCCGGCGCCGGGGCCGGCAGCGCGCATGGACACCTCGTAGCCGCCCTCGGGCCGGGGTTCGATCGCGGTGACCGTCGTGAGTGGCCGGATCTGCGCGCCGAGGCCCTCGGCCAGGTGCAGGTAGTTCTTGGGCAGGGTGTTCTTGGCCCCGACCCGGCAGCCGGACATGCACGCGCCACAGCTCGTACACGTGGTCCGGGCCGGGCCCGCGCCGCCGAAGAACGGGTCGTCGACGTCCTCGCCCGGGCGCTCCCCGAACAGCACCCCCACCTGGGTGCGGTGGAAGGTGTCGGCCACGCCCAGATCGCGGGCCACCTCGAGCATCACCTGGTCCGCGGGGGTGTCCACGGGGTTCTCGACCACGCCGAGCATGCGCTTGGCCTGCTCGTAGTGCGGGGCCAGCTCCTCACGCCACTTGGTGATGTGGCTCCACTGCGGGTCCTCGTAGAAGTCGTCCAGGGGTTCGTACAGCGTGTTGCCGTACACCAGCGATCCGCCGCCGACGCCGGCACCGGAGAGCACGAGGACGTCGTTGAGGAGGGTGATCCGCTGGATGCCGAACATCCCGACGGCCGGCGCCCAGAGGAACTTGGGCAGCCGCCACGAGGTCTTGGGCAGCTCCTCGTCGGTGAACCGACGACCGGACTCCACGACCAGGACCCTGTAGCCCTTCTCGCTCAGTCGCAGCGCGGCCACGGAGCCGCCGAAGCCGGACCCGACAATGACGACGTCCCAGTGCTCCGCGGACTTCTCGACAGTGGAGTTCATGGGTGGTTCCTCTCAGTCAGCCGCGGACGGCGGGGATGAAGATGCCGGGAAGGCGGGTGGGCTTGGGGTCGGCGGCGAACATGGTGAAGGCGCGCGCGGTGCTCCGTGCGGTGCTGTTGTCCAGGAACCACGGCGGCTTGACCGTCAGGCCATCCAGCGGATGGCCCAGCGAGCGGTGGAAGGGGCGGAACGGTGCCCGGGTCACCGACTTCTGCGAGCGGTCGAACATCAGCGTGTTGTGCACCACGCCGGTTCCCGACTGGATGTCGGTCGCGGTGTTCCCCGGGTAGGCGCCCCACGCTGCACGCGGGGAGAGGAACGCGAACGCGGACCACACGTTGACCCCGATGCAGCCGTAGCGCAGGTCGGCGATCGCCTGCTCCAGCTGGGGCCCGAGCTCCTTGGCGGTCTGCGGGTGGATGAGGATGTTCGCCCCGAGGTTGCCGTGCAGGCGCTCGTTGGCGAACGCGACCGCCTTGGCCAGGAAGTCCCCGGGATCCGCACCGTCGATCGCCGTGGTGAGGTAGATCGGGCCGAACATCTCGTCGTGGAACCCCGGGTGGTCGCTGTCAGGATCCACGTCCACGAGCAGGGTGCGGTCCTGGGGGCCGGGGATCGCCTCGGCGTCGGGGTTGGCCGCGCGGAAGGCGTCCTGGCGCTCCTGGGTCCCCGGGTAGAACGGGGCGCGGTCCGGTGCGCCGGCCAGCGCGGAGCGCAGCGCGTCGAGGAGCTGGTCCTTGCGGTCCCAGCCCTCGGGGAGGATCAGGACCTGGGACGCCACGCAGGTGTGCCCGGCGGAGAACAGCTTCTGGGTCGCCAGGTGCTGGGCCTGGTAGGCGATGTCGGCCTTGCTCCACGGGCCCGGGACGACGATCGTCGGGCTGGCCCCACCCAGCTCGGAGCGGATCGGCTTGACGAACCGGGGCGTTCCCGCGGCCTTCGCCTCCTGCCCGGCCTCACCGGGACCGAAGACGATGGTGTCGTGCGTGCGCTCGCTGCCGGTGATGTGCACCGTGTCCACGAGGTCGCTGCCGGTCAGGTGCTCCCCGACGTCGGCCCCGCCGTACACGATGGCCAGGTACCCGTCGCGGATCAGCGGATCGAGGACCCGCGCGAACACCGGGCCGTACGCCTCATTGACCGGGTTCATCTTCAGCACGACCACGTGGCCGTCGACGAACAGGCAGTACAGCGCGTCGAGCATCGGGATCGCGGCGACGTTGCCGGCGCCGAGCACCAGGGTGAGTGCACCGGTGGGATCGGACTGGCGGTAGAAGGAGGCGACCGTGTCGCGCAACGAGTCCCGGGTCACGCCGGGCTGCATCCACACATCCAGCTCGTAGCCGTTGAGCAGCAGCCGGTCGTAGGCGTTGGAGGGGAAGACCCCGGCGATCACCTGGCCGTCCGGGCGGGTCCGGATCCGCACACCCTCCAGCGGGTCCGCACCGGTCGACAGCCGGGTCGAGGGTCCCGATCATGTCGGTCAGCCACGCGGCGGTCGGATACGGGCCACCGAGCCACTCCTCGCCCCCGACGATCGGCGCCCTGGGGTCCAGGCCCTTGAGCTGCACCCCGGCGGCCACCCACGCGTCCGCGTTGTCCACCAACAGGTCGCGGACCTGCTCGAGATAGCGGATCTTCTCCCGGATCGGGAGTCGGGCCCAGCGGTCCTTGACCTGGCTGAGGCCCTCGACAGAGCGGTCGATGGCGAGCGGATCCATGTGCATCCTCCTGGAGTGGGAGGACGAGTGTATAACGAACGTTAGATAGAATCGAGTCGGACATATCGCCCGCAGGGTGTCCCGGGGGGGTATGTCCTGTTAGGAGGCGGCCACCATGGTCGGCGAACCCGGCCTGGATGAGGTCCTCGAGGCGGTCGGGGTCGGGGATGATCCCGGCGTCGGTGGCGATGCCGATGCTGACGTGGCCGTCGTAGCTGAAGATGCACAGACCGATGCTCTGGTCCGAGGAGGTGGGCACCCACCCGAGGATGCCGGCGACCTTGTGGCCGGCCAGGTAGATCGGGGCGCGCGGGCCCGGGACGTTGGTGAGCAGGCCCACGGACTTGTTGGCCACGAACCGGGTCAGGTTCTGGCTGATCCTCTGGGGTGTCTCGGCCACGGCGCGCTGGACGCCGAAGATCATCATCGCCTCGGCGCTGTTCTTGATCCGGGCCATCCTCGAGCGCACCTCGCCCAGGAGTGCATCGACCTCGGTGATCCCCAGCGGCATCGGGAACATCACCATCGCGAAGTGGTTGCCCAACTCCTTGGGAAGCGACATGTCGATCGGCTTGAGGGCGATGGGGACCAGGAAGTTGGTCTCCGACGGGACCTCCCGCCCCCGCTCCTGCAGGTAGGCCGACAGCCCGAGCGAGACGGCGCCGAGCAGGACGTCGTTCACGGTGGCGTTGTGCGCGGCGCCCACCGCCTTGACCTGGTCGAGGTCGATCCCGGCCACCCAGCTGACACGTTTCGCGACGTCGGGGGCCTGGTCGGCGACCAGCCTCGATTCGTGACCCCACAGGGTCAGCCGGCTCGCCGAGCGCCAGGTGTTCAGGGCGAGGTTGTCCTCCGAGGACAGCGCAGACACTGCATCGGTGACCTTGGTGGGCTTCACGACCAGGCCGTAGCCCTCGTAGAAGGTGCTCCGACCCAGACCGCCGAGCATCCCGGGGACCTTGGGGACCGCGGACACCGCCGCGGAGGCCACGTCACCGGCGAAGGACGCCACATTGCCCACGACATCCCGGGCTGCCCCGGCCACCATCGTGACCGGGTTCCGCGACGACGACGTCCGGCCCACCGCGGGCGGGGCCGCGTCCTCGTCGACGTCGCACAGGCCGAGGATGAGTTGCACGATCCGGATCCCGTCGGCCAGCACGTGGTGGAACCGGGCCAGGATCAGCGCACCCTCGCCGCCCTCGGCATTCGTGTACCCGCTGATCAGGTCGAACTCCCACAAGGGATGGTCCCGGTCCAACGGCTGGCTGACCCGGCCGGAGATGTAGTCCTGGGCGCCGGCCCGGTCCCCCGGCGCCGGCAGGGTCACGTGACGGACATGCCGGTCGAAGTCGAAGTCCGGGTCGTCCTCCCACACCCAACCCCCGTCGACCTGACCCGGCCGCTGGGTCATGACCGGGAACCCCTCGACCAGACGGCTGCGCAGGACCTCGCGGACGGCCTCCCAGTCCGGCTCCTCGTCGAACCACATCAGCCCGTTGACGACCATCAGGTTGGTCGGCAGGTCCATGTTCAACCACGTCAGGTCCGAAGCGGCGATCGGCACGGTCGTCATCGTCTTCTTCCTTCCACGTTCGATGGCCGCGAATGTACGCGCCCCACGACCGCCACGCCCTCCCGGCAGGACCCACCGTCGCGGTCGTCGCCTCAGCCTCCGGCGGAGAGTCGCCCAGGGGGTCCGTCCTGGGCGACATTCGTGCCAGGGGGCGACCGGTCATGGCCGGCTCGAGGTCGGGCCGGTTGATCGTGATGGTCAGGTCCGGTTCCTCGGCGAGGAATCCCTGAAGGCTACGTCGAGGTGTACCGCAGCTCAGCTCCAGGACCGAAGGGGCTCACGTTGTCCGCGGGTGATCAGGTTGATACGAAGGCGGCGTCGCTCGCAGCGTGGTCGGGTCGAGCCGGATCGACCGATTCAGGAACTGCACCGACGTGCTCGGGCCCGGACAACATCGTCCGGACCGGTGCTCGGGGGCGGCCGCCGTGCTCGGGGTGGCCGGTGTAGCTCGAGGGCCGGCGGCACGCAGTGAAGCGTGGGCACGCCGGGGCGGGCATCCTGCTGGTAGCCCACCTGCTCGATGGCTCGCTTGGATCAGTTGGGCCTCCGCCCACCGTCGCGCCGGGGATGTGACCTGTGTCACCGTGATGACTCCGTTCCGGCCGCGGGCGCCGAAGTGCACCGCACGGGTTCGACTCACGACGAGGAGGACGACATGAGCAGGACTGGTGAACATGCTGAGGACATCGAGCATGAGTTGGAGCACGCGGGCCGAGATGTGGGGGAGGCGTTCGTTGCTTCGGTGAGTGAGCCCGACGCGCAGGACGATGTCAGCCTGCTGGCAGACGATCTGGCCGCCGAGCCGACGGGTCCCATCTCGGGGTCTCTGGATGCTCCGCTGCCGCCGTCGGCGCCGACGCTGTCCCAGTTGATCCTGGACAGGGTTGCGCGCACCCCGGACGCCCCCGCGTTCGGGTCGCCGAACCCTGACGGGACTTGGCAGGTGCGGACCTGGAAGGAGGCCGGGTCCGAGATGACCCGGCTGGCGGCCGGTCTGCTGGTCCTCGGCCTGCAGCCTGAGGACCGGGTGGCGATCGCGAGCAACACCCGGGTGGAGTGGGTCCTGGCCGATGGTGCGGTGATGCTGGCTGGTGGGGCGAACACGACGATCTACCCGAGCACCGGCGAGGATGACTTCGCCTACATCGTCAACGATTCGGGGGCCCGGTTCCTCGTTGCCGAGGACCAGTCCCAGGCGGACAAGGCGCTGACCCAGCTGTCCCAGATGCCCTCCCTGGACAAGATCATCCTGATCGAGGGTGCCGGCGATGGTGATCGGGTGCTGTCCTGGGCGGAGTTGGCGGCTCTGGGTGCGCAGCGCCTGGCCGAGCAGCCCGACACGATCGAACGGGCCGTGGCCGCGATCACCCCTGACTCGCTGGCCACCCTGATCTACACCTCGGGCACGACGGGTCGGCCGAAGGGGGTGATGCTGCCGCAGAGCAACTGGGTGTTCCAGGGTCGCAGCATGGAGGCCCTCGGGGTGGTGCGCCCGGATGATGTGCAGTTCCTGTGGCTGCCGTTGGCGCACTCGTTCGGCAAGGTGCTGCTCTCGGCGGCGTTCCAGGTCGGGTTCGTCAGCTACATCGATGGCCGGGTGCCCAAGATCGTGGAGAACCTGCCGGTGGTCCAGCCCACGATCATGGCCGGGGTGCCGCGGATCTTCGAGAAGATCTACCAGGGTGCCAACGCCAAGGCCAAGGCCGGGGGTGGGGCCAAGGCCAAGATCTTCGACTGGGCGTTCGCGGCGTCGACCGAGATCAAGGCCAAGCAGCGCGCCGGGCAGTTCGCCGGGCCGATGGCCCCGGCCCGCCTGGCCATGGCCGACAAGTTGGTGTTCTCCAAGATCCAGGCCCTCACCGGTGGTCGGATGCGGGTGATGATCTCCGGGTCCGCGGCGCTCAACGGTGACGTGGCCCGCTGGTTCGACGCCGCCGGGCTGCCGATCATCGAGGGCTACGGCCTGACCGAGAACAGCGCGGCGGCCTGCGTGGTGCGCCCGGACGACCTGGTGTTCGGCTCCGTCGGACAGCCGCTGCCCGGCACGCAGGTGATGATCGCCTCCGACGGCGAGGTGCTGCTCAAGGGCCCGCACGTGATGAAGGGCTACTGGAACCTGCCCGAGATCAATGCCGAGACCTTGCTGCCCGGTGGGTGGCTGGCCACCGGCGACATCGGCGAACTCGACGACAAGGGCCGCCTGAAGATCACCGACCGGAAGAAGGACCTGGTCAAGACCTCCGGAGGCAAGTACATCGCCCCGGGGCAGATCGCCGCGCAGTTCAAGGTGATCTCCGCGTTGGCCTCGAACCTGGTCGTGCACGCCGCCGACCGCAACTACGCCAGCGCCCTGATCTCGCTGGACCCCGAGGCGCTGGAGAAGTTCGCCGCCGAGAACGGGCTGTCCGGGGACTTCGAGGCCCTGTCGCAGTCCGCTCAGGTGCGCGAGTCGCTGCAGGCCGACGTGGACACCCTCAACGAGGGCCTGAACCGGTGGGAGACGATCAAGAAGTTCGCCGTCCTGCCTCGAGACCTCTCCGAGGAGGAGGGCGAGCTCACCGCCAGCCTGAAGGTCAAGCGCAAGGCCGTGGAGGAGCACTTCGCCGACCTGATCGAGGCCATGTAC
>CAWEVG010000019.1:0-74035 GCA_963812395.1 uncultured Actinomycetes bacterium
AAGTAGCGCAGGGCGTTGGGTCCGGCTGGGCCCGATCCGAAGGCGGCCTCCCCGAGCCAGGTGTGGGCGATGTAGACGCGCAGCAGCTCGTGCGCCACCGCCAGGAGCTGGCGTCTCCCAGTCGCCGTTCGGGATGGGCAATGTCATGTCCTCCAGCGCCGCGTCGACCATCAGCGCGATCAGCTCGTCGCGGCTGCGCACGTACCGGTACAACCCGGCGGCACTGATTCCCACGGCCTCGGCGACGGCGCGCATGGTGACCGACCGAAGGCCACCGGCATCTGCCAGCTCGATCGCGGCGGCCGCGATCTGGTCACGGCTGAGTTCCCTGTGCGGTCCCCGCGTGCCGCGGACCGGGCGGTTCCAGATCGTCTGCGGACTGACTCCCGACATGGCGCCCATGATAAACTGCTAACTACGTTCACAGTATTGAGAGGCTCCATGCGAATCGAGACGATCGACGGTGGCGGCGGCGCACGAGTCAACGTGCACACGATCGGCTCCGGCCCAGGCCTGGTGGTCCTCCACGGCGCTGGGGTGACGGTCCGCGACTACCGCCACCTGGCGGATCGGCTCGCAACAGGCTTCACCGTGCACCTGTACAACCGGCGAGGTCGGCCCGACTCGGCCGCCCTGACCGGCGATGAGACCGCCCAGACCGACCTGGACGACTTGGCTGCGGTGCTAGCCCACACAGGTGCGCGCAATCTGTTCGGCCACAGTGGCGGTGGGTTCGTGGCGCTGCGCGCCGGACTCACGCTGCCGCTGGATCGCATCGCCACCTACGACGCCGGGATCGCGCTGGACGGGGTGGACTTCCCCCGCGGGTTCATCGACCCCTTCGACGCCGCCATCGCCGCCGGTGACCTCGTCGAGGCGTTCGTCCAGGCCGGCCAGATCCATCCGGACACGGCAGCCGCGAAGATGCCGCACTGGCTGCAGACCTGGGGTGTCCGGGCCTTCCTGCATACTCCGCCCGGCAAGCAGATGGTCGCCCTGCTTCCCACCCTCAGTCCAGAGGTGCGCCGCATCCTGGACCACCAGGGCCCCGCGTCCGAGTACTCGACCATCGACGCGGAGGTCCTGTTGGCCTACGGGTCACGTAGCTCGCGCTACTTCAAGGACATCTGCGACACCCTGGCCACCACCGTGCCCCACTCCCGTGCGCTGGAGATCCCCCGCTCGTCGCACAACACGGCCAACACCGCCCCCAAGCGCCTGACCGAACCACTGCTGGACTTCTTCACGGACTCCTGAACAAGCCCGCTGGACAGCTGCTCCGCCCCTTCGACCGCGGCTCCCAGCCACCTGCGTCTGGACGCCCACCACCACCGGCTTCCAGCTCCTATTGGGCCGAGTGGACCGAATCCGGGAGCCGACACTTCGAGGCCTGCTCATGAAGGCCCCCCCTTACGGGCTGCCTGACCGGGACGCGGACCACCCGTAGCCGACCGGCCCCGTTCTTGGGCGCCCCAACTCATCGGCACGTGCTCGATTCAACCGCGATCCGTCGGATACCAGGCGCGGCATCCCGCCGCCTGTGGACGCGCGCGGTGTGTCTTGAGCGGGCGTGGGTTTGCCGGCGTGCAGGCCCACGTTGCCCGGTGGTACGTCCTCGGCTCAGGGTTGTCCGCGGAACTGCTCGTGGAGCGCTGGCAGGATCCCGGCCAGGTGGTTCATCTCCGCGGCGCAGTGGAACATCATGTCGGTCCCGATCGAGGCGGGCATCAGCCGTGACGTCACCGCCGGGAGCAGCGGGTTGAGGGCCCGCTGCACAGCCGGGGTGCGCAGGAGGCGGGCCCCGGGACCGTCGGCTGCCAGCGAGGCGGCCGGCAGGTCGAGAAGCTCCGGGTCGTTGAGGAAGAACCGGCTGCGCATCTCGGCACCGTGTTCCGTCGGGCGCACCTGGTGGATCAACCAGCCGAATGCGATCGGCAACGTGCTCAACGAGACCCGGGCACAGATGTGGGTCGTGCCCGGCGACTCTCCGATTCCCAGCTCGGTGGGGTCCAGGAAGCGGATCGCCAACGGTTGGAGCACCCCGCCGATGTACTCATCAACGTAGGACACGTTGCCCACGTAGCGCTGCTGGTCGGTCAGCCCGGGGATCGCGCTGCGGTCCTGTCCCACCGCCGCGAACTGGTGGGCGTCGGGATGCCACAGCTTGTACCGCGCGGTCTCCCGGCCATGCCACCCGAACCACCAGTCCCACATGTCGGCGGTCACGTCGGGCATGTCGGTCAGGACACTGACCATGACCACCCCGGAATCCAAGCGGGTCCACCCGGTCTCGAGGGCCTCATAGCCCGGCGCCCGCAGACGCTCGGGAGCCTGCTGCACCTCGTAGCCGTACTCGGGCGGGGACATCCCGGCGACCAGCGCCAGCTGGACATGGGCCTGGATCGGCCGCGTCCGCGGGCTGAAGAACCTCGCGTACGGCTTGGCAAGGTCGACATCGCGATAACCCAGGTAGCGCGGCTCCCGCTGATAGCTGGCAGGCAGCGGCGCACGATCAGCCGGAGTCGTCCGGTACCGCACCACCTGTGGCCCCCTCTCCTCACCCGGTAGTGGACCACGAGCCAGAGCTCTTCCGCATCGCACCTCCCGCGCTGACCGGGATCGACTGTCGGCATCGAGTGGAGACCGGCCGCCCCGCCCTGGTGAGCGCGAAGCCGGCCGGCCGTCGGCGACCAGGGCCCGCAGGACGCCCGTAGCCACTACCGCCGCGTAGCGGGCGTTCTCTGGTGCTGAGCGGTCGCGGTGTTGCGGCCGTAGCGAGGGTTCCGGAGGTGGACAGGGGCACCGTCGGGGCAGGCACCGGCTGCTTCGCTGGACGCCGTCGGGGGCCCCATCCAGGTGCGGATGGAGCCCCCAACGAGGGTGCTGACTTTCGAGCGTTTTGGACTACCGTTGGACTACGCCGGAATCCGTGCAGGCATCGTCGCAGGTCAGAGCCACATTGCCGATCAGATGTCGTAGTACAGCTCGAACTCGTGCGGGTGCGGGCGCAGGCGGATCGGGTCCACCTCGTTGAGCCGCTTGTAGGCGATCCACGTCTCGATGAGGTCGTCGGTGAACACGCCGCCCTCGGTGAGGTAGGCGTGGTCGGCCTCGAGCGCGTCGAGCACCTCGGGGAGCGATGCGGGAACCTGCGGGATGTCCGCAGCCTCGTCCGGCGGGAGCTCGTAGAGGTCCTTGTCGACTGGCTCGCGGGGCTCGATCTTGTTCTTGATCCCGTCCAGGCCGGCCATGAGCATCGCCGAGAACGCCAGGTACGGGTTGCTCGACGGGTCGGGCACGCGGAACTCGATGCGCTTGGCCTTCGGGTTCGAGCCGGTGATCGGGATGCGAATGCATGCCGAGCGGTTGCGCTGGCTGTAGACCAGGTTGACCGGGGCCTCGTAGCCGGGGACCAGCCGGTGGTAGGAGTTCACCGTCGGGTTCGTGAATGCGAGCAGCGACGGGGCGTGCTTGAGCAGCCCGCCGATGTACCAGCGCGCCATGTCCGACAGGCCGCCGTAGCCGGCCTCGTCGTAGAACAGCGGCTTGCCGTCCTTCCACAGGGACTGGTGCACGTGCATGCCCGAGCCGTTGTCACCGAAGATCGGCTTCGGCATGAAGGTCACGGACTTGCCCGCCTCCCAGCCGACGCCCTTGATGACGTACTTGAACTTCATGACGTCGTCAGCGGCCTTGGCCAGCGAGTCGAAGCGGTAGTTGATCTCCGCCTGGCCGGCGGTGCCGACCTCGTGGTGGGCGCGCTCGACGGTCAGGCCGACCTGGGCCAGCATGAGGCTCATCTGGTCGCGCAGGTCGGCGAAGTGGTCGACCGGCGGGACGGGGAAGTAGCCGCCCTTGTACGGGGTCTTGTACCCGCGGTTGGGGCTGCCGTCCTCCTCGTACTCCGTACCCGAGTTCCACTTGCCCTCGATGGAGTCGATGAAGTAGTAGCCGGCGTTCTGCTTGGTCTCGAAGCGCACCGAGTCGAAGATGTAGAACTCAGCCTCGGGGGCGAAGAACGCGGTGTCGGCGATCCCGGTCGACTGCAGGTACGCCTCGGCCTTCATCGCGATGTTGCGCGGGTCGCGGCTGTACGGCTCGTCGGTGAACGGGTCACGGATCGACATGTTGATGATCAGGGTCTTCTCGACCCGGAAGGGGTCGAGGTAGGCGCTGCCGAGATCGGGGATGAGCTTCATGTCCGACTCGTGGATGGCCTGGAAGCCGCGGATCGAGGATCCGTCGAACATCTGGCCCTCGGTGAAGAACTCCTCCGGGAGTCCCTCAGCGGGCACGTTGAAGTGCTGCATGACGCCGGGCAGGTCGCAGAAGCGGACATCGACGAACTTGACGTCCTCCTTCTTGATGAACTTGAGGACTTCGTCCGCGGTGCTGAACAAACCAACCTCCTGGTTGCAGGGGCGCGTAGTGCGACCCAGGTGTGGGTCCGGGATTGACAGCCTCGGGGCTGCCGGTGCGCTCTGGACGCTATGAGGGCTCGATTTCCCGTCCGTGTCCCTATTGTTTCCTGCCCGTTACGGCTGCCTCCCGCCGGGTCCCCGCCGGCAGCGCCCGGAGCGTCTCAGGCCCGGATGACGACGCTGTCGACGGCGCGGTCGTGCAGGCCTCGCCCGTCAGCGTCCCAGATGAGCGGGGGGAGCACGACGCAGATCAGGACGGTGCGGAGCAGGGCGGCGATCAACCCCAGGCGACGGGTCCGCCCGACCACGCGCAGACCCACGATCCGCTGGCCGAACGACGAGCCCCACAGCCAGGTGAGCACCGTGACCTCGACGGCGAAGATCCCGAGCGTCGCGAACGACTCCAGCGTCGTCTCCGGCGTGCCCACGAGCGCACGCGAGATGATCATCGCGGCGATCCAGTCGATGAACAGCGCCACCACCCGGCGACCGAGGGTCGCCATCGACCCGGGCCCGGATTCGGGAAGGCCCAGGCGCTGGCCGCGGTAGGCAGCGTCCTGCGGAAGTGGCCCGGCGGTGGACGAGCCGATGTCGGCGCGGTCCACGGTCAGCGCAGCTTGCCGCCGCGGGGGACCCGGCCGCTCTTGGGCATGGGGCCCTTGGGGATCGGCACCGGTGCGCTGGCCAGGGCGTCCAGGCGCTTGCGCAGCGTCGTGACCTCGCCCGGGGCGAGCACCTTGGGCATCTTGCGCAGGTGCTTGTCGAGCTTGGCGATCTCGACCTGGCCCTCGGCGGAGCCGATCGTGATCTCGGTGATCGGCGCCTCGGAGACGAACCTCGCAGTGCGCTTGCGCTCAGTGGCCATCAGCCCGGCCAGCCCAGGGCTGGTGCCCTCGCCGATCAGGACGATGCCGGGCCGGCCGATGGCGCGGTGGACGAGGTCCTGCTGCTTGTTCGCCGCGACGGCGGGAGTGATGCCCCAGCCGACCTTGGTCATGTTCTGCACCACCGCCACTGCGGCTCCGGGCTGGCCCTCGATCGACTTGTAGGCCGAGCTCATGGCCCTGCGGCTGAAGACCAGCGAGAGGATGACGATCGTTGCCGAGGAGCCGACGATCGCCCACGTCCAGGGGTTGCCGAAGGCCGCGATCATCCCGACGGTGAATGCGATCCCCAGGAGCAGGATGCCCAGCAGGATCCACCCCAGCTTGGGGTCCTGCTCCTTGGCCATCCGGTAGTTGTCCCGGATCACGCGCGTACGATCGCCCATCTTCGACATGGGCGGGATTCTACCCGGCGGTGCGTGCGGCCATCGCCTGTGTGTGCAGCCGCCCGGCCCGGTAGGACGAACGGACCAGTGGCCCGCTCATGACCCCCAGGAAGCCCAGCTCGCGGGCGACGTCAGCCAGCGCGACGAACTCCTCGGGACGGACCCAGCGCTCCACCGGGTGGTGGCGCGGCGTCGGGCGCAGGTACTGCGTGATGGTGATCAGGTCGCAGCCCGCCGCGCGCAGGTCCGCCAGTGCCTCGTGGACCTCGGGGATCTCCTCGCCCATGCCGAGGATCAGGTTGGACTTCGTGACCAGCCCAGCCGTGCGCGCCTGGGTGATCACGTCCAGGGAGCGCTCGTAGCGGAACGCCGGGCGGATCCGCTTGAAGATCCGGGGGACGGTCTCGAGGTTGTGCGCCAGCACCTCGGGCGCCGCTGAGAAGACCTCGGCGAGCAGCTCCGGGTTGGCCGAGAAGTCGGGGATCAGGACCTCGACGCCGCATCCGGGGTTGCGCTCGTGGATCGCACGCACCGTCTCGGCGTACAGCCACGCACCCTCGTCGGGCAGGTCGTCGCGGGCCACCCCGGTGACCGTGGCGTAGCGCAGGCCCATCGTGGCCACCGACTCCGCGACCCGCCGCGGCTCGTCGCGGTCCAGCGGCTCGGGGCGGCCCGTGTCGATCTGGCAGAAGTCGCAGCGCCGGGTGCACTGGGCGCCGCCGATGAGGAAGGTCGCCTCGCGGTCCTCCCAGCACTCGTAGATGTTGGGGCAGGCAGCCTCCTGGCACACCGTGTGCAGCCCCGCCCCGGCCACGCGCTCGCGCATCGCCATGAACTCGGGCCCGGTGCGCGCGCGGGTCTTGATCCACTCGGGCTTGCGCTCGATGGGGACCTCGGTGTTGCGCGCCTCGATGCGCAGCAGCCGGCGGCCGTCAGGTGCAGTCACAAGCCCAGAGCCTACGCGCCGGGCCCGGTTGGCGCAGGGGGTTCAGTGGCCGAGCAGCTGGTCGGCGCGATCCTCGACGAGCGGGCGGACCTCGGCGACGGTGACGTCCCGCCCGAGCTCGGCGGACAGCGAGGTGACCGACGCGTCGCGGATCCCGCACGGGACGATCCGGTCGTACCAGCTCAGGTCGGGGTCGCAGTTCAGCGCGAAGCCGTGCATGGTCACGCCCCGGGAGACCCGTACCCCGATCGCGGCGACCTTGCGCTCCGTGCCGCGGTCGTCAGCGGGGAGCCAGACGCCGGAGCGGCCCTCGACCCGGCCCGCGGTGACGCCCAGGGCGGCGCACACGTCGATCAGCATCCCCTCCATCCGGCGCACGTGGGCCACCACGTCGATCGGGTCGGGCAGGCGGACGATCGGGTAGCCCACGAGCTGCCCGGGGCCGTGCCAGGTGATCTTGCCGCCGCGGTCGACGTCGATGACCGGCGTGCCGTCGAACGGGCGGTCGAGGGGCTCGGTGCGTCGACCCGCGGTGTAGACCGGCGGGTGCTCCAGCAGCCAGAGGAGGTCAGGCTCGGCACCGTCGACGACCTCGGCGTGCCACGTGCGCTGCTGGTCCCAGGCCTCCTGGTAGTCCACCGGCGCGTCGCTGCCGATCACCCGGAGTGTCACGGACCCACGGTAGCCCGAGGTGCCCCCTGCCGCGGCCTGTGGATGACTGATTGCCTGATCGGCGACCTCAGGGGAGGGTGCAGGCGTGGATGGGGGGCGGTCGCCGGCGGCGCAGTGGCGCAGCAGCATTCCAGGTGTCTCGCAGCGCGACGGGGCCCCGGCCGCCCTGGGAATCGCGGCGTGGGGACCGGGGCGAGTGGGCGAGCCCGGGAACATTCGCTGGATGAGGGGTCCGCTGGCGGGGAGGGGACGCGCCTGACGGGGGACGGCCGCTCGCCTGGCCCCGGCGGGCGCGCTCGTGGTGGGCGCGGCCTGCCGTGGCGCGCACTGGCGCTGGCGGTGGTGGCTGTCGTGGCGGTCCTCGGGGTCGCGCGGGTCGCGGGAGCCGATGCCGGCACCCCCGGGGCAGGGGCCGGGTCCGGGGCGGCGGGGTGGGAACCCGCGGGGGAGGCCGTCGAACCGGGGCGCACCGGCACTGGGCCGACGCCCGGGCCGAGCGCGACGGCCGAGACAGCAGCCCCCACTGTGGAGTGCTTCCGGTGACGCGCTCGGGGCTGAACCGCCGGACTGGTGGGCGGTGCTCGCCGAGCTCGACCGTCGCCGCGCCCAGGCTCTGACCGCCCTTGACCCCGACCTCCTCGCGGCGTACGCCCAGCCCGGCTCGGCCGCGTGGTCGGCGGATGCCGCAGTGGTGGCTGACCTCCGGGCGCGGGGGCTGCACCCCGAGGGGCTGACCTCCCGCGTGCTCGCAGTGGAGCGTTCCGAGAGGCAGGGCGAGCAGGTGCGCGTCCAGGTCGTCGACCAACGCTCGGCCTACGCCCTCGTCGATGACCGGGGATCGGTTGTTCAGAGCGTGCCGGAGGCGGGCCTCACCCGGTGGTCGGTCACGTTGGCCGAGGAGCCCACGGACCCGCTGGGGTGGCGGGTCGTCGACGTCACTGCGTGAAGGGACCCGACGGGGCGGGTGACCAGTCGGGCGAGGCGGGCCGTGATCGTCAGCGCGTGGCCCAGGCCCGGCCAGGGCCTGGTCGATGGTCGGGTCCTGGAACTCGAAGCCCGCCTCGAGCAGGCGTGTCGGCCGCACCCGCATGCTCCCGAGCATCTCTGAGGAGAACTCGCCGAGCGACCAGCTGCAGGGCCTTGGCGGGGACCGGCAGGACGGTCGGCCGGCTGCAGCAGCTCGCCCATCGCCCTGGTCATCTCGGCGTTGGTCACAGGGTTCGGGGCGGTGAGGTTCACCGGCCCCGTCCAGGTGGGTCCAGCAGGAGCGTCAGGGCGGCGACCTCGTCGCGCAGTGAGATGAAGGACCACCACTGCCGTCCGCTGCCCAGCCTGCCGCCGACGCCCACCCTGACGATCGGCCACAGCCGGCCCCAGGCCCCTCCCCGGCCGGACGACGACCAGCCCGGTGCGCGGGTGCACGACCCGGATCCCGGCGTCCCGGGCTGGGTCGGCAGCCGCCTCCCACTCCACGACCACGTCCGCGAGCGAAGCCGGACCCGGCGGGTCGGACTCGTCGACCGTCGCGGTCGCCGGTGTCCCCGTAGAACCCGATCGCCGAGGCGGAGACCAGCACGCGGGGCGGATGCTCGAGCGACGGCGATCGCCGTGGCGATCGTGCGTCGTGCCCTCGACGCGGGAGTCCCGGATCACCGCCTTGTACTCGTCAGTCCAGCGGTGGTCACCCACGCCCGGCCGCCGCGAGGTGGACCACGGCGTCCACGCCCTCGAGTCGCGCGCAGGTCGACCGTGCCCGCCGTCGGGTCCCACGTGATCTCATCCGGCGCGGTCGGCGACGGCCGTCGGACCAGCCGCACGACCTCGTGGCCCTGGGCGCGCAGGTGCGGGACGAGCGCCCCCCCGATCAGCCCGGAGGCACCCGTCACAGCGATGCGCATCAGCCCAGTTCCGCCTCGAAGTCGCCGGACTCGAGCCGCGCCTTGAGGGTGGTCAGGAACCGGGCGGCGTCGGCACCGTCGACCAGCCGGTGGTCGTAGGTCAGCGCGAGGTAGACCATCGAGCGGATCGCGATGGAGTCCGCACCCGTCTCGTCGACCACCACGACCGGGCGGCGCACGATCGCCCCCAGCCCGAGGATCGCGACCTGTGGCTGGTTGACGATCGGGGTGTCGAAGAGGGCCCCGCGGCTGCCGGTGTTGGTGATCGTGAAGGTCCCGCCGGACAGCTCGTCGGGCGACACCTTGTTGGTGCGCGTCCGCTCGGCGACATCGGCGATCTTGCGACCGAGCCCTCCGAGGTTGAGGTCGTCGGCGTCGCGCACGACGGGCACCAGCAGTCCGCGCTCGGTGTCGACGGCGATCCCGAGGTGGATGGCGTCGTGGTACGTGACCGTTCCCGCAGCCTGGTCGATGGAGGCGTTGACCACCGGGTAGGCCTTCAGCGCCTCGATGATCGCCTTCGCGAAGAACGGCATGAACGACAGCTTCACGCCCTCGCGCGCCTGGAAGGAGTTCTTGTGCCTGGTGCGCAGGGCAGCGATCCGGGTCACGTCGGCCTCGACGACCGTGGTGAGCTGGGCGGACACGTGCAGCGACTCCACCATGCGCTCGGCGATCACCTTGCGCAGGCGGGTCAGCTTCTCGGTGCGCGCACCGGCGACCGAGCCAGCCGGTGCGGCAGCGGCCGGTGCCGGGCGCTGCCACCGCGGCGGGGGCAGCGGCCGTGGTGGCCGTGGCCGGGGCGGCCGGCGGCGCCGCCGCGGGCGCCACCACCGCTGCAGCCACGGGAGCAGCGGCCGCAGTGGGCGCCGCACCAGCGGGGCGGTGCGTCGCGTCGAAGATGTCCTGCTTGGTGATGCGGCCTCCGACGCCGGTTCCCCGGACGGTCGACAGGTCCACGCCCGACTGCGATGCGAGCTTGCGGACCAGCGGCGTGACGTAGAGGTCCGACGGTGCAGCGCCGGCGTGTGCCCCAGCGCTCGGGGCCTCAGGGCTCGGGGGCACGGCAGGCGCGGCCGGGCGCGGGGCTCGGCTGCCGGGGCAGGCGCCGGAGGCGCCGCGGGCTCGGGCACGGTCGCCACCACTGGCTCCGGAGCCGGGCCGGAGCCGGGGTCGGGCGGGTGCCGGGGCTCCGGCCGGAGCCGGCGTCCCGATGACGCCCAGCGTCTGGCCGACCTCCGCGGTCTCGTCCTCGAGGACGCGGATCTCCAGCAGCGTCCCGGAGCTGGGCGCGGGCAGCTCCGTGTCGACCTTGTCGGTGGAGACCTCGAGCAGGGGCTCGTCGGCCGACACCATGTCGCCGACCTTCTTCAGCCAGCGGGTGACGGTGCCCTCGGTCACGGACTCACCCAGTGCGGGCAGGATCACGGGGGTCTCCGTGCCGGAGACGGCCTGGCTGCCGGAGCGCGGCGGGTTGGGATCCGGGGGCACGGTCCCGAGCACGGCCGCAGCGGCCGCAGCAGCGGGCGCCACCGCCGGGCGCGCCGGGGGAGCCGCCACGGCGGGGACGGGTGCGGGCGCCGACACGGCAGCCGGGGCCGGGGCGGGCGCAGCCGCCTCAGGGGCCGCGGGCGCGGCGGGGGCCTCACCTGCCGGGGCGTCCCCGGCCGCGCCGATCACTCCCAGCGGCGCACCCACGGGGACGGTCTCGTCCTCGCCCGCGGCGATGGACAGCAGCACACCCGAGGCGGGTGCGGGGATCTCGGTGTCGACCTTGTCGGTCGAGACCTCGACGAGGGGCTCGTCTGCGCGCACCTCCTCGCCGACCTGCTTGAGCCAGCGGGTGACGGTGCCCTCGGTGACGCTCTCGCCGAGCTGCGGCATGGTGACGGTGACCGACATCTGCGTGACTCCTAATCGAATGGACGGGTACGTGTTCAGGCGTGTGCGTGCAGGGGCTTGCCGGCCAGCGCGAGGTGCGCCTCGCCGAGGGCCTCGTTCTGGGTCGGGTGGGCGTGCACGAGGGAGGCGACCTCGGCAGGGTAGGCCTCCCAGTTGTAGATCAGCTGGGCCTCGCCGATCTGCTCGCCGATGCGGGCGCCGACCATGTGGACCCCGATGACGGGACCGTCGACGCGCCGGACCAGCTTGACGAACCCGGTGGTGGCCAGGATCTGGCTCTTGCCGTTGCCGCCGAGGCTGTACGTCGTAGGACTCCACGGCGTCGGCGCCGAACTTCTCCTTGGCCTGCGCCTCGGTGAGCCCGATCGAGCCGATCTCCGGGCTCGCAGTAGGTCACGCGCGGGATGCCGAGCTCGTCGATCGGCGGCGGGTTGAGCCCGGCGATCTCCTCGGCGACGAAGATGCCCTGCTGGAAGCCGCGGTGGGCCAGCTGCAGCCCGGGAACGATGTCGCCGACCGCGAACACGCCGGGGACGTTGGTGCGCAGGCGCTCGTCGGCGAGCACCCAGCCGCGCTCCATCGCGACGCCGACCTCCTCGTAGCCCATGCCGCTCGGCGTTCGGGCCGCGCCCGACGGCCACGAGCATGATCTCGGCCGAGTGGGTGGAGCCGTCCTCGAGGGTGGCCACGACACCGTTGTCGTCCTGGGTCACGCTGGCGAAGCGCACGCCGGTGGTGAACGCGATCTTGCGCTTGCGGAAGGCCCGCTCCAGGGCCTTCGAGCACGCCTCGTCCTCGGCCGGGACCAAGCGGGGCAGCGCCTCGATGATCGTCACGTCTGCGCCGAAGGACTTCCAGACGGAGGCGAACTCGACGCCGATCACGCCGCCGCCCAGCACGATCGCGCTGGCGGGGATGTAGTCGAGGTTCGAGGGCCTGGTCGCTGGTCATCACGCGTCCGCCGATGTCCAGGCCGGGCAGGCTGCGGGCGTAGGACCCGGTGGCCAGGACGACGTTGCGCCCCGTGTACGCGGTGCCGTCGACGTCCACGGTGTTGGCGGCCGTCAGCCGGCCCGAGCCCTCCACGTAGGTGATCGCGGCGCTCTTCACCAGGCCCTGCAGGCCCTTGTAGAGCTTGCCCACGACACCGTCGCGGTAGGAGTTGACCTTGCCGATGTCGATGCCGTTGAGCGTCGTGCTCACGCCGAACTGCTCGCTCTCGCGCGCGGTGTCAGCGACCTCGGCCGCATGCAGCAGGGCCTTGGTGGGGATGCAGCCGCGGTGCAGGCAGGTGCCGCCGAGCTTGTCCTTCTCGATGAGGGCCACGGACAACCCGAGCTGGGATGCCCGGAGGGCGCAGGCGTAGCCGCCGCTCCCTCCGCCGAGGATCACGACATCGAACTGGTTGTCGGCCACGTGGGGACCTTCCTGATCGAGGATGGGTGAACCTGCGCTCCCGCGTGCGCGGGTGCGCAGGCACATCCTGCCAGCAGTTGCGCCGTCGCGGGGGGCCACGGGAGCCGCGTTCGGCGCCGAACGCGGACAGGGCTGCACTCAGACCTGCTGGTCGGCCATCCGCTCGGCGACCGCGACGAGCGTCCGGACGCCGTACCCGGTCGCGCCCTTGCCGTTGTACGCCCACGGCGCACCGTCGACGTAGGCCGGCCCGGCGATATCGATGTGGGCCCAGGGCACTCCCTCGGGGACGAACTCGCGCAGGAAGGCTGCGGCGGTCATCATGCCGCCGTTGCGCTCACCCATGTTGGCCAGGTCGGCCACGGGGGAGTCCAACGAGGGGCGGCACTCCTCGGGGATCGGCATGGGCCACGACAGCTCCCCGGCGGACTCCCCAGCAGCGTGGACCTCGTCGCGCCACCCGTCGTCGTTGCCCATGACGCCGGCGATCCGCGAGCCGAGCGCGACGACCTGCGCGCCGGTCAGGGTGGCCACGTCGATGATCGCGTCGGGCTCGTCGGCCGCACATCGCGCCAGGGCGTCCATCATCACCAGGCGTCCCTCGGCGTCGGTGTTGAGCACCTCGACGGTCTTGCCGCCGTACGCGGTGATCACGTCGCCGGGGCGCTGGGCGGCGCCGCTGGGCATGTTCTCCGCGATGGCCAGGTAGGCAGTGACGCGCAGCGGGATTGCGAGCTGCGCGATGGCGCGCACAGCGGCGAGCACCGCGGCGGACCCGGCCATGTCGCACTTCATGGTGATCATCCCCGCGGGCTGCTTGAGCGAGAGCCCGCCGGAGTCGAACGTGATGCCCTTGCCGACCAGCGCGAGATGGGCGCCGGCCCCGGACGGCGAGTAGGACAGCCGCACGAGGCGCGGCGGGTTGGCCGAGCCCTGCCCCACGGCCAGGATGCCGCCGAACTCCTGCGTGCGCAGGGCCTCCTCGTCGAGGACCTCGATGTCGATGTCGGTGCCCTCGACGGCTGAGACGGCCTCGGCTGCCAGGGCGGCCGGGGGCAGGGCGCCCGGCGGGGTGTCGACGAGGCGGCGGGTCAGGTGGATGGCCTCTCCGATCACCTGGGCCCGGATGGCGGACTGCTTCAGGCCCTTCGTGGCGTCCACCAGGACCGTCAGCTTGGTGGGCGTGGGGCGGGGGGTCTGGCCGGCGGGCTTGCCGGGGTAGCGGTACGCGCCGATGACCGCACCGAGGCCGACCGCCTCCACGAGGCTGGCGTGGTCCCCAGTGGGCAGGGCCACCGCCACGTGCTTCGTTGAGGCCGCGCGCAGGGCCGCCCCGGCCGCCCGACGCAGTGTCTCCTCGGGGTAGGCGTCGGCCTGCGGTCCGAGCCCGGTGGTCATGATCGGGGGCAGGCCGAACGGCTCGCCGGGCAGGCGCAGCACCTCGTCGGCCTTGCCCGTGGCGCCGATCGCGGCGGCGGCGGCGGTCAGGGCGGCCCGTTGCTCCTCGGTGAGGGAAGCGCTGCTGGCCACCACAGGCCCGGTGGCATCCTGGGCGACGCCCACCACGAGCAGGTCGGCTCCGCGCAGGGACGTGCTGAGGGTGAGGGTGGGAGTTGTCATGGCCCCCACCGTAATCAACAACCGTCGCGCTTGTGTCATGGATCCGGTCGACGGAGCGATCCGGATCCTTGACACCCCGAAGGCGCCACGCGTGCCACGGGAACAGGTGCGAGGTCGGCCCGGCCATCGTGCCCCGGTCCTCGGGCAGACGGACCGCGTAGGCTGCCGCCGTGACTCTGCGCCGGACCGCCCTGACCGAGACCCACCGCGCCGCCGGGGCCAAGATGGCCGACTTCGGCGGGTGGGAGATGCCCATCGAGTACCCCACCGGGGTGGTGGCCGAGCACACCGCGGTGCGCACCGCCGTGGGGGTGTTCGACGTCTCCCACATGGGCAAGCTCGTGGTGTCGGGCCCGGGTGCGGCAGCGGCCCTGAACCGGATCCTGGCCAACGACCTGGACCGGATCGGCGCCGGCCAGGCCCAGTACTCGATGCTGTGCACCGACCAGGGCGGGGTCGTCGACGACCTGATCGTCTACCGCCTCGGCGACGACGAGGTCCGGATCGTGCCGAACGCTGCGAACGCCGCGACGGTCCGCGACGCGCTGGTCGCGGGCCTGCCCGAGGGCGTCACGCTGACCGACCTGCACGAGGCGGAGGGGATCCTGGCGATCCAGGGCCCGGGCAGCCGCGACGTGATGCTCGACCTCGGCCTGCTCGCGCCCGGCGAGGACCTGCCGTACATGGCCTTCACGACGGCTGAGTTCGCGGGCATCCCGGCGGTGGTCTGCCGCACCGGCTACACCGGGGAGCACGGCTACGAGGTGATCATCGCGGTCGAGGCCCTGCCGGCGCTGTGGGCGCGGATTGCCGAGCATGCGACGCCCTGCGGGCTCGGAGCGCGCGACACGCTGCGCACGGAGATGGGCTACCCGCTGCACGGCCAGGACCTCTCCACCTCGATCACCCCGGTCGAGGCGGGCCTGTCGTGGGCGGTCGGCTGGGACAAGTCGGAGTTCGTGGGGCGCGAGGCCCTCGTCGCCCAGCGTGCGGCCGGCCGGCCGCGGGCGCTGCGCGGCCTGCTCCTGGAGGGCCGGGGGGTTCCGCGGGCGCACATGGCCGTCCAGCGGCCCGACGGGTCGCACGCCGGCGAGACCACATCGGGGACCTTCTCCCCGACGCTGAAGGCCGGCGTCGCCCTGGCGCTGGTCGACCCGGCGCTGACGTTCGGCGACGAGGTCGCGATCGACATCCGGGGTCGGGCCGTCCCGGCCCGGATCGTCCGGCTGCCGTTCGTGGAGTCCTCCCCGAAGTAGGGCCCGGCGCGGCCTCGGGCATCAGCCGATCGTGGCCTCGGTGACTGTCCCGTTGTCGACGGCGACGTTGATCCGGGTGACGCTGTAGTCGTCGGTCGCCACCAGGGCCCTGCCGTCGCGCGCGACCACGCGGTAGGTCAGCCCGGCACCCTCGACGGCGGACTGCGCCTCGTCCTCCGGGAGCCCGACGACCTCCTCGGACAGCTTCTCGGTCGCCGCCGAGATGGTGGGCTCGGCTGTGACGGGGTGCCGCCGCGTAGGTCAGGACGTTCATGTCGCCCTCGAAGAGGTAGAGCTCGCCGGCCTCGACCGTCGTGTATCCGTCGACCTTGTCGAGGGTGGCCAGGAGCTCGGCCTCGGCGGCCATGTCCGCGTCCGGGCCAGCCATCAGGGTCGACGCGAACACCCCGAGGTCCAGGCCGCCGGTGGGGGTGGCTGTGTAGTCGGCGGAGTAGGCGTTCACCGGGCCCTGACCGCCGACCCGATCCTCCTCGAAGGTCAGCGTGACGTCGGTCGACGGCGACTCCTCGAGCATCCCGCCCACCAGGTACCAGGGCTTGCCGATCCGCAGGTCGCCGCCGACGGGCTTCACCATGTCCGAGCTGACCGCTGAGTCGCCGCCGGCGGCCCCGCTCGATGGATCGGCGCCACCCGCAGCCGGATCGGTGGTCCGGGCACAGGACACCAGCAGCCCGATGGTCAGCAGGATGATCGGCAGTCGCTTCACAACCCCATGTTCCCGGCAGGCGGTGCGCCGTTACACCCGACCCGCCGAGTCCTCGGTGCCGTGCTGGTCACTGGAGGGCAAGGACGAGCAGCACGGCCAGTGTCGCCAGCTCCGCGGTGGCGCCCAGGACGTCGCCGGTGCTGCCGCCGAACCGGCGGCGGGCCAGCCAGCCAAGGCCGAGCGCGACCCCGATGGACGCCAGCGGCCCCCACAGCAGGGCCGTGGACCAGGCGAGCGGGCCGGTCCCAGCCGCGATCACGGCCACCGCGGCCGCCAGCGTCCCGGCGATCACCAGCCGTGCCGAGGTGACCGATCCGATCACCATCGCCCCGAGCCCGTCGGCGCGGGCAGCCTGGACCCACGGACCGCAGGCGACGGCCACCGCGAGGCGCCCGAGGGTCACGGCCAGGACCCAGGCAGCGACCGCCGGCGCCCCCGCCGGCAGCTGCGCGATGCTCAGGACCTGCAGGGCGATGGTGAACCCGAGGACCAGCACCCCGAACGGCCCGATGTCGGAACGGCGCATGATCTCGCGCGCGCGCTCCGGAGCGGCCGCACTGCCCAACCCGTCGGCGACGTCGGCCAGGCCGTCCCAGTGCAGTCCCCGGGTGATCCACGCGGCGAGGGCCGACGACCAGGGTCGCGGACAGGAGCCGGGCGATCAGGTCCACGCCGGTGACCAGCAGGAGCGACCCGCTGACCAGCCCGATCGCAGCACCGACGGCCGGTGCGAGGGCAAGACCACGCCCGGCAACGGTCGCATCCACCACGGTCGGAGGTGGTACCGGAACCCGCGTGAACGTCCCCAGGGCGAACCGGACCGGATCGTCCACGGTCATGGTGATCCCTCGGCCCCGCGATCGCTGACGCCGGCCGAGGCGAACGTGGCCATGTCGCGCAGCAGGTCGCCGGCCGCGGTCACCAGCGCGAGCGCGACCAGCGCCCCCGACCCCTCGCCGAGGCGCATCCGCAGGTCCAGCAGGGGCTCGAGGCCGAGCCTGTCGAGGGCTGCGGCGGCGGCGGGCTCGGTGCTGCGGTGCGACGCGCACCACCACTGGCTGGCCCGGAACGCCACCCGGTGCGCGACCAGCGCGCAGGCGCACGAGATGACCCCGTCGAGGATCACCGGCGTGCGCCGCAGGGAGGCCTGCAGCAGGAACCCTGTCGTCGCGGCCAGGTCAGGTCCGCTGCAGGTGGCCAGCAGGGCGATCGGGTCGCCCTTCACAGGACGGCCCCGGCGCATGGCGTCGCGCACCGCGGCGGTCTTGCGCATCCACGTCGCATCGTCGATCCCCGTGCCTCGGCCCACCACGCGCGCCGGCTCGACATCGGCCAGGAGCCCGACGAGGGCAGCGGCGGGCGTCGTGTTCCCGATCCCCATGTCCCCGGCGATCAGCAGGTCCGCGCCGTCGTCGATGAGCTCGTCAGCCACCCGGGCTCCGAGCAGGAGGGCGGCGACGCACTCCTCGCGGGTCATGGCGTCCTCGCGGTCGATCGACCCGCTTCCACGTCGGATCCGATCGGCGGTGACGTCTGCGGGGACCGGCAGCCCGCTGGTGGGCCAGTCGACGTCGACGCTGACATCCACGATGCGGACGGTGACTCCCTGGGCCCTGGCGAGGACGGTGGCCGCGGCACCCGCCGGTCACGAAGTTGGCCACCATCTGGGCGGTGACCTCAGGCGGGTAGGCGCTGGTCCCCGACGTGCGGGCCACCCCGTGGTCGCCGGCGAAGATGGCCAGGGCTGGGCGCCGGATCGGAGGTGGCGGGCACTGCCCGGTGACGCCGGCGAGCCAGACCGACAGGTCCTCGAGGCGTCCGAGGGCGCCCGACGGCTTGGTCAGCAGCTCCTGGCGGGCCAGTGCAGCGGCGCGTGCCCCGGCGTCGGTGGGCACGATCGCCTCGCTCCACCGGCTCAGGTCGAGGTCGTCCATGTGCGTCCCTTCAGGGTTCGCGGGATGCCGGCGGTCACGAGCACCACGTCGTCGCAGGCGGCGGCCACGACCGTGTTGACCCGCCCGAGCAGGTCGCGGAACAGCCTGCCCGACGTCGTTGCGGGCGCGATCCCGGATCCCACCTCGTTGGTGACGAGCACGACGTCGGCCTGCGTCGCGCCCAGCGAGTCGAGCAGGTCGGCGAGGACCTCCTCGACGGCCGACTCCGCGGCGGGTGCGTCCTCCCAGGCGTCGGCACGGTCGACCGCAGCCGTCACCCACAGCGTCAGGCAGTCCACCAGGACGGTCTCCGCCGGCTCGGCCTCGCGGAGCAGGTCAGCGACCTGGGCGGTCTCGCGCAGGCGCCAGGTCGTCGGCCGGCGGTGGCGGTGCTTCGCGATCCGCTCGACCCACTCGGGGTCGTCGGGGTAGGTCGGCGCAGTGGCCACGTAGGTCACAGGCATCCGCCCGGCGACCAGCGACTCCGCGTGCTGGCTCTTGCCGCTGCGGGCCCCGCCGGTCACGAGCAGCCGCCGCCCCACGCGTCGCCCGACCGTGCCGACCTGCAGGACGGTGCCGTCGGGCACCACCTCGGCGCCGATCCCGACCAGCCGCTGCGACAGGTCGACGGGGTTGTGGTGCGACAGGTGGACGGCGATGACCCGCGCGTCGGGAGCCAGCCGGCCGTCCGCGCGCAGCCGGGCGACCTCGTGGCCGAACGAGGGCAGGTCGAGGTGCGCGCTGGCGTGGTCGGTCATGTCGCCGAAGGTCAGCTCCAGCAGGACCAGGTCGTAGGCGCCCGCGAGGTCGTCGTGCGGGAGGGCGGCGGTGTCGGTGGCGTAGAGCAGGGCGGCGTCCTCGCCGGTGACCTCGAACAGCAGCGCGGTGCCGTCGTGCGCCCGGCCTCCGCGGGTGGAGTGGGCAGCCGGGAGCGCGCGGACGCTCAGCACGCCGTGGGCGCCGTCGACCGCGAGGACGTCGCCGGACGCAAGCGCGCGGAACTCCACGGGCGCCTCGGGCCCGACCCACTCCCGGCAGCGCTCGATCGCCTCGGGTGGCCCGGCCACCAGCAACCGCGGGCCCGAGGCCCAGGACCACGCGAGCAGGAAGGCCGGGTCGAGGTGGTCGGGGTGGTCGTGGGTGATGAGCACGGTGCGCACGCCGGTCAGGTCGACGCCGCCGGCGCCGGCATCCGGACCGGGGTCGATCAGCAGGCAGCCGTCCACCAGGGCGCTGGTCCGGCCCCGGTGCACCCCGATGTCGCGCGCCCACTGGCATCGGTCGCAGGCGCACCACGGGTTGGGCCACCGGTCCGCGCTGCCGGTGCCGAGCAGGTCCACGCGCATCAGCTGATCGGATCCACGTCGGCAACGGGTGCGCCGACCACCACGGGCGGCTCGAACCTGGGCGTGGTGTCGAACGCCGCGATCCGGCTGGTCCGCCGCAGCGCCGCGAGCACCCGGCTGCCGAGCAGCAGGACGGCGGTGAGGGTCAGCGCGGCGCGGGGCAGGTCGTAGCCCATCGAGGTGGTCAGGTTGAACCGGAACCAGTGCGCCAGGTTGGTCGCCGCGCCGGCTCCCGGGATGAACGACAGGGCCTCGGGCAGTCCGGTCGCCGTCGGCCAGAACCACAGGTTGAGCAGCCATCCGTAGGCGACCGCGGCCATCGCGGAGTAGGCGGCGAGGATCGGGATCTCCCCCCGTGCCGGCAGCCGCCCCGCGAGCATCCCGGCACCGAGGCCGACCCACGCCGCGCCGATCATCTGGAACGGCATCCACGGGCCGACGGCCCCGGTGAGCAGGGCCGAGGCCAGGATGCAGACCGCCCCGAGGACGAAGCCGAACCCGGCACCGAGCGCGTACCCACCCAGCACGATCACGATCCAGATCGGCTCCAGCCCGGCGATGCCCGCGCCGAGCGCACGCAGGGCGGCGGCGGTCGCGGCCAGGACCCCGAGCAGCGCGATCGGCCTTCGCCCCGATCGCCCCGTCGGCCACCAGGCTCAGGGTCACGGCCATCAGCAGCGGCACGAGCAGCCCGAAGACCAGCGGGGCGTCGCTGGCGTGCGCCAGGAGCTCGGAGCCGCGTGGGGCGAGCATCGGCCAGATGAACGCGAGCACGCCGACCACGCTGGTCGCGGCGACGGCCGCGCCGCTGCGCGGTGAGAACGGGATCGCGCGCGGGGTCATACCGACTCCGCCAGCGCCTCGGCCACCTGGCCCACCGTGAGCCACGGCTCGGGCGTGAGGATCTTGGCCACCTGGGGCGCGAACAGCGGCGAGCTGCGCACGACGGCCCCGGTGGCGCCGTCGGCGACGATCTCCCCGTCGGCGATGACGGCCACGCGGGTGGCCACCTCGGCGACGAGCTCGACGTCGTGCGTGGCCAGCACGACGGTGTGGCCCGCGCGACGGACCGTGTGCAGGAAGTCGATCAGGCGGCGCTTGGCGCCGTAGTCCAGGCCACGGGTCGGCTCGTCGAGCAGCAGGATCGTCGGTCCCGCGGCCAGGACGACGGCCAGGGCGAGCGCCAGGCGCTGCCCCTCGGACAGGTCGCGGGGGTGCCGGCTCGCGTCGATCCCGGGAGCCAGGGCCGACAGGATGCCGGCGGTGGTCCCGACGGAGGCGTGCGCGGAGGCGTCGGCATCGCCGCACTCGCGGCCGACGGTGGTCGCGTAGAGCAGGTCCGCGGGCTCCTGCGGCACGAGGCCGACGGTGCTGAGCAGGGCGTGGCCGGCGAGCGCGCGGGGGTCGGCGCCGCCCATCCGGACCGTGCCGGCGTCCGGCGCCCGCATGCCCGCCATGGTGGACAGCAGGGTCGACTTGCCCGCCCCGTTGCGCCCCATGAGCGCCAGGACCTCGCCCGGGACGACCTCCAGGTCGACCTTGCGCAGCACCGGGACCCCGCGGTACCCGGCGGTCAGGTCGCGCACCCGCACCCGGCCGGCCTCCGGATCGGCGGGAGCCGCCGTCGGGGTGCCCGGGCCCGGATCGACGGGCGCGGGCAGCGCGCGCAGCCGGGCGCGCAGGGGGCCCGCGGCGCGCCGGGCATCACGGACCGACAGCGGCAGCGGATCCCAGCCGGCCAGGCGCCCGAGCTCGACGACGGGTGGGGCGACCGGCGCCCCGGCCATCATGAACGCGGGCTCGCCGGTGGTGACCCGGCCGTCGGCCACGACGAGCACCTGGTCGGCGTACTGGACGACGCGCTCGAGGCGGTGCTCGGCCAGCACGACGGTGATGCCCAGGTCGTGGACCAGGCGCTGGAGCGCAGCCAGCACCTCCTCGGCGGCACCCGGGTCCAGGGCGGAGGTCGGCTCGTCGAGCACGAGGATCCGCGGATGGCTGGTGAGCGCGGCGCCGATCGCGACGCGCTGGCGCTGACCGCCCGACAAGCTGGTCAGTGCCCGATGGCGGAGGTCGGCGAGGCCCAGCAGGTCCAGGGTCTCCTCGACCCGGCGGCGCATGGTGTCCGGCTCGATGCCCAGGCACTCCATGCCGTACGCCAGCTCGTCCTCGACGATCTCGGCCACGAACCCTGCCAGCGGGTCCTGGCCGACCATGCCCACGACGTCGGCGAGCTCGCGCGGGGGGTTGGTCCGGGTGTCGCGCCCGGCGACCGTGACCCGGCCGGACAGCGTCCCGCCGGTGAAGTGCGGGACGAGCCCGTTGAGGCAGCGCAGCAGCGTCGACTTGCCCGAGCCCGTCTCGCCGACGACCAGCACGAGCTCACCCTCGGGGATGTCCAGCTCGACGCCGTGCAGCGTCGGGCGGTCCGCCCCCTCGTAGGTGACACTGACGTTCTCGAAGCGGATGGCGCTGGTCACGGGTGTTCTCCTGCCATGCGGGGCCGCCCGGTGACGGGGAGCGGGGGTGTCCAGAACGCCGGACCGACGGCGACCAGCACCGCGACGGCCGGCACGACCATCAGCTCGGGCCAGGTCAGCGGGATGGTCCGCACCAGCAGCGCGGTGTGCGGCCATGCGAGGAACGTCGCGGCGACCGCAGCGCCGGACGCGGCGGTCAACCACTCGGGCCAGCGCCAGGGGTCGGGCCGGTAGGCGGTCCGGGGGCTTCGCCGACCGGCTGCGCGCAGGCCGAGGATCGCCATGAGGACCCCGCCGACGAGCATCGGCCAGCCCAGCACGCGCGGGAGCGGCCGCGTCGAACAGGCCGTAGAGCCCGACGAGCACGCCGGCGAACCCGGCGAGGACCAGCCCTGCCTGGGCGCGGCGCTCCCGCGGGGTGACCTGGCCGGAACGGCCGTAGCCGCGGCTGTCCATCGCCGCGGCCAGCTGGATGGAGCGTTCGAGTCCGCCGTCGAGGACGGGGCCGCTGGATCGGGCGAACGCCGCGATGCGCCCCTCGTCGTGCCCGCGCAGGCGTCGCGCTGCGCTGACCCGGCGGGCGTCGGCGAGCAGGTGCGGTGCGAAGGTCAGGGCCACGACCACGGCCACGCCCACCTCGTACAGCGCGGCGGGCACCGACCTCAGCAGTCGGCTCGGGGGGGTCAGGGAGTTCGCCGCGCCCACGCACGCGATCATCACCGCGAGCCGAAGGCCCTCCGCCGCGCCGATCAGCACGGACTCCCAGGTGACCAGGCCGCCGAGGCGGACCCCGGCCATCCAGTCCGGCAGGGCGATCTCGGGAAGCGTGAACGCGACACTGAGGCCGACCGGCGCCCCGAGGAGGATCTGCAGCAGCGTGCGCGTGACCACCACGACCACCCCGAGGCGCAGGGCCGCTGAGAAGGCGCCCGCCCACTCGGCGTCCGGTCGTCGTGCCGCCACCACGAGGGCCAGGCAGCCCAGGATCAGCCCCAGCAGCAGGGGGTTGGTCGTGCGCGAGGCTGCGACCAGGAGCCCGAGCGCCCATGCCCACCACGCGAGCGGATGCAGGCTGCGGGGCAGCCGGCCGCTCATCCCGACCACGGGCGCGGGGCCGGGTCGGGTCGTGGTGGGCAGGGCCATGGCGGCGGGCCTACTCGGCCGACTGGGCGGCGCGGCGACGCCTGGGGATCCAGAGGGCGGCACCGATCAGCAGTGCCAGGACCAGGGCCCCGAGCGCGAACCCGGCCCAGGGCCTGCTGCCCGAATCGGCTGTCGAGGTGGCGTCAGCGGTGGTCGCGGCAGCAGCGACGACGGCGGGGTTGGGCTGCTCGTCCTTCGCGGCCGTTGCTGCGGCCGCGGCGTCGGCGTCGGAGACCTCGTTGCCGCACTCGCCCTCGGGATAGCCATTGATGGAGCAGATCATCCCGCCGTCCTCGGCGACCGCCCCCGCCTTGGCCAGGGCCTGGTTGCCGGTCGATCCCTCGGGCACGGTGACGCAGGAGACGACATCCCCGGGCGGGGACTGTCCCTTCGGTGCGTCGGCGACGTACCCGGCGTCGATCACGACGGCCACGCGGAGCTGGCCGGTGGTGGCGCCGGCGGCGGCGAGATCCGGGCAGAGGTCGGCGAACACCGGTGCGTTGTCCGGGGCCTGGCTGGGCATGTCGGCGGTGATCGCGAAGCGCCAGCCCTGGACGTCGGAGTCGACGAGGGTGTAGTCGCCGGGACCGGTCTGGGCGGCGACCCAGGTGCCGGTGTCGCCCTGCCAGTAGGACCAGTAGCGGTAGGCGGCGGCCTGCGCGGGGGCAGCCAGCGCCACGGTGGCCAGTGCGGCCGCCAGGAGCGTGATGAGGAGGGCCGCGGCGCGGCCGGGAGTGGTGGTGTTCACCAGGTGCCCTTCAGTAAGGCCCAGGGTGAGGGTGGGTCCGGCGGGCCGAGGCCCTGTCCGGGCTCCACCGTCGTTCCTCGGACGGTGTCGGAGCCCCAGTCCGCCAGGTGCTCCGACTCGCCGGGCCCTTGGGGAGGGCTTGGCTCACGGTTGCGGGACAGCGCCGGATTCGCACCGGCTTCCCCTGGATTCGGACTGTGGTTGTCGTGCCCCAACAGGCTATCCCATCGGCTGGGTCGTCCCGGCCGCGGTGGGAGCGCTTCCACGGGCGCACACTGGACTCATGACGGTGCGACTCATCCAGGGCGACATCACGGCCTTCCCGGCCGACGCGATCGTCAATGCGGCCAACAGCGGGCTGCTCGGCGGTGGGGGAGTCGACGGGGCGATCCACCGGGCGGGCGGTCCGACGATCCTCGCCGAGTGCCGCCGGATCCGCACCGACCTGCTCCCCGACGGGCTGCCCACCGGGCAGGCGGTCGCCACGACCGCCGGCAACCTCCCCGCGCGATGGGTGATCCACACCGTGGGACCGATCTTCCGGGGGTTGCCGGACGACGCCGCGCTCCTGGCCTCGGCCCACCGCACGAGCATCGCCCGAGCCCGCGAGCTGGGTGCGCGCTCGATCGCGTTCCCAGCGATCTCCACCGGGGTCTACGGCTACCCGGTCGAGTTGGCCGCCCCGATCGCGTTGGCCGAGGCGCGCGCCGCCGACGACCTCGAGATCACGTTCGTGCTGTTCAGCGCGGACACGCTCGCGGGCCTTCCGGGCAGCCGCCGCGGCGATCGGTGTCGACGTCGGGGAGTAGGGCGCCCGTGTGCCGGCGCGCGTTTCGCCGACGGGATCGGGGATTGCGCCTGTTGCGCGTCGGACGGACGGGTCTACTGTGGAAGCAGATCGAGGTGATCGCATGACCGCGCAGACGCTGGTCATCCCCGTGGGACCCCAGAACCCTGGATCGTCCACGACCCGATCACCGGGATCCAGAAGTCGGCCGCGTCCATCCCGGGCGCGGCCGGACGACGTGAAGGAGCGCACCATGGGTGCCACATCTGATCAGGTCAAGGGTCACGCCAAGGAGGTCGCGGGCATCGTGGCCGGCGACAAGGAGCTGCAGTCCGAGGGCAAGTCCGACCGGATGGCGGGCGAGGCCCAGGCGAATGTCGACCACGCGGTGCACACGGTGGAGGACGGACTGGACACTGCCAGGAACGCGGCGGACTCCGGCCTGGACAAGGCCAAGCACATGCTCGACACGGGCCTGGACAGGACCAAGGGCGCGGTGGACACCGGCCTGGACAGGACCAAGGGCGCGATGGACACGGGCCTGGACAAGACCAAGGGCCTGGTCGACACCGGGCTGGACAAGACCAAGGGGATGGTCGACTCGGGCGTGGACAAGGCCAAGCACCTGCTCTACACGAAGTGAGGGCACGTCGGCCATGGGCCCGCGGCACGCCGTGCCGGGCTCATGGCTGACATGCTGGGCCGATGACGACCCTCACCCTCAGAACCGGCGATGCCATGCCCGCGCTCGGCCTGGGCACCTGGAAGATCCCCAAGGACGTGTGCGCTGAGACGGTTCACGCCGCCATCGCCGCCGGCTACCGCCACCTGGACTGCGCCTGTGACTACGGCAACGAGGTCGAGGTCGGCCTGGGGATCGCCCGAGCGATCGACGAGGGGCTGGTGACCCGCGAGGACCTCTGGATCACCTCCAAGCTCTGGAACACCTACCACAACCCTGAGCACGTGGAGCCGGCGATCCGGCGCACGCTGTCCGACCTCGGCGTGGACCACCTCGACCTGTACCTGATCCACTTCCCGATCTCGCTGCGGTTCGTTCCGTTCGAGGAGCGCTACCCGCCCGAGTGGCTCTTCGACCCTGAAGCCAGCCCAGCCCGCATGGAGTTCGAGGACGTCCCCATGGTGTCCACATGGACGGCGATGGAGGCATTGGTCCGTGCAGGCCTGACGCGCAACATCGGCGTCTGCAACATGACGACCGGATTCCTGATGGACCTGCTGACGAGCACGACCATCCCCCCGGCGGTGCTGCAGGTGGAGATGCACCCGTACCTGACCCAGGAGCGGCTCGTGCGCTTCGCGGCGCAGCACGACATCGCGGTGACGGCGTTCTCGCCGCTTGGTGCAGGCAGCTACGTGAGCCTCGGGATGGCCGAGGCGAGCCAGTCGGCGCTCGAGCACCCGGTGGTGCGCGAGATCGCGGAGCGGACGACGGCGACTGCGGCCCAGGTCGTGCTCGCGTGGGCGATCCAGAGGGGTACGAACCCGATCGTCAAGAGCTCGTCGGCCGACCGCCTGCGGGAGAACCTCGGGGCAGAGGACCTGACGCTGTCCGAGGACGACATGGCCGCGATCAGCGGGCTGAACCAGAACCTGCGGTTCAACGACCCCGGGCACTTCTGCGAGGCGGCGTTCAACACGTTCTGCCCGATCTTCGACTGAGGGCGCGCCTCGTCGGCGACTCAGAGGGTGACCGAGGTGCCGATGAGCGCTCCGACGGCGTAGGTGACGACCATGGCCAGCGCCCCGCCGAGGACCAGGCGCGCGACGGCCCGGCCGCGGGCGGCGCCACCCAGGCGCGCGCTGATCGAGCCCGTGATGGCCAGCGCCACGATGACCAGGGCGAAGGTCAGCGGGATCCGCATGGCCGGTGAGGCCAGGACGATCGCCAGGAGGGGGAGCAGGGCGCCGAGGGTGAACGAGAGGGCCGACGAGATCGCCGCATGCCACGGGTTGGTCAGCTCGTCGGGGTTGATGCCCGAGCTCGGCGTCGACGTGGGCGGCGAACGCGTCGTGGGCGGTCAGCTCCTCGGCGACCAACCGGGCGGTGGCGGGCTTCAAGCCCCTTCGCCTGGTAGATGCCGACGAGCTCCTCGAGCTCGGTGTCGGGATCGTCCACGAGCTCCTGGCGCTCCCTGTCCAGGGTGGCGCGCTCGCTGTCGCGCTGGCTGCTGACCGAGACGTACTCGCCCAGTGCCATGGAGACCGCACCGGCGACGAGGCCGGCCACGCCGGCCGTGAGGATCGGCCCCCTGGCAACGGTGGCCCCGGCGACGCCGATGACCAGGCCGGCCGTGGACACGATGCCGTCGTTGGCACCCAGGACCCCCGCGCGCAGCCAGTTCAGCCTGCTGGCCGTCCCCGGGCCGTGCGCCTCGCCCGAATGCTGGGCAGGTGGTTCCTGGGGGGTGGGCTCGCTCGACTCGATCCGGGGTGTCAGGCACACCGTCAGGGTATCCGCGCCGGAGCCGGGGTGATGTCGCACTCATGGCCGTCGTCAGCCACCACGCTGGGGGTCGGATCGCCGACGGCCCGGCGGTGTGGAAGTGTGGAGTGCAGCCGCGAGGGCCGTTCGTGAGCGTCGACAAGGGAAGCGGTGGGTCTGCGATGAAGTACCTGGAGGGCGTGGACAGCGCCAAGCCGATCTCGCGGATCGGGCTGGGCACCTGGCAGTTCGGCTCGCGCGAGTGGGGCTACGGCGAGCAGTACAACTCCCAGGATGCCGACCAGATCGTGGCGCGTGCTGCGGAGGTGGGCATCACCCTGTTCGACACCGCGGAGATGTACGGCTTCGGCAGGAGCGAGACGATCCTGGGTGCCGCGCTGGCCGCACATGACCTCATCGACACCGCCTACATCGCGACCAAGCACTTCCCGCTGCTCCCGATCGCCCCGCTCGTGCGCAGGACTGCGCGTGCCAGCGCCGGACGGCTGGGCGTCCCGACGATCGACCTGTACCAGGTCCACCAGCCCAACCCGGTCGTGCGTGACGGGACGACCATGGCGGGCATGCGCGACCTGCAGGACTCCGGGCTGGTCACCGACGTCGGGGTGAGCAACTACTCCCTGGATCGCTGGAAGGACGCCGAGCGGGCCCTGGGTCGACCGGTGCTGTCGAACCAGGTGCAGTTCAGCCTCGCGCACATGGGGCCCGTTGGACGACCTCGTCCCCCACGCCGCGGCCGAGGGCCGTGCGGTCATCGCCTGGAGCCCCCTGGGCCAGGGACTGCTCTCGGCGCGCTATGACGCCACGCATCGCCCGACCGGCGGGGTGCGCCAGATGAACGCGCTGTTCCTCGAGGAGAACCTCGCCCGCGCGACCCGGCTCCTCGACGCGCTGCGCGACGTCGCCGCGACGCATGACGTGACCCCGGCGCAGGTCGCCCTGGCGTGGCTGATCCACCAGCCGAACGTCGTGGCCATCCCGGGAGCCTCCAGCGTCGCGCAGGTCGAGGCCAACGCCGCCGCGGCCGACATCGAGCTCACCGACGGCGAGGTGGCCGAGCTCACGGCCCAGGCGCGGGCCTTCCACCCGCTGGGCACGCTGGACGCAGCCAAGGGGCTGGCCAGGGCTCGACTGCGCCGGTAGGGCTCCGGCGAGTCACCACCAGCCGTGGCGCCGGGCCCACAGCAGCAGGTACGTCGACATGGCGAGCATGACGAGCAGGGCGATCCCCAGGAGCGGGAGGTCCGTGTGCTCGTTGACGATGACGTTCATCCCGAGGACGGAGGCCATGGCCGTGATCGGCAGGGTGACCACGGCGATCACGGCCAGCCGTCTCGGCGGCGATCGTCATCTTGGTGTCCGTGCGCGTCCGGTAGAACTCGATGACTCCCTGGAGGTACTCGCGCTGCCCGATCGGCCAGGCGGTTCACGCGACGGAACTGGTCGATGTTGTCGGCCAGCAGCTGGCGATCGGCCTCGGTGATCCCGCGGGCCACCGAGGCCATCCGCTCGTAGACCTCGAGGCCGGTGGCGGTCACGTTCGCGACCGCGAGCAGCGCGTGCCGGGTCCGGAACATCTCGTCGAGGAACTGCTCGGGATCGCCCATCCTGCCCAGCGTCACGCGCTGCTCGAGGGACCAGACGTCCTCGGTGACGACTTCGAGGGTCTCCTCCATGCCCTCGTTCATCGACGCGACGATCGCGTGCGAGATCTCCATCGGCGTCCAGGCGTGCCGACGGCCGTCACGGATCCGTTCCCAGACCAGGGTCGTGTCCCGCAGCGGGACATGCGCCGGCACAGCCGGGTTGGTCGGTCCGTGGACGGTGACCAGGTAGTCTCGGTCCGATGAACTGGTCGAGCTCGACGTAGTGGACATGCCCGAGATCCCCGCGCTCGGGGGCGTGCAGCACCACGAAGACGTGATCGGAGTAGGGGTGGAACTTGGGCATCCGCTGGCGTTCGATGCACTCCCGGATCGCGACCGGGTGGAAGCCGAAGACGTCCCGCAGGACGCCGAGGGACTCGCTCGTCGCAGCCGGGGATGTCCACCCACACCAGGGTCCCGGGGTCAGCCAGTGCCCCGGCGAGGTCCGCGAGCGGCACCACCTCGGCCCGCGACTCCGTGATGACCCGCACCTCCATGCTGGCCTCCTCGTCCACCTCGATGATCCCACCGAAGGCCGTCGTGCGCGTGCGGAGGGCCGTCCGACGGTACGGTGCGGTGCCTGCTGCCCGGCCGGTGGCCTCCGCAGTATGGTCGCGCCATGGCGAGCATTGGTTCAGCGGGCGAGTCCGGGCCACCCGCACCGCGGCGGGACGCTGGCCCTGGTGGTGGGGGCCACAGGCGTGGTGTTCGGCGACATCGGGACCTCCCCGCTCTACGCGATGAAGGAGTCCCTGGCTGCGCCGGGGCTGACTCGGGACGCGGACACCGTCCTGGGGATCGCCTCCCTGGTCTTCTGGGCGCTGACGCTGGTCGTCACCATCAAGTACCTGACGTTCATCATGCGCGCGGACAACCATGGCGAGGGCGGCATCCTGGCCCTGCTCGCGCTGCTCCCGGACTTCCTGCGCAGGACGCGCCAAGGGCAAGGCGACGCTGCCGGCGGTCCTGATCCTGATCGGCGCCGGGCTGCTGTACGGGGACGGGGCGCTGACCCCGGCGATCTCCGTGCTCAGCGCCGTGGAGGGGATCGGGGTGCTCGACCCCCGGCTGGAGGACCTGGCGGTCCCGCTCACGTGCGTGATCCTGCTGGGCCTGTTCCTGGTCCAGTCCCGCGGCACAGCGCTGCTCGGGCGGGTGTTCGGCCCCGTGATGATCTGCTGGTTCGCCCTGATCGGCGGGCTGGGCCTGGTCGAGGTCCTCAAGGAGCCGTCGGTCGTCAAGGCGCTGCTGCCCACCTACGCGTTCCAGACGCTGACCGGCAACGGCATCCACGGGTTCCTGCTGCTCGGCTCGATCATCCTCGCGGTGACCGGCGCCGAGGCGCTCTACGCCGACATGGGCCACTTCGGATCCCGGCCCATCCGGCTGGCGTGGCTGTCGCTGGTCAAGCCGGCGCTGGTCCTGGCCTACCTGGGCCAGGCGGCGATGGTGATCAACAACCCGGAGGCGGCGGAGAACCCCCTGTACGCGCTGGCCCCCAACCGGACCTGGACGCTGATCATGCTGGCCCTGGCGACCCTGGCCACGATCATCGCCTCCCAGGCCCTGATCACCGGCGTGTACTCGCTGACCCGGCAGGCCGTGCAGCTCGGGTACTTCCCGCGGGTGCGGATCAGCCACACCTCCGGGCAGGCCGAGGGCCAGATCTACATCCCGGCCATCAACTGGATGCTCATGGTGGCCTGCATCTCGCTGGTGCTGCTCTTCCAGAGCTCCGCCAGCCTTGCGGCTGCCTACGGGGTGGCCGTCTCGGGAACGATGGCCATCACCTCGATCGCCTTCTACGGGGTGGCGACGCACGCGTGGGGGTGGACCCGCCTGCGCGCGGGCACGCTCGTCGGGATGTTCCTCGCGGTCGACCTGTCGTTCCTGTTCGCGACGCTGCCGAAGTTCATGCAGGGCGGCTACGTGCCGATCGCGATCGGCGCGGTCGTGGTGGTGGTCATGTTCATCTGGCACTACGGCCAGAACCTGCTCCACAGCCACGTCGGCGCGAACCTGCTCAGCTGGGCTGACGTCCACGGCGGGATCGAGGACGGCACCATCGTCCGGACCCCGGGCACCGGGGTCTTCCTCGCCTCGAACCCCGACGACGTGCCGCAGAGCCTGAGCAGCCACGTGCAGATGCTGCACAGCCTGCCCGAGCACGTCCGGGTCGTGACCATCCTGACCGAGACGGTGCCCGTCGTCGTGGAGCCGCACAAGTTCGAGATCGCCGACCACTACAACGGCATCGAGCAGGTCCTGGTGCACTCCGGCTTCATGGAGACCCCGCACGTGCCACTGCTGATGGACATCCTGGCGATCCGGGGCGACGACGACTACACCGAGAACGGCGGCCTGCCGAGCATGCCGGTGCTGCCCGACGATGCCATCTACGTGACCAGCAACCGGACGTTCGTCGCCACCGGGCGGGGCAACATGGGGGCCCTCACCGAGCGGTTGTTCGCGGTCCTGCACCGCAACGCCGCCAGCCCGACGGCGTACTTCAACCTGCCCACCGACCGGGTCGTGACCCTCGGCACCCTGGTCGACCTCTAGGAGCGTCCGGCAAGTACGGCTCCCCCTGACGATCGGGTCGGCGGGGCCCCTCGTGAGGATTCAGAGGGAACTCAGAAGTTCGTGCAAGGACCTGCCAAGGTTGCTGACCCAGACTCGAGTCAACGCACCGGCCGCTCGGCCGTTCGTGATGGCTCGCAGCAGGCTCCGGCCGCTGCGCTGATGATTCGGAGGCTGGACCATGGGCCACAGCACCGCAAGGCAGGTAGCGCAGGCAGCTGCTCGACGTGACGTCGGGCTGGCTCGGATGACCGCAGTGACAGTGAGTGTCGGCATCGCGGCGGCGGTCGGCAGCGCGGGACTCGCCGTCGGCCTGGCCACCGCGGGGAGCGCCGGCGCGACCCCAGCAGCCAGCGCGGTCGTCGACGACACATCGTCGGCTGAGTCCTCCACGGACTCGTCGGCTGCGACGTCCTCGAGGACCGTGGTCCAGGCGCCGCAGGCGACCACTCGGGCTCCCCAGGCGACCACCGGGGGCTCCTGATGGGCACCACCTCGACCCTCGATCGCTCCGTGGGCGCCGACGACCGGGGGCCGGACACAGCGGCCGCGGCCTGGACGGCCCTCGGCTGCGATGTCCGGCTCCTCGTCACCGACCCGGCGGCGTTGGCGGTGGCGCGCGAGATGCTCGTGGCCGACCTCGACGCCCTCGACCGCGCCGCCAGCCGATTCCGTCCCGACTCGGAGGTCTCGGCCCTGGCAGCCGCTGGCGGGAGGAGCATCCCGGTCAGCGCCGTCCTTGGCCGACGCGGTCGACGTCGCCCTGGCTGCGGCGGAGCTCACGAGTGGGTCCCTGGACCCGACGATGGGAGCCGAGCTCGCCGCGGCCGGCTACGACCGCGACTTCGTCGAGCTCGTCGGCACCTCGGCCAGCGGCGGGTCCGGCGCGCCGGTGCCGTTCCGCGTCCGACGCGCCCCGACGTGGCAGGACGTCGACCTCGACGCCGAAGCCGGCACGCTGCGCGTGCCTGAGGGGACGGTCCTCGACCTGGGCGCGACGGCCAAGGCGCGCTGTGCGGACCTGGCTGCCCAGCGGATCGCAGCCGCCTGCGGATGTGGCGTGCTCGTGAGCCTGGGCGGGGACATCTCGGTCGCGGGCGAGCCGCCCGTGGGCGGGTGGGTCGTTCGGGTGCAGGACGTCAGGGGACCCGGCGCAGGCGCCCACAGGTTCAACGACCTGCGCCGTGGCCATCTCCTCGGGTGGCCTGGCCACGTCCAGCACGTCGGCGCGGCGCTGGCAGCGCGGCGGGTCTGTCCTGCACCACATCCTCGATCCCCGCACCGGCCACCCCGCCACAGAGGTCTGGGGCACTGTCACGGTGGCGGCCCCCACCTGCCTGGAGGCCGATGTCGCCAGCACCACCGCGATCGTCCGGGGTGCCGGCGCGATCGCGTGGCTGACGGAGCTGGGCCTGCCGGCCAGGCTCGTCCGCGCCGTGCCGGCCGGTCGCGTGCCCGACGTGCGCACCCTCGGCGGGTGGCCCGTCGAAGAGGAGCCGGCATGAGCGCCCTGACCCAGACCGGTGCCCTGTGGTACGCAAGCCGGGCCACCGGGATCACGAGCCTCCTGCTGCTGACCGCGGTCGTCCTCCTGGGGATCCTGGTGAACCGCGGCGGGCGACTTCCGGGGCTGCCCGGCTTCGCGGTGACCGGGCTGCACCGCAACCTCTCGCTGCTCTCGGTGGCGTTCCTCGCGGTGCACATCGTCTCCGTGGTGCTCGACCCCTACGTGACGATCGGCTGGGTCAGCGTGCTCATCCCGTGGGGTGGCACGTACAAGCCGCTGTGGGTCGGCCTGGAACGGTCGCGTTCGACCTGTTGCTGGCGCTCGTCGCCACCAGCCTCCTTCGGCTGCGGATGAAGCAGGGGACCTGGCGGGCGATCCATTGGCTGGCCTACGCCATGTGGCCGGTGGCCCTGGCCCACGGCATCGGTGCCGGCACGGACCTGCGGTCCGGAGCGATGCTGGCCCTGACGATCGGAGCGGCCACGGCGGTCGCCCTCGCTGCGGGGTGGCGCCTGGCGGTGGCCGTCGGCGAGACCCCGCGAGCCGGGCGCGTCGCGCCCCTGCTCGCCTCGCCACCCGCTCGTGGTGCGCAGGGGCTGCCGCCCGAGCGTGCGGCCGCCCGGACGTCGGGCCGACGATCATGACGGCGCGACCCGATCCTGCGTGGTGCCATGACGGCCCCGGACTTCCGACGTCCCCCCGAGGATCGACTCGGTCATCTCGTCGGTGCCGTGGGCGGGGACCCAGCCTCGATGAGCACCTGCGCACCTACGGACCGGTTCCCTACCTCGGTCCCGGCAACGCCTCGCGGAGCTGGCGGCTGCGGCCGGGCTCACCGGTCGGGGTGGTGCCGCCTTCCCGACCGCCCGCAAGCTGGCGGCTGTGGGCGCCCGACGCAGGGCGGTCGTGGTCGCCAACGGGGCCGAGGGCGAGCCGGCGTCGGCGAAGGACCGAACGCTGCTGGCCGTCCGGGCCAACCTGGTGCTCGACGGCCTGCAGCTGGCCGGTGAGGCAGTGGGGCCAGGCGCCTGGTGCTCTACCTGCACCGGGATGCCGAGCTGGCCGCCTCCCTGGGCTGGTTGATCGCGGACCGACGCAGGCGCGGGCTGGACACGCGTGACGTCGAGATCGTGGAGGCTCCCCATCGCTTCCTCGCCGGCGAGGAGTCCGCCCTCGCCGCACGGGTCAGCGGCGGTGCCGCGCTGCCCCGTTCCACCCCTCCACGGGTGTTCGAGTCGGGCGTGGACGGCGCTCCCACGCTGGTGCAGAACGTCGAGACGCTGGCCCAGCTCGCGCTGCTGGCCCGGTACGGCGACGCGTGGTTCCGGTCGGCGGGGACCGCCGACGAGGCCGGCACGATGCTGGCCACGATCCATACGGCCAGGGGCAGGCAGGTCCTGGAGGTGCCCCTGGGTACCCCTCTGACCACGGTCCTCGTCGACCCGCTGACCCGGGGGGTGCCACGGGTGCGGTGCTGGTGGGCGGGTACCACGGTGCCTGGTTGCGGGTGGACCGGGCGCGCGACGCCCGGTTGGCCAACGCCGACCTGCGCCCGCTGGGAGCAGCAGTCGGCGCCGGTGTGCTCGCCGCCCTTCCGCGGTCCGCGTGCGGGCTGGTCGAGACCGCCCGGGTGGTGCGCTACCTCGCGGGGGAGTCTGCGGGCCAGTGCGGGCCCTGCCTGAACGGCCTGCCCGCGATCGCCCACGGCCTGGACGAGATCGCGGTGCGCGCCCGCGGCAGGCCACGGTCGCCAACGTGCAGCGCTGGTCCGGCCTGGTCGAGGGACGCGGCGCCTGCCATCACCCCGATGGCACCGTCCGGCTCGTCCGCTCGGCGCTGACGGTGTTCGCCGACGAGGTCGTCGCGCACCAGCGGGGGATGTGCAGCGGGACCGACCATGCCCCCTTCCTGCCCGTTCCCCGCGGGTTGCCCACCACGGACGCGGATTGGATCTGATGATGAGGATGCGCGTGAACCCCATACTGTGCGTCGGGCACGGCGTGTGCGCCGAGCTGTTGCCCGAGCGCATCGCGCTCGACGAGTGGGGCTACCCCCTCATCTCCGACCGGGAGCTGTCGCCGGGGCTCGAGGCCCATGCGCGCCGGGCCGTGGCAGGATGCCCGGTCCTCGCGCTGCAGGTCGCCCGGGATGCGCGAGCCTGACGGATACCCTGCCCTATGACCCGGCCCGACACCCTGCCGCCCCTGCCCAGGCGGCACGACGGGACCCCGCTGCGTGCCCTGGTGGTCGACGACGAGCCGAGCCTCGCGGACCTGCTGGCCAGCGTGCTGCGGATGGACGGGTGGGAGGTGCGCACAGCCTCCGATGGGACCTCCGCCGTCCGGGAGGCCCGCGACTTCCGGCCCGACGTCGCGGTGCTCGACGTGATGCTGCCCGACTTCGACGGGTTCGAGGTGCTGCGGCGCATGCACGCCGAGAAGGCCGACATGTGCGTGCTGTTCCTGACCGCCCGTGATGCCGTCGAGGACCGCGTCGCCGGGATCACCGCCGGGGCCGACGACTACGTGACCAAGCCCTTCGCCCTGGAGGAGCTGCTGGCCAGGCTGCGCGGGATCGTGCGCCGGTCCGGGCTGGGAAGCACCGAGGGCCAGAACGTCCTCCAGGTGGCGGACCTCACGCTGGACGAGGACGCACACGAGGTGCGCCGAGGCGGGGACCTGATCGAGCTGACCGCCACCGAGTTCGAGCTGCTCCGATTCCTGATGCACAACGCCCGCAAGGTCATGCGCAAGGACCAGATCCTCGATCGGGTCTGGAACTACGACTACGGAGGCCAGGCCCACGTGGTGGAGATCTACATCTCCTACCTGCGCCGCAAGATCGATGCAGACCGCGAGCCCCTCATCCACACGGTGCGCGGCGTCGGCTACGTGCTCAGGCCGGCGACGTGAGTGGCGACACCAGGACGGGCAGCCCGACCCGGTTCCCGATTCGGGCGGGGGACCCTGCAGCTGCGGCTCACCGCGGGCATCGTGCTCCTGCTCACCGTGGCCTCGGTGCTCATCGCCGCAGCGACGGCGCTCGGCCTGCAGCGATTCCTGCTCGACCAGCTCGACGCGCAGTTGGCCACCTCCGGCGCCCGGTTCCACGAGAGCCTCGAGCATCCGCCGAAGGACGGCGACGAGCCGGCCAGCGTCTCGACCGGTGGCATCCCCGCGCAGGACGGTGAGCTCGGCGAGGTGCCGGGCCTGACCTCGGGCACGCTGGCCATCCTCATCGTGGACGGCCAGATCCAGGACGCGTACTCGATCGCCGATGGGCCAGCGACAGTCGACGGGGCCGACGCCGACACGCTGCTGGGACTGCCGGTGGGAGGTCCTCCCCGGACCGAGACCCTGGACTCGGGGACGTACCGGTTGCTGGCTTCCAGCGGTGCCCAGGGCCGGGTGCTGGTCGTGGGGATCCCGACGACCGACCTGCGCGAGACCATGGCCCGCCTGCTCGGCATCGAGGCCATCGTGTTCGTCGTCGTCATCGCACTGGCCGGCGCGGCAGGTGCCCTCTTCGTCAGGTCGTCGCTGCGTCCCCTGCGGCGGGTCGCCGGCACGGCCAGCCGGGTCGCCGACCAGCCACTCGGTGCGGGAGCCGTCACCCTGCCCGAGCGGGTCACCGATGTCGACCCCCGGTCCGAGGCCGGACAGGTGGCAGCGGCGCTGAACCTCCTCCTGGACCACGTGGAGGCGTCCTTCGCCCAGCGCCAGGCCACGGAGGACCGGCTTCGCCGATTCGTGGCCGACGCCAGCCACGAGCTGCGCACCCCGGTCACCGTCATCGGCGGCTACGCCCAGCTGGCCCAGCGCTATCCGGAGCCACTTCCCGAGCCGATCGCCCAGGCCCTGGAGCGGATCGGGGCCCAGGCCGCGCGGATGGGAGCACTCGTCGACGACCTGCTCCTGCTGGCCCGCCTCGACTCCGGGCGTCCTCTGGCCGCGGACCGGGTGGACCTGACCCGCCTGGTGATCGACGTCGTCAACGACGCCCGCGTCGCCGCGCCGGACCACCAGTGGCAGCTCGATCTCCCGGAGGAGCCGGTCACCGTCACCGGTGACGAGCAACGGCTGCACCAGGTCCTGGCGAACCTCACCGCGAACGCACGGGTGCACACGCCTGTCGGGTCGACGATCACGTCCTCGGTGCGGGTGGCTCCGGACGCCGCCGATGCCGTTCTGGTCGAGGTCTGCGACGACGGCCCCGGGATACCGGCCGAGCTGCAGCCGGAGCTCTTCGAGAGATTCGTCCGCGGCGAGGCCTCTCGATCCCGGCTGCTGGGAGCACCGGCCTCGGACTGGCGATCGTGGCTGCGGTGACCGCCGCCCACGGCGGGCAGATCAGCCTGACCAGTGAGCCGGGCGCACGTGCTTCACCCTGCGCCTGCCTGCGTCCGAGGGCTAGTCGATGCCCAACCGCCGGCACGTGATGGCCGGGTGGGATCGGCAGGTCTCGGGGACCGCGGTCCATCCCGATCGCCTCGTGCACGTCGAGTTCATCTGGGGCACGGCGATCACGGTCGACCTGCGAGGGATCGAGGGCCGGATCGACGAGGCGCTCGGTGCCGTGGCCGAGTGCCGCGCGTGGTTCGTCGAGGTCGACGAGAGGTTCTCACCGTTCCGGGCGCTCTCCGAGGTGACCGCGGCGCGCAACGACATCGCCGTCCCGGGCTTCCCGTCACCGGACTTCGTCGAGGTGCAGCGCGCCTGTGAGCAGGCGCGGATCCTCACGCACGGGGCGTTCGACCCCTGGAAGGTCCCCGGCGGGTACGACCCGTCCGGCTACGTCAAGGGGTGGGCGGCCGGGCGCGCGGGCGGCCTGCTCGCCGAGGCCGGCTTCGCCGACCACATGGTCAACGCCGGCGGGGACATCGTCTGCGCGGGCGACCGCGAACCGGGGTCGGGGCTGGGTGGCCGGTCGGGATCGTCAACCCGCATCGGACCTCCGAGGTGGTGGCTGTGGTGGACGTCCGCAACGCGGCCGTCGCCACGTCGGGGCGCTACGAGCGCGGCGATCACGTGGTCGATCCGGTCACCGGTCAGCCGGCCCGGGCGGCGGACAGCGCGACCGTGGTCGGGCCAGACCCGGGGCTGGCGGATGCCGCGGCATCAGCCGTGCTGGTCGCGGGACCGGCTGCATGACCTGGTTCCCCCAGATTGGGGCCCGGCTGGTCGGTGCACCTGGTCGTCGGGGAGGTCGAGCACCGGTACGGGCCGGCCTTCGAGGGGACTGACGACGCGCAGGACGCGCCCACGGGATTGCGACCACACCTGCGGTGGTAGCGTCCGAACGTGCTCCGGGAAGGACACTGATGACCACCAAGCGCTCGGCCAGCGGGCCACCGCGTGGCGCTGGGAAGGCCACCACCACTCCCGTGACGCATCCCGACCGCGCGCGCCGGCCCAAGCATCCGGGTGCGGCCCTCTCCGACGCGATCATCCTGGGCGTGGGGGTGGTGCTGGTCACCGTCGGGATCTGGGTCCGTCATGGTGGCTGGACCGCCCTCACCGGCGGGGACTGGGTGGAGGCCTGGGAGTCGGTCGCCCAGGTGACCGGGCTGCTGACCTCGACCGTGGCCCTCATCGCGATCGCGTGGCCTCCCGGACCCACCGGTTCGAGCGCGCCGTGGGCCTGGACCATGCCCTGCTGTGGCACAGGTGGCTCGCCGAGTCGGCGGCCCTGCTCCTCGTGGCCCACATCGCCTCCTCGGTCGTCGCCTGGTCCAGCCGCGAAGGGTTCGCCGATGCCATCGGGGAGCTGGTCGGCGAGGAGCAGTACATGGCCATGGCCACGGTGGGCGCGGCTGGGATGCTGCTCATCACCTTCCTGAGCCTGGGTTTCGTCCGGCGCCGGCTGAGCTACGAGAGCTGGTACTTCATCCACCTGCTGATCTACGCGTCGCTGGCCCTGGCCTTCGCCCACGAGATCGTCCTCGGTGTCGACTTCGCCCTGGACCCCGTGGCGCGCGCCTTCTGGATAGCCCTGCACGTGGCAGTCCTGCTCATGGTGGTCCTCAGCCGCTGGGGGAAGGCGATCCGTGCCATGCTCCGCCCGCTCACCGTGCTCAGCGTCACGCCACTGAACGGCAGCGTGTCGGCGATCGAGCTCGGCGGGCGCAACGTGGCGGACCTGCGTGCCGCTGCCGGCCAGTTCGCGCTCCTGCGGCCACTGACCCGCGAGCTGATCTGGCAGCCGCACCCGTTCTCGATCTCCGCTGCTCCCCGGGTCGACCGGATCCGGTTCACCATCAAGGCTCTGGGTGGCGCGAGCAGGATGATCACCAGGATCCCGGTCGGCACGAAGGTGGCGCTGGAGGGCCCGTATGGGACCAAGATCTACGAGGAGCTGCGGGGCGACAAGCTCCTGCTGATCGCAGGTGGGGTGGGCATCGCCCCTGTGCGCTCCCTCATGGAGGACTTCGGGCCAGATGCGGAGCCGGTCGTCATCTACCGGGCGCGCACGCAGTCCGAGATCGTGCACTACGAGGAGCTGCTCGACCTGGCCGCGGCCAAGCACGGTCGGATCATCCCCGTGGTCGGGCGCACCGGTCGGCTCCCGATGGGTAATCCGTTCGATCCCGACGTCATGCGCACGCTGGTGCCCGACGTGGGGGAGCGGGTCGCCGTGGTGTGCGGCTCCCAGCCGATGATCAACGCTGCCTTCCGGTGCCTGCGCGAGTGCGGCATCGACGAGGCGGACATCCACTTCGAACGGATCTGGTGGTGAGGGCGATGGACACCGATGTTGGCTTCGCACGGCGGGTGGCTCCTGCAGTCCTGGTCGCCGTCGCGGGCGGTGCACTCCTCTATGCCCTGCCGTCGCCGGCGGGCAGTGAGGCGACCGACGAGGTGCCGGCACCGGCATCCGCCACGGCGGCCACGTCCACCACGGCGCCGGGCTCCACGGCGACTCCGGGCCCCACGGATCCGGCTGCGGCCGCTGCGCGCATCGTCCACGGCGACGCGATCGGGTTCAGGTTCGGGACCGTGCAGGCCGACGTCGAGCTCACCGGTTCCACCATCACCGACATCACCACGGTTCAGGCGCCCGGCGGGGGCTACCAGAAGTACACCGACCGCGCGATCCCCACGATGAGGCAGCGGATCATCAAGGCCCAGTCCACCAACGTGGCAGCCGTCTCCGGGGCGACCTACACGTCCAAGGGCTATGCCGAGTCCGTCCAGTCCGCGCTGAACAAGGGCTGATCGCGGGCGTCGGATCCGTCGGCACGGGGACGGGCCGTCGAGGGCTTGTCGATGACTTGACGTCGGCGAGCCTGATGCGTTGACGTCCTCCGGTGCACGCTTGGTCTGCGTGTCCATACCGGTTCATTCCGGCCACACCACATGAAGAGGATGACCATGCACCTGCGAACGCAAGGCCCCACCCGCACGCCGTTCACCGGAGGCCTGGCCGTCGCGGCCGTGACCGCCGCGATGCTCGCTGCCGGTGCGGTCTCCGCCCCCGCAGCCCTCGCCACCACCGCGCCTGGCGCATCGGCCGTCGCCGTCGCCCAGCGCCCGGCCGCCCTGGTCAGCACCAGGACCTACACGAAGTCCACGGTGGCCAAGCACCACACGGCATCGGACTGCTGGACGATCGTCGACGGCAAGGTGTACAACCTCACCAAGTTCGTGGCGAAGCACCCGGGCGGGCGCAAGCGGATCATCCGCATGTGCGGCCGCGATGGCTCGGCGGCGTTCCACGGGCAGCACAGCAGCGGCAGCCGCGCCGGCTCCGTGGTGCTCGCGCGCTACAAGATCGGCACCCTCAGGTAGTCGCCGGGCCGGACGGCATCGATGACCGGTGTCGTCCGGCGGGCGGTCTGTTCAGGTCCCATCCCGCGCCACGCTGCCGCTATCGTGCCGCGCGTCAGGTGCACGCCCCACGCCGAACTCCGAGAGGTCGCCGCTGATGCGCATCGTCTTGATGGGCCCCCCGGGAGGGGGCAAGGGGACGCAGGCCAAGGTCGTCTCGCAGCGGCTGGGCATCCCGCACGTCTCGACCGGTGACCTCTTCCGTGCCCACCTGGCTGAGGTGACGCCCCTGGGCATCGCCGCGGGGATGTTCATGGACAGCGGGGACTACGTCCCCGATCGGATCACGAACGCCATGGTTCGCGACCGTCTCGGCCAGCCGGACGCCGCCGACGGGTTCCTCCTCGACGGGTACCCGCGGACGCTGGACCAGGTGGGCGTCCTGGACGCCGCTCTCGCCGACATGGGCCTGTCCCTGGATCGCGTCGTCGAGCTCACCGTCGACACCGACGAGATCGTCAGCCGGCTGCTCAAGCGGGCCCAGGAGCAGGGTCGCGCCGACGACACCGAGGACGTGATCCGCCGGCGCATGGAGGTCTACACCGAGCAGACCGAGCCGCTGACCCGCGTCTACGCCGATGCGGGGATCCTGGTCCAGGTCGACGGGATGGGCACGGTCGACGAGGTCCGCGACCGGGTGCTCGCCGTCCTCTGACCGAGGGGACGGCTGGGTCCGCGGCTCGACGGAGGACCTGCGTGCGCACCTACGATGCCGGGCATGGAACAGCGGGCGTTCGGATCCACCGGGCTGGCGGTCCCGGTCCTCGGCTTCGGTGCGGGGCACATCGGGTCACCGGGGTCCGCCGAGGGTGACGCCGCGCGGGTGCTCGACGCGGCACTGGGCGCGGGGATGAACCTCATCGACACCGCCCGCGGGTACGAGCTCAGCGAGGAGCGCATCGGCCGCCTGCTGCGCCACCGCAGGGCGGAGTTCGTCCTGTCGACCAAGGTCGGCTACAGCGTGCCCGGGGTGTCCGACTGGACGGCCGCAGCCGTGACCGGCGGCGTCGACCGGGCGCTGGCGCAGCTGGGGACCGACGTGATCGACGTGTGCTTCCTGCACTCGTGCACGCTCGACGTGCTCGAGGCGGGGGAGGCGGTCGGCGCCCTGCACCGGGCGCAGTCGGCGGGCAAGGTGCGGGTGTGCGGGTACTCCGGAGAAGGACCGGCGCTGGAGTGGGCGATCGACTCGGGTGCGTTCGGTGCGATCCAGACGTCAGTGAACCTCGCCGACCAGTGGACCGCCACCACCCTCCTGCCGCGCGCGGCTGATGCCGGCCTGGGGGTGATCGCCAAGCGACCCCTGGCCAATGTGGCCTGGCGCTTCGGGGACCGGCCGGTGGGCGAGTACGCCGAGCCGTACTGGGAGCGGCTGCGCGAGATGGGGATCGAGCCCTCTGATGGGGACTGGACCAGCACGGCGATCCGGTTCAGCGCGTTCGCTCCCGGGGTGTCGACCGCGATCGTGGGGACCTCCTCCGCGGACCACCTGCGCGACGTGGTCGATGCGGTGGCCCGGGGTCCGCTGCCCGCGGTCGAGGTCGAGCGGTGGGCCGCTGCCTTCGCCCCGCACCTGGGGCAGTGGCCTCCGCAGGTGTAGGCATCAGCCGTCAGGAACCAGCTCCTCCGCCCTTGCGTGGCTGACTATCGCGATATATCTTTTGGGTATCGAAGACAGTCTCCGAGCGAGGAGGGAGTGACACGATGAGCGCGACGGCAGGGCAATGGGGTGCCGAGTTCCCCGCGTGTGACGGATGGGAGCTGCTCGCGCGGCTTCGCGAGCACGTGCTGGGCCTGCAGATGACGGGCAAGCGAGGGCGCGGATGGCCGCACGCTCCCGGAGGGCGCTACGGCGCCCCGCCGTGGGCGGGTCCGTGGGAGACCGGGTGGGGCGGTGGCCCGGGCCGCCCGCGAGCCGCCCGAGGGGATGTGCGGCTGGCCATCCTCGCCCTGCTCGCTGAGGCGCCCCGGCACGGCTACCAGTTGATCCAGGACATTGGCGATCGCAGCCATGGGGCGTGGACCCCGAGCCCGGGTGCCGTCTATCCCGCGCTGTCGGCCCTGCAGGACGAGGGCCTCATCGACGACGAGAAGGTCGAGGGGCGTCGGGTGTTCTCGCTGACCGATCTCGGCCGGGCCCATGTGGAGTCACACTCCGAGGAGATCGGGGCTGTGTTCGCCGGGTTCAGCCAGGAGCAGGCCGAGGGGATCGAGGACCTGCGCCACCTGATGATGGGCGTGGGGGCAGCTGCCATGCAGGTGATCGCCGCCGGTGAGGCGGAGCAGGCCCGTCAGATCCTCAACCGCACCCGGCGTGAGCTCTTCGCGGTGCTTGCCGCAGACGAGGAGGAGCGCTGACATGAAGCCCGGGGTGCCGATGCGGGCCTCGGACCAGGACCGCGATGAAGCGGTGCTCGCGCTCGGGGAGCACCACGCCTCCGGGCGCATCACCCTGCCGGAGTTCACCGCCAGGATGGAGCAGGCGTTGGCCAGCACCTACCTCCACGAGCTCGACCCGCTCTTCGCCGACCTGCCCGCGGTCCGTTCCGCCGGTGTCGTCGGGATGACGTCCGCTCCGGCGCGTCGCGCTGGCCCCCCGCCGGTGGTGCTCCTGATGGTGCCGCTGCTCGTGGCGTTCACTGTGGTCGTCGCCATCGCGGCTGCCGGGCACTTCTTCCTCGTCGGCCTGCCCATCGTCCTGTTCTGGATGATGGGGGGCCCGCATCAGCATCGGCGCATCCAGCACGCGACGCCCTGGGTCCCCCGCCCATCGGCACCGGGGGTGGTATCCCCCGGGGATCACCCTCCTGCGCCGTTGAGCCCCGCCTCAGCCCGCTGGTGAGGAACTTGGCGAACACGATCGCGAGCAGCGCGGCGGCCGCGGTGATGATCCGGCGATCTCCGAGGAGGTCATCGCCGCCGAGCCCCTGCCCGAGGGCGAGCTGGTCGGCAAGCGCTGATCAGCGCGTCGCGGATCCGTGGCGCCGAGGGGACCGTGAAGTCCTGCCGGGCTGCCTGCGCGACCGCGCGGAAGGCGCAGTCCTCGGTGTGGTCGTTCACGAGTCCCATGGCCTGCATGAAGGCGTACATGGTCGTCGGGCCCACGAACCGGAATCCTCGTCGCTTGAGGTCCTTGGACAGGGCGATCGCCGCGGGTGCGGTGGTGAGGGCGCGGACATCGTCGGCCAGGTACCGCGTCGGGCGGTCCGACGCAACGGGCTCGAAGCCCCAGACGTAGGCGGCGAGCGAACCCTCCTGCCCCACGAGGTCGAGGGTTGCCCGGGCATTGCCGATCGTCGCCTCGATCTTGCCGCGGTGGCGCACGATCCCCGCGTCGCCGAGCAGCCGGGTCACGTCTGCCTCGGTGAATCGGGCGACCGCCTCGACCTCGAACCCGGCGAAGGCCGCGCGGAAGTTCTCGCGCTTGCGCAGGATCGTCAGCCAGCTCAGCCCGCTCTGGAAGCCCTCCAGGCAGAGCTTCTCGAACAGCCGGCGCTCGTCGGCGACCGGGTAGCCCCACTCGGAGTCGTGGTAGGCGAGGTAGTCGGCCGGGGCCGAGTCGACCCAGAAGCAGCGCGGGTCGGTGGCCGCCACGGGTGGCTCACCCATGCTGCTGGAACTTCCGCAGGCCGGCCATCGCCTGACTCCGGACCTTGCCCTGCAGGAACGGCGTCCAGCCCAGGGCCACGCCCGACGGACCCAGGGCCTGGCGCGACCAGGCCCACAGGTCGAAGGAGTCGCGGTGCTCCTGGATCAGCCCGTCTGAGATCACGAAGGACGCCTGGATGTCATTGACCACGCGGCGTCCGGTCGAGCTGAACGTGTAGGTCGCGACCCAGTGGGCCGAGGAGTCGGTGACTGAGTCGAAGGTGAGGGTGAAGTCCTTGGCCGACGCGCACAGCATCCGCCACATGTCACCGACCTGGGGGCCCCGCAGGTCGGTGAACACGGGGTCGGAGAACGTGGCTCCGTCGGCGTAGCAGGAGGCCATCGCCTCGGCGTCCAACGACTGGAAGGCGGTGTAGAACCGCGTGATCAGCTCAGCGCTCATGGCCTGACACTAGGGCGAGTTGATCGCCGTGACGATCGGGCGAGCTGGACCATCCACGCACCCGGGTGACGTGCGGGCACCCACGTGCGCGATCCTGCTGCCATGACCGTCCGCATCGCCACCATCACGTTCGACTGCCACGACCCCTGGCTGCTGGTCAGCCGACGACGAACGGGCCGGCTCGCGGTCACCCGCAGACGGCCGACCCGAGTCGCGCGGAGCACGTCGTGACGCAGGAGCTGAGCATCCAGGAGCGCCTGTACCCGCAGCTGACGTGCTTCGGGTGCGGGCATGCGAACGCCAAGGGGCTCAAGCTGCGCAGCTATCCGGCTGAGGGGTCCGTGACCGCAGCGTTCGAGCCGTGGCCCGAGCACGACAACGGCTTCGGGTTCCTCAACGGCGGGATCATCGCCACCGTCCTGGACTGCCACAGCGGAGCAGCGGTGTTCCACCGGGCGCACCTGCTCGGGATGGACCCGCCGGAGGGCGCACCGCTGCTGTTCGTGACCGCGGGGCTCGACCTGCGCTACCTGCGCCCGGTCCCGTTGGGCCAGGTTCTGGAGCTTCGCGCCGTGGTGGCCTCGGCGGACGCCGACGAGATGACCGTCGAGGCGGAGCTGGTGTGGGACGGCAAGCCCCGCGCGGCCGCGTCGGTGCTGTGGAAGCGCTGGCGCCCCCGCTGAGCCATCCGCAGCCCTCGTCAGCGCAGGGTGATCGTCGGCATCCGCAGCTCCGTGGCCGCAGTGAGCCCGAGCTGGGCTGTGAGGTCCGAGAGCCCGGGCAGGGCCGCGCCCAGTGCCGCGCGGGGGTCCTCGCTGTTGCGTGCTCGGCCCAACCGGGCCAACGGGGGTACGTGCAGTGCACCCAGGACCGGTGCGTCGCTCGGGAGCCCGGCGCGGGATCGGGCGATCCGCAGTGCGTCACGCAAACCGCCCAGCTCGTCGACCAGGCCGACGCGCAGTGCGTCGGTCCCGGTCCACACCCGGCCCCGGGCGATGGACTCGATCTCCTCCACCGGCCTCCCGCGGCCCTGCGCGACCTTGGCGACGAAGTCGGTGTAGATCGCATCCAGCGAGGCGTCCAGCGCCGCGCGCTCGTCGTCGGTGAACCCCTGCCGCGCCGAGTACATGAGGGACCGCGCACCGTGGGAGACCGTGCCGGTGGTCAGCCCCAGCCGGTCCATGAGGTCGCGGACGACGACCTTCCCGCCGAAGACCCCGATCGAGCCGGTGAGGGTGGAGGGCAGCGCGACGATCGAGTCGGCCGGGCAGGCGATGTAGTAGCCCCCTGATGCGGCGGCCGCGCCCATCGACACGATCACCGGCTTGCCCGCCGCGCGCACCTGGCAGACCTCGCGCCAGATCGTGTCGGAGGCGACCGCGGAACCACCGGGGGAGTCGACGTGCAGGACGACCGCGCGGGTGTTCCCGTCGCTGGCAGCCGCGCGCAGCGCGGCGCCGACCGAGTCGCTGCCCACCTGCCGACCCATGGGGCCGCGACTCGAGCGTCCTGACGCGATCGGACCGTGCACCTCGACGAGGGCAACGTGCCCCCTGCGGCGCGCGGGGACGTGCGGACGGCGGGGAGGGGACCACCGATCGGCGAACAGCAGCTCTGCGTCCGGACCCACGCGTGACCGCATGGCGGCGTACGCCTGGTCGCGGTACCCCAGGGAGTCGACCAGCCCGACGTCGCGCGCCTGTGGGGCCGTGCGCGGCCCGGTGTCGGTGAGCTCCCGGACGAGGTCCGGGCGCATCCCCCGGCCCTCGGCGATCATGGCGACCGCGTCGGAGAAGACCGACTCGGCCAGGCGGTCGAGCGCCGTCCGGTGGGCCTCGGTGAACTGCGTGCGCATGATGCTGTCCGCCGCGTTCTTGAACTCGTGGCGCTGCTCGATCTGCGGCTCGATGCCCAGCCGGTCGAGGGCACCGCGGACGAACGTGGTCTCGATCCCGACCCCCAGCATCCCCAGCTCGCCGCCGGGCTGCAGCCAGATCTCGTCGAACGCACTGGCCAGGACGAAGGCCGTCATGCCTCCCGAGCCCTCGCCGAAGCTCTCGGCCCACGCGAGGGTGGGCTTGCCGTGCGCGGCGAACGCCCGAACCCCCAGTCGCAGCTCCTGCATGACCGCCCAGGGCAGCTCGCCACCGACCTTGGCGATGAGCCCCTGGACCCGGTCGTCCTCGGCGCCCTCATGCAGGGCCCGGAGGATGGGGCGGAGCTGCGGACGCCCGCGCGTGCGCAGCCGGGTGATCGGGTCGTCGGAGTCGCGCGAGACGGGGGCCTGCGTCAGGTCGAGCTCGAGCAGCAGGGCGGGTCGGTGACCGGGCAGGGCCGGGAGGGCGGGCATGCGTCCAGCGTAGGATCCCGCGGCCGATCGCGGGGGTTGACCACATTCCCGGGGAGCACTGCCGAGCGCCGGTGACCCACCGGGCAGCGCAACCTCGGTCCCGGGCGGATAGCCTCAGTCCGAATCGACCGGCGCACCCTGTTTGGAGATCACCCCATGACGACCGAGACCCCCCTGAACGCCTCTGCTCCCGCCGCATGGCCCGCGCACGACCCCGCCACGCGCCGGACCCTGCCGGGTTCCTCGACCCCGCTGGACCCGGCCCGAGTCGAGGCCCTGACTGCGGCCGAGTGGGCGCGGTTCACGAGCGCCACAGCCGGCTCGGGAGCCCACAACGCCCAGGCGCTCAAGTCGCTGCCCCTGGGCGTCACCTCCTCGTTCCAGCACTGGGAGCCGTACCCGATCTCGATCACCTCGGCCAAGGGCGCCTGGCTCACCGACGTCGACGGCCGTCAGCTGCTCGACCTGTCGATGGGCTTCGGCGCGATGCTCGTCGGTCACCTCAACCCCGCAGTGGTGGCGGCCGTGATCGGCGCGATGGAGACCGGCACGCTGTTCGTGACGCCGTCGCCGTCGGCGACGGCCGTCGCCGAGCGCTTCCAGAGGCGCTTCGGCCTGGACCAGCTGCGCTTCACCAACTCCGGGACCGAGGCGACGATGTACGCGGTGCGCACCGCGCGCGCGTTCACCGAGCGCCACGCCATCATCAAGATCGAGGGCGGCTACCACGGCGGGTACGACGCGCTGGCGGTCTCGGTGAAGCCCGATGTCGCCGAGTCCGGGCCCGAGGAGGCACCGATCCCGGTCACCCCGTTCGACGTCGAGGCCGGCACGGTGCACGTCGTGCCCTACAACGACCTCGATCGGCTCGAGGCGATCCTCGCCGAGCACGCCTCCGAGATCGCCGCGGTCGTCATGGAGCCGGTCCTGGAGAACATCTCCATCGTGGTCCCCGACGCCGGCTACCTCGCCGGCGTGCGCGAGGCGTGCGATCGCCACGGCGTCCTGCTGGTGTTCGACGAGGTGAAGACCGGCCTGACCGCCGGATACGGAGGCGCGTCGCAGCGGCTGGGCGTCACGCCTGACCTCGTCTGCCTGGCCAAGAGCGTGGGCGGCGGCCTGCCGCTCGCGGTGTTCGGCGGTCGTGCCGAGGTGATGGCGGCCGTCTCGGACAACCGGATGCCGCACTTCGGCACCTACAACGGCAACCCGCTGGTGATGGCTGCGGCCACGGCCGTCGACGAGGTCTGCACGCACGAGGCGCTGGCTGCCGCGGAGAAGCTCAACGACGACGCGCTGGACGCCATCGACGCCGTGATCGCGCAGTACGAGCTGCCCGCGCAGACGGTCGGCTTCGGGGTCAAGGGTGCGGTCACCTGGGCGACCACGCCGGTGCGCAACTACCGCGACTACAAGCGCACGGACTTCGGCATCGCCGAGCTCAGCTGGCTGTGGGGAGTCAACCGCGGCATCCTCACCCCGCCCGGGCTCGACGAGCAGTGGCTGGTGTCGCTGGCGCACACCAGCGACGACATGGGCCTGCTGGTCGGAGAGTTCACCGAGCTGGCCGAGGCGCTGCGGGCCTGAGGCGCGCGCGGTGGTCCCACCGTCCGGCTCACCCCGGACGGTGGGACCACCGACTCGACGTACCCTTGTCGTCCTCGTTCCTCGCCGATCGCTCGCGATGGAACCGCCGACAAGGACGCCCAATGACCGACCAGCCCTCCGACTCCCCGAGTGGGGCGAGAAGCTCTCCGGCTTCAACTCCGCGATCTGGCGGACCTCGACCAGCTCGCCGCAGATGCGCTCAGCGATGACCGCGCTGTTCCTGCTCGACCGCGCTCCGGACCGGGTCGAGATCCTCAGCAGGATGGACCGGCTCACCCGTCAGTACCCGGCGTTGCGCCAGCGGGTGGTCGAGCCGATGGGGCCGCTGGGCCAGCCGCGGCTCGTGATCGATCCGCACTTCGACCTCGACTTCCACGTCGCGCTCTACCGGCTGCCCGATCCGGGCAGCTGGGAGGTGCTGATGCGCGACGTCCGGCGCCAGATCATGTCCGACCTCGACCGGGACCGACCGCTGTGGCGGGCGGCGGTGATCGAGGGCCTGCCCGGAGGCCGGGCCGCCCTCACGATGTCGATGCACCATGCGATCGCCGATGGCCAGGGCATGGTGATGATGGGCGCCGGGCTGCTCGACCTGACGCGGGAGTCGACGGTGTCCGACGAGCCCATGCCCGAGCCGCCGCCCCCGGGACGGGTCGACCGCGGCACCATCACGGCCGCAGCCCTGGGCAGCGCGGGCCTTCGCGCTGGGACCACCGGCTTCAAGGCCCTGGGCATGATCCCGGGCGTCACCCGCAGCCTGCTGTCGGACCCCGTGGGCTCGGCCACTGAGGCCGTCGAGATGGCGGCGTCGGTGTCGCGGCTGGCCCAGTTCCACCCCGGCCCGCTCTCGCCACTGCTGCAGGCGCGCGGTGCGACGTACACCCCCCGGACCCTCGACATCCCGTTCCCCGCTCTTCGCGCCGCGGCACGCGAGCACGAGGGGTCGTTGAACGACGTCTTCCTCGCCGCCGTCACCGGCGGGATGCGGATCTATCACGAGGCCGCCGGCGTACCCGTCGACCGGCTGCGGGTGAACGTGCCCATCAGCTTCCGCTCCGACGACGCGGGCGCGGTCGGCAACAGCGTCACGACCGCGCGGATCGAGCTGGACGCCGGGGAGCCGGATGTGCGCGCACGCGTGGCTGAGGCGAGGGCTGTCGTGGCCGCGGCGAAGGCCGAGCCGTTCCTGCCGCACATCGACGCGCTCGCCGACGCCTTCCGGCTGGCGCCCGTGGAGGTCTCGGTGCGGCTGACCCAGTCCAGCGATGTCACGGCCAGCAACGTTCCCGGCATCCCGGTTCCCCTGTACGCCGGAGGGGCGCGGGTGCTGCGCGCCTACCCGCTGGTTCCCACGTTGGGCGCGGCCGTGAACATCACGATGCTCACCTACGCAGGGCAGTGGTGCTCCGTGGGCATCACGACCGACGACGCCGCCATCCCGGACCCGGATGAGTTCGTGCGATGCCTGGGCGAGGGCTTCGCCGAGGTGGGTGCGGAGCCGGGCGAGCACGCCAGCGACCCGCTGCCGTCGGACTGAGCCGAGGACAACGGGTCGCGGGGATGCTCTGGCGCTACTCGGCCAGGATGCGGTGCAGTGCGCGGCGGGTCTCGTCGAGCTGGTCGGCGGCCTTCTGGCGCTGCTCATCGGTGGCGAAGCGGAACTGCTGGATGACACCCATCAGGGCGCCGATGCTGTCGCGCATCGCCGCGCGGGTGGGCGCACCGTGCGTGCTGCCGGCCCAGATCGCGTCGAGGGAGTCCGCGTTGTTCTCGACGTACTCGCGGCCCTGTGGGGTGAGGGCGAAGTCCGTGCCCTTGCCCTCGCCGGTGGCCTCGATCAGGCCCTCATCGACCAGTTGCGCCAGCGTCGGGTAGACCGATCCGGGACTGGGGCTCCATTCGCCCTCTGCCCGTTCGGCGATCTGCTTCATCAGGCTGTACCCGTTGGCGGGACCCTCGGCGAGCAGGGACAGGATGGCCTCGCGGACCGCCCCCTTGGGGCGCCTGCGTCGACCGCGGGGGCCGAATCCGCCGGGGCCGGGGCCGCCGAACCCGGGGCCGCCGAAGCCGGGGCCGTGGCCGCCACCGTGGCGGTGCGCCGCGCCCTCGACCGGGGCCGGGCTCGTTGGGGACGCCGTCGCCGAACGGCTCGGACTGGGCGGCGGGGTCGTCGTGATGACGGTGATGGTGCGGGTGGTGGTGCGGGGTGTGGGATTCGCGGAACATCAGCGAGTCCTCCTTCGTTGTCAGGTGTCGGGCGATGTGCTCAACGACAGGTACAACGATATATCGCTATGACGTATTCCGCAAGACTCCGCCCTGCAGCGACCGATCAGCCGGTGATCTCGTCGCCGAAGCGGACCACGGTGTCGAGGAACTCGTCGACGTGGGTCGTGGTGGTCCGGGCGTTGATGAAGCACGGCCGCAGGACGTAGCTGCCCTCGACGAAGGTGGAGCTCACGACGATCGACGTCTCGCGTGCCAGGCGCCGCAGGATCTGGGAGTTCACCGCGTCCCAGTCCCGTTCGGCGCCAGTCCGGTAACGGAACCCGCAGATCGACAGGACCGGCTCGGCGAGCACCTCCAGTCGTGCGTGCGCACGAGCGCGCGCGGCGAGGTGTCGGGCGAAGTCGTTGTCGGCAACGATCCGCGCGCGCATGCCGTCGACGCCGAGCTCGCGCAGGATCGCCCAGACCATCACGCCGCGCGGGGGAGCGGAGAGCTCGACACCGAAGTCGAAGTAGGGGATGCCCATGCTGTCCAATGTGGACTGGACATCGTCGGAGGAGAAGGCTCCCTCGAGGTAGTCGGCCGGCTCCTGGGTGAAGGCCCGGTGCAGGATCGAGCGATCACGCACGAACGTGGCGGCGACGCCCACCGGGGCACCCAGCCACTTGTGCGGGTCGGTGATCGCCGAGTCGGCGAGCTCGAGTCCGTCGTAGAGGTGCGCCACACGATCGTCGAGGATCCCGGGGAGCCCGTAGGCGCCGTCGACGTGGAACCACGCCCCATGGGCATGAGCGAGATCGCCGGCACCCCTGAGCGGGTCGATCGCGCCTGTGTTGGTGGTCCCCGCCGCAGCGACCACGGCCACCGGGAGGATCCCCGCGCGCCGGTCGCGGGCCAGGGAGGCAGCCAGCGCCCCGAGGTCCATCCGACGATCCGCGTCCACGGCGATCGACCGGACTGACGAGCGGCCGATGCCCAGCACGCCGGCGGAACGCTGGACTGTGTGGTGCGCCTGGGATGAGGTGTAGATGGCCAGGCGGCGTCCGTCGAGGCCGAGGTCCGACGCGTCGTACCCCGCCTGTTCAAGGGCGTGCTGGCGGGCCGCGCCAAGGGCGATGAGGTTCGCTGTGGATCCACCGCTGGAGTAGACGCCCCGCATGTGCGGGGCCAGGCCGCACAGTGCACCCAGCCATTCCAGGGAGAGCTCCTCCACCTGATGGAAGGCGGACACCAGCTGGCGCTGGGGCGCGAGCGCCATCGCCCCTGCGGCCACCACGGACGGGACTGTGGTCGGCCCGGTCGTGATCCATCCCCACGACGTCGGGGACGTCAGCCGCTGCCCGTGGGGAACGATGAGGCGCAGGTACTCCGCGATCGTGGCATCGGCACCGATCCCGTGCTCGGGAACGGGTCCGGAGAGGGCTGTCTGCCAGTCGACCTCCGACGACAGCGCATCGGGCATGTCGGAGGCGAGCCACTCGTCGACCGCCCGGCCCACTGTGCTCAGATGCGCGGCGAAGTTGCCCACTTCCGGTTGGTGCAGCGACATGCTGGGCTACGGTACAGGCCCCCGCCTTGCGGCGGCGAGCCTCCGTGGCTGGCCCTGCTCAGGCCTCGTCGGAGTCCGTCGCGCGACCGACCGCAGCCAGGATCCGCTCGCCGTAGCGCTCGGCCTTGGCCACGCCGATCCCCGGCACATCGAGGAGCTGCTCGTTGGTTCCCGGGCGCCGGGTCGCGATCTCGCGCAGCGTGGCATCGTGGAACACGACATAGGCCGGGACGCCCTGCTCGTCGGCGATCGACTTGCGCTCGGCGCGCAGGACCTCGAACAGGTCCGAGTCCGGTCCGGCCAGGGTGACGGGGGCGGAGGTCCCACCGGATCCACCCCGGCGTCGCGCCGACCGCGCCCGCCGGCTTCGCGGTGGTGCGCCGCAGGTCCAGCCGGGCCTGGCCGCGCAGCACCGGCTCCGCGGCGGCGGTGACGCGCAGGGCCCCGTACGCCTGCGAGTCGGCGTTGAGCAGCCCCTGGGCCACGAGCTGGCGGGCGACCCCCCGCCAGGCGGTGGCGTCGAGGTCGGCGCCGACCCCGAACGTGGGCAGCTGGTCGTGGCCGAGCTCGGCCATGCGCGGTGAGGGCTTGCCCACCAGCAGGTCGATGATGTGCCCCGCGCCGAAGCGCTGGCCGGTGCGGATCACCCCCGACAGGAACTTCTGGGCCGCCACCGTCCCGTCCCAGAGCTCCGGGGGAGTCAGGCAGGTGTCGCAGTTGCCGCAGGGCCCGGTGCGCTCCCCGAAGTAGTCCAGGAGGATGGCCCGTCGGCACGTGGCCGCCTCGCAGTACCCGAGCAGGGCGTCGAGCTTCGCGGCCTCGACCCGCCGGATCTCCAGGGGCGCGTCCGAGGCGTCGATCCACGACTTCTGCAGCACGACATCGGCCAGCCCATAGGCCATCCAGGCCTGGGCCGGGTCGCCGTCGCGACCCGCCCGACCCGTCTCCTGGTAGTACGCCTCGATGCTCTTGGGCAGGTCCAGGTGCGCCACGAAGCGCACGTCGGGCTTGTCGATGCCCATCCCGAAGGCGATCGTGGCGACGACCACGACGCCGTCCTCCCGCTGGAACCGGTCCTGGGCCGAGCGCCGGGCGGCCTGGTCCAGGCCCGCGTGATAGGCAAGTGCGGTCACGCCCTGGTCGTTGAGCCAGGCCGCGGTCTGGTCGACCTTCTTGCGCGACGAGCAGTAGACGATGCCCGAGGACCCGATGAGGCTGGGGTTCTGGGCGTCACCGGCGAGGAATCCGAGCAGCTGGTCGCGGGCGTTGGCCTTCTCCACGACCGTGTAGCGGATGTTCGGGCGGTCGAAGCTGGAGAGGAACTCCGGGGCATCCCCGAGCGCGAGCCGCTGGCGGATCTCGGCCCGCGTGATCATGTCGGCGGTGGCGGTCAGGGCCAGGCGCGGGACGTCCGGGAAGCGTTCTGCGAGCACCGACAGTCCCAGGTACTCGGGGCGGAAGTCGTGGCCCCACTGGGAGACGCAGTGCGCCTCGTCGATCGCGAACAGCGCGATGCCGTGGGCCCCGTGGATGCGGTCGAGCAGGGCCAGGAACCCACTGGTCACGAGGCGCTCGGGGGCCACGTAGAGCAGGTCGAGCTCGCCGGAGGTCATCGCCCGGATGACCTCGCCGGCCCCGGCGGCGTCGAGACTCGAGTTCAGGAACGCGGCGCGCACGCCGAGCAGCCGCATCGCGTCGACCTGGTCCTGCATCAGGGCGATGAGCGGGGAGACCACGATGCCGAGCCCCGGGCGGACGATGGCCGGCACCTGGTAGCACACCGACTTGCCGCCACCGGTCGGCATCAGGACCAGGGCGTCGCCACCGCAGACCACCTGGTCGATGATCTCGGCCTGGGCGCCGCGGAACCGGTCGTAGCCGAAGACCTCCCGCAGCACGCGCAGCGCAGCGGCAGTGGCCTCGAGGTCCGGGGCGATGGCAGGGCTGGGCATGGGTGCATTCTCACCCCGGCGGCTGACAATCCCTGCACCACCGGGGCGAGGCCATCGCGCGCTGCGCCGGGAGCGGATCCTCCCGGCACCGCGTGCGCCATGACCAACGCGTCGCGTTCGGAGTACCCTCGGCCCTCACGTGGCCCGCGCAGGGCCCGACCAGACCTGAGGGGACGGTGAATGAGCAAACCCACCATCCTCACGGTGGACGACGATGCGACCGTGTCGCAGGCGATCACCCGGGACCTGCGCGCGCGCTACGGCGCCGACTACCGGATCGTGCGGACGAGCTCGGGTGCGGAGGCTCTCGAGGTCCTGGCGGAGCTGGCCCTGCGGGGACGCCGCGTCGCGCTGATCGTCTCCGACCAGCGGATGCCCGGGATGCAGGGCATCGACCTCCTCGACCAGTCGCGCACCCACTGCCCGGGTGCCAAGCTGCTGCTGCTCACGGCCTACGCCGACACTGATGTCGCGATCCAGGCGATCAATGAGATCGGCCTGGACTACTACCTGCTCAAGCCCTGGGATCCCCCCGCTGAGCGGCTCTACCCGGTCATCGACGACCTCCTCGACGACTGGCAGCACGCCAACCCGTCCCGGGACTCCGAGGTGCGCGTCGTCGGCGACCGCTGGTCGGAGCGCAGCCACGAGGTCAAGACCTTCCTGGCCCGCAACCACGTGCCCTACGCCTGGTACGACATCGAGCGCGATCCCGAGGGTGCCCGGCTGGTCGACATGGCCAAGGCGTCGCGTGCCGACCTCCCGCTCGTGCTCATCCCGGAATCCTCCACCCTGCGATGCCCCACCACGCGCGACCTCGCTGTGGCCCTCGGGCTGCGCACCCAGGCACAACAGCCCCTGTACGACCTGTGCATCGTCGGGGGCGGGCCGGCCGGCCTCGCGGCAGCCGTGTACGCGGCATCCGAGGGGTTGTCCACCGTCATCGTCGAGCGCCAGGCGCCGGGCGGCCAGGCCGGCCAGAGCGCGTCGATCGAGAACTACCTCGGCTTCCCCAAGGGCCTGTCGGGCTCGGACCTCACGCAGCGTGCTGTCGCCCAGGCCGCGCGCTTCGGTGCGGAGATGGTCCTGGCCCGTGACGTCGTCGGGTTCGAGCAGCGGGGGCCGGTCCGTGCGGTGCTGCTCGGCGATGCCGGCCAGATCGAGGCCCGTGCGGTCCTGGTGGCCACGGGTGTCTCCTACCGCCTCCTCGAGGGTCCAGGCCTCCAGGAGCTCACAGGACGCGGTGTCTACTACGGCGCCACAGCCAGCGAGGCCGTGCAGTGCCAGGGCGACGTGGTGTACGTCGTGGGTGCCGCGAACTCCGCCGGGCAGGCCACGCTCAACCTCGCGAAGCACGCCAGCCGGGTCGTCATGCTGGTCCGCGGCGGTAGCCTCGAGGAGGGCATGTCGCAGTACCTGGTGGATCGGATCACGGACGCGCCGAACGTCGAGGTCCGCCTGCACAGCGAGGTGTCCAGCGCCCGCGGCGAGGGTCACCTCGAGCACATCACGATCACCGACCGCCTGACCGGCGAGCGGGAGGAGGTGCCCACCACCTGGCTCTTCGTGTTCATCGGGGCGGCCCCCCGGACCGAGTGGCTCGGCGCGGAGATCGCCCGCAGCCGCCACGGGTTCGTGATCACGGGCCATGACCTGCTCAGCCCGGACGTGGCGCCGACGTGGCCCCTGGAACGAGCTCCCTTCGGCCTGGAGACCAGCGTCCCCGGTGTGTTCGCGGCCGGCGACGTCCGGCTGGACTCGATGAAGCGCGTGGCGTCGGCCGTCGGCGAGGGAGCGATGTCGGTGTCCAACGTCCACGGCTACCTGGCGACGACGTGACGACCACTGCGGAGCTGCGCGGCCTGTCCCTGCTCGCGGGGCTGACCGAGGAACAGGTGGCGGAGCTCCTCGAGGCTGGTGACGAGATCGCGTTCACCCCGGCGACCGAGCTGTGGCGCCAGGGTGAGCCTGCCGATGACTGGTGGGTCCTGCTCGAGGGCCATATCGACCTGGTCCGCCATGTCGGCCGTGAGGATGTGGTGTTCGGCCAGCTGGACGCCCCGGGTCGTTGGGCGGGCGGCTTCCGCGCGTGGGACGAGGGCGGCATCTACCTCGCAACCGGTCGAACGGCCAGCCAGGGGCGGGTCCTCCGGGTGCCGTCCCCGTCCCTGCGCGCCCTGGCGGTCTCCTGGTTCCCCTTCAGCGTCCACATCATCGATGGGGTCTTCCACACGGCTCGCAACGTCGAGGAAGCGGCTCGCCAGCGCGGTGCCCTGGTCACGCTGGGCACGCTCGCTGCCGGCCTTGCCCACGAGCTGAACAACCCGGCCGCCGCATCGGCACGGGCGGTCGACGGGCTCGAGGAGGCCAACCAGGGCGTCCTGTCCGCCTTGCGCGCCCTGGCCCTGGTCGGCGTCTCAGCGGAGCAGTACAGCGACCTTGATGCGCTGCGCCTGGAGGCCCAGCCCTTGTCGGGCCCGGTGGATCCCCTGTCCGTGGCCGACCTGGAGGACGAGCTCACGGACTGGCTCGAGGATCGCGGGGTGGACAGGTCCTGGGAGGTCGCACCCGCGCTGGCTGCCTCGGGGGTGGACGCGGGGTGGTGCCAGCGGGTTCTCGATGTCGTGGGGGAGCGTGGGCTCGAGCCCGCCATCGACTGGGTCGCGAGCACCCTCACCGTGACCGATCTGCTGTCGCAGGTCAAGGAGTCCACCCGGCGCATCTCCGAGCTGGTGGCGGCGGTCAAGTCCTACTCGCAGATGGACCGGGCCTCCATGCAGCGCATCGACGTCACCGAGGGTCTCGAGAGCACCCTGGTGATGCTCGGCCACCGACTGCGGGAGGGCAGCGTCACAGTCGTGCGCGACTACTGCACCGAGGTGCCCGAGGTCGAGGCCTTCCCCGGCGAGCTCAACCAGGTCTGGACCAACCTGATCGACAACGCGGTGGACGCCATGGTGGGGGGAGGGACCCTGCGGGTGAGCACGCGCGTGTCACCCGACCAGGTCATCGTGGAGATCGCCGACACCGGGCCCGGAATGCCACCGGAGGTCGTCGAGCGCGCGTTCGAGGCCTTCTTCACGACCAAGGAGGTCGGGAGGGGCACTGGTCTGGGCCTGGACATCGCCCGGCGCATCGTGGTCCAGCGCCATGGGGGGACGATCCACATCGAGAGCGAGCCGGGCAGCACGGTGATGCGCGTCACGCTGCCGACCACGTCACTGGTGCCATGAGGGGCTGGGTCGCACCCGACGAGCTCCCGAGGGGATGACGGGTATGGACATCACGGGGATCACCAGGGACACGCAACTGTGCATCTCGCTGTCCGGGCGGCCCAGCAACCTCGGTACCCGGTTCCACAACCACCTGTACGCCGAGCTCGGACTGGACTACGTCTACAAGGCGTTCACGACGACCGACCTGCCGGCGGCCGTGGCCGGGATCCGGGCGCTCGGGATCCGGGGCTGTGGGGTCTCCATGCCCTTCAAGGAGGACGTGATCGCCCTGGTCGACTCGATGGACGACTCGGCCCTGGCGATCACGTCGGTGAACACCATCGTCAACACCGAGGGTCACCTGCGGGCCTACAACACCGACTACGTGGCTGTTGTGAGCCTGCTGCGGTCCTACGGGGTCGCCCCCGAATCCACGCTTCGCGGTCCTCGGCAGCGGCGGGATGGCCCGCGCAGTCGTGGCGGCGCTGCGGGACTCGGGGTTCGCCGCAGGGGTGGTGGTGTCGCGCAATGAGGCCACGGGTCGTCCGCTCGCCGAGGAGTACGGGTATCGGTGGAGCCCGGAGATCGGAACCGCCCGCCCGGCCCTGGTGATCAACGCCACCCCGGTCGGCATGGCCGGGGGACCTGCGGCAGCGGACCTGCCCGTCGATCCGGCGGTCGTCGATGCTGCCGAGACCGTGCTTCGAGGTGGTGGCCATGCCGATCGAGACGCCGCTGGTCCGCCGTGCCCGCACGAACGGTGTGACGGTGATCACCGGCGCCGAGGTCCAGGCCCTTCAGGCCGCCGAGCAGTTCGTCCTCTACACGGGGATCCGCCCGACTCCGGAGCAGTTGGCGCGTGCCGCCGAGTTCTCCCGCTCCGGGTAGGTGCCCGCGGCTGCCGCTCAGATCGTGATGACGACCTTGCCGCGCGCCTTCCCCTGCTCCACGTGCCGGATGGCGTCGGGGGCATCGGCCAGCGCGTAGCTGCGCTCGATCACCGGCGTGACCTGTCCGGCCTCGATCATGTCCCGCAGGACGAGCATGTCCGCGGCGTTCTCCGAGGCGGTCACCGAGCGCAGGTCCTGGCTGACGAAGGGCGAGAGCATGGGTGCGCGCAGCATGCGGTCGAAGCCGCCGATCCAGCGCCCGCCGGTCTCCCCGCCGACGATGGCGGCAGTGCCGGTGGGAGTCAGGGCCCGGCGCAGTCGGGTCAGCGAGGCGTTGCCGCCGATGTCCACGATCACGTCGTAGCGGATGTCGCCCTCGGCGAAGTCCTCGCAGTTGTAGTCGATGACCTCGTCGGCGCCGATCGCCCGGACGAGGTCGACCTTCGACGTGCTGGCGACGCCGGTCACGTGGGCGCCGTACGCCTTGGCCACCTGGACGGCGTAGGTGCCCACCCCGCCCGAGGCGCCGATGATCAGCACCTTCTGCCCGGCCTGCACCTTGGCCACGTCGCGCAGTGCCTGAAGGGCGGTCAGTCCGGAGATCGCGATGGCGGCTGCTTGCTCGAAGCTGAGGTTCGCAGGCTTCGGAGCGAGTTTGCCCTCCGGGGCGACGGCGTACTCGGCGAAGGCGCCCTTGCCGATGCCGAAGACCTCGTCACCGGGGACGAAGCGGGTCACATCCTTTCCGACGGCCTCCACGACGCCGGCCAGGTCCATGCCCAGGACCGGGTACTTGGGCGCGCGGACCCCGTAGCCCGCGATGCGGATCGGGTAGGGCAGTCCGGCCATCAGGTGCCAGACGCCGCGATCCACGCCTGCGGCGTGGACGCGAACCAGCACCTGGTCGTCGCCGATCTCGGGTGTGTCGATGTCCCTGAGCTCGAGGACGTCGGCCGAGCCGTACGTGTCCTGGACGATCGCCTTCATGAGGTGCTCCTTGTCTGAGGGGCCGCTGGCCCTGCGTCGATGCGTACTTACGTTGTACGCTTACGCAGTAAGTTACACGAGTCGTACCCGTACGTCCAGTCCGTGTGCTTACGTTGTATGTTGATCAGGATCGAGGAGGCTCACGATGGCGACCGACACGGCACGAACGGCGCAGGGACGCGTCGCCCTGACCCGGGAGCGGGTCCTGCGCGCCGGCATCTCCCTGGCCGACCAGGACGGCATCGACTCCTTGACCATGCGCGGGCTCGGCCGTGCGCTCGACGTCAAGGCCATGTCGCTCTACAACCACGTTGCCAACAAGGACGACCTCCTCGACGGCATGGTCGACGTGGTCGTGGGTGACATCGTGGTGCCGCCGTCTGGAACGGACTGGCGCAGCGCCATGCGCGCGCGGTGCATCTCGGCCCACGAGACGCTGCTCGCCCACCCGTGGGCCGCGATGCAGATCACCTCGCGCTACAGCATCGGCCCCGGGATGACGCGCTACCTCGACGCCACGCTCGGTCGGCTTCGCGAGGGGGGCTTCTCGATCGAGGGCGCCCTGGACGCATGGAACACCCTCGACAGCCATCTCTATGGGTTCACGCTCCAGGAGCTGAACCTGCCGTTCGAGGTCGAGGAGTCCTCCGCGGTCTCCGCCTCCGTCCTGCCGCAGATCCCGGCTGACCAGTTCCCGCACGTGGTGGAGGTCATCGGGCACGTCATGGCCCACGGTCGCCGGGAGGACTTCCTGTTCGGCCTCGACCTGATCCTCGACGGCCTGGAGCGCAAGGTTGGCGCAGGGGTAGCCGTGGCTATTGACATTAGCCATAAGGCTAAGTACAGTAGCCGCATGGAAACCACCACTGATGTCCAGCTCCTCACCCGTCCTGATGGCAGGGTCGCCTTCGAGGTCGACGGTGCCGGCCCACTCGTCGTCCTCGTCCCCGGGATGGGCGACCTGCGCAGCACCTATCGGCACCTGGCCCCGAGGCTGAGGGCGGCCGGCTACCGGGTCGCCGTCACGGACCTGCGCGGCCACGGTGACAGCGACGCCACGTTCAGCACCTACGGCGACGAGGCCACGGCCGGGGACCTGATCGCGCTGGTGGAGCACCTCGGCGGCCCGGCCGTCCTGGTCGGCAACTCCCTGGGAGCGGGTGCGGCTGCCCTGGTGGCCGCGCTGCGACCGGACCTGGTCGGCGGGCTGGTCCTGGTCGGGCCCTTCGTGCGCGACCCGGAGTCGAGCCTCGTGACCCGACTCATGCTGAGGCTGGCGATGGCCCGGCCGTGGGGGGCACGGGCCTGGGTCGCCTACTTCCCGACGCTGAATGCGGGCCAGCGTCCCGCGGACTTCGACGCCCATGTGGCCGGGATCAAGCGCAGCATGTCCCGGCCCGGGTACGCGCGTGCCTTCTGGCAGACCACCCGGCAGACCACGCACGCACCGGTGGAGGCGCACCTGGGGCGGGTGGACACGCCGACGCTCGTGATCATGGGGGAGCTGGACCCGGACTGGCCCGATCCCGCCGCCGAGGCACAGTGGATCGCCACGACGCTGGGCGGCGACGTCGTGATGGTCCCGGATGCGGGTCACTACCCGCAGTCCCAGCAGCCGGGGATCACCTCCGAGTCGATCCTGGCGTTCCTGGCCCGGGTGGCCCCGCGTGCCTAGGGCTGGGCTGACCCAGGAGCGGGTGATCGACGAGGCCCAGGCCCTCAGCGATGAGGTGGGACTCGACGCCCTGACCCTGGCCGCCCTGGCGGGCCGGCTCGGGGTGCGCCAGCCGTCGCTCTACAAGCACATCGACGGCAGCGACGCCCTGCGTCTCGCCCTGTCCGTGCGAGCCAAGCGGGAGCTGGCCGGCGTCCTGGCCCGCGCCACCGTCGGCAGGTCGGGGGACGAGGCCATCGCCGCACTCGCTGACGCCTACCGGGGTTGGGCTCACGCCCACCCGGGCCGGTACCAGTCGACAGTGGCTGCACCCGCACCCGGCGATGCGGATGACGAGGCCGCCAGCCGGGCTGTCGTGTCCGTCCTGCTCGACATCCTCGCGGGGTACGACCTGTCCGGGGACGACGCGATCCACGCGACGCGGGCTGTCCGTGCCGCGCTGCACGGCTTCATCAGCATCGAGGCGGCCGGTGGCTTCGGGATGCCGATCGACGTCGATGAGAGCTTCGCCCGTCTCGTGGCCAGCACCACCCGGGGACTGGCCGGCCCGGCCTGATACCCCCTGGGGTCTTCCCGGCCTCGGACTGATGTGGTTAGCCTCCCCTCATCTTGGTGGGGAGTTCCGGGTACAACGGGAGGCCTGATGGCTCTGGTGACCGTCTCGCTGGCGGCAGTGGGCCTGGCGGCCTCGACGCTTCTCGTCGCTGGCTCCTCGCGCATCGACCCCGTCGAGGTCGGCCCGGACTCGGTGGTGTGCCAGAACATCGAGTACGGCTACCAGCGCACGCTGTCGCCCGGATCCCACTGCGCGCCACGGACCGAGGTCGAGATCACGCCGACGCCCTGACCGCGGCCACTCACCCCGCCGACCGGGTGCTCGGACGGCGGGGTCACTGCGCCGGATGCAGGCTCATCGGTCCGTAGACCATTCGACCGTCCTCGAACAGGCTCACGGCGTCGATGCCCTCGGCCACCAGGGTGCGCCACTCCTCGCCGACCCACGTCTCGGCGTCGGCCTGGGTCGGGAAGCCCTCGGTCGGCTGGGTGGCGGACTCAGGGATGGGCGCGCCCTGCGCGGCGTGGTACTGCCAGGTCCAGCTCATCGCTCTCCTCCTACGGGTGGGTGATCAGGGTCGCTCGGCCGGGGACTCGGTCCGGGCCGGGTCGCGCATGATCGCCTCGCCGAGGACCTCGTCGATCGCCGCCCGCAGGTCGGCATCGAGCACGACGCCGCTCGCGCGCACCGAGTCGGCGAGCTGCTCGGGGCGGGAGGCACCCACGATGGCGGTCGACACGTTCGGGTTGCCCAGGACCCAGGCCACGGCCATCTGGGCCATCGACAGCCCCGCCTCGTCGGCCAGGGGCCGGAGGTTCTGCACCCGCTCGAGCACGTCGTCGCGCAACCAGCGCGACACGAACGTCGACCCGGTCGGGTCGGTCGCCCGAGAGCCCTCAGGGACGGGCTGGCCGGGCAGGTACTTGCCGGTCAGGATGCCCTGGGCCATGGGTGACCACACCACCTGGCCGATGCCCGCTGCCTCGCACTCGGGCACCACTTCGGCCTCGATGACCCGCCAGAGCATGGAGTACTGCGGCTGGTTGGACACGATCCGGTCCAGCCCCATCTGCTCGGCGAGCTCGAGGGCCGCGCGGATCTCCTCGGCGCGCCACTCGGAGACCCCGACGTAGAGGATCTTGCCGGCGCGGACCAGGTCGTCGAAGGCGCGCAGCGTCTCCTCGAGCGGGGTGTGGTGGTCGAAGCGATGGGCCTGGTAGAGGTCGATGTGATCGGTCTGCAGCCGCCGCAGCGACCCCTCGCAGGCCTCCATGATGTGCTTGCGGGACAACCCGCGGTCGTTGCGACCCGGGCCGGTGGGCCAGTAGACCTTGGTGAAGATCTCCAGACCCTCGCGGCGCTGGCCGGCCAGCGCCCGGCCGAGGACGGACTCCGCGCCGGTCTGCGCATAGACGTCGGCGGTGTCGAACGTGGTGATCCCCGCGTCCAGGGCCGCGTGGACGCACGCCGCGGCGTCGTCCTCGGCGACCTGCGACGCGTGCGTCAACCAGTTGCCGTACGCGATCTCACTGATCCAGAGGCCACTTGCGCCGAGGCGTCGATGTTCCATGGGTTCGACCCTAGGGCACCTGCCTGACACCGGCCACTGCCGCAGGTCCGGCCGGGGGCTACTTGGGCCGGACGGGCTTCCCGCCGCGACGCACGCGCGGGGGTGGCAGCCTCAGGCGGCGGATCTGGAGCACGCGCATGAGGCCGTAGAAGGTCGCGCCCTTGCGATCGGCATCCGCAGGCCACTGCTTCTTGATCTCGCGGTTCATGCGCAGCAGCAGCACGCTGGTGTCCACGAGGATGAACAGCGTCAGGATCAGCCAGAGCATCGAGATGTAGCCCTGGGCATTGAGCAGCCCCCAGCTGCGCCAGGGCAGGAACCCGACGACCAGCACCATCAGGGCCAGCGGCATGAACATCTCCGCCGCCGCCCAGCGGCTGTCGATGAAGTCCCGGACGAAGCGCTTGACCGGGCCGGAGTCGCGAGGCGGCAGTGCGCTCTCGTCCCCGGCGAGCAGCGCCGTCCGCGCGGCCTGGCGCTCCTGCGCCGCCCTCGCCTTGGCCTCCTTCTTGGCCGCCTTCGGATCCGAGGAGACCTTCAGGGTCTGCTTGCGTTGGGCCTCCGCCTCCTTGCGCGACGGGGTGGGATGCCCCTTGCCGACGGTGGGCGTTGCCTCCGGCTCGACGGGGGCGGGATCGGCGGGGGAGTTGCGGGAGAGGAACTTCACGGAGCAAGGGTACGTCGTGCCCACCGGTGGGGCGTTAGGCTTGTGGACGTCGGCGGGTGTGCCGCCTGGGAAGAGAGCGACAGCGAACCATGGCCGGAATGTGGCAGCGCTTCAAGATGATCTTCAGCTCCAAGGCCAACGCGGCCATGAACAAGGCTGAGAACCCCGCGCAGACCCTGGACTACTCCTACGAGAAGCAGCTGGAGATGCTGCAGAAGGTGCGCAGGGGTGTTGCCGATGTGGCCACGTCCCGCAAGCGGGTCGAGCTGCAGATCGCCAGCCTCGACAAGCAGCTGGCCAAGCTCGACGACCAGGCGCGGGCAGCGCTTGCCGCTGGCCGCGAGGACCTCGCCCGGGAGGCGTTGATCCGCAAGTCCGGGCTGAGCCAGCAGATCGCCGACCTGCACGTGCAGCTCGAGCAGCTGACCGTCCAGGAGCAGAAGCTGACGGTCGCCTCCCAGCAGCTGCAGACCAAGGTGGAGGCCTTCCGCACGCAGAAGGAGACCATCAAGGCCACCTACTCGGCGGCCGAGGCCCAGGTGCGCATCAACGAGGCGTTCACCGGCATCTCCAGCGAGCTCGGCGACGTCGGCCTGGCCATCCAGCGCGCCGAGGACCGCACCGCCCAGATGCAGGCCCGCGCCGGGGCGATGGAGGAGCTGATGGCCACCGGGGCGCTGGAGGTGACCGGCGGCAAGGACTCGCTGACCATCGAGCTCGAGCGCCTGTCGGCGGACAACCAGGTCGAGAGTGAGCTGGCTGCCATGAAGGCCCAGCTCGGTGGCGCGGAGCCGCCCGCGGCCGTCACCGGTGCGTCCGCAGAGATGCCGGCGGTCGGTGCGGCACCGGCCGACGAGGTCGTCGACGCGGTCCTGGCCGAGGAGCCCGCGGCGCTGCCGGCGCCCCCGGCCCCGCCGGCACCCCCAGCGGCACCGCCGGCCGGCCCGGCCGCGCAGTAGGACTGCAGGGAGGTTCGCAAGCTCGCCATGGCGCGCAACAGGTACGCACCCGATCGGGGCCTCATGGCCCGGATGGGCGGGACGATGTTCGTCCTCGGCCTGCTCTACGTCGCGCTCATGGCGGTGCTGATCTACGTGGGGCTCAACGCCTGGTTCGTCCTGATCATCGCCGGGGGCTCGGCGTTGGCCCAGTGGTACTTCTCCGACCGCGTCGCCCTCTTCTCCATGTCGGCCCGGGTGGTCACGCCCGAGCAGGCGCCGCAGCTGCACGCGATCATCGACCGGCTCTGTGCGATGGCCGACATGCCCAAGCCCGCGGTGGCGATCGCCGACACCGACATGCCCAACGCGTTCGCCACCGGCCGCAGCACGAAGCGTGCGGTCGTGTGCGTGACCACCGGACTGCTGCGGCGCCTGGACGCCGAGGAGCTCGAGGGAGTCCTGTCCCATGAGCTGTCCCACGTGGCGCACCGGACGTCCTCGTGATGACGGTGGCCTCCTTCGTCGGAGTCCTCGCCGGGTTCCTCACGCGCTCATGGATGTGGGGTGGCCTGACCCGTCGGCGGGACAGCGACAGCAACAGCGCCTTCGCCTTCCTGATCATCATGGTCGTGTCGATCGTCGTGTACTTCGTCAGCTTCCTGCTGGTCCGCGTGCTCTCGCGCTACCGCGAGCTCTCGGCTGACCGCGCCGGCGCGCTGCTGACGGGTCGCCCCGCCGCTCTGGGTCGTGCGCTGCAGAAGATCAGCGGCGACATGGGCGCCATCCCGACCCGCGACCTGCGCGCGAAGGAGTCGATGAACGCCTTCTTCATCACGCCCGCATTCGGCGGCACGCAGTCGATGGCGAGCCTGTTCTCCACGCACCCACCGCTGGAGAAGCGCCTCGAGCAGCTGGCCCGCATCTCCGCCCAGCTGGGCCAGTAGATGGGCCTGTTCGACTCGATCATGGGCCGGAGCAAGCCCGTCCGCCCCGACCTCGACGCCATCTTCGGGCTGCCGTCCGCTGCCATCACCTTGTCGGCCAGCCTCGGGTTCGACGCGACGGGCACCGGGGCGGTCGCCTTCCGGGTTCCCGAGGGGCGCGCCTTCGCCGAGATCCAGGCGGAGGTCGAGGCCCTGCTGGCTGCGTCGGGCAACCCCGCCGTCGAGCTGACCGCCGACCAGTACGGCTACACGTGGCTCGTCGTCTCGACCGATCCGCCCGACGTCGGTGCGCTGGTGACCCACCTGCACGCGGTCAACCTCACCCTGCAGGACAGTGGCTTCGGCCCGCAGCTGCTCTGCTCGACAGCGATGTTCTCGGGGCCGGGGGGGCGGCCCCTGGCGATGGTCTACCTGTTCAAGCAGGGCTCGTTCTACCCGTTCGCCCCCACGGACGGCCAGACCCGGGACACCGTCCTGGAGCTGCAGATCCGCGACCTGCTCCGCGACGAGCTGGCCGTCGAGAAGGACCTGACGCGCTGGTTCCCGATCTGGGGCGCACCCGGCCTGTAGGACCCGGTGGGTCAGTCGGGCGTCGGGGTCGCGCCGACGCCGGGGAGGGCCAGCATCCGGTCGAGGGCCACCCTGGCCCAGTGCGAGGTGTCCTCGTCGACCACGATCTGGTTGACGACGTTGCCCGCGACCAGGTTCTCCAGCGCCCACACCAGGTGCGGGAGGTCGATCCGGTTCATGGTCGAGCAGTAGCAGACCGAGCGGTCCAGGAACGTGACCTGCTTGTCCGGATGGGCGTTGGCCAACCGGCGCACGAGGTTCAGCTCGGTGCCGATCGCCCACGCCGATCCGGGTTCGGCAGCATCGAGGACCTTGATGATGTACTCGGTGGACCCCACGTAGTCGGCCTTCTGGACCACCTCGTGGCGGCATTCGGGGTGCACGAGGATGTTGACGCCGGGGATCCGCTCGCGGGCCTCGTCGACGACGGCCTCGGTGAACCGGCCGTGCACTGAGCAGTGCCCACGCCACAGCACGACCTTCGAGGCGCGCATCTGCTCGTCGGTCAGGCCACCGCCCGGCTTGTGGGGGTCGTAGACCACGCAGTCCGCCAGGTCCAGGCCCAGGTCGAGCACCGCCGTGTTCCGACCCAGGTGCTGGTCGGGCAGGAAGAAGATCCGCTCGCCCTGCTCGAAGGCCCACTCCAGGGACTGCCGGGCGTTGCTCGAGGTGCAGATCGTGCCCCGGTTGCGGCCGGTGAAGGCCTTGATCGCGGCCGTGGAGTTCATGTAGGTGATCGGGATCGTGGCCTCAGCGAGGCCGAGCTCGACGAACCGCTCCCAGGCGTCCTCGACCTGGCCGATCTCCGCCATGTCGGCCATCGAGCAGCCTGCGGCGAGGTCGGGGAGGATCACCCGCTGGTCGTCGGTGGTCAGGATGTCGGCACTCTCGGCCATGAAGTGCACGCCGCAGAAGACGATGAACTCCGCCTCCGGGTGCGCCGCCGCCTGCTGCGCGAGCTTGAACGAGTCGCCGGTGACGTCGGCGAACGCGATGACCTCATCACGCTGGTAGTGGTGGCCCAGGACATAGGCGCGCGACCCGAGCGCGTCACGGGCACGACGGGCGCGGGCCACGAGGTCCGGGTCCGAGGCCGCCGGGAGCGCACCGGGGCACTCGACGCCCTTCTCGGTGTCCAGGTCGGTGCCCTGGCCGAGCAGGAGCAGGGCCAGCGGGGTCGGTTGCGGCTCGGTCCAGGCAGCCGTGTCGGTCATCGCGGGGCCTTCCTCGTGCGGCGGGTCTCCATCGTTCCACAGAGTCGCGCACCGGGCTGCCCGCGCAGATGCCAGACTCCATGCTCGTGAAGGTGCTGATCTGCCCGGACTCGTTCACCGGAACGCTCTCGGCCGCTGAGGCTGCTCGAGGCGATGGCCGAGGGCTGGGCCAGCGTCGCGCCAGGTGACGACCTGGTTCTGCGTCCCCTGTCCGACGGCGGTCCCGGCTTCCTCGACGCCATCGGCGCCGGGCGCGGCGGGGTCCGTCAGATGATCCCGGTCACCGGGCCGCTGGGCAGCCCGGTCCTTGCCGACTTCCTGATGACCGACGACGGCACGGCATGGATCGAGTCCGCGACCGCAGCGGGGCTGCACCTGGTGCCCAGCGACCGTCGGAACCCCGCCAGGACCACCTCGCGGGGCGTCGGCGAGCTGATGCTCGCTGCCCTGAGCGGGCGGAGCCACGCCGGATCGTGGTGGGAGTCGGGGGGACCGGCACCTGCGATGGGGGAGCGGGCCTCCTGGAGGCGCTGGGTGCCACCTCACAGCCCCCCGTCGGGCTGTCCCACGGCGGCGTCCAACTGGCTCACATGGCGGCCATCGACCTGGCCCCGGCGCTCGATGCCGTCGGCGGGTGCGCACTGGAGGTCGCCACCGACGTCGACGTGCCCCTGCTCGGCGCACGTGGGGCGGCCCGGGGGTTCGGCCCCCAGAAGGGTGCGACCGACGAGCAGGTCGAGCAGCTCGAGGCGGCGATGACCCACTGGGCGGCCCTGCTGGGCCGCACCGCTGACGGGCGGTCGGCCGCGGTCGCGCTCGGCGCCGGCGCGGGCGGTGGCCTCGGGGCGGCGCTCATCCGGCTCGGTGCCCGGCGCGTCCCAGGCATCGGCACGGTGCTGGAGGCCGCAGGCCTGGCCGACCTCATCGCGGGCGTGGACCTCGTGATCACCGGGGAGGGGTGCTTCGACTGGCAGTCCCTGCGGGGCAAGGTCGTGGCTGGAGTTGCCGCGGCCGCATTGGAGCGGGCTGTGCCCGTGCTGGTCCTCGCAGGGCGCGTCGAGGTGAGCCGTCGGGAGTGGATCACCGCCGGGGTGGCCGCGGCGTTCCCCGCCGCCGCGGAGCCGGGCGAGTCCCACGCCGACGGGCGTGGCCCGGGCCGCCGCCCGGGCCGCCCGCACCTGGTCGAGGAGCTGACCAGCGGGAGGTGCGCGGCGCCCGACGCGCCCGGGCGAGTGTGCACGCGGTTGGTCGAACTCCCGAACTCGTGTCAGCATGGGTCCAGCGGGAATGCCGCACAGCGTGATCGCGTTGGCCCCGATGTAGACCGCCACGATGCTCAGTAGGAGGGCACCGATGACCGCCGAGACCACCACCGAGACCACCGCCCCTGTCAGCGATGGGGTCCTCCTGACCGAGGTTGCCGCCGACAAGGTGCGCACCCTGCTCGACTCGGAGGGCCGCGACGACCTCGCGCTGCGCGTGGCCGTCCAGCCCGGTGGCTGCTCGGGCCTGCGCTACCAGCTGTTCTTCGACGAGCGTTCGCTCGACGGGGACGTGCGCAAGGACTTCGGCGGGGTCGAGGTCGTCACGGACCGCATGAGCGCCCCCTACCTGGCCGGCGCCACGATCGACTTCGTCGACTCGATCGAGAAGCAGGGCTTCACGATCGACAACCCGAACGCGACCGGCTCCTGCGCGTGCGGTGACTCGTTCCACTGACCTGACCGGCTAGGGTCACCCCGTCGTACCCAACCGACCAGGGGGTCTCCCACGCATGCGGATCGTCGTCACCGGCTCCATCGCCACCGACCACCTCATGACGTTCCCGGGCCGGTTCGCCGACTCGATCGTCCTGGACAAGCTGGACAAGATCTCCCTGTCCTTCCTGGTCGACGAGCTCGAGATCCGTCGGGGCGGGGTGGCGGCCAACATCGCCTTCGGGATGGGCGTGCTCGGCGAGAACCCGATCCTCGTCGGCGCCGTCGGCCCGGACTTCGCCGACTACCGGTCCTGGCTCCAGCGCCACGGCGTGGACACCGAGTCCGTGCATGTCTCGGAGGTGCGGCACACGGCCCGTTTCGTGTGCACGACCGATGAGCACGCCAACCAGATCGCGACCTTCTACGCCGGGGCCATGCAGGAGGCCCGCGACATCGAGCTGGGCCCGGTCGTCGAGCGCGTGGGCAACGTGGACCTGGTCCTGATCGGGGCCAACGACCCCGAGGCGATGATGCGCCACACCGAGGAGTGCCGCTACCGGCGCATCCCCTTCGCCGCCGACCCCTCCCAGCAGCTGGCCCGGATGCACGGCGACGAGATCCGCCTGCTCGTCGAGGGGGCCGCCTACCTGTTCACCAACGAGTACGAGGCCGCGCTCACCGAGCAGAAGACCGGGTGGAGCAGCGACGAGGTCCTCGACCGGGTGGGCACCCGGGTCACGACCCTGGGGCCCAACGGGGTGCGGATCGAGCGCAAGGGCGAGGACCCGATCCACGTGCCGACGCCCAAGGAGACCCACAAGGCCGACCCGACGGGTGTCGGCGACGCATTCCGCGCCGGCTTCCTCGCCGGGCTCGCGTGGGGCCTGCCACTGCAGCGGTGCGCCCAGGTGGGGTCGCTGCTGGCCACGCACGTCATCGAGAGCATCGGGACCCAGGAGTACGAGCTGGCCCGCAGGTCGTTCCTGCTGCGGATCCGGGAGGCCTACGGGGACCAGGCGGCCGACGAGATCGGCGCCCACATCAGCCTGGCCCGGCCCTGACCCGGCACCGTGCCCATCGAGCCGGAGGCGCCTCGATGGGTCCTGCCTGACCTGGACGACCTGCCCGAGGGCCAGGAGATGGTGGCCGTCGGGGCTGACCTGTCCCCGGGGATGCTGCTCGCGGGGTACCGCAGCGGGTTGTTCGCGATGCCGGACGGCGGGGTCCTGGGATGGTGGTCCCCGGACCCGCGCGGGGTGCTGCTGCCGGGGCGCGTCCACGTCGCGCGCTCCCTGCGCCGGGCCCTGAACCGGTTCGAGGTCAGCGTCGACGAGTCCTTCGCCGAGGTCGTCGCCGCCTGCGCCGACCCGCGGCGGCCCCACGGCTGGATCACGCCCGCGTACGTGGCGTCCTATCTCGAGCTCCACCGGCTGGGCTGGGCGCACTCGATCGAGGTCTGGGGTCCCGACGGTCGCCTGGCCGGTGGACTGTTCGGCGTCGAGGTGGGCGGGCTGTTCGCCGCCGAGTCGAAGTTCCATGTGCTCACAGATGCGTCGAAGGTCGCGGTGGCGGCCCTGGCCGGTCTCCTGTCCGCCGACGGTGACCCCCGCCGGATCATCGACGTCCAGTGGTGCACCGCGCACCTGGCCTCCCTCGGTGGCGTGGAGGTGCCCCGCCCGGTCTACCTCCAGGCCCTGCCCGGGGCGCTCGCCTGCCGGCCGCTCCTGTCGGATCGCGCGGCCGACGGTCGGTCAGGCGGACCCGGCCACGCTCCCCAGCCGGATCAGGTGGCGAAGGGCCTGACCGGGGTGCTCGTTGGGCGTGTGCGGCTCAGGGCCGCAGGGGTCGGCCGTCGGGTCGACGGGGATGTCCGCCCCCAACGGCTCGGTCGCCACCAGCGTGTGCCCCCGGAGCCGGCACCACGCCGGAACGTCGTACTCGGCCGCCGGGTCGTCGGTGAGGAGCTCTATCAGGCTGCCCGCCGGCAGGGAGGTGGCGGCTCGGGCCAGCCGGATGATCGGGACCGGGCAGAGCACGCCCCGTGCCTCGACCGTGGCGTCGGGCGCTGTCACGAGCTGGCCCGATCGGCCGATGCCCGTGCGGCGGCGATCGCGGCGGGGAGGGCGGCGAGGAACCCGGCCACGTCGGCCTCCGTCGCGTCCGGGGGCAGGCTCACCCGCAGGTTCCCGTGCGTGATCGCGCCCATGGCGGCCAGCACGTGGCTGGGCCGCAGCGTGTCCGCGGTGCACGCCGAGCCCGAGCTCACCGCGAACCCGGCGCGATCCAGCTCGGTGACGAGCACCTCCCCGTCGGCGTAGAGCACGGTGAAGCAGACGATGTGGGGTGCGGAGTCGGGCCGCCCCAGCGCGAGGACGTCCGGGGCGAGGCCGGGGACCCGCTCGCGCAGGATCGTCAGCAGGCGGGCCCGGTGCACGGACGTCTGCCCCAGGGACGCGGTGGCTGCCTCGAGGGCGGTCGCCGCGGCCACCGCCCCGGGGACGTCCGGGAAGCCGGCCCAGCGCCCGGCCTCGTCCGTGGGCATCGGGCTGCGCCAGCGCACGCCGGTGCGCACGGCCAGGATCCCGACCCCGGCCGGGCCGCCCCACTTGTGGGCGCTTCCCGCCAGCACGTCCCAGTGCGAGGTCGCCGGGATCGACCCGAGCGCGGCGCAGGCATCGACCAGGAGCGGCACCCCGGCGGCCCGGGCGATCTCGTGGACCTGTTCCAGCGGCTGGATCGCCCCGACCTCGTGGTTCACGTGCTGCACGGCGGCCAGGGCGATCCCGGGGGAGCGCAACGCCCTGCGGAACGCCTTGACGTCAACCTCAGCGTGAGGGTTGACCCCGACGAGCACGGGGTCCTGGTCGGGCACCGCCCAGTCGGCGGCGCGCAGCACGGCGGAGTGCTCCACCGCGCTGGCCACGACGGTCGTGCCCACCTTCCGCCGGCCCCGCGCCAGCCCGAGGAGGCCCGCGTGCAGGGCCTGCGTGCCCGATGCGGTGAAGACCACCTCCTGGGGCAGGGCGCCGATGCGTGCGGCCACCGACGCGCGGGCCGCGTCGAGCAGCTGCCGGGCGACCCGACCGTCGCGGTGAAGGCGGGCCGGATCGGCCCATCCGCGGTCCAGGGCAGCGTCGAGCGCTCTCCTGGCCTCGGGTCCCAGGGGCAGTCCCGAGGCGGCATCGAAGGACCGCGACATGCCGTACACGGTATAGGTGACCCCCGTGGCACGCCGACCCATTCCTACGCTAGTCTCCACCCGTTCAGCGTCCTAGGCGCGGTGTACCCGCACAGCGCGGAATCACCCATTCGATTGAGGGGATCACCAGACGTGGTAGCAGATCGCACCGACCGTTCCCGGTCGATGCGCCGGTGGGGGGCCGGGGCAGGAGCCGCAGCCATCGCCCTGCTGGCGTCGGGGTGCAGCGCGCAGGAGGCGCTGTCCCTGAATGCCCCTGACGGCGCCACCGAGCAGGCACCGATCATCGAGAACCTCTGGTACGGGGCCTGGGTGGCGGTCGCCGTCGTCGGCCTCGTGACCGGGGGGCTGATCCTGTTCGCGGCCATCCGCTTCCGGCGCAAGGACGGCGATCCCGCGCCCAAGCAGATGCGCTACAACGTGCCGCTCGAGGTGATGTACACGATCGTCCCGCTCGTGATGATCCTGGGCATGTTCTTCTTCACGGTGCGTGACCAGGGCGAGCTCACCAAGGTGTCGGCCAACCCGGACAACACGATCGGCGTGATCGGGTTCCGCTGGAGCTGGGCGTTCAACTACGTCGAGGACGATGTCTACGACGTCGGCACGGCCGAGGTCGAGGACATCCCGACCCTCTACCTGCCGGTGAACGAGTCGGTCGTCTTCGAGCTGCAGAGCCCCGATGTCATCCACTCGTTCTGGATCCCCGCGTTCCTGATGAAGATGGACGTCTTCCCCGACCGGTTGAACAAGTTCGAGGTGACCCCCAACAAGGTGGGAACCTTCGCCGGCCGCTGTGCTGAGCTGTGCGGCGTCGACCACTCCCGGATGCTGTTCACCGTGAAGGTCGTCGAGCGCGCGGACTACGACCGGATCATGGCCGAGCTGAGGGCCAAGGGCCAGACCGGGTCCATCGAGACCGACCGCATCTCCCGTGAGGGTGAGCGCTACTGGGAGTCCGACCGCTACTCGGAGCCGGAGGGCACGCTGTGACGCTTCTCAACGACCGTCCCGCAGAGGTCAGCGCCGGACCCGCCGGGCGCGAGCGGTCCCTGGGCAAGAGGATCGTCTCGGTGATCACCACCACCGATCACAAGACGATCGGCCGGCTCTACATGGGCACGTCCTTCACGTTCTTCCTGATCGCGGGCGTGATGGCGCTGGTCATCCGAGCCGAGCTGGCCCAGCCGGGCCTGCAGATCGTGACCCTGGAGCAGTACAACCAGCTCTTCACGATGCACGGCTCGATCATGCTCCTGCTGTTCGCGACCGCCCTGTTCGTCGGCTTCGCCAACTTCCTGATGCCGCTGCAGATCGGCTCCCCGGATGTGGCGTTCCCCCGGTTGAACATGCTCGGCTACTGGATGTACTTCTTCGGCAGCCTGATCGTGCTGTTCGGCTTCCTGACCCCGGGCGGGGCGGCCGCATTCGGCTGGTTCCTCTACACGCCGCTGTCGGGCGCTGAGTTCTCCCCGAACATCGGCTCCGACCTGTGGATCCTGGGCTTCGCCCTCGGTGGCGTGGGCACGATCCTCGGCGCCGTGAACTTCGTCACGACGATCCTCACGATGCGTGC
>CAWEVG010000020.1:0-76360 GCA_963812395.1 uncultured Actinomycetes bacterium
GCGGGGCTGATCCCTGCCGCCTGGGGCACCCCGGACGCCACCAAGGCAGCTACCTGATCAACCAACGACACGGGCGGCACCCCCCCGGATGGCGCTGCGCACATCCGAAGCGGTACAACACCGCCTACCGGCGACGGTATTCCCTCCGCCCGAGCGCGCTCTCGAAGCGCTCGGCGAAGGAAAGGGGTGCGCGATGGGCGGCGGAAGGGGCGCCCCGTGTGGGGCCCGCGGTCTCGATCAAGGAGATTCCCTTTCGGGGACCGATGACGCTGGGGATCTCGTCCTCCTGCCGCTCTGACCGCGAGTCGGACCCGGAACTCCGCCATTGTGGCCTCGGACTGCGCGGCCCTGGTGCCCGCGAACTGGGCAGATCGTGAAGTGGCGCAGATCGTGAAACGCTCAGCCTCCCTCGAGGTCGGCGATGGCGGCACGCACCCCCCCAGGTAGGGCGGTCTTCGTCCCCGCACCGTAGTCGAACGAGACGACGCGAGCCTCGCCCTCCGCCGCGACGCGCCCGAGCCGCTGGCTGACCACCCGATAGCGCATGGTGAACCGGTCTTCGCCCACGTCCTCGACGCGGGCCGCGATCACCACCTCGTCCGGGAACACCAACGGGGCGCGGTAGGTGCACGACGTCTGAGCCAGGATCGGGCCGACTTCGCTGGAGGACAGGTCCGCCGCCCAGCCGATCCGGGCGAAGTAGGCGATTCTCACCGACTCGAACCACCGGAAGTAGGTGGTGTTGTTGACGTGCCCGAGGGCATCCATGTCACCCCACGCAACGGGCCAACTCATGGTCACCGGGAAGCCGGCGAGTAGGTCATCGGACACGACCTTGATGCTACGCGCGGCGCCGACCGGCTGGCTGGGGCACCTCGGCCTCCCGGTGCGGCGTGGCTGATCCCGAGGTGCGAGCACAGCATCACCTCAGGCACCACGCAGTAGGTGCCCGTCTATTGGCGTCCCGACTGGGCCCGACCTTGCTTCGCCCATCGGGAAGCTGGCCGGGGAGCCGGGGCGCCTGGGTCCTTGTCGGGGTGTGGTGGGGCGAGTAGATTCCAGTAGGCCAGCCTAACCTTAGGCGAAGCTGAACCGACGAATGAAGGGACGCGACATGCCCGACCCCAAGGATCTCGTGCAGGACATGTTCGACTCCATGACCGGCGACGTCGACGTCGCCTCCATGATCGACCGCTTCATGGCCCACGACTTCGTCGAGCACGAAGCCATCCCCGGGATGGACAACACCCGCGACACCCCCAAGCAGACTCTTCACGATGCTGCTGCACGCATTCCCCGACTTCCGCGCAACTGTCCACGAGCTCCTGCAGGACGGGGACAAAGTGGTGGCCCGGGTGACCTTCAGCGGCACCCACCAGGGCGAGTTCATGGGGATTCCGGCAAGCGGCAACCACGTCGAGTGGAGCGTCATCGACATCATCGAGGTCCGCGGTGACAAAGCCGTCGCCCACTGGGGCGTCATGGACATGGCTGGGGCGATGGCACAGATGGGCGCCACACCCCACTGACCTCGCGGCCCGCCAGCACGCTTCGGTTTCTGCGCGCCCATTGCGGCGCGTTCCCGGAGGGAACGGTGGCCACCGTTGGGAGCCTGGTCATCGCCGCGTTCATCGAGCGCTGGAGCATCCAGCCGATCACCCGGTCCGTCGGACCGGCCAGACCCCCACGCAACCGGCCCTCATTCGTCCCCTGGAAGTGAGTCCCACCGGGCACCGGCACGAACACCCGGTGGTTGTCCAGATCCGGGCGTCCCGGCTGGCGCATCGGATCGGCGGCGGGCGGCGGGGGTGGGATTTGAACCCACGGTGGGTTGCCCCACGGCGGTTTTCAAGACCGCTGCCCTAGGCCACTAGGCGACCCCGCCTCGGCTGCGTGAGCGAACGACCACCAGCCGGGGACAATCATCGCGCACCGCCGCTCCGACGGGAAGCCGACTGCCCCGCCGGCGCGTCCCCGGAGTCCATCCGGGCCATCCGGGCCACCCGGGCCACCCCGCCGGCTCGGACCGTCCGAGCCATCCCGGCCAACCGTCGGGCGGCGCGGGAGTGCCGCGCCCGGTCGACCCGCCGAGCCATCGCACCGCGACCGCGATCCCACTACGGTGGGCACCCATGGCCCGCGACATGCACACCCACGACGAGCGGCTGACCCGCATGGTCCTCACGGCCATGCACGACCGCCTCGCCATGGACCCGGTGCCCCTCGACCGGCCCGGCGATGTGCCCGCGCTCACCGCGCAGCTCGACGGCCTCATCACCGCCGGGGGCACCGACCCGCACCGCGTGATGGAGATGTGGACCGACGTCCTTGCCCCGCACGTGATGAGCTCGGATGCCGTCAACTTCCTCGCGTTCATCCCCGCCGCACCGACCAAGGCGGCCCTGCTGTTCGACATGCTCGTCTCCGGCGCCAGCATCCAGGGGATCTCCGCCCTCGAGGCAGCCGGCGCGATCGCCGCGGAGAACCAGGTGCTGCGGCTCATCGCCGATCTCGCGGGCCTGCCCGCCGGCGCCGGCGGGGTGTTCGTCTCGGGCGGCTCGGCGGGCAATCTCTCCGCCCTCACCGTCGCCCGCGACGTGGGGCGCCGGGCGCGAGGGCTGGGCCGGGGCGACCTCACGCGGATCGCCGTCAGCGACCAGGCGCACTCCTCGATCAAGAACGCGCTGTCGATCCTGGACATGGCGGCCCTGGTCGTCCCGACCGAGAACCACGTCCTGACCGGCCCGGCGCTGGCCGCCGCCCTGGACGCCGATCCGGATTCGAGCGACGTCGTCGGCGTGGTGGCAACCTCCGGGACGACCAACGCCGGGATCATCGACGAGCTGGCCACGATCGGCGAGGTCGCCCGTGAGCGCGGCCTGTGGTTCCACGTCGATGGCGCCTACGGCGGCGGCGGGCTGTTCGCCCCCTCGGTGCGGCCGCTGTACGCCGGGCTGGAGCACGCCGACTCGTTCATCGTCGACCCGCACAAGTGGATGTTCGCGCCCTACGACTGCGCTGCGCTGCTCTACCGCGAGCCGCGGCTCGCGAAGGCGGTGCACACCCAGGACGCCAGCTACCTCGACGTGATCCACACCGACGACGACGAGTGGAACCCCAGCGACCTCGCGTACCACCTGACTCGACGCGCCCGTGGCCTGCCGTTGTGGTTCTCCCTGGCGGTCAACGGGACCGACGCCTACACCCGCGCCGTCGAGAGCGCCCTGGAGCTGACCCGCTGGACCGCCCGGCAGATCGATGCCAGCGAGCACCTGACCCTCCTGCGCGAGCCGACCCTGTCGATCGTCCTGTTCGAGCGCGACGGCTGGGGGCCGGCCGACTACGACCGCTGGGCCGCAGCGCTGCTCGACGACCAGGTCGCGCTGGTGACCTCGACCAAATGGGAGGGGCGCACGGTCGGGCGCCTGGTGTTCCTGCACCCGCGGACGACACGCGAGCTCGTCGAGCAGGTCCTCGCCGCGATGGCCTGAGCTCCCGCCCTCCCGGACGGCCCCCGCCCCGGCTCGCGACGCGACGTCAGGCGGACCCTCCACGCGGGTGCGGTCAGTACGGCGCGAGGGGGTCGGGGATCGCGCATGCATCCTCGGCGCACGAGCCCTGATCCGCCAGGCCGACCATGGTGAGCGCTGTCGGTGCGGGGGACGCCGCGGCACTGGGTGTCCGATCCTCCGCGGGCGTCATCGCGGGGCGACCCGGTCGCCGGCCGCCTGGGCCAGTGCTTGGGCGAAGGTCTCGGCCGGCTGCGCACCGGAGATCCCGTACCGCCCGTCGATCACGTAGAACGGCACGCCGGAGATCCCGTAGGCGCGCGCCTGGTCCATGTCGGCCCGGACGTCCGCGGCGAACGTGCCGGCGGCCAGGGCCTCGAGGACCTCATCGCGGTCCAGGCCCACCTCGACCGCCATCTCAGCCAGCTGCGTCACGTCCCCGACGTTCCGGCCCTCCACGAAGTACGCGCTGAGCAGCCGCTCCTTCATCGGCTCCTGCAGTCCGTTGGCCTTCGCCAGGTGGAGCAGTTCGTGGGCCTTGAGGGTGCGGGTCTGATGCACGGCGTGGAAGTCGGCGTCGATCCCCTCGGCCTTGGCCAGGCCCGTCACCTGCTCGATCATCTGCATGACCTGGGCCTCGGGGATCCCGCGCAGGCCGTGCAGGTAGTCGAGCACGGAGCCGCTGAAGTCGTCGGGCAGGTCCGGGGAGAGCTCGAAGGAGTGGTACTCGACCTCGACGTCCGGGTCACCACCAGCGTCGCGGTAGCGGCGAACCCCCTCCGCGAACCGGCGCTTGCCGATGTAGCACCACGGACAGGCAACATCGGACCACACATCGACCTTCAGCACGAGCACTCCTTGAACCGGCAACTATCTCCATTGGAGCACCTTCGTCGGCGCTGGGGCAAACGTTCGAGTCCGCGGACCGCGCCAGCGCCGTCAGCCCTGCGGGACCCAGGAGGCGCTCGTTCCCGCAGGCCGCCCCCGCCAGGTCAGCCCTGCGGGACCCAGGGGGCGGGCTGGCGGGACAGGAAGGCCATCATCCCGGCGGCCGCCTCGGGCGAGGCGAACAGCCGAGCGGACAGGGCAGCCGTGTGCGCGAAGCCCTCCTCGCGGCTCATCCCGGGCACGACGCGCAGCAGGTCCTTCGTGTGGGTCAGGGCCTCGGGGCCTCCGGCCACCAATGACGTCACCCACGACGTCCACGGCCGCGTCGAGCTCCTCGTCGGCGACCACGCGATTGACCATGCCGGCGGCGACCATGCGCGCGGCCGGGACGCGGTCCCCGGTCAGGAGCAGCTCCTGGGAGTCCGCACGGTGCATCCGGGCGAGGCAGACCACGCTGATCACAGCCGGCGCGAGGCCGAGGCGCACCTCGGAGAACGCGAACTTCGCGGACTCCGCCGCCACGGACAGGTCAGCGGCTGCGACCAGCCCGTTCCCCCCACCGGCGACGTGCCCCTGCACCCGGGCGATCACCGGCTTGGGGTTGTCCAGGATCGCCTCGAGGACCTCGACCAGGGCCGCCGGACCCGAGCCGGTGAACGACGACGCATCGGCTGCCGAGGCGCCACGCAGGTCCGCGCCCGAGCAGAACGTGTTGCCCGACCCGGTGAGCACGATGACCCGCACGGCCGGGTCGGCGCCGGCCGTGCGCAGGTGCGCGGCCAGCAGGCCCATGCCCGAGGCCGTGAGCATGTTGCGCGCGTCCGGGCGGTTCATCGTGATCGTGGCCACCTGGCCGGACACCTCGAGCAGCACCTCGGGGGCCGGGGCGGCACCGGCGGCCTGCCCGCCTGTCGAGCCCGTCGCCTCGCTCACAGCCGCTCCCACCCCTCGAGCATCGCGATCACGCGCAGCATGACCTCGTCGGCGCCGCCCCCGATCGAGATGAGCCGGGAGTCGCGCATGTAGCGGGCCGGCCAGTTCTCCTCCGCGTAGCCCATGCCGCCGTGGAACTGGACCGCCGTGTCGGCGACCTCGCGGGCGAGCCGGCCGGTCTTGAACTTGGCGATCGTGGCCATCCGCGTGACGTCCTGGCCGGCGGCGTACCGCTCGGCGGCCGTGTAGTTGTACTCCTGGAGGATGTCGACCTCCGCGGCCAGCTCGGCGAGCCGGAAGCGCAGGTACTGGTTGTTGATCAGGGGCTCGCCGAACGCGTGGCGGACCTTGAGGTACTCGCCGGTCCGCACGATCGCCCGGCGCATCGCCGGCCGTGGCCATGTAGGCGCCCATCAGCCGCTCGTCCTGGAACTGCGACATCTGCTGCTGGAAGCCCTTGCCGACGCGCCCGATGGTGTTGGCCACCGGCACCCGGACCTCGTCGAGCACCAGCTCGGCGGTGTCCGACGAGTGGTTGCCCATCTTCTCGATCTTGCGCCCCACGGAGAACCCGGCGGTGTCCGTGGGCACGATGATCTGGCTCATGCCGCGGTAGCCGGTGGCCGGCTCCTCACCCGGCTCCACCGTGCGCGCCAGCAGGCACAGCCAGTCGGCCTGCGTGCCGTTGGTGATCCACATCTTCCGGCCCGTGATGACCCATTCGTCGCCGTCGCGCACGGCCTTCGTCCGGATGCCGGCCACGTCGCTGCCCGCATCGGGCTCGCTGACCGCGACCGCGGTCACCATCTCGCCGCGCAGCGCCGGGGCGAGGTACTTGAGCTTGAGCTCGTCCGTGCCGTACTTGGCCAGGGCCGGCGTCGACATGGTCGCCTGCACGGCGATGGCCAGCGGCACCCCCGCGACGTCGGCCTTGCCGAGCTCCTCGCCGAGGATCATGTTGTAGATGTGGTCGGCTCCCTGACCACCGAACTCGGGGTCGACCTCGAGGCCGAACAGGCCCAGCTCGCCGGCCTTCGCGAAGACCTCGTGGGCCGGGAAGATCGCGTCGGCCTCCCACTTGTCGGCGTTGGGGTTGATCTCGGTCTCCACGAAGCGCCGGACCATGGCGCGGAACTCGCGGTGCTCGGGGGTGAAGGTGATCATGAGGACTCCTTGCGTGAGGCGGGTCGTTGAGCGGGTCGCGGGGCGGGTCGCGGGCGGGGGTGGGTCGGGGTGCGGGTCGGGGTGGCCGGGCGGCAGTGGGCCGGCTCGCCGTGGGGATCTGGCCCCCGGCCACGGCGATCCGGGCGGGCATGCCGAGCCCGCGGACCCACAGCTGGGTCAGCGTGCGCGTGACCACTGCCTCGTCATGGACCTCGCCGCGTCCCAGCCAGTGCGCGGCGAAGCCCTCGACCATCCCGCAGAGGGCCGCCGCCGAGGTGTGCGCGTCCAGGTCGGGGGCCGCCAGGCCCTCGTCCTGGAGCTTGCGGATCGCCGCCGCGACGCGCGCGACGTGGGTGCGGCGCAGGTCGAGCAGGACGTCGGCGAAGCGGGAGTCGCCGGCCGAGGCCTCCTGCGCCACCTGCAGCAGCTGCGCGTGGCTGCGGTAGCCGTCGAGGTAGGCGCGGTTCGCGGCATCGACGCGGGCGATCGGATCGCGCAGGCGGGGCACCGTCATCGCCTCGTGGAGGTCGGTGCGCACGGCGGCGAGCACCGCGAGCAGGACGTCCTCCTTGGTGTCGAAGTACGTGTAGACGGTGCCGTGGGCGACTCCGGCCGCGTCGGCCAGGTCGCCCATCCGGGTGCCGGCGAATCCCCGCTCGGCGAAGACCTCGCGCGCCGCTGCCACGAGCTTGTCCCGGGTCGCCTGCCCCCGGGCCGTCAGCGGCCTCATGGAACCTGACGCTAGCGTCAAGTTGACACGAGCGTCAAGTTTGCGGCGACGCCTCCCTGCGCAGGCCCTCTGCCCGAAGTACGAACTGCGGACCGCGGAGTCGCGGGCACCGGCGCAGCATGGTCCCGGTCGCCCGTGACTCAGCGGATCCGCCGGGCCCGCAGGTGCTCGGCCAGGCCCTTGGCCTGGGGGTCCAGGGAGGTGGAGTCGGCCACGCCACTGCCCAGCAGGCCCGCGGATCACGACGTTGATGGCCCGCAGGTTCGGCAGGGGATGGACGTCGACGGCCAGTTCCGCGGCCTCCGGCAGGAGCTCGCGGACCTTGTCCGGGGTCAGCCACCCCTCCAGCCAGGCGTAGCGAGCCGCCAGCGCGTCGGCGTCGAGGCCGGCGCTGGGACCCACCCCCGGCTCGGGGATCCAGACGCCGACGTTGGCGTTGCCACCCTTGTCGCCCGAGCGCGCACCCACGACATCACCCAGGACAGTGCCCGGCTCCGGGGTCCAGCCGAAGGAGGAGGAGGCCACGGCCTCGCCGGTGGGGTCGGCCCGCTCGCGGTCTGGCGACGCCGCGATGCCGGTCGAGTCGGAGCCCGCACCTTCGACCGACGCCGCGCTGCCGGTCAGGTCGGCCGAGCCATCCTCCGTGGCACGGACGCCGCCGTCGGGGGCGGCCCCCACCGACACGTCCACCGGGTCGCCGCCCACCGTCACCTCGACCGTCACCTCGGACCGGTCGATCAGGGTCGGCCAGTAGATGCCGTACGCGCTGCCCTCAGCCGGCGGAGCGGTCGGGAACATCCCGGGGTAGCAGCCGAGCGCGGACTCCACGACCGCTGTCGTGAACGGCTTGCCGACCTTGCGCTGCTCGACGTCCTTGACGGTGATCCGCAGGTGGCCCTGCGCAGCAGCGGTCGTGGCCGGATCGTCGGCCGCCACGTCCTCGAACGCCACGTGCAGGGCGCTGACGTCCAGGGTGCTCGCCCGGGCGAGGTCGCGCGGGGTCGGGGCGGGCCGTCCGGCCGCCGGATCGCCCAGCGCGTCGTCGAGCCCGACCCCGGCGACCATGCGCAGCGCCAGGTCGGCCTTGGCACGGGCGTCGCGGCCGGTCAGGACCAGGGACATCGTGTTGCGGAACCCGGCGAACAGGTTGACCGCGACCTTCAGCTTCTCGGGGGCCGGCGCGCCGCGCACACCGCTGATCGTCACCCGATCCGGGCCGGCCGGGGTCAGCGAGATGGTGTCGAACAGCGCCGTGACGTCGGGGTTCGCGTACTGCGGGCCGGCGATCTCGTAGACCAGCTGGGAGGTCACCGTTCCCACGGAGACCAGCCCGCCGGACCCGGTCGGCTTCGTGATGACACTCGACCCGTCGGCGGCCACCTCTGCGATCGGGAAGCCGGCCGGCCAGGAGGGGACCTCGGTGAAGAACGAGTAGTTGCCGCCCGTGGCCTGCGCCCCGCACTCGATGACGTGCCCGGCGGCCACCGCCCCGGCCAGCCGGTCCAGCGCGACCGGGTCGCCGGCCGCGGCGTCGGAGTACGACCACCCGTGCCACCACGCGGCCGGCCCGATCACGAGGGCCGCATCGGTGATCCGGCCGGTGATCACCACGTCGGCGCCGGCGGCCAGGGCGGCGGTGACCGGCTCCCCGCCGAGGTAGGCGTTCGCAGTGATCGGCGTGCGGCGACCGAGCACCTCGCCGGTGTCGAGGTGGGGGAACTCCTCCGGGCGGAGCCCGATGATCGGCAGCACGTTGTCGCCGGTGACCACGCCGATCCGCGGGGACAGGCCGAGCGTGGTGGCCAGCTCGCCCAGCGCGTCGGCACAGCCCTGCGGGTCCAGGCCGCCGGCGTTGCTGACCACGCGGATCCCCCGGTCCAGGCACGTGCCGAGGACCTGCTCCATCTGGGTCAGGAAGGTCCGGGCGTACCCCGAGCCCGCGCCGTGCTTCATCCGCTGCCGGGCCAGGATCAGCATGGTCAGCTCGGCCAGCCAGTCGCCGGTGAGGACGTCGATCTCCCCGGACTCCACCAGCTCCGCGGCGGCGGACATCCGGTCGCCGAGGAACCCCGAGCAGTTGCCGATCCGGACCGGTCCGCGTGCTGCTGAGTCCACCATTCGGGCAGTATGGCCCAGCCGGTGGGCGATCCCACCGGGGGGTCCGCGATCCGCGGGAATGGCGGGGATCTCGGTTCCCGACGCGCCCGGAACCCGGCGACGGCCCGACTCAGGACTCAGCGAACTCCTCGGAGTCGTACACCTCGACGGCCGTCCCGGCCGGCCACTCCCCCGGGGCCAGCCCCGCCTTGCGCCAGAGCGCGGACAGGAACGCCGGCGGCTCGGGCAGCTGCTCCCAGACCGCGGGCAGGAACGTGGCCCGCCTGCGGCCCGCCTCGACGACGACGCCGCTGCCGACGGGAACGCGATGCGAGCAGGTCGTCGTAGCTGATGCAGGGGAAGGGCCTGGTCGGCGAGAGCACCGAGATGTCGATGACCATCCCGCTCGCGCGCTCGCGGGTCATGGGCGGGAACCGCGGATCGCGGAAGGCGGCGTCGAACGCGTGCTCGGCGACGTCGGCGACGAGCGGCTGGCGCGCCGACAGGGAGCCGATGCAGCCCAGGAGGTCGCCACGCGCCGACCGCAGGGTGACGAACGAGGCCCCCGGCTCTCGCAGGACCGGGTCGGCGGTGGGCCACGCCGCGGCGTCGAACCGGGGCCGGCGCTGGGTCGACAGCGCCTCCTGGATGGTCGCGCGGGCGAGGGCGAGCAGGGTCGCGCGCGACTCCGGGGAGATCCGGTCACGCGCGCCACCGGACCCCGCCGAGGCGGCTGGCTCGCCCGCGTCGGTGTCGGGCGCCGCCGGGGCGGTCGGCGTCGCGCTCGGCCGATCGGAGCCCGCTGATCCCCCGCCGCCCCCGCCGTGCCCGCCGGCGCCTCGCTGGCCGACTGCGAGCCAGCCGAGGGCACGTCGCTCGCGCCGACCGCACCCCCTGTCACCGCGAACGCCGCGTAGCCGACGACCCGGTCGCGGTCACCGGCGGTGTCACCGGAGTTGCGCGCATCGAGCAGCCGGACAGACCAGTGCTGGGCCCCTGCGGCCGTGAGGAGCCCGCGCAGCGGGTAGCGCCCGCATGCGTCGGAGGTGCCGATCGAGTCCGGGCGGCGGTGCACGATCGACCGGATGGTCCGGCTGTCCTGGGCGATCGCGGACTCGTACTCCAGGTAGTGCGAGAGGTCGGTCGAGACGACGACCAGCGTGCGCGGGAGGGCCGCGCACATGGTGATCACCGCGGCGACATCACCGGGCAGGTCGGCCCCGACGATCAGCGGGCACCAGCCGCCAGCCCTCGGCAAGGACCCTCTGGAGGAACGGCAGCTGCACCTCGAGGCTGTGCTCGGGGGCGTGGGCGGAGTCCGCGGGCACCACGGTCTCGATGCGCGACTGGAGGTCGGCGGCCAGGTCACCGTCGAGCTCGACGTCGCCCAGCGGGGTGCGCCAGGCCGTCGCCGTGCTCAGTCCGATCCCGTCGACGGGTACGTAGTGCGCCGGGCCGAGCAGGACCACCCGATCGACCGCCGACGGATCGATCGCGGCGTAGGCGAAGGCGGCCGTCGGGCCCGAGTACACGTGCCCGGCGTGCGGCACGACCACCGCCACGAGCCGCCCCTCGGCGGTCGCCCGGGGAGCCTCGACGCCCCGCGCGGACGTCCCCGCGGCACGGGCGGCCATCTCCTGGCGCGCCTCGGCGACGTACCGGTCCACTCCCTCGGCCAGCCGGTCGGCCTGCCCGGGTAGAACGTCCCGGCCACTGCTGGCTCGCGGATGCCACCGGGCTGCACCGCGGCCTGGCCCCAGAACCTCACGTGCCGACCTCCCCAGGCGACGGCCGCCCGCTGGTCGGGAACCGGCCCTCGCAACGCAGGTCCCGACAACCGCACGGTCCAGCGACAGCATCAGGGCGACCCGATGACCTCTGCGATGCGCACCGGCAGGCGCTTGCGACCCCACTTCCCGGCCGGGCCGTCGAACACCCCCGCGAGCGGGAGTCCCGCACCCGGAGCAGCGCCCGTCGTCGTCGAGGCGGTAGGCCCGGATGTCGTACCAGTCGCGCTCGATGACGGTCCGGTGGCAGCCGGGGCAGGATGTCGTGTCGCCCTCGCGGTCGTGGACGTTGCCGGTGTAGGCGTAGCGCACCCCGTTGGCCATCGCGATGGCTCGGGCGCGGGTCAGGGTCGCCGGCGGGGTGGCCGGGACGTCGCGCATCTTCCAGTCCGGGTGGAACGCGCTGAAGTGCATCGGGACGTCGGGACCGCAGTGCTCCACGACCCAGCGGGTCATCGCGTCGAGCTCCGGCTCGGAGTCGTTGTGCCCGGGGATGACCAGCGTGGTGAGCTCCAGCCACGTGTCGGTCCGGGTGGCGACGTACTCGATCGTCTCGAGGACGGCAGCCAGGTCCGCGCCGCAGACGCGGTGGTAGAACTCGTCGGTGAAGCCCTTGAGGTCGATGTTGACCGCGTCCATGTGCCGGTAGAACTCCGCGCGCGGCTCGGGGTTGATGTAGCCCGGCGCTCACCGCCACCGTGCGGATCCCGCGCGCCCGGCAGGCGACGGCGGTGTCGATCGCGTACTCGGCGAAGATCACCGGGTCGTTGTAGGTGAACGCGACGCTCGCGCAGCCCAGGCGCTCGGCGGCGAGCGCGATGTCCTCGGGCATCGCGGCGTCGGCGAGCGTGTCGATGTCGCGGGACTTGGAGATGTCCCAGTTCTGGCAGAACTTGCACGTCAGGTTGCAGCCCGCGGTGCCGAAGGACAGCACCGACGACCCGGGCAGGAAGTGGTTGAGCGGCTTCTTCTCGATGGGGTCGACGCAGTAGCCCGACGACCGGCCGTAGGTGGTGGACACGATCGCGTCGCCCTCGCGGGCGCGCACGAAGCACAGGCCGCGCTGCCCCTCGTGCAGGCGGCACTCGCGGGGGCACAGGTCGCACTGGACCCGACCGTCGTCGAGGGCGTGCCACCACCGCCCCGGCCAGGTGGTCGGGGGGTTCGCTGCGCCGGGCCGGGTGCCCATGCCGCAGCCCGTCCGGACCGGCTGCCAGCCGATGCTCCGCATGCGCCCAGGTGGCCTCCGCCGGCCGACGCGCCCGACGTGCGATCGCCTGCGTCCGCCGCGGCCCTACTCCTCCTCGAGGACCGCCACGACGTGGTGGGCGTCCACCGAGTCGCCGACCTCGACCCGGACCTCGGCCACGACGCCATCCTCGTCGGCCTTGATCCGGTGCTCCATCTTCATCGCCTCGAGGATCACCAGGGTGTCCCCGGCGGCCACGTGGTCCCCGGGCTCGACCAGGACGGCGGTGACCGTGCCGGGCACCGGCGTGACCAGGCCGTGGTCGTGGCCGTGGTCGGAGGCGTCCGGGTAGCGCGGGAGGACCCGCAGCACGGTCGTGCGTCCCAACCCGGTGACCAGGACCCAGTCGCCCGCGCGGCGGACGGTGAACCACCCACCGACCCCGTCGACCTCGACCATCACGAGGTTGCCCTCGGCCTGGGTCCGGTCGACACGCAACCGGGCAGGCAGCGGGGGCAACCCGGCCTCGAACGTGGCGTCGACCACGTCCGGCCCCCTCGTCGAGGAGTGCCTCCTCGGCGGCCGCGCGCAGGGCCTCGGGCCCCACCTCGACCGGCGCCTCCCCGGAGTCGACCCCGTCGCCGACAAGGACGACGTCCACACCACCGTCGCGATCGCGGGTGTAGTGCACCTCGATCGACAGGTCGACGCCGAACTCGGTGTACCCGAAGCGGCGCACCTCGGGCACGGCCGGGATGTTGCGCCAGCCGGCCGGCGCCAGCGCGGCCCACGGCTGGCCCACACGCTCCTGCTCGGCCAGGCCGAGCGCGGCTGCGGCCAGGTGCAGCGCCAGCTCCCGGCGCTCGAGGACCGGGGTGGCCGTCTCGGGGTGCTCGTCGAGGAAGGCCGTCGTCGTGTCCCCGGACAGGAAGCGCCGGCGAGCGCAGGATCGCCGCCAGCGACTCGCGGTTGGTCGGCACCCCGGCCACCCGCAGCCCCTCGAGGCTGGTCGCCAGCGTGGCCGCCGCGACCTCCCGGGTGGGTCCGTGGGCGATGATCTTGGCCAGCATCGGGTCGTAGAACGGCGCTGACCTCGGACCCGGTCTCGACGCCGGACTCGACCCGGATGCCCGGGGCGGGGTCGGCCTCGAAGCACTCGATCCGGCCCATGCCCGGCAGGTAGCCGCGGGCCGGGTCCTCGGCGTAGAGCCGCACCTCGATCGCGTGCCCGGAGCGGGTGATCTGCTCCTGGGCCAGCGGCAGCGGCTCACCCGCGGCGACACGGATCTGCCACTCGACGAGGTCGAGGCCGGTGACCTCCTCGGTCACCGGGTGCTCCACCTGCAGGCGGGTGTTCATCTCGAGGAAGAAGAACTCCTGGGCCTCCCCCTCGCCGGCCACCATGAACTCGACGGTGCCGGCGCCGACGTAGTCGATCGCCTGCGCGGCGGCCACGGCCGCGGCGTACATCCGCTCCAGCGTGGCTGCCGTCGCCCCCGGCGAGGGGGACTCCTCGACGACCTTCTGGTGGCGTCGCTGGATCGAGCACTCGCGCTCGAAGACGTGCACGACGTTGCCGTGGGTGTCGCCGAACACCTGCACCTCGACGTGCCGGCCGCGCTCGAGGTAGCGCTCGAGGAAGACGGTCGGGTCGCCGAACGCCGACGCCGCCTCGTTGCGCGCCGCCGAGACCGCCTCGAGCAGGTCGTCGGCCTCGCGGACCAGGCGCATGCCCTTGCCGCCGCCGCCGGCCGAGGCCTTGACCAGCAGCGGGTAGGCCCACCTCGGCGCCCGCGGCGACGATGTCCGCGTCGCTGGCGTCGGCCGCGAGCTCGGCGCCCGGCACCAGCGGCACCCCGGCCGCCGCCACGAGCCGCTTGGCCTCGACCTTGAGCGCCATGGCGTTCATCGAGTCCGGCGTCGGCCCGATCCAGGCCAGCCCGGCGTCGGCGACGGCCTGGGCGAACACCGGGTTCTCCGACAGGAAGCCGTAGCCGGGGTGGATGGCGTCGGCCCCGGACCGGCGTGCCGCGTCCAGGACCTTCTCGGCCACCAGGTAGGACTCCGCCGAGGTGCGCCCGCCGATGGCCACGGCAAGGTCCGCGTCGCGCACGAACGGCGCCCCGGCGTCGGGGTCGGAGTGGATCGCGACGGCCTGCAGGCCCATCCGGTGGGCGGTGCGGATGACCCGGCGGGCGATCTCGCCGCGGTTGGCGACGAGGATCCGCCGGATCGGGCGGATCGCTCGCGTTGTGGTAGTCGATTCCGACGTTCTGATCGACCGAATCGACTACCACATCGGCGCGGGGGTGCTCTCGGGTGCCATCTCGCGCCTCACATCCGGAAGACGCCGAAGTTCGACGTCCCCTTGACCTCGTTGGAGTGGATCGCCGACAGGGCGAAGCCCAGGACGGTCCGGGAGTCGCGCGGGTCGATGATCCCGTCGTCCCACACCCGGCCGGTGGCGAACAGCGCGGTGGACTCCCGCTCGACCTGGTCCTCGAGGCCCTCGCGCATCGGGGCGAAGGCCTCGTCGCTCCACGGGATGCCCAGCTTCTCGGCCTTCTGCCGGGCGACGATCTCCATGACGCCGGCGAGCTGCTTCGGGCCCATCACCGCGATCCGGTGGTTGGGCCAGGTGAACACGAACCGCGGGTTGAACGCGCGACCGCCATGCCGTAGTTGCCGGCGCCGTAGGAGGCGCCCGACCATCAGCGTGATGTGCGGGACGGTCGAGTTCGAGACGGCGTTGATCAGCTTGGCGCCGTCCTTGATGATGCCGCCCTGCTCGTAGCGGGTGCCGACCATGAAGCCGGTGATGTTCTGCAGGAAGAGGATCGGGGTGTCGTGCCGGTTGCACAGCTGGATGAACTGCGCGCACTTCTGCGACTCCTCGCTGAACAGGATGCCGTTGTTGGCGATGATCCCGACCGGGTAGCCGGCGAGCTCCGCCCAGCCGGTGACCAGCTGCGAGCCGTAGAGCGGCTTGAACTCCTCGAACCGGGAGCCGTCGACGATCCGGGCGATGATCTCGCGGGTGTCGAACGGCACGCGCACGTCGGCGCTGGCGATCCCGAGCAGCTCCTCCGGGTCGAGCACCGGCGCCTCGGGGGCCGCGACCCGGGCGCGGGCCCGAGCTTGCGCCAGTTGAGGTGCCCGACGATCGTGCGACCGATCCGCAGGGCGTCGAGCTCGTCCTCGGCGAGGTAGTCCGACAGCCCGGAGACCCGGGCGTGCATCTCGGCGCCGCCGAGGTCCTCCTCGATCGGCGTCCTCGTTGATCGCCATCTTCACCAGGGGCGGGCCGGCCAGGAACACCTTGGCCGACTGCTTCTGCATGACGATGTAGTCGCTCATGCCGGGCACGTAGGCACCGCCGGCGGTCGAGGAGCCGAAGACCAGCGTGATGGTCGGGATGTTCGCCGCCGACATCTGGGTCAGCTTGCGGAAGCTCGCCCCGCCGGGGACGAACATCTCGGCCTGGTTGGGCAGGTCCGCGCCGCCGGACTCGGTGAGGTTGACCAGCGGCAGCCGGTTGCGCTCGGCGATGTCCATCGCGCGCAGGGCCTTGTGCATCGTCATCGGGCTCTGGGCGCCGCCCTTGACCGTGGGGTCGTTGGCGCTGACCAGGCACTCGACGCCGTTGACCCAGCCGATGCCGGTCACCAGCCCGACGCCCAGCTCGTCCTTGGAGCCCCAGCCCGCCAGCGGGGAGAGCTCGAGGAACGGGCTGTCCGCGTCGAGCAGGACCGCGATCCGCTCACGCGGGAGCAGCTTGCCGCGGTCACGGTGCCGGGCGACCGCCTTGGCGGCCTTCTCGGGGTTCGATGAGCCGCCGCCGGCGACCACCGTTGCGTTGAGCTTCTCGATCTCGGCCAGGGCCGCCGTCATCGCGTCCCGGTTGGCCCGGAACGTCTCGGAGCGGGGGTCCACCGACGTGCGCATCACCGGTTTCACGAAACTTGACGGTAGCGTCAAGTTGACACCAGCGTCAAGTTCGCTGACCTCCCCCGTGCGGGCCACCGCACGACGATCCGCCGACCGCCCGGGCGATCCCGGCGATCCGGCTCCGAGGCCCTCCGCGGGCCCGCCGACACTACCCATGGGTAGAACCCGCCAGTAACTGGATTGTGGGCGCGGGGCGTGGCAATGCTTGCCTTACATGAACGTCCCCCTCATGGAAGTCAGGCACATGTTCACCGTTGACGAGACCCCCGCACACGTCGTGGCCACCCCCGCCGCCCGGGCGCACCTGCGCACCCTGACCGAGGCCCGCGGCGACATCACCGTGCTGCTGACCGAGCAGGGCGCGGCCGTCCTCAAGGCCGGCCAGCAGCCACCCGCCGGCACTGTGTACCTGGGCCAGCTCGACGATGCCGCTGACATCACCTGCGTCGCCGATGACTCGGTCACCCGCGCCTGGTGGCGCACGCGCGCCCACCTCGACCTCTCCGAGGACTTCGAGATGACCTACGACCTGACGAACCTGAACGAGCGCGAGCTCTTCGAGGTCCTGGCCGCAGGTCCGCTGCCCCGCTACTGACCCTGAAGGCGCTGGTCGCGTCCGACCGCGGCCAGCGCCTCGCGGGCCAGGTCGACCGCGCCCGCGACCGGCGGGCGGTCCGGGACGACCATCTGGCCGCGCACGCCCCGCCGCGCGAGCTCGGCGGCGCAGGCCTCGAGCAGGATCGGGTCACGGCTGGCCAGGATGCCGCCGCCGAGGACCACCGGCACCGGGTGCTCCAGGAGCCCCACCTCGGCCAGGACACTGGCCGCGCAGGTCGCGATCTCCACGCCCTGGGCCGTGACGAGCTCCACCGCCACCTGGTCGCCGTCAGCGGCCGCGCCGAGCAGCTGCGGCACGAGGTCGACCCAGCTGCCGACCCGCAGCCGGCCCCGGTTGACCGCGATCGAGACCTCGCGGACCGAGTCCAGCCCCGTTCGCGCGAGCAGGATCGCGCGCAACGCGGTGGCCGGGCCGCGGCCATCCTCAGCCCGCGCGGCGTGCCACAGGATCTCCTCGGCGAGGCCGTGACCCCCACCCCAGTCGCCGGACTCCCGGCCCAGCGCCAGCATCCGACCGACCCGGCCGCCCTCGCCGACAGCCACCGCGTTGATGCCGGTCCCACACACCACCGCCGCGCCGACGGGCGAGTCCGTGCCGGCGCGCAACAGGGCGAACACGTCGTTGTCCAGCAGCAGGGCACGCGCCGCCCAGTCCGCCGCGGCCAGCCCCTCGCGCAGCCCCGCCACCTCATCGGGGAGGTCCAGGCCCGAGACGTACACGCCCGCGCAGGCGACCTGCGCTCCGCGTGCACCCGCCTCGGCCAGGGCCGCGTCGACCGTCCGCCTGATCGTGGCCGCAGCCCTGGTGAAGCCCAGGCCGCCGTGGCCGCACCCCGGTCCGACGGACTCCGCCAGGATCCGACCGTCGAGGCCGGCGACGGCGGCGTGCGTCTTGCTCCCACCGCCGTCGACGCCGAGGACGAGGTCCGTCGAGGGGCTCATCCGGAGATCCACGGCAGGTGGGCGTGGTTCGCCGCCAGCAGGTCATCGGTCAGCCGCTCGGCGAGGTCGTACTGCCCGACCAGGGGATGGGCCAGCAGCGCGGCCAGGACCCGGTCGCGGCCCCCGCGGACGCTGCGTCCAGCGCGAGCTCCTCGTAGGCCGAGACGTGGCTGATGAGGCCGCGCAGGTCGGCGGCGACGTCCGCGACCGGCAGGACGTGGATCCCGTCGGCATCGACGTCGGCGGGCACCTCGATCACCGCATCCGCCGGCGAGGAACGGCATGGTCGACCCGTTGCGGACGTTGACCACGTGCCGCGGGTGCGCGCCGGGCTGGCCGAGCAGCGACTCGACCAGGGCGACAGCCGCCTGGGAGTAGTACGCCCCACCGCGCTGCTCGAGCAGGGCGGGCTTCTCGGTCAGCGCCGGGTCGGCGTACATCTCCAGCAGCTCGGCCTCGATCGCCATCACCTCGGCGGCCCGGGTCCCGGAGGCCTTGAGCTCCCGGACCACCTCGTCGTGCTGGTAGTAGTAGCGCAGGTAGTACGACGGGATCGCCCCCACCGCCTCGACGAGCGCCCGCGGCATCTCCAGGTTCTCGGCGAGCTCGGCACCGTGCTCGGCAAGGATCTGCGGCATCCGCTCCTGGCCGTCGAGCGTCACGGACCGGATCCAGGTCAGGTGGTTCAGCCCGATGTGGTCCAGCGCCACGCGATCCGGCGCGCAGCCGAGCCATCCGGCGAACATCCGCTGGAACCCGATGGCCACGTTGCACAGCCCGACGGCGCGGTGGCCGTCCTCGAGCAGGGCCCGGGTCACGATCCCCACCGGGTTGGTGAAGTCCACGATCCAGGCATCGGGCAGGGCACGGGCACGCACGACCTCGGCGATGCCCCGCACCACCGGCACCGTCCGCAGGGCCTTGGCCAGCCCACCGGCGCCGGTCGTCTCCTGGCCCAGGCAGTCGCAGGCCAGCGGGAACGACTCGTCGCTGGCCCTCGCCGCCTGGCCGCCGACCCGCAGCTGGAGCAGCACGGCGGTGGCGCCGTCGACTGCCGCCTCGAGATCGGTGGTGAGCGTCAGCCTCGCCGAGGACCCCGAGGAGCGCAGGATCCGCTGGGCGAACCCGCCGACCACGGCCAGCCGCCCGGCGTCGATGTCGTGGAGCACCAGCTCCTCGAACAGGGGTCGATCCCCCATCGCGGCCAGGCCATCGAGGAGTTCGGGCGTGTACGTGGATCCACCACCCACGACGGCCAGCTTCATGACTATCCCTTCACCCCGGTCGACGTGATGCCCTCGACGAGCATCCTCTGGACGTGGAGGAACAACAGCGTCACGAGGGTTGGCCGCGACGCTACCGGCGAGCCGGCTTGGCGGGCGTCGTTGCCGAACCTGGAGGGGCGGCCGCCGCGTCATGAGCCTTGCGGATCACCACGACCCGGTCACCGGGCTGGAACACGCGGACCGCACCCTGGTCGAACCGGATGACCTCGTCGCCGCGCACGACGGCCAGGACGAGGTCCCCCGCCGACTGGACATCGGCCGGGGTCAAGCCCAGCTCCGCCCGGCTGATCGGGCGCTCCACGACCTCGAGCCCGCGGCCGGTGTCCATGAGGTCCTCGATCATCTCCCCGACGTTGGCCGAGAGCATCGACAGGCCCATCAGGTTGCCGGCGGACTCCGCATGGGTGATCACGCGGTCGGCTCCGCTCTGGCGCAGCAACTGGGCGGCTGAGGCCTCCCGGGCAGCCGCCACGATCGTGGCCCCCGGGGCCATCGCGCGCACGCGCAGGGTCACCATGATCGAGGTGTCGTCCTGGTCGGCTGCGACGATCACCCGGCTGGCCTCGGGGACCCCCGCGTCGCGCAGCACCTGTTCGCTGCGGGCATCCCCGACCACGCCGGTCACGCCCTGCCGGGTCGCCTCGGCCACGGCGTACCGGTCGGCGGCGATGACCACCATCGTGCGCGGGTCCAGGCCGTGGGCGACCAGTGAGCGCAGGGCCGCCTGCCCCTTGACCCCGAAGCCGACGATCACGGTCTGGTCCTTCATGCGCTTCCTCCAGCGGTTGACCCGCGATCGCTCCCGGGCAGCCTGCGTGAGCACCTCGACCGTCGTGCTGACCAGGACGATCAGGAACAGGAACCGCAACGGGGTGATCACGAAGACGTTGACCATGCGCGTCGCGGTCGTGACCGGGGCGATGTCGCCGTATCCGGTCGTCGACAGCGTGACGGTCGAGTAGTACAGGGCGTCGGACAGGGAGACCCCGTTCTCCTGGCCGAAGTCGGCGTACCCGTCGCGCTCCCAGTACACGAGCAGCGTGGTGAGCACGATGATGCCGACCGCGATCGCGATCCGCAGACCGCAGGGAGCGCCGGGCGGTCAGCCGCTTGCTCGGGAAGACGACCCGCGACTCGCCGATCGTCTCCTCGTCGAACAGGTTCCCCAGCTCGGCCACGGGGGAAATGTAGCCCGTCGCCCCACCTCCGCGGCGCACGGAGGTGCCGAGCGGACACGACCGGGCCGGCCCTCCCGGCGACTACAGGGGAGCAGCCCCGGTGCGGCCGTGCTGGACCGCGATGCGGTGGGCGATGTACGGGGAGAACCAGCCGTTGTTGCGCATCTGGAAGTCGCGGTCGCGCCAGTCGTCGCCGGTGACACGGCCCCGGCACCGCGGGGCCCCGCACACGCAGTCGAACTCGTCGTAGGGGCTGGCGTCGCAGGTGCCGTAGTCGAAGGTCAGCTCCTCACCGACCACGAGGTCGTACCTGGCGACCAGCACCGTCTGTCCGAGCAGGCCGCAGTTCGGGTCGCACGAGTGGTTGACGAGGTCCCCGTCCTCCACCTCGGGCGAGGCGAGCAGGTAGAGGTCGTCGGCGATCTGGATCGAGCGCGACACGCGGTCCTCGTCGAAGTCCGGCAGCTGGTCACCGGTGACCACGTAGCCACCGAATGCCGCCACGACCTCACCGGCGGCGATCGGTTCGAGCGCGAAGGACCCGTGGCCGTGCTCACCGACGTCGCGGACGGCGGCCTTGGGAGTGAGCCAGCTGTGCAGCATCCAGCCTCCTGGGGCGCGGGTCGCGAGGTGCGGGGGCGACAATGGTTCCATGACTGAGCAGCCCGACGGAACATCAGGTGACGCGGAGGGCGTTGGGCAGATCGTCATCGTCGGTCCCGATGGCCAGCCGATCGCCACCGCGGAGGAGTCGAACGAACCGTCCGTGGCCGACCTGATCGAGCAGCCCGCCAAGGTCATGCGCGTGGGCAGCATGATCAAGCAGCTGTTGGAGGAGGTCCGCTCTGCGCCGTTGGACGACGCCTCACGCGCGCGGCTGCGCGACATCCATCAGCGCTCGATCGTCGAGCTGGAGTCCGGCCTGGCTCCGGAGCTGGTCGAGGAGCTGGACCGGTTGTCGCTGCCGTTCAGCTCCGACACGGTCCCGACCGACGCGGAGCTGCGGATCGCCCAGGCCCAGCTGGTGGGCTGGCTCGAGGGCCTGTTCCACGGGATCCAGACCGCCCTGTTCGCCCAGCAGATGGCCGCGCGCGCCCAGTTCGAGCAGATGCGCCGAGCGGCGATCACCGCCGAGCCCGAGGAAGCGCCCTCCCCCGGCCCCGACGGGCACCGCCGCGGCGGCACGGGCGGCCCGTACCTGTAGGGCCGTGCGGCGGCCAACCTCGCTGCGGGAGGGGGACGCGTAGGCTGTGCGCTCGTGATCGACCTGCGCCTGCTCCGTGACGACCCCGACCTGTTCCGCGCGTCCCAGACGGCCCGCGGCGAGGACCCGGGGCTCGTCGATGAGCTGCTCGCCGCCGACGAGGCCCGTCGGACCGCCGGGACCCGCTTCGACGCACTGCGCAACGAGCAGAAGGGCCTGGGCAAGGAGGTCGCCAAGGCCTCCCCCGAGGACAAGCCGGCGCTGCTGGCCCGCGCCAGGGACCTGGCCGAGGAGGTCAAGGCTGCCGACGCCCAGCGCGGGGAGGCCACAGCGCGAGCCGATGACCTCGTGCTGGCGATCTCCAACCTGGTCCACCCGGACTCACCTCGCGGCGGCGAGGAGGACTTCATCGTCCTCGAGCAGCGCGGGACGATCCGGGACTTCGCCGCCGAGGGCATCACGGTTCGCGACCACCTCGAGATCGGCGAGGCCCTGCGCGCGATCGACGTCGAGCGCGGCGCGAAGGTGTCGGGGTCGCGCTTCTACTACCTGACCGGCATCGGGGCGCTGCTCGAGCTCGCCCTGATCAACCACGCGATGGCCCAGGCGACCGCCAACGGGCTCACGCCGATCATCCCGCCGGCGCTGGTCAAGCCCGCGGCGATGGAGGGCACCGGGTTCCTCGGCCAGGCTGCCGAGAACGTCTACCGCCTCGAGGCCGACGACATGTACCTCGTGGGCACCGCGGAGGTCCCGCTTGCGGCCTACCACTCCGACGAGATCCTGCCGGCCGACACACTGCCCCGCCGGTTCGCCGGCTACTCCCCCTGCTTCCGGCGCGAGGCCGGCACCTACGGCAAGGACACCCGCGGCATCTTCCGCGTCCACTGGTTCGACAAGGTGGAGATGTTCACCTTCGCCAGCCCCGAGGAGGCCGAGGCCGAGCACGCCCGCCTGCTGGAGTTCGAGAAGCAGTTCCTCGACAGCCTCGAGCTGCCCTATCGCGTGATCGACGTCGCCACCGGCGACCTCGGCTCGAGCGCGACCCGGAAGTTCGACTGCGAGGCCTGGATCCCCTCGCAGGGGCGCTACCGGGAGCTGACGTCCACGTCGAACTGCACCACGTTCCAGGCGCGGCGGCTACGCGTGCGGGAGCGCTCCGCAGACGGCACCGTCCGCCCGCTGGCCACGCTCAACGGGACGCTGGTGGCCATCCCGCGCACGATCATCGCGATCCTGGAGAACCACCAGCAGGCCGACGGATCGGTGCACGTGCCGGCCGCGCTGCAGCCGTTCCTCGGCGGCCTGACGACCCTCGATCCGCCCGCCTGACCCCACCGGCGCCCGACCCGACCGGGGCGAAGCCGACCGGGGGCCACGGTGCGTCGCGGATCTGCCGCTCCCAGTCGACCGGGGGCGCCACAGGTGCCGGCGTGGAAGGATCGGACGCATGGCAGACAGCCCGCAGCGGACGCCCCGGCCGAGCCCGGAGGAGGACCTCCCCGCGGACGGCGAGATCCTGCCCGATGACATCGGCGTCCGCGCGGGCGGCCACGTCGAGGTGGACCTCGATGCCCCGATCCCCGTGCCCGACGACGTGGGCATGGTGGGCTCGGACCTCGACGGGACATTGCTGTCCCCGACCCTCGGCGTCGGTGGACGCAGCCTCGCCGCGATCCCGCGCCTGGCCGAGGCGGGGGTCGAGTTCGTCTACGTGACCGGGCGCCCGCCGCGCTGGCTGCGGCCGATCATCGGCCAGACGGGCCACGCCGGGATGGCCGTCTGCGCCAACGGCGCGCTGGTCGTGGACCTCGCCGAGGAGCGCCTGGTGCGCCGGACCGCCATGGAGCACGACCTGGCCTCGACGGTCGCGGTGCGACTGCGCGAGCTCGTCCCCGGGATCACGTTCGCGCTCGAGCGCCTCATCGAGGGCGCGGACCACGCCCGCGACCTCGACCGGCTCACGGTGGTCGGGTTCGAGCCGGCGTACGACCCCCCGTGGGCACGGATGCCCGGCGTGGAGAGTGGTGACATCCTCGACCTGATCATGCGCGGTGAGCCGGTCAAGATCCTGGCCGCGCCCCCGGCCGGGACGGGCCACGATTCGGACTCCCTGCTCGCGCTGGCCGAGGCGGAGTTCGCCGGAGCGCTGCACATCACGCACTCGGGGACCAAGGACGTCCTGATCGAGATCATGTCCGGAGAGATCGACAAGGGCGTCGGCTTCCTCGAGGTGGCGGCACTGCGCGGCATCGACGCGCACCGCACGGTCGCGGTCGGGGACATGCCCAACGATGTCGCGCTCATCCGGGCGGCCGGGACCGGGTACGCCGTCGCCAACGCCCATCCGTCGGCCCGGGAGGCCGCCGACCATGTCATCCCCAGCAACGCCGACGACGGCGTCGGGCGACTGCTGGAGGCGATCCTGGCGGCCCGCCGATGACCGTCGAACCCGCACCCGCGCGGCGAACAGCGCTCGACCGCCTCGGTCCCGCCGGTCCACCCCTGCTCCTCCTGGCGGCCATGTGGATCCTCGAGACCGTCGACGTGGTGCTCCGAGGGCGCCTGGACAACGGGGGCATCCAGCCGCGCGAGACCGACGGCCTCCTCGGGATCCTGTTCGCGCCCCTGCTGCACGGGGGGTACAGCCACCTGCTGTCCAACACGATCCCGCTGCTGGTCCTGGGCACCCTCGTGGCGGCCAGCGGCCGGGGCGTCTTCTGGAAGGTGACGGGGGCGGTGGTCGCTGCTCGGTGGCCTGGGCACGTGGCTCATCGCCCCGGCCAACACGGTGACCATCGGCGCCAGCGGCCTGGTGTTCGGCTACCTGGGATACCTGCTGGTCGCGGGGATCCGGACCAGGCACTGGCGCGACCTGCTCATCGGGGCCGCCGTGCTCATCGTCTACGGCACGCTGCTGCTCGGAGCCCTTCCCTGGAGTGTGGCGTCCAACGTCTCCTGGCAGGCGCACCTGACCGGTGCGCTGGCCGGTGGCCTGGCCGCCTGGTGGTTCGCCCCGCACGCTGCGCCGCGGCCGCGGGGCTGAGCCCGACGAGCGCGACTCAGTCCATCGACTCGCGGAACGGGTGGGCGGGGTAGGTGCCCAGGATGCTGACCTCGTGGGAGAAGAACTCGAGCTCCTCGAGGGCGAAGGCAAGGCCGCGATCGGCCGGATGACCGTCGACGTCGGCGTAGAACTGCGTGGCCGAGAAGTGCCCGTCGAGCATGTAGCTCTCGAGCTTGGTCATGTTGACGCCATTCGTGGCGAACCCGCCGAGCGCCTTGTAGAGCGCAGCCGGGACGTTGCGCACGCGGAAGACCAGGGTCGTGATGAGCGGCCCGTCGCCGGGATCGGTGTCCTCCGGCTCACGGGCGAGGACCAGGAACCGCGTGGTGTTGTGGTCGGCATCCTCGATGTTCTCGGCGAGGATCTCCAGGCCGTAGGTGCGGGCCGCGAGTGCCGAGGCGATCGCCGCGCGAGACGGGTCGGCCACCTCGGCGACCTCCCGCGCCGAGCCGGCCGTGTCGGCCGCCACGATCGGGGTCAGGCCCAGCCGGCGGATCGCATCCCGGCACTGGCCGAGGGCCATCACGTGGCTCTCGACCGTGCGCAGGTCCTCGATCCGGGCACCGGGGACGCCGAGCAGCTGGTGACGGATCGGCAGGAAGTGCTCGCCGACGATGGACACTCCTGCGACCGGCAGGAGGTGGTAGATGTCCGACACCCTGCCGGCCACGGAGTTCTCGATCGGGATCATCGCCAGGGGGGCGCTGCCGTCGGCCACGGCGGCGAAGGCGTCCTCGAAGGTCGGGCACGGGAGCGGGGTGGCGCTCGGGTACACCTCATTGATGGCGATGTGCGAGTTCGCGCCCATCTCGCCCTGGAAGGCCACGACGGTCACTGTCGACTCCCCACTGCTGCATCGATCGCCTGTTGCTCCTCGGCGGTCAGGCTACCGTCGGGCGTGCCGGCCGAGATCGTCCGGACGTAGGTGCGCACGTCGGCCTTGCCGGCCAGGGTCGTCAGGACCAGCCCCGAGCCGGTGTCGTCGAGCAGGGCCACGCTGTAGGACAGCCGGCCGCCCACGTCCGCGAAGGCGTCGTAGCGGACCAGCGCGACGTGCCGCAGGGCGGTCGGGTCTCCCGCATCGTCACCCCGGGTGGCCAGGGCCTCGATCTCGGTGCGCAGGGCCTCGACCTCGGATCGCAGGGCCGCGGACCCATCGCCGAGCAGCGAGCCCAGCGACTCGTTCGAGGGCCGCCGTGCCCACCGGCGGTTCGCGATCGTGGCCAGCACGATCGCGGCAACCGCCAGCAGGAGGGCGACCAGCGACAGGGCTGAGGTCACGGCCGGGGACATGGATCGACAGGGTAGTCGCCACCGGGCCGGAGGCAGAAAAGCGTTCGGACGTCACCGACGGGGGATGCAGTGACGTCCGAACTGGTTGAACCATACGCCATCACGCCGGAGCCCACCAAGCCGCCGGGCGCAGACTCTGCGTGAATCCCGTCACATTCGCACCATCCGTCCCGCCAGCCCGAGGCAGCACAGGACGATCCAGCCCGGATCCGCACATCTTCGCGACGTACAGCCCTCCGCGCCGCACCGGCGAGCGCGGCTACGTCGTGCGGCCCACGGCCGCCGACACGTCGCCCGGGCGGTTGGTGATGACCGCGGCGACGCCCAGCTCCCGGCAGAGCTCCACGTCCTCGGGCTCGTCGACCGTCCAGACGTAGAGCTGGCCGCCGAGCCGGCGCACCCGGGCGGCGTAGCTCGGGTGCGCCCGGAGGATGGCGATGTCCGGCCCTGCGATCGTGGCCCCGAACGGCAGGTCGCCGGCACGCAGGCGCAGTGGGACGCGGTCCATCAGGAACACGCGGGGCACGCCGGGGGCCAGGGCCCGGAACCGACGCACGGCCTGGGCGGAGAACGACATCACGCGAACCGGGTGTGGACCCTGGCGCGCCGGGTTGGCCAGGCCGAACCGGCGCAGCTGCGCCACGACGGCCTGCTCGACCCAGCCGGCGTAGCGCGTCGGGTGCTTGGTCTCGATCGCGAGCAGGATGGGTCGGGGGCTGCTGGTGACCAGGTCCAGCAGGGTGGGCAGCGTGAGGATCCCACCCGAGGGGTCGGAGAGCACATCCTCCCCGGGCCACGACTCCAGGCGACGGTCGGCCACTCGGCGCTCGCGCAACGGCCGCCGCGCCGGGCGCGGGCCCTCCTGCTGCGCCCAGGACCCGAAGTCGTGGCGACGCAGGTCGGCCAGGGTCTTGGTGGAGACCACCCCCCAGCCGTCGCTGGTCCGGTCGATCCGTCGATCGTGCACGCACACGAGGTGGCCGTCGGCGGTCAGGCGGACGTCGCACTCCAGCCCGTCGGCACCCTGCTCGATGGCCAGCTCGTAGGCAGCCAGGGTGTGCTCCGCCCGCAGCGCGCTCGCGCCCCGGTGGGCGATCACCAGGGGACGGCCGGACACGGGCCCCAGCATGCACGCTCGCCCCGCCGCCCGCGCGCTGTGCGGCCAGATCGGCGCAAGCGTGTGCCGCGCAGCGGGGGCGGGACGCATCGCCATGGGCAGCGACTCTGAGGGTTCGCCCTCGCAGCGACCGGCGCGACCCAGGCCGAGGGAAGCCCACCGCGCGGGCGCCTGCAGCGCTCACGCATGCGGCTCTGCTCGCGTCAGTGTCGTGGCGGCTCGAAGAGCACGCCGGGATTGAGCAGGCCGTCGGGATCGACCGTCGCCTTGATCCGGCGCATCCAGTCGATCTGGTCCGCGGACCGCGCCAGGTGCAGCTGCTCGACCTTCAGCCGACCGATGCCGTGCTCGGCGCTGATGCTGCCACCCAGCGCGGCCACCACCTCGAGGATCCGCCCCGCCACCGCCCGGTCGGCCCCCACCAGCTGGACATGCAGGTTGCCGTCCAGGGCATGGCCGAAGATCCCGACCCAGGGGCGCTCTTCAGCGCCCCGCTCGCGGGTCCCGGATGACGGGGCGAGGGCCGCCGGCGGCGATCCGGGCCGGGTCGGCCAGCCCCCCCGCGGATCGCCGCCGCCTGCTCGTCGGGTCAGGCCTGGCGCCGCCCCCTCGCGGATCGCCACCGCCCCATCCGGGTCGGGCCGGCGCCGGCCACGACCTCGCGAATGGCGGCCACCGCGGCATCCAGGTCGGCCAACCGAACGCTCACGTCGAGCTTCTGCAGCCCGCGATGCGCGGCGTACAGCTCGGTCTGCCGCTCACGCAGCGCCCAGAGCCGCTGGCGCTCCGCGGCCCCCGTCCCGACCGCGACCACCTGATCGGCGACCGGCTCGAAGCCCGCCGCGGTCCCACCGTCGGCGACCTCCAGGAGCAGCAACCACTGCGCCCCGTGCGGGAGCGGGTCGGGCTGCCCCAGCGCGCGAGCCGCCCGCGACGCCCCCGCCGCGTCGACGACCTCGGCGGCGAGCAGCATCGGCTCGCCTGACTGGACCCGTCGGGCGCACCGTCACCGCCTCGGCCAGGTCGGCGACCGCCAGCAGCGCGACCGAGGACTCCCTCGGCTGCGGGTGCAGGGCGATCTCGACCTCGGTGATCACCCCGAGCGTGCCCTCGCTGCCGGCGAGCAGCCCCGCGAGGTCGTAGCCGCAGTTGTCCTTGCGGGGCCGGCCGACCGTGCGTGACGATCCGGCCGTCGGCGAGGACCGCGACCAGCCCGCGCACCTGCTCGCGCATCATGCCGAAGGCGCAGACGCCCATCCCGCCGGCGTTCGTCGCGACCATCCCCCCGACGGTGGCCGAGTCCCGCGCCGCGAGATCGACCCCGAAGTGAAGCCCGGCAGCGCGGGCGTGCGCGGCGAGCTGGGCCGCCGTGACCCCCGCGCCGACCACGACCGTCCGCTCGAGCGGGTCCACCGGATCGATCCGGCCCAGGCCCGTGGTGAGCAGCAGGAGTGCCGGCCGATCGGGCACCGACCCGCCGACCAGGCCGGTGTTCCCGCCCTGGACCTGCACGGCCACGCCCGCCGACCGCGCCGCCGCCGAGCACCACCGCGACCTGCTCGGTCGTGCTCGGGCGGACCGCCCCGAGGGCCGGGCCGCTCCAGCGCCCCGTCCAGTCGGTGCAGTGCCCGGCCAGGAGATCCGGGTCGGTCGTCACCGCGATCCCGGCCGCCTCCAGGGCGTCGCGCAGGCTCGTCGGCAGGGTGGCGCGGAGGTCGTCCTGCCGCCCGTCGACCGGATGCGGGTCAGCCGGCCGCGCCCCGTTCGTCGGATCGGAGGACGTGGTCATGGGGACATCCTGCCCAGACAACACCCTCCGGCCCCTGCCGAGGGCTCCGCCGGGGTTTCGCAGGTGCCGGGAACCCGCAGGTCGTGCCGGCGACGGACCCCTCGCGGGTGCGCCTGCGCGCCCTCGGGTGAACACCCGGGGAACGTCCGCCGTGCTGGTCGGCGCCACCGCGCGTCGGGTGCAGCGTGATGTCAGGATGGCTCTCATGCACGGCGGGACTCGTCGTGCTGTCGAACGAGGAGGAGCCCTTCAATGCCCATCGCGTCACGTGAGGTCTATGAGGAGATGTTGGACAAGGCCAAGGCGGGCGGATTCGCCTACCCGGCCGTGAACTGCACCTCATCGCAGACGATCATCGCCACCATGCGCGGCTTCGCCGAGGCTGAGTGCGACGGCATCGTGCAGTTCTCGACCGGTGGTGCCGAGTTCGCCTCCGGCCAGTACGCCAAGAACATGGTGGCCGGCGCAGTCGCCCTCGCCGAGTTCGCGCACTCGATCGCCGACCAGTACCCGACCAACATCGCCCTGCACACCGACCACTGCCCCGAGAACAACCTGGACGCGTACATGCGCCCGCTGCTGGTGCTCGGCGCCGAGCGCGTCAAGGCGGGCCTGAAGCCGCTGTTCAACTCGCACATGTGGGACGGCTCGGCCATCGAGCTCAGCCGCAACATCGACATCGCCGATGAGCTGCTCGACATGTCGATCGCGGCCAACACGATCATGGAGATCGAGATCGGCGCCGTGGGCGGCGAGGAGGACGGCGTCGAGGCGAGTCACGACGCCCACCTGTTCTCCACCCCCGAGGACGTCGAGGCGATGATCAACAAGCTCGGCCTCACCGAGCGCGCCCGCTACCTCGTCGCCGCCACCTTCGGCAACGTGCACGGCGTGTACAAGCCGGGCAACGTGGTCCTCACCCCGTCGATCCTGCGCACGCTGCAGGACAAGGTCATCGAGATGCGCGGCCTCGAGGCCGGCTCGAAGCCCCTGGACCTGGTGTTCCACGGCGGTTCCGGCTCGCTGCTGAGCGAGATCCACGAGTCGCTGGACTACGGCGTGGTGAAGATGAACATCGACACCGACACCCAGTACGCCTTCACCCGCCCGATCGTGGACCACATGTTCAAGAACTACGACGGCGTGCTCAAGGTCGAGGGCGAGGTCGGCAACAAGAAGGTCTACGACCCGCGCTCGTACGGCAAGTCGGCCGAGGCCGGCATGGCCGCCCGCGTGGTGAAGGCCGCCGAGGACCTGCGCGCCACCGGCACGAAGCTGTAGCCACAACCCCGCACATCCACCGACGAGGGTGGGCCTGGACCAGTCCGGGCCCACCCTCGCGTGCGCCCGCCCCCTCGCACTGGTAGTCGATTCCGTCGATTGAATCGACCGAATCGACTACCGCACGGGATCCCGAGTTCCGGCGGCCTGTGGATGACCACTCGACCGGAGATCGGTTTCCCGCCGAGGATCTGGCGGTGGCTCCCCGACTCAACCCCGCCGCCCGAGTGCTGCTGCGTGACCAGCGAGGAGTGATCGCTGACTGGCAGGCCGCGTCGGTGGGGCTGAGCCGCCGCACGCTGATGAATGCGACACGCGACGGGTGGCAGCAGGTCACCCCGCACGTGTTCGCCGATCGAGACGAGGACCTCCGCGAGGACCAGATGCGGATGGCCGGCGTTCTCGAGGCCGGCCCAGGCGCCGCTGCTCGCGGGCTGCAGCGCCCTGGTGGAGGCTGGCTGGCGTGGGTCCGAGCTCGGCCACGTCGACGTCCACGCGCCGCGGGGCAGGCGCCGGCGGGCCGCGCGGCCAGCCGGCGTGGTTGCGCATCCACGAGCCACGTGACGAACCACGGATCCAGGGCTTCCCGGCCCGCAGCATCGATCGCGCGAGCCGCCCTGGATGCCTCCTCCTGGGCACGCTCGGACCGGGAGGCCACCATGATCCTCACCAGCGCGGTCCAGCAGCGACTGGTGACGGCAGACAGCCTCCACCGAGAGCTGGGTCGCCAGGCTCGACGCCGCCGGGCCGGCTGCATCCGCGACGTCCTGATCGACGTGACTGGCGGCGCGACCAGCAGCAACGAGGTGGCCTTCCTGCGCCAATGCCGTCGGCACGGGCTGTCCGGTGCCGCGCATGCAGACCCGTCGACGGGTCGGTGGCCGACGGCGGACCGATGCGGAGTTCACCTTGCCGGACGGGCGACTGCTCATCGTTGAGATCGACGGGATCGGACATCTCGACGTGGGCTCCTGGCAGCAGGACATCGCACGCCACAACGAGCTCGCGATCTCGACCGGTGCGCTGATCCTCCGGGTCACCGGGTGGGAGGTCCGAAACGACCCCGATCCGTTCTTCGGCCCATTGCGCGACATCCTCTGCTCGTGCCCGGTAGTCGATTCGGTCGATTGAATCGACCGAATCGACTACCGGAAGTGGCCAGCGCGGATCGCCAACCCCGCCACGACCTGCACGCGCGGCGCTAGGGTTGACGCGGCGCCTCCGGTGCGGGGGCGTGGTTCGCGTGCGCCCTCGGGCGCGCGCCGAGGGTGGAGGCACCGATGCCGGCGGTCGTGATCGTGGGAGCCCAGTGGGGCGACGAGGGCAAGGGCAAGGCGACCGACCTCCTCGGCGGGCGCGCCGACTACGTCGTGCGCTACCAGGGCGGCAACAACGCCGGCCACACGGTGGTGATCGGCGACGCGAAGTTCGCCCTGCACCTGCTGCCCAGCGGGATCCTGTCGCCGACCTGCGTGCCCGTGATCGGCAACGGCGTGGTGGTCGACCTCGAGGTGCTGTTCCACGAGATGGACGGCCTGATCGCCCGCGGCGTCGACCCCTCGCGGCTGGTCATCAGCGCCAACGCCCACATCATCACCCCCTACAACGTGACCCTCGACAAGGTCACGGAGCGCTTCCTGGGCAAGGCCAAGATCGGGACCACCGGCCGCGGCATCGGCCCGACCTACGGCGACAAGATGGCCCGGGTCGGCGTCCGGATCCAGGACCTCATGGACCCCTCGATCCTGCACCGCAAGGTGGAGGGCGCCCTGGTCAACAAGAACCAGGCACTGGTCAAGGTGTTCAACCGCCGGGCCGTCGAGGTCGACCAGACCGTCGAGCACCTGCTCTCCTACGCCGAACGACTGCGACCGCACGTCGTCGACACCGCGCTGCTGCTCAACGACGCCCTGGACCGGGGCGACACGGTGGTCCTCGAGGGCGGCCAGGGGACGCTGCTCGACGTCGACCACGGCACGTACCCGTACGTCACCTCGTCGAATCCCACGGCCGGCGGCGCGTGCACCGGGTCGGGCATCGGGCCCACCCGGATCGACCGGGTGCTGGGGATCCTCAAGGCCTACACGACCCGCGTGGGCGAGGGGCCGTTCCCGACCGAGCTGTTCGACGACGACGGCGAGAAGCTGCGCACGATCGGCGGCGAGGTCGGCGTCACGACCGGGCGCAACCGCCGCTGCGGCTGGTTCGACGCCCCGATCGCCCGTTACGCCACACGGGTGAACGGCATGACCGACTACTTCCTGACGAAGCTCGACGTGCTGAGCTCGTTCGACGAGATCCCGGTGTGCGTCGGCTACGACGTGGATGGCACGCGCGTCGACGAGGTGCCCACCACGCAGACCGAGTTCCACCACGCAACGCCCATCTACGAGGTGCTTCCCGGCTGGGGGACCGACATCTCCGACGTCCGCGACTTCGCCGACCTGCCCGCCAACTGCCGCACGTACGTGCGGTTCCTCGAGGAGCAGTCGGGATGCCGGGTATCGGCCATTGGGGTGGGACCTGACCGCGATGCGACGCTGGTGCTCAACGACCTGCTGCACTGAGCCGATAACGGGGGCATGCGTTCGGTTCGCCTTGCCTCCCATGCCCTGGTCGCCGCCGCGCTCGTCGTCGCAGCGGCCAGCCCCGCCCTCGCCCAGGCGGTCCCGCGGGTCGCGGTGACCCCGAGCGGGGTCGCAGCGCCGGGCGCCGTCCACGCCGACGGCCCGCGCGTCGCCCTGTCCAGCGGCGCCGCGTTCGCCCCGGGGTCACGGGTCGCGACGTTCAAGACCATCAACGCCTGCACGCGCGACTACTACATGATCCGCTCCTGGATGGAGAACTTCGAGGGCGCCGGAGGCGGCACCCTCACCCTCGCGCCGGGCACCTACCGGATCCCGAGCACGATCTACGTGCCCGTCCAACACCACGATCCAGCTGTCGGCCGGCACGACCCTGGTCAAGACGAACCGCACGTGCACCAAGAAGTTCAAGGCCGCGTCCTCCATGTTCATGCTGGTGCCCCCGTCGCTGGGCAAGCGCCGCGGGGCGGTCGGCGGGTACGGCGGCGCGTCCAACATCGCGATCGTGGGGGCGGGCGGGGGCCAGTCCGTGATCGACCTCGCGGGCATCCGCAACTCCCTGGGGATCATCGCCGGGCACAACCAGGGCGTGCGGATCGAGGGGATCCGCTTCACGAACATGAACAACAACCACTTCATCGAGATGGACGCCAACGCCAACTCGGTGATCCGCAACAACGAGTTCCTGGGTGCCACTGGGAACACCCGCATGTCGGCCGAGGCGGTCAACCTCGACACCCCCGACGGGCTGACCGACGGGTTCGGCTCGATCTGGAGCAACCTTGACCGCACCCCGAACGTCGACGTCCTGGTCGAGGGAAACGTGTTCGCCAACATGGTCCGTGGAGTGGGGACCCACAACTTCTCCGGAGGGCAGTACCACACGCGGATCGCCGTCACCGGCAACCAGTTCGTGAACATGCGCAACGACGCCATCCGGGTGATGAACTGGCGCGACTCGGCGATCATCGGCAACACGTTCGACGGCGTGTGGTGCCCGACCCACGGCAACGACTGCCGGGCGATCCTGGCCAGCGGCGCCGAGAACCTGACCGTGCGGAGCAACGTCTTCGCGAACATGGCCCGCGCCATCCAGTTCATGCCGTGGGCGAACGACGGGCGGGCGGCAGCCTACGGGGTCACCTACAACGCCCTGACGGACAACAACCTGCTCGACCTCGCGTCCAACACGGCCGGGGCCGGACTGCAGCGCCCCGAGGCGATCATCAACCCGGAGTTCCGGGTGTTCTGGCCCGCCGGCATCGTGCGGTTCTCCGGCTTCTGACCCGCGACGACGGCCCGCAGGCGGCGCAGGCGGCGCCGCGGGTAGCGTGACCGCCATGACGAACCTGTTCGCGCCGCTGGACCTGCGCGGGACCCACCTGCGCAACCGGATCATGGTCTCGCCCATGTGCCAGTACTCGGTGGAGGACCAGGGCGGGGTCCCGACGCCCTGGCACCTGGTCCACCTCGGCGGCCTGGCCCGCGGTGGGGCGGCGCTCGTGATGGCCGAGGCCACCTCCGTGGTGCCCGAGGGCCGGATCAGCCCGCAGGACACCGGGCTGTGGTCCGACGAGCAGACGCACGCGTGGGCCCCGATCGTGGCGTTCATCCAGGGCCAGGGGGCGGTCGCCGGGATCCAGCTGGCGCACGCGGGGCACAAGGCGTCGACGTACCGGCCGTGGAGCGGGAGGGGCAGCGTCCCGGAGGCTGAGGGCGGCTGGCCGACGGTGGGCCCGAGCAGCACGGGCTACCCGGGCTACGCCGCACCACGCGCGCTGTCCACCGACGAGCTCCCCGGCGTCGTGGCGGCGTTCGGGGCCGCCACCCACCGCGCCCTGGAGGCGGGCTTCGACACCGTCGAGGTGCATGCCGCGCACGGCTACCTGCTCCACCAGTTCCTCTCGCCGCTGTCCAACGACCGGACCGACGGGTACGGCGGCGACCTCGCCGCGTCGTTCCCGGCTGCTGCGCGAGGTCGTCGCCGCGGTCCGCGCCGCCTGGCCCGAGGACCGGGCGCTGCTGGTGCGCATCAGCGCGACCGACTGGGTCACCGGCGGGCACACCATCGACGACAGCGTCGTCGTGGCCGGATGGCTGCGCGAGCTCGGCGTGGACCTCATCGACGTCTCCAGCGGCGGCCTGAGCCCGCACCAGGACATCACCCCCGGCCCCGGGTACCAGGTCTCGCTCGCCGCGCGGATCCGCCAGGAGGCCGGGATCCCCACCGCCGCCGTCGGGATGATCACCGACCCCGCCCAGGCCGAGGCGATCCTGGCCGACGGCTCGGCGGACATGGTCGCGCTCGCCCGGGTCCTGCTGCGCGACCCGCAGTGGCCGCTGCGCGCGGCGCACCAGCTCGGCGCCGAGGTCCCCTGGCCACCCCAGCTCCTGCGCGGACGGTTCACCTGATCCTCGAGCGCCCCCGCCCATCCCCCAGCCGCGCGGAGGGGTCCGCGCCACCGCCTCGCCGCTGAGGATCCCGCGCCCTGCCGAATGGGTCGGCGAGAGGGATCGCCAACCAGCTGGCCAGTTCGGCGCTGATGACCGCTCGGCCCGAGCCTCGCGGGACCTGTGTCCACGCCCCGCCCGGGACCTACGTCCTGACCTCGGCCCCGGGGCCTCACCCACGTGTGGGCCATCGCGCGGCGAGGAGGTAGGTTCGGCAGCGACCGCTTCGGCGAGAGGAAGAGTCGTGCGCATCGGTGTGCCCAAGGAGTCCAAGCCCGGCGAACGCCGGGTGGCTGCCACCCCCAAGACCGTCGAGCAGATCGTGAAGCTCGGATATGACGTCTCCATCGAGTCCGGCGCCGGCGTCGGGGCCTCCTTCGACGACGCCGCCTACCGCGCGGCAGGCGCCGACGTCGTCGGCGGACGAGGTCTGGGAGGCCGAGATCATCCTGAAGATCAACGCCCCCTCGTCCGACGAGGTGCAGCGCCTCCAGGGCGGCCAGACGCTGGTCAGCCTGCTGGCCCCGGCCCTGGACCCCGACCTCGTCAGCGCGCTCGTCCGCACGGGGCGTCACCGCCCTGGCCATGGACGCGGTCCCGCGCATCTCGCGGGCACAGTCCCTGGACGTGCTGAGCTCGATGGCCAACATCGGCGGCTACCGCGCGGTCATCGAGGCGGCCAACGAGTTCGGGTCGTTCTTCACCGGCCAGGTGACAGCCGCGGGCAAGGTCCCGCCGGCCAAGGTCCTGGTCGTCGGAGCCGGCGTGGCGGGCCTCGCGGCGATCGGCACGGCGAGCAGCCTGGGCGCGATCGTGCGCGCGTTCGACGCACGCTCCGAGGTCGGCGAGCAGGTCGAGTCGATGGGCGCGGAGTTCCTGCGCATCGAGGTGGAGGACACCGGCCCGAGCGCGACCGGGTACGCCAAGGAGATGGGCGAGGACTTCAACCGCAAGGCCGCGGAGATGTACGCCGGGCAGGCCAAGGACGTCGACATCGTCATCACCACCGCCCTCATCCCCGGCAGGCCGGCTCCCCGCCTGCTCACCGAGGAGATGGTCGCCTCGATGAAGCCGGGCAGCGTGGTCGTCGACATGGCTGCTGCCAACGGCGGCAACGTCGCCGGCAGCCGACCCGACGAGCGCGTGGTCACCGACAACGGCGTGGTCATCCTCGGGTACACCGACCTCCCCGGGCGGCTGCCCACCCAGGCCTCCCAGCTGTTCGGGACCAACCTGGTCAACCTGCTCAAGCTGATGACCCCGGAGAAGGACGGTCAGGCCGTCCTCGACCTCGACGACGTCGTCCAGCGCGGCATGACCGTGGTGAAGCAGGGCGAGATCCTGTGGCCCCCGCCCCCGGTCCAGGTCTCGGCCGCACCCGCGGCTGCCGTGGCGATACCCCCCGAACCGAAACCACCGAAGAAGAAGATGGCCGACAGCACGAAGCTCGGCCTCCTCGGAGCCGGTGCGGCGCTCTTCCTGCTGATCTCGGCCTTCTCGCCCGCGCCGTTCCTCGGGCACTTCATGGTGTTCATGCTCTCGGTCGTCATCGGGTTCTACGTGATCGGCAACGTGCACCACGCGCTGCACACCCCGCTGATGTCGGTGACGAACGCGATCAGCGGCATCATCCTCGTGGGCGCCCTGCTGCAGGTGGGCCACGGCCAGGTGTGGGTCTCGGTCCTGGCGTTCATCGGGATCCTGGTGGCCAGCATCAACGTCTTCGGTGGCTTCACGGTCACCGGCCGGATGCTCCAGATGTTCAAGCGTGAGGATTCGGTCCGATGACAATCTCACTGAGCCTCGTCCAGGGCGCGTACATCGTCGCCGGGCTGCTGTTCATCCTCGCGCTCGCCGGGCTGTCCAAGCACGAGACCGCACCCGCGGGCAACCGCTACGGCATCATCGGCATGACCGTCGCGCTGGTCATCACGATCCTGGCCGCAGTCCTCGGGGTCGAGACCGCCAATGGCGCGGTCGAGACCGACGGCACCGGCCTCTCCGGGTTCGGGCTGATCCTCGCGGCCATGGCCATCGGCGGGGCGATCGGCATCTGGCGGGCGAAGCGCGTCGAGATGACCGGCATGCCCGAGCTCATCGCGATGCTGCACAGCTTCGTGGGCCTGGCGGCCGTCCTGGTCGGCTGGAACTCCTCCTACGAGACCGACGTGCTGTACCCGAGCATCCACGACGTCGAGGTGTTCGTCGGCGTCTTCATCGGTGCCGTGACCTTCACCGGCTCGATCGTCGCCTACCTGAAGCTCTCGGCGAAGATCAAGTCCGCACCGCTGATGCTCCCGGCGCACAACGCCATCAACCTCGGCATCATCGTGGCGTTCTTCGTGATGACCGCCGCGTACGTGATCGTCCCCAGCGACGACGTCGTCCTGCGCCAGTCGCTGCTCGGGCGTCATGACCCTGCTGGCCCTGTTCCTCGGCTGGCACCTGGTGGCCTCGATCGGCGGCGGCGACATGCCGGTGGTCGTGTCGATGCTCAACAGCTACTCCGGTTGGGCAGCGGCCGCGGCGGGCTTCCTGCTCAACAACGACCTGCTGATCATCACCGGCGCCCTCGTCGGGTCCTCGGGTGCGTACCTGTCCTACATCATGTGCCGGGCGATGAACCGCTCGTTCATCTCGGTGATCGCCGGCGGGTTCGGCGTCGAGGCGGGCACCGTGGCCTCCGACGTCGACTACGGCGAGCACCGGGAGATCACCGCCGAGGGTGCCGCCGAGCTGCTCACCGAGGCGCACTCGGTGATCATCACGCCCGGCTACGGCATGGCCGTCGCCCAGGCGCAGTACCCGGTGGCCGAGCTGACGCGCAAGCTGCGCGAGCGCGGCATCGACGTCCGCTTCGGCATCCACCCGGTGGCCGGGCGCCTGCCCGGGCACATGAACGTCCTGCTCGCCGAGGCGAAGGTGCCCTACGACATCGTCCTGGAGATGGACGAGGTCAACCCGGACATGCCCGCCACCGACGTCGTGCTCGTGATCGGGGCCAACGACACGGTCAACCCCGCGGCCATGGACGACCCGGGCAGCCCGATCGCGGGGATGCCGGTGCTGACCGTGTGGCAGGCCAAGGACGTCATCGTGTTCAAGCGGTCGATGGCCACCGGCTACGCAGGCGTGCAGAACCCGCTGTTCTTCAAGGAGAACACCCAGATGCTGTTCGGCGACGCGAAGGACCGGGTCGAGGACATCATCAAGGCCCTGTAGGCGGCACGCTGGGTATGCCTCGGCTGCCCGCCGAGACCCTCCGCCACTGCACAGATCCTCCCGAGCACCGGGAGGATCTGTCATGTCGGGGAGGATCTCCCGCGAGGGCTGGGGGATCGGTGGGGCGGTGACGGACTGGCCAGCACCCCCCTCAGGGGTACTAAAATCGTGGATCACGCGCCGCCCGATCAAGGAGAACGCATGTCCGAGCCCACGCCCACCACGGATCCCGCAGCCGGAGCCCGTGCCTACGAGCTCGACCGGGCGCACGTCTTCCACTCCTGGTCGGCGCAGGCCCCCCTGGCCCCGATGACCTTCGCGGGTGCGTCGGGCTCCTGGGTCTGGGACTACGACGGCAACCGGTACCTCGACTTCTCCAGCCAGCTGGTCAACACCAACATCGGCCACCAGCACCCCAAGGTCATCGCCGCGATCCAGGAGCAGGCCGGCATCCTGGCCACGATCGCCCCCCAGCACGCCAACGCCGCACGCAGCGAGGCCGCCCGGCTGATCTGCGAGCTGGCCCCCGCGAGCATGAACAAGGTGTTCTTCACCAACGGCGGCGCGGACGCCATCGAGAACGCCATCCGGATGGCCCGCCTGCACACCGGCCGCCGCAAGGTCCTGAGCTTCTACCGCTCGTACCACGGCAACACCGGCTCGGCGATCGTCGCCACCGGCGACCCGCGGCGCTGGCCGAACGAGTTCGCCGACGACCACGTGCACTTCTTCGGCCCCTACCCGTACCGGTCGCACTTCTGGGCCACGAGCCCGGAGCAGGAGTCCGAGCGGGCCCTGCAGCACCTCGCCGACGTCATCCGGTTCGAGGGCCCGGGCACGATCGCGGCCATCCTGATGGAGACGGTCGTGGGCACCGCAGGCGTCCTGATCCCGCCGCCGGGCTACCTCGAGGGCGTCCGCGCGCTGTGCGACGAGCACGGGATCATGCTGATCCTCGACGAGGTCATGGCGGGGTTCGGTCGCACCGGCAGGTGGTTCGCGTTCGACCACTTCGACGTCCGCCCCGACCTGGTCACGTTCGCCAAGGGCTCGAACTCCGGGTACGTCCCGGTGGGCGGGGTCATCATCTCCGACGAGATCGCCGCCACCTTCGACACCCGCGTCTTCCCCGGCGGCCTGACCTACTCCGGGCACCCGCTGGCCGCCGCCTCGATCGTGGCCAGCATCACCGCCATGCGCGAGGAGGGCATCGTCGAGAACGCAGCCCGGATCGGCAGCGACGTCCTCGGTCCGGGCCTGGCCGAGCTCGCCGAGAAGCACCCGGTGATCGGCGAGGTCCGCGGCCTGGGCGTGTTCTGGGCCCTGGACCTGGTGAGCAACCGCGAGACCCGCGCGATGCTGGCGCCGTACGGCGGCACGTCCGAGGCGATGACCGTCCTGGTGACCGAGGCGAAGAAGCGCGGCCTCCTGCCCTTCACGAACTTCAACCGGCTGCACGTCGTGCCCCCCTGCACCGTCACCGACGAGGAGGCCCGCACCGGCCTGGCGATCCTCGACGAGGTGCTCACCGAGGTCGACCGCTACTACGAGGGCTGAGCGACCCCCAGCCGCCGGGCGGCCCCGTGCCCTGAGCCCGCCGTGGGCCACGCCCAGCACCTACCCTGTGGGCCATGCCCTCCGACGACATCGACACCGCCGCCCTCGAACTGGCGCAGGACCGTGCCGCTGACCGCGCCCAGGCCGTCGCACTGTTCAACCACGCGTGGAGCCTCCTGGACCTGCCCGAGCGCACACCGGCCGAGGACTTCGACCTGATCCACTGCACGCACGCGTCCCGCTGGCACTGGGGCCGGGCCGGAGGCCCGCAGGAGTGGGCGATCGGCGAGTGGCAGTGCGCCCGCGCCTACGCCGTCCTGGGCCGCTCGGAGCCCGCCATGGTGCACGCGCAGCGGTGCCTGGACCTGTGCGAGGAGCACCAGCTCGACGGCTTCATCGTCGCCTCCGCGCACGAGGCCCTCGCGCGGGCGTACGTGGTCCACGGCGACCTCAACGCCGCACGGATCGAGCGCGACATCGCCGCCGAACTGGCCGCCGCCCTGGAGGACCTCGAGGACCGGGCGGTCGTCGAGGGGGACCTCGCGACGCTGGGCCTGTGAGGCGCCCCGGGGTCGCGCGGGGCGCCCCGGGTCACCGCTCGCGCGGCCTGGCGACCGCAGGCGGCGTGCTCCTCCTCAGCGCGTGCGGCCGGCTCGACGAGCTGACCTACCAGCCCGCGACCACCCCCGAGCAGTGGTGCGACCAGCGCCCCTGCGTCCAGGTCGGGGACACGATCGTCAACGAGCCTCTCGGCACGTTCCTCGTGTTCCTGCTCGCCGTCCTGTGGGTCGCCTCCGGCATCTACTTCCTGCGCACACGCCGCGGGCAGCGCTCGCGCGAGTGGCTCGGGATCGCCCTGATCCTCGGCGGGATCGGTGCGGCGCTGGCGGGGGTCAGCTACCAGACCTTCAGCTACGAGCTGAAGTGCGCCGGGCTGGAGCTGTGCCGCCTGACGAACGGCTGGGAGGTGGGGTACAGCGTCACCCAGGCGTGCAGCGTCAGCGCGATGCTGATCGCCGTCGCCCACGCCTGCACCACCGGTCGTCTGCGCCGCGGCCTCATCATCTTCGCCGGCGTCAACGCGGCGGCGTACCTGGTCATCACTGTCGTCGGCGTGCTCATACCCAGCGCGGCCCTGCTCTCCTTCGCCGTGCTGATGCTGTTCGCCGTCCCCGGCATCCTCATCGTGATCGTCGTGGCCGGACGACGCTACCGCTCCACGCGCGATCCGATGGACCGCTCGCTCGTGATTGCCGCGGTGCTCCTGGTCCTGGTCCAGATCGCCTACTTCGCCTACTACGCCGCCGGGATCACAGCCGTCGTGTGGGACGACGGCGCGGGCTTCTACTTCTCCGAGAACGACGTCCTGCACATCGGGATGATCCTGTGGCTCTGGTACGTGGTGGCCGTCGTGGGGCGCCACCTGCGGGATGCCTCGAGCGGGGCCGCGACGGTCCGACGGGTAGCCTGCGGGGCGTGGACATCCTCGTGATCGGCTCCGGCGGACGTGAGCACGCCCTGGCGCTGGCCCTTGCCGCCGACCCCGTCGTGACGGCCCTGCACATCGCCCCCGGCAACGCGGGCACCGCCGAGGTCGGGACCAACCATGCGGTCGCGGCCACCGACCCCGCCGACGTCGTCCGCCTGGCCCGGGAACTGGCCGTGGACCTCGTGGTGATCGGCCCCGAGGCCCCGCTCGTCGCCGGTGTCGCCGACGCCCTGCGCTCGGAGGGGTTCGCAACGTTCGGACCCTCGGGAGCGGCCGCACAGCTCGAGGGCTCGAAGGCCTTCGCCAAGCAGGTGATGGCCGAGGCCGGGGTGCCGACCGCCATGGCCCACGTGTGCACGACCATCGACGAGGTCGCCCATGCGCTCGACCAGTTCGGTGCCCCCCACGTGGTCAAGGACGATGGGCTCGCGGGCGGGAAGGGCGTGGTCGTCACCGACGACCGGCAGGCCGCCCTGGACCACGCAGCCGCCTGCCTGGCCCGCGCGGGCGGGACCGTGGTGGTCGAGGAGTACCTCGACGGCCCCGAGGTCTCGCTGTTCGCGATCACCGACGGGTCCAGCGCCGTTCCGCTCGTGCCCGCCCAGGACTTCAAGCGAGTCGGCGAGGGCGACTCCGGGCCCAACACCGGGGGGATGGGCGCCTATGCGCCACTGCCCTGGGCCCCCGACGGCCTCGTCGACGAGATCATGACGCGGGTCGTCCGCCCCACGATCGACCTGATGGCAGAGCGTGGCACCCCCTTCAGCGGGCTGCTCTACGCCGGCCTGGCCCTGACCTCGCGCGGGCTGCGCGTGGTGGAGTTCAACGCTCGCTTCGGCGACCCGGAGACGCAGGTCGTCCTCGCCCTCCTGCGCACCCCCTTGGCCGGCGTGCTGAACGCGTCGGCCCGCGGGACCCTCGACGAGGTCGGCGAGCTCCAGTGGCACCCGGGCTCGGCGGTCACCGTCGTGCTGGCCGCACCCGGATACCCCGAGGCCCCGACGACCGGCGGCATCCTCACCGGGGTGCCCGTCGGGGCCGACTCGGAGTCCGGGTGGGACGCGGCCTGGGTCGTGCACTCGGGGACCGCGCGGCAGGACGGTGATCTTGTCGCCACCGGAGGTCGGGTGCTGTGCGCGACCGCACGCGCGGCCGACCTCGAGGGGGCACGCGATCGGGCCTACGAGCTGCTCGAGGGGATCACCCTGGGGGGAGGCCACTACCGCCGCGACATCGCCCGGGCCGCCGCCGAGGGCCGCATCCCCACGCCCTGAGACCAATGCCCCGAGGGGCGTTCGAGTGACCGGTTTCATCGGGGCGCTCGGGGCACCGATAGAGGGGACATGGCCCAGTCAGTGACCTCCACGTTCCTGGTGGACGGTCGTCGAGTGGGCTGGCACGTGTATGGCGACCCCTCCGACCGGCCGATCCTGTTCCTGCACGGCTGGGGCATGCTGCTCTCCGGGTACCGCAGGGCACTCGACGCCCTGGCCGGCTCCGGGTGGGCCGTGCATGCCTGTGACCTTCCCGGTTTCGGCCGTTCCGAGCCGCTGCCGCTGCGCAGCTCGTCGCTCGGCGGGTATGCCAGGTTCGTCGCCCAGGCACATCGAGCCGGCCCGCTCCGAGGGGAGCCCGTGGCCGTGGCCGGGCATTCGTTCGGGGCGGGAATCGCCGCCCGGGCAGCCGCGGAGGACCTCACGACCTTTGCGGCGCTGCTGCTCATCTGCCCGGTCGGCGGGGCCGGGTCATCGGTCGGATCGTGGCTGTCGCTGGCTCGCGGGATGGTCCTCGAGTTCAACCAGGAGCTGGCGATCAAGGCGTCCGACTCGCTGGGAGCGATGCTGCGCAATCCGCTGCCCCTGTCCCTGTCGGCCTATGCGGCGAAGACCGCGGACCTCACCAGCGAGCTGGCGACACTGCACCGCCAGCATGTTCCGGCTCATCTGGTCCTTGCCGACCACGACTCCATCGTGCCCGCGGGACGGCTCCGGACAGCTCCGTCGGCCTCGACACGGGTCGTCGTCGGCAACCACGGGTGGATGTTGCGCCACCCGGAGGAGTTCGCGGCCACGGCCCGCCGGGTCCTCGCAGCGGCCGCGTAGAGCCCCGTTGTCCTTCTGGTCGGTTCCCACCGGTGGGATTCGCCAGAAGGGGCGACGGGGGCGAGGCGGTCCAGTCGCGACGGCCCTCGGCCCGCGAAGCCGCCCCACGCCGCGACCCGGCGAGGCTGCGACAATGGCGCCGTGACTGAGATCCCCAACGTCCTGGCCCAGCGATACGCCTCAGCGGAGATGGTCGCGCTGTGGTCCCCGGAGCACAAGGTCCGCCTCGAGCGCGACCTGTGGATCGCGGTCCTTCGCGCGCAGGCCGACCTCGGCATTCCCGTTCCCGATGGCACGATCGAGGCCTACGAGGCAGTGCGCGACCAGGTCGACCTGGCGTCCATCTCCGCGCGCGAGAAGGTGACCCGGCACGACGTGAAGGCGCGCATCGAGGAGTTCGCCGACCTCGCCGGCACGGAGCACATCCACAAGGGGATGACCAGCCGGGACCTGACTGAGAACGTCGAGCAGATGCAGGTGCGGCTGTCGCTGCTGCTCGTCCGCGACCGGGTGGTGGCCACCCTGTCCCGGCTCGGCGCCCTCGCGGCCCAGTACTCCGACCAGCCACTGACCGGTCGCAGCCACAACGTCGCCGCGCAGACCACGACGCTGGGCAAGCGGTTCGCCTCCGCTGCCGAGGAGCTGATCGTCGCCTACGCGCGGCTCGAGGACCTGATCGAGCGCTACCCCCTGCGCGGGATCAAGGGCCCCGTCGGCACCGCCCAGGACATGCTCGACCTCCTCGACGGCGACTCCCGCCGGCTGGCTGAGCTCGAGCAGCGCGTCGCCGCACACCTGGGCTTCACCGAGGTCCTGGACTCGGTCGGCCAGATCTACCCCCGCTCCCTGGACCACGACGTGCTCTCCGCGCTGGTCCAGGTCGCTGCCGGACCGTCGAGCCTGGCCACCACGATCCGCCTGATGGCCGGCAACGAGCTGGTGACCGAGGGGTTCAAGGAGGGCCAGGTCGGCTCGTCGGCGATGCCCCACAAGATGAACTCGCGCTCCTGCGAGCGGGTCAACGGCCTGACGGTGATCCTGCGCGGGTACGCCTCGATGGGCGCGGAGCTGGCCGGGGCCCAGTGGAACGAGGGCGACGTCTTCTGCTCCGTGGTGCGCCGGGTGGCGCTGCCCGATGCGTTCTTCGCGATCGACGGGCTGTTCGAGACCTTCCTCACGGTGCTCGACGAGTTCGGCGCGTTCCCGGCGGTGATCGAGGCCGAGCTGCGCCGCTACCTGCCGTTCCTGGCCACGACCAAGATCCTGATGGCGGCCGTGCGCGCCGGGGTCGGCCGCGAGACCGCGCACGAGGTCATCAAGACCCACGCGGTGGCCGTCGCCCTGGACATGCGCCGCGGCCAGGCGGCCAACGACCTGTTCGACCGCCTGGCCGCCGACGGACGGCTCGGGCTGGACCGCGCTGCGCTGGAGGCCCTGGTCGCCGAGCCGATCGAGTTCACGGGCGCCGCCCGCGACCAGGTGGCCCGCGTCGTCGACCGGGTCGAGGTGATCGCCGCCCAGCATCCCGGTGCGGCCACCTACACCCCGGGGGCGATCCTGTGAGCGAGCCGACCGCGGACCCCGCACGCCCGCTCCCGGGAGGGGTCGGCGGTGAGCTCGCTCCCCCGGATGCGCCGCTCGCTCCTGATGCCGGCACCCCCGATCCACCGCTGCCCAACATCCCACCGGCACCGGAGATCCCCGGGTTCACCCCGGTCTACTCGGGCAAGGTCCGCGACCTGTACCGGTCGCCCGAGGGCGCCCTGCTGTTCGTCGCCTCCGACCGGATCTCGGCCTACGACTGGGTGCTGCCGACCACGATCCCGGACAAGGGCGCGATCCTCACGCAGCTCAGCCTGTGGTGGTTCGAGCGGGTCGCCGACATCGTCGGCAACCACGTCCTGTCCGCCGAGGTCCCGGCCGCTGTGGCCCGGCGCGCGATGCTCTGCCAGCCCCTGGCGATGTTCCCCGTGGAGTGCGTCGCGCGCGGCTACCTCACGGGTTCGGGACTGGTCGAGTACGCCGCTTCCGGTGCGGTGTGCGGCGTCCCGCTGCCAGCCGGCCTCGTCGACGGCTCGCGGCTTGCCCGAGCCCATCTTCACCCCGGCCACGAAGGCCGAGCTCGGGACCCACGACGAGAACGTGGACTTCGACGCCGTCGTGGCCACCGTCGGGGCGCACGACGCCCAGGAGCTGCGGCGGCTCACGCTGGCGGTCTACGGGCGGGCCGAGGAGGTGGCCCGCGAGCGCGGGCTGATCCTGGCCGACACGAAGTTCGAGTTCGGCCGACCGGGTGCGGATCCCGGTGCCTCGATCCTGCTCGCCGACGAGGTGCTCACACCGGACTCGTCGCGCTTCTGGCCGGCCGACGGTTGGCAGCCGGGCCGCCCAGGTGGCCAGCCGTCGTTCGACAAGCAGTACGTGCGCGACTGGCTGACCTCACCCGCGTCCGGCTGGGACCGCACGGGCAGCCAGCCGCCCCCGCCGCTGCCCGACGAGGTCGTGGAGCGCACCCGCGCCCTGTACGTGGAGGCCTACGAGCGCCTCACCGGCCGGCACTGGGCCTGACCCGACTGCGCGTTACGCGCCATCCCGACCACCGCCCACCTTGAACCCGCCGGGCGCGTGGGTTCCCGGGAACCCGGAACGGCGGGAGGCCGCCCCTCATCGGGACGGCCTCCGCGGCGTTGCCTGTTCAGTTGTGCGGCGATGACTCCTACGCGGCTGTCAGCGCCTCGTCGACTTCGGCGTCGTCGGGCTCGTTGCCCGGCGTGCGCAGGTTCCACTTCCTGATGGCGAACCGGAACAGGAAGTAGTAGACGACGGCCAGCACCGCGCCTATCACGAGCAGCAGCAGCGGTTTCGTCGCCTTGCCGTAGTTCAGCACGTAGTCGAACGCACCGGCGGAGAACGTGAAGCCCGCGCGTGCCCCGATCCCGTAGCTGATGGCCATCGACAGGCCGGTGAACAGCGCGTGGATGCCGTACAGCAGCGGCGCCACGAACATGAACGAGAACTCCAGCGGCTCGGTGACGCCGGTCAGGAACGCGGTCAGCGCGGCGGCGGGCAGGACGCTCGCGGCGACCTTGTCCTTGGCCTCGTGGACCATCGCGAACGCGGCGGCCGGAAGCGCGAACATCATGATCGGGAAGAAGCCGGTCATGAACAGGCCGTACTTCTGGTGATCCTCAGTCGCGTTGAAGAAGCAGTTCAGGTCACCCGCGGTCGTGCCGGTGGCCGTCGGGCACTGCGGGGTCTGGAACCACACGAACGAGTTGATGATGTGGTGCAGCCCGAACGGGATCAGCAGGCGGTTGGCGATGCCGTAGGCGAACGCCCCGATCGGGCCGTTGTCGTACATCCACGACGCCATGCTGTCCAGGGCATCGCCGATGGGCGGCCAGGCGAAGCCGAAGATGATCGCCCACACGATGCCGGCCACGGCGGTGAGCATCGGGACCAGGCGACGACCGCTGAAGAACGCCAACGCCGCAGGCAGCTTCGTGCGGTGGTAGCGCTGCCACAGCAGGGCCGCGGTGATGCCCATCACGATGCCGCCGAAGACGCCCGGGTCGACCGTGTCGGCCGGCGGGATCTTCACCTTGCCGGCGAAGTCGGAGTTGGCGACGGCCGCCTCCAGCTCGAGGTCCGGCGTCGCGTAGTAGGACAGCACGTTCTTGAAGACCAGGTACCCGACGAGACCGGCCAACGCGGTGGACCCGTCGGACTTCTTCGCGAAGCCGATCGCGACACCCACGGCGAACAGCATCGCCAGGTTGTCGAAGATCGCCCCACCAGCCAGGCTCAGGATCTGGAACGGCGCCCACACCCCACCGAGCAGGTCATCCTGGCCGAGGCGCAGCAGCAGGCCGGCCGCGGGCAGGACAGCGATGGGCAGCATGAGGCTCTTGCCGACCCGCTGCAGTGTGGCGAAGATCTTGGACCCAAGACCCGGTTCTTTCCTCGTGGCGGCGCCCGCCGACGATGCACTCATTAGCGCTACCTCCTGCTCGGGGACGGTCCCGTTGCGGCGCCAACGTAGCACCGGTCACTGCTGCAACATCCGTTCACAGGAACAACACGCGCAACAGATCCTCCGGCCGCTCGGCACGACTCCGGGTCGACCCATCCAGTGATTCCGGGGGACACGAATGCGCTGCCGGAGGACGCATCCCCCGACAGCGCATTCGTGTTCGGTCCCTTGTGTGCCGCGCGGATGTGCGCCGCGCGGCGGACTGCCTACAGTCCGAGCTCGGCGAGCTTGGGCAGTGCCGCCCGTGCTGCCGCCTTGGCCGCCGACGCGTCCACCGCGTCGCTGGCCGCCGCTGCTGCCGCCTTGCACTGGTCGAGCGTGTGGGCAGCCAGGGCCGCGCGCACGCCCGGCAGGGAGCCGGCCGACATCGACAGCGTGTTGACGCCCGAGCCCGACCAGGACGCAGCCCAGGGCCGGATCGGAGGCCGCCTCACCGCAGACACCCGTGGGGATGCCGTTGGCCTGGCCGCCCTTGACCGTCGCGGCGACGAGGTCCAGGATCGCCGGCTGCCATGCGTCCTGCAGCCGCGCCACGGACCCGATCTGGCGATCGGCCGCGAACGTGTACTGCGTCAGGTCGTTGCTGCCGATGGAGAAGAACTCCGCCACCTGGCCGAGGTGCCGCGACCGCAGTGCGGCGGCCGGGATCTCCACCATCGTGCCGATCTTGGCGTGCAGGCCGGCCTTCTTGCAGGCCTCCTTGAACCAGCGCGCCTCGTAGACGTCGGCGACCATCGGGGCCATGACCCACAGCTCGGCGTCCAGGCCCTCTGCGGCCCTGGCCAGTGCGTGCAGCTGGGTGTGCATGATGTCCGGGGCCTGCATGCAGATGCGCAGGCCGCGCACGCCCATCGCCGGGTTGGGCTCCTCGCCGAACGGCAGGAACGGCAGCGGCTTGTCGGCGCCGGCGTCCAGCGTGCGGACGACGACCTTCCTGCCCGGGAACGCCTCGAGCACGGCACGGTACAGGCCGTACTGCTCGTCCTCGCTGGGTGCGTCCGTGCGGTCCAGGAACAGCAGCTCGCTGCGGAACAGCCCGACGCCCTCGGCGCCGTTGGCCACCGCACCTGCGACGTCCTCCTGGCCGCCGATGTTGGCCAGCAGCGGAACCGCGTGCCCGTCAGCCGTCGCACCGGGGGCGTTGCCCACGGCCGCCAGCGCTGCGCGCCGCTTCTCGTCGCGTCCGGCCAGCTCGGCGACCATCTCGACGGGCGGGTCGATGACGACCTTGCCCGAGGAGCCGTCCACCATGACGTAGGTGCCCGGTGCGAGCTCGCGCACGCCGGGGCAGCCGACGACGGCGGGGATGCCGAGGTTGCGCGCCAGGATCGAGGTGTGCGAGGTGGGCCCACCCTCCTGGGTGGCGAACGCCAGGACCATCGACTTGTCGATGAGCGCGGTGTCAGCCGGGGCCAGGTCCATCGCGACCAGGATGCTGGGCTCCTTGAGCTCGGGGATGCCGGGGGCCGGCACGTCGAGCAGCAGGGCAACGGTCCGGTTGCGGATGTCGTCGAGGTCGGTCACGCGCGCGGCGAAGTACTCGCCGAGCGTGAGGAGCACCTCGCGCGTGGCACCGAACGCGTCGTAGGCCGCGCGGGCGGCGTTCGAGCCGGCGTCCGTGCGCTGCTTGATCCCGACGGCCAGGTCGGGATCGCGGGCCATCATGGCCTGGGCCTCCAGCACGTGCTGCGCCTCGCCGCCGGCACGCTGGCCGCGGTCCTCGAGGTCGGCCGCGACATCCTCGAGCGCCTTGGCGGCCGCCGCGAACTCCTCCTCGGGGGTCCCCGACCCCGGGCCCTGCTTGGGCTCGGGGACGGAGTCCACGACACGCACGACCGGTCCGGCACCCACGCCGGGGCTGACCCCGACGCCCGTCAGGGTCGTCAGGTCAGGCATGGCCGCCCTCAGGGGTCTCCAGGATCTCCTTGAGACCTGCCAGCAGCTCGTCGGCGCCCTCGCCCTCGGCGGTGACGACCATCTCCTCGCCGGCCTTCGCGCCCAGGCCCATCACGCCCAGGATGCTCTTCGCGTTGACGCCGGGCTCACCCGGGCGTCCGATGGTCACGTCACAGGACGACTTGGCAGCCGCGCCGACGAAGAGCGCCGCAGGACGGGCGTGCAGCCCGACGCCGGGGGGAAGGACAACGGTGATTTCAGCCACGATCTAACACCTCTCAGTTAGTGCTTTGTCAGCAGCCCTCGCGGGCCGGTTGTGGGTTGGTGCGTCCGTCAGGCGATCTCGAAGACGGCGGTGCCGGCCTCGACCATCTGGCCGTCGGGGACGAGCTGGGTGATCTGGCCGGCCTCGGCCTGGATCGCGATCAGGGGGGTGATGACCGGAAGGCCACCAGCCTCGATGACCGAGGGATCCCACTCGATGACTGGCTCGCCGGCCACGACGGTGTCGCCCTTGGCCTTGAGCAGCGTGAAGCCCTCACCGTTGAGCTGGACGGTCTCCAGTCCCAGGTGGACCAGGATCGAGTAGCCGTCTGCCTCGATGCCCATGGCATGCGGGAACAGGCTGGCGATCGTGCCCGAGATCGGCGCCACGGCAACGACCGGGCTGCGCGGCGGATCGATCGCGAGGCCGGGGCCGAGCATCGCCTCCGCGAACATGGGATCGGGGACCTCGGTGAGGTTCGCTACCCGACCGGGCATGGGGGACAGGACCTGCAGTGCCACGTTGATGCTCCCTTATTCGATGATGTCGTTGATGTCCATGGCCAGGCCGTCGGCCTCGCCACCCACGATGACCTGGAGGACTGAGCCGGCGGACAGGACGCCGAACGCACCCGCGGCCTTGAGCGCCTTCTCGTTGACCAGCGCCGGGTCGTTGACCACTGTGCGCAGTCGGGTCGCGCAGGCCTCGATCTCCTCGATGTTGTCCGCTCCACCAAGAGCTTCGATGATGTCCTCAGCCTTGCCCATGCTTCCTCCGATTCGTGTGTGGGGCGTCCGCGCCCCGGCGTGGGGCCAGTCTGCCCCCTCCCTCGACCCGATGTCCTGACAACGGGAGCGGCCCGCGGGTCACCTGCCCGAAGTGGCCAGCAACTGGTCGATCGCGCCGTGCACCTCGACGCCCGCGCACTGCCCGACGCCCTCGAAGCGGGTCCGCCCGGACGCATCGGAGAACCGGATCTCCAGCGTGCCGTCGAGGGTCTCGGCCACGCGCTGGTGCATCTCGGTGCGCACCGGCGAGTGCAGCAGGCCGGTGGTGCGCCCTCCGATCGTCGCCGTGAGGTCCAGCCGGTCGCCACCCGGGGCCGCCAACGACCACCGGACCTTCTCGTCGTCGACTGCCAGGTCGAGGGTCCGCGCCCGGGTGTAGCTGGTGAACCGGTGCAGCCCGGCGTCGCGACCCTCCGGCAGGTGCAGGGCCACCAGGTCGCCCCGGAATGCCGCGCTGCGCCAGGGGATGAGGGCGGTGGAGGCGACCAGGCTGACGCCCGTCTCCTCGAAGTGGTTGGACTGCATCCAGACGTAGGCCTTCGGGAAGGCCGTGCCCCAGTCCTTCTCCAGGTAGCCGCGCCCGCCGGAGAGGTCCACGCGCCCGGCACCGGTGTCGACCCAGCCGCCCAGGGCATGGTCCAGGCTCACGACACCGTGGTAGCACTCCATGGTCGGCACCCACGCGTACCAGCCCATGGCTCCCGGCTCCCGGAGGGTCACCGGCCACTGGGCCCCGGGACCGAAGCGGACCTCGGCCGAGAGCCCCGGCAGGTCCACCACGATGCCCTCGGCGCTGAACCGGTTCGCCCCCACGCGTACGTCGAACTGCCGCGAGTCGGCCCGGAAGTCCGACAGGGGGAACCGGTGGTAGGCGGTGCTCCCCGTGATGCCGTCGAGCACCTGGACGAACGCCTCGGCGATCGAGCCGTCCTCGGAGAGGAACATCCCGGGGATGACCGCCAGTCGGGTCCTGCGGTCGGCACTCACGAGCTTGACGTACCACCCCTCGAAGAACGACCGGCCGCGACGGCCCCTGGCATGTGAGCGCAGGGCACCTGCACCGTTGAAGCCGGCGGGGCTCATGATCGAGGCGGGGCTCTGCATGGGTCCACCCCACCAGCAGTCGGCCCCAGGCACAACCGGGGCACGACCGCAGTGCCCCGCGGGAGGGATCAGCGGGACGCTGCGAGGGCGAGGGCGGGCAGGGGAACAGGGGGTCCGAGGGGCGCCCAGCGATGCGTCGGTGTGGGGCGCGGAGGCCCCTCGTGGCCGACGACCCGGTCCGAGGCCGGTGCGAGCGGGACATAGGCTTGTCCCCTACGACAGGACGCCCCTGGGTCGCAGGTACGCAGGGCGCAGGAGGTGAACCCCATGAAGGTTCTCGTGCCGGCCGAGTCCCGGCCCGGCGAGAATCGCGTGGCGCTGGTCCCCGAATCGATCGGACGCCTGACGGCCCTGGGCCTGACAGTCGCTGTCCAGACCGGTGCCGGGCTGCGCAGCCACGCGACCGACGATGACTACCGCCGGGCCGGCGCCGAGGTGATCGGCACTGAGCACGTGGCCGCTGCCCTGGGCGTCACCGACGTGGTCGCCACCGTGCGCCCGCTGCACCCCAAGGCCGTCGAGCTGCTCAAGCCCGGCGCGATCACGCTGTCGTTCCTGCAGCCGGTCGCCGACCTCGCCACGGTCGTCGCCGCCGCCAACGCCGGGGCCACCGCGCTGTCCTTCGACCTGGTCCCGCGCATCTCGCGCGCACAGTCGATGGACGCCCTGACCTCCCAGTCGCTGGTCTCGGGATACCTCGCCGCGCTCGTGGCGGCCACGCGCCTGCCCAAGTTCTTCCCGCTGTTCATGACCGCGGCCGGGACCATCCCTCCGGCGAAGGTCCTGGTGCTCGGCGCCGGCGTGGCCGGGCTGCAGGCCATGGCCACGGCCCGCCGGCTGGGCGCCGTCGTCTCGGCCTACGACGTCCGTCCCTCGAGTGCCGAGGAGGTCAGGTCGATGGGGGCAACCTTCCTGGCCCTCGACCTCGAGACCGTGCAGGGCACCGGCGGGTACGCCACCGAGATGGCCACCGACCGGGCAACCCGTCAGATGGAGCTGCTCGCGCCCTACGTGGCCGACTCCGATGTCGTCATCACGACGGCCGCGATCCCCGGTCGGCCCGCCCCCCGGCTGGTCAGCGCCGAGATGGTCGCGGCGATGCGCCCCGGATCGGTGGTCGTCGACCTCGCCGCCGAGTCCGGCGGGAACGTGGAGGGCTCCCAGCCGGGCGCCGAGGTGCAGATCGGCGGCGCCCTCCTGTGGGGCGGTGCCGATGTGCCCAGCCAGCTCCCGGTGCACGCCTCGAAGCTCTACTCGGCCAACGTCGTGGCCCTGCTCACGCTGCTCACCGCCGAGGGGATCGTCGACGCGGACCTGGCCGACGAGGTCATCGACGGGTGCGCCGTCGTCCATCGCGGCACCGTCCGCAACGCCGCCGCAGCCGAGGCCCTGGGCCTGGAGGTCGCTGCGGGGGCGCCGCCGGTCGAGTCCGCGGACCAGGGCGCCCCGGTCGAGGAGCCCGCTGCGCCCGGCGCCCCGGCCACCGAGGAGGAGAGGCCCTGATGGAGGGAATGGCACTGCTCACGATCTTCGTCCTGAGCATCTTCGTCGGCTTCGAGGTCATCGCCAAGGTGTCCTCGGTGCTGCACACCCCGCTGATGTCCGGCGCCAACGCCATCCACGGCATCGTGCTGATCGGCGCGATCACCGTGGCCGGTGCCGCGGACAACGACAGCCAGTTCTGGCTGGCCATCGTGGCCGTCGTGCTGGCCTCGATGAACCTCGTGGGCGGCTTCGTGGTGACCGACCGGATGCTCGAGATGTTCGCCCAGCCCAAGAGGCCCGCCGTCACCGACAAGGAGGCCGGCCGGTGAGCGCGACCCCCACGTGGGTGGCGCTGGCCTACCTGGTCGCCGCCGTCTGCTTCATCCTGGCCCTCAAGGGTCTGTCGTCGCCGAGGTCCGCGCGGCGGGGCAACCTGATCGGGGCGTTCGGCGCGGCCCTTGCCACCGTCACCCTGTTCCTGTCCGGGGTCGAGCTGAACCGGATCGGGATCATCCTGGCGGCCGTCGTGGTCGGCTCAGCCGTGGGCGCCGTGGCGGCGCGTCGGGTGAAGATGACCCAGATGCCGCAGCTCGTGGCCCTGCTCAACGGCGTGGGCGGTGGGGCCGCCGGCCTCGTTGCCATCACCGAGTGGTTGCACACCCCGGACATGTCCGGGTTCACGCTGTTCGCCACCGCGTTGACGATCCTCATCGGATCGGTGTCCTTCACCGGCTCGATCGTGACGTTCCTGAAGCTCCAGGAGCTCATGACCACCCGGCCCGTCGTGCTTCCCGCCGGCCGGTACATCACGATCGGTGTGGCACTCGGCGCGCTCGCCGCGGCCGCGTGGATGATCACCGCACCGAGCTCAGCCGCCCTGTACGCGCTGGCCGTGCTCTCGGCGGTCCTCGGCGTCCTGTTCGTCCTGCCCGTCGGCGGCGCGGACGTCCCGATCGTGATCTCCCTGCTCAACGCGTTCACCGGCCTGGCCGTGGCCGCCTCGGGCTTCGTCCTGGACAACGTCCTGCTGATCATCGCCGGCACGCTGGTCGGTGCCTCGGGCACGCTGCTGACCCGGATGATGGCCCATGCGATGGGTCGGCCCCTGACCAACACGCTGTTCGGGGCGTTCACCGCGAAGGCCATCACCCCGGGTGCTGGGAGCGCCGTGGACCGCCCGGTCCGCTCCTGCTCGCCGGACGACGTCGCGATCATGCTCGGCTACGCCCGCAAGGTGATCTTCGTGCCCGGCTACGGCCTGGCCGTCGCCCAGGCCCAGCACACCCTGCGCGAGCTCGCCGACCTCCTGACCGAACGCGGCATCGAGGTCATGTACGCGATCCATCCGGTGGCCGGGCGCATGCCCGGGCACATGAACGTCCTGCTGGCGGAGGCGAACGTGCCCTACGAGCAGCTCAAGGAGATGGACGAGGTCAACCCCGAGTTCGGCTCTGCGGACGTGGCCCTCGTGGTCGGCGCGAACGACGTGGTCAACCCGGCCGCCCGCGACGACCGGAGCGCGCCGATCTACGGGATGCCGATCCTCAACGTCGACCAGGCCGCCCAGGTGGTGTTCCTGAAGCGCTCCATGCGCCCGGGATTCGCCGGCATCGACAACGAGCTGCTCTTCGACCCGAGGACGCAGCTGCTGTTCGGCGACGCCAAGGACTCCCTGACCAAGGTCGTGGGTGCGCTCAAGCACGTCTGAACCGGGTGGCAGACTTCGGGCCGTGAGGTCCTCCACCGCGGATGAGCGGGCCATGCGCCTCGCCCTTGCCGTGGCCGAGCGCGCGCTGCCCGGCGGCGACGTCCCGATCGGCGCCGTGGTGCTCGACGCCCAGGGAACGGTGATCGGTGAGGGGTTCAACCGCCGGGAGCTCGACGGCGACCCGACCGCCCACGCGGAGGTGCTGGCCCTGCGCGCCGCCTCCACGGAGGTGGGCCAGTGGCGCCTCGAGGGCTGCACCCTGGTGGTCACGCTCGAGCCGTGCACGATGTGCGCCGGAGCCCTGGTCCTGGCGCGCGTGGATCGTGTGGTGTTCGGGGCGTACGACCCCAAGGCCGGCGCGGTGGGGTCGCTCTGGGATGTCGTGCGCGACCCGCGGCTGAACCACCGCCCCGAGGTCGTGGCCGGCGTCCTGGCCGAGGACTGCGGCCGGGTGCTCCGGGCGTTCTTCGAGGCCCAGCGCAGCTGACCCGCGTCGACGGGCTCGCGGGCCGGTCGGTGCCCGGGAGCCAGTCGTGGCGCGATTAGGGTGGCGGCCATGCGCACCATGCTCGCCGACCACCCGCTGGTCGCCCACAAGCTCACCACCCTGCGCGACGAGCGCACCGACTCCCCCACGTTCCGTCGACTCGTCGACGAGCTGGTCACGCTGCTGGCCTACGAGGCCACCCGCGACATCCGGGTCGCCGAGGTGGACATCACCACGCCCGTCGGCCCGGCCACGGGGTACCGCATGGCCCAGCCCCGTCCGGTGGTGATCCCGATCCTGCGCGCAGGCCTGGGGATGCTCGAGGGGATGACCCGGCTGCTGCCGACCGCGGAGATCGGCTTCCTCGGGATGATCCGTGACGAGGTGACGCTGGCGGCGTCCACCTACGCCGACCGGCTCCCGACGGACCTGTCCGGTCGCCAGGTCTTCCTGCTCGACCCGATGCTGGCCACCGGCGGCACACTGATCATGGCCATCGACCTGGTGCTGTCCCGCGGCGCCAGCGACGTCACGGCCATCTGCATCCTGGCCGCCCCCGAGGGGATCGCAGCGGTCGATGCCGCGGTCGCCGACCGGATCCCGAGCATCACGCTGGTCACGGCCGCGATCGACGAGCGGCTCAACGAGCACGGGTACATCGTGCCCGGCCTCGGTGACGCCGGCGACCGGCTGTACGGCGTGGTCTGAGCGGGGCAGGCGCCGGCGACGCCTCCAGCGCCAACCCGACGATGCCGGACGGGTCCGGACGGCGGCCTACGACGCGTCGTCGGACTCGTCGGTGACCAGCTCGCCGACCTGGCCGTACACCCACGGCTCGTTGTCCGGGTCGTGGCCGACGGGGACGCCCACCACGATGGGCACGTCGAACTCCAGCAGCCGCTGCTCCATGAAGCTCTCCGCGTGCTGGTCGCGCTCGCCCACCGCGGCGCTGAACGACCCGAGCGCGAAGGCCTGCACGCCCATCAGGCCACCGGAGAGCTGAAGCTGCGTGATCATCCGGTCCAGGCGGTAGACCGGCTCCCCGACATCCTCGAGCACCATGATCGCGTCGTGCGAGCGCAGGGCGTGCGGCGTGCCGGCAAGGGCCGCCAGCATGGCCAGGTTGCCCCCGACGAAGGGCCCCCGCACCGAGCGGCGCGGGCCGGCCACGTGGTCCACGCGGGCCCGGAACCCGGAGCCCTCCTGCAGCATCGCCCGCATCCGTTCCAGGACGGGCGCGGACGCGAGGTCACCCAGGGCAGTGAGGACCGGGGCGTGGATGCCCATGAGCCCATGGGCGACCGGATGGGCGAGGTCGTCGGTCAGGCTGTGCTCCCGGTAGAGCGCGGCGAGGAACGCCGTGGCGTCCGAGAAGCCGAGCAGCGGTCGGTTGGGGACCGCCGCTGGATCCCATGTGAGCCGGATGAGGTCCTCGAGCAGGTGCATCGCACCGAATCCACCGCGGGCGAACCAGATGGCCTCCACCTCGGGGTCGGTCATCGCCCAGCGCAGGTCCTCCAGGCGCTGCTGGGTTGTCCCTGCGGTGTGGCCGGCGACCGCCAGGACGTGCTTGCCGACCAGCGGTCGGTAGCCCCATCCGTGGAGCACGTCGAGCCCGCGACCCAGGCGGGCGGGCAGGACGGGCCCGGAGGGGGCGATGACGGCGATCCGCGCACCCGGCGCGAGCAGCGGGCCGGGAAGGTCAGGCTGGCTCAGCAGCATCTCACTGGATCCTCCCCCGCACAGGTGGGCCCGTGGGCGACGCCCCAAGGCTACGCCAGCAGCGCCCCTGATCCGCGGTGGGCTGGGCGAACTGGCGCGCAGCGACGGCCACGCCGGGAATGGCGAAGGGGCAGCCATTGCGGCTGCCCCTTCGGCGCGGCGGAGGATACGGGATTTGAACCCGTGAGGGTGTTACCCCAACACGATTTCCAATCGTGCGCACTAGGCCACTATGCGAATCCTCCGCCGGCAATTCTACGGTGCGCCGTCGGGTTCCTCCGAATCCGCGCCCCGGGCCCCTCCGGCGCACCACTGGTCCGCTGGGCGTCGGGGCCGCCGCCGGCTGGCCCCCGGCATCCCAGCAGGGGGCGTAGAATGGGTCGTGACCCCCCGCGTGGCGTCATCCTGTGAACCTCCCCAGGGCCGGAAGGCAGCAAGGATAAGCAGGCTCTGACGGGTACGCGGGGGGTCACCCCTGTCCCTGGGCACCCGCGCCGCGGGCGTTGCGGTCCTGGGCAGGGCCGGTGCCGTCAGCCGGCGACTCGGGCCGCGGCAGGTGTCACTCCTGATCCAGCACCTGCGTCGTGTGCCCCGGGATGATCCCGCCCGTCTGCTCGAGCATCTCCCGGGCAGCCATCCGACCGGCCTCCACCACCAGGTCGAACTGGTGCCACTCGAGCGTCCCGACCCCCAGGGGCGGCGGGGTGATCACCGTGGCGCCACTGGCCCGCGCCGCCTGGACAGCACCACCGCTGCCGATCATCATCACGCGCAGCAGGGTGTCGCCCAGCGAGGGCATCCGAGGCGGTCCGGTTCGCGCCGCGCCACCACCTCCGCCGCCCATCGCGATGTTCACAGCCAGGATCGGTCCCTCGTCGCGTTCGGTCAGGAGTCGCACCGGGAGGTTGTCGAGCACCCCTCCGTCGACCAGCAGCCGGTTCCCGTTGCGCATCGGAGGGAACACCACCGGGATCGACACCGAGGCACTGATCGCCTCCGCAAGATCCCCGCTGCGATGCTCCACCGCCGCGCGGCCGAGCAGGTCCACGCTCATGCATCGGAACTGCCGGGGCAGGGCCTGGATCTCCTGGCCTCCGAGGTGTCGGCGCAGCAGGTTCCTGGTCCGGCGACCCTTGATCAGGGAGACGGTCGGCACGGTGACGTCGCCGATCGGGTTGCCCCGCACGAACTCCTCGTAGAAGACCTCGTGCATCACCTCGGCGTCCATGCCACTGGCGTACGCGCCGGCGACGATCGCCCCGATGCTGCTGCCGGCCACCCGGTCGACCGCGATCCCTGCGGCCGCCAACTCCTGCAGGACGCCGATGTGGGCGAACCCGCGCGCCCCACCGCCGGCCATGACCATCCCCACCGACCAGCCACCGATCCGGGCTGCCAGCATCCGCAGGTCCTCGAGTGGGACGCCCTCGGCCACGAGGGTGATCTGCCAGGGGTCCAGCGCCTCGCACCAGCGACGCAGGGTGTCCTGCGCCGGTCGGCTCCCCACCAGGACGACGTCGGCGCCCCGCCGGACGCTCGCTGCCACGCCGGGGACCTCGGCGGAGCCCGCCGCGACGAGCACCACGTGGTCGGCCTGGCGAAGGCAGAAGTCGCGGTTCGGGTCGTCACCTGCGGCCACCAGCAGGACGCGATCGAGGGCGCCCTCCGCGCGCTCCAGGGCCTCAGGTCCGGGCTCGGCCAGCACACCGGCCCGCAGGCGGGTGCTCAGCTGCGCCAGCAACCCCGCAGCAACTGCCTCGACAGCTGCTCCCGGGTGCATCCCGATCACGGACACGACCACGGGCCGGGCACCGACCGCGCGTGCCGGTGGCCGTGCCTCGCTGAGCTGCTCGGCCAGCATCCCCGCCAGGGCCGGGTAGGCGCTGGGGTCCTGGGACATGGCGGCGTCGAAGTCTGCGCGCGACACCTCGCTGAGGATGCTGTCGCGACGCGCCCGGATCGAGGCCGAGCGGGTGCCACCCGTGAGCAGCGCCAGCTCCCCGACCACAGACCCAGGTCCGAGCTCGCGCACCACCTCGTCGCCGACCACCACCTCGAGGCGGCCGGCCCTCAGGACGAACACCGAGTCCGCCTCGTCGCCGGCGCGGAACAACCACGCCTCGCCCTCGAGGTGTCGGTCGTGGGCGGCGAGCTCCAACGCCGTGCGCACGGACTCAGGGAGCCGGCTGAAGAGGGGAAGTGCCGCGATCGATGCGGCCGGCACCGCGGCTGCGTCCGCCGCGGGAAGGTGCACCTCGATCCGTCTCGCGCCAGGGTCGTCCGGCTCCTCGCTCGCGGGCTGGATCCGGCCGAGGAACACCGAGATGACCGCCACGGCCACGAAGCAGGCGACCGACATCCACCAGCCCTCGCGGAAGGATCCGACGGAGGTCGCCGGGGTGGGCGTGCCGATGATGACGACGAGCAGGGCGATGCCCAGGACGCCGCCCATCTGCCGGGTGCTCGAGGCGACCGCCGACGCCGTCGCATAGCGCCCGCCCGGCACGGCGGCCAGCGTGGCGCTGCCGAGCAGGGGCAGGGTCATCCCCACCCCGATCCCGCTGAGCACCTGGCCGGGAAGCCACTCGGTCAGGAAGGCGGGGGTGGTGCCCACCTGGGTGGCGTACCAGACGTAGGAGCCGGCCCAGATCAGGGCGCCCGGGACGATGAACAGACCGGTACCCGCGCTTCGCGGCGATGGGGCCCAGCACGGCAGCGACCACCGCGGCGATCAGCGCAGCGGGCACCAGCGCGAGGCCCGCCCGCAGGACGCTGTAGCCCCAGACATAGGACAGCCACAGGATGTTGGTCAGCAGGTAGGCGTAGAAGCCCATCCCGGCAGCGACCGTCGCGACGTTGCCGACCTTGAAGGCGCGGACCTTGAGCAGCTCTGGGTCGAGCAGCGGCGAGCGGTGGCGCCGGGAGCTGAACACGAACAGGACCAGCAGTCCCGCCGAGGCGACGAAGCAGCCGATCACCGCCCAGCTGGTCCAGCCCCAGTCATCTCCCTGGACGATCCCCAGGGTCAGCAGGCCGAGGGCGAGGGCGAACAGGGCCGCCCCGCCGAGGTCGGGCAGCGTGCGGCGCCCCGGGGCGCGACTCTCGACCAGGGATCGGCGGGCGATGACCCAGGCGGCGATCCCGAACGGCAGGTTGACCAGGAACGCCCAGCGCCAGTCACCCACCTGGACCAGGAGCCCCCCGATCGGTGGGCCGAGCCCGGAGGCCAGGGCTGCCGACGCGCCCCACAGGCCGACGGCGTGGGTCCGGCGCTCCGCGGGGAACGCCGCCACGACGAGCGCCAGGGAGGCCGGCACCAGCATCGCCGCACCCAGGGCCTGCACGACGCGTGCACCGATCAGGAAGGCCACCGACGGCGAGAGCGCACAGACGACTGAGGCCACCGTGAAGACCAGGACGCCCCACACGAACGCACGGCGCCGCCCGATCAGGTCCGTGATCCTGCCGAACGGGACCAGGAACGCCGCGAAGACGATGTTGTAGGCGTTGAGGATCCACGACAGGTTGCTGATCGTGGACGTGGGGAAGGACTCGCGGATGCTGGGGAACGCGACGTTGACGATCGTGGCGTCCAGGAAGGCCAGGAACGCCCCGAACGACGCGACCGCCAGGACGGTGCCGCTCGAGACCCGCCCTCGGGTCCCGGCCCCCGCCTGCGCGACATCCGCGCGCACGTCCGCGCTCATGGCACCCCTCCCTCCGCTCGCACCGCCGCCGTCACGGCACCTGGCACCGAGAAGCCGGCACCAGGCCGTTCCACGGACCCCGGAGCCACGGGGGGCCTGTGCCTGCCTTGGTGCCTGCGGGGGTATGCCGCGCGTCACGGAGCGTAGTGCTCAGCGACCCTTGCGCGCGCGCTGTGTAGCGACGAGTCGTTGCCAGCCGACCATCACGAGGCCGTCAGGACCAGGCCCGCATCGGTGCCCTGCGCGGCCACGTCGACCTGGACCGTCGAGCCGTCGGGGAACTGCCCCGCGAGGATGCCGCGGGCCAGGGGGTCGCCGATGGCGGTCTGGATCAGGCGGCGCAGCGGGCGCGCCCCGTACAGCGGGTCGAACCCGTGGTCGGCGAGCCACTCACGCGCGGCGGGCTCCACCTCGAGGGTGATCCGGCGATCGGCCAGACGACGGGCCAGGGCCTCGACCTGGATGTCGACGATCGAGGCGAGGTCCTCGCGGGTCAGGGCGTCGAACATGATGGTGTCGTCCAGGCGGTTGAGGAACTCCGGCTTGAACGCGCTGCGGACCACGGCCATGACCGCGTCGTGGCGCTGCTCGGGGGTCAGCGTCGGGTCGATCAGGGCCTGGGAGCCCAGGTTCGAGGTCAGGACCAGGATCGCGTTGCGGAAGTCGACGGTGCGGCCCTGGCCGTCGGTCAGCCGGCCGTCGTCGAGCACCTGCAGCAGCACGTTGAAGACCTCGGGGTGGGCCTTCTCCACCTCGTCGAGCAGCACCACGCAGTAGGGCCGGCGGCGCACCGCCTCGGTCAGCTGGCCGCCCTCCTCGTACCCGACGTACCCGGGGGGCGCCCCGACCAGGCGCGCCACCGAGTGCTTCTCGCCGTACTCGCTCATGTCGATCCGGGTGATCGCCCGCTCGTCGTCGAACAGGAACTCGGCCAGGGCCTTGGCCAGCTCGGTCTTGCCGACGCCCGTCGGGCCGAGGAACAGGAACGAGCCGGTGGGGCGGTCGGGATCCGCGATCCCGGCCCGGGCGCGACGCACGGCGTCGGAGACCGCCCGGACGGCCGTGGCCTGGCCGACGACGCGGCGGCCGAGCTCGTCCTCCATCCGCAGCAGCTTCGCGGTCTCGCCCTCGAGCAGCCGGCCAGCGGGGATCCCCGTCCACGCGCCGACCACCTCGGCCACGTCGTCCGGACCGACCTCCTCGCGGACCATCGCGGAGCGGTCGTTGGCCTCGGCCGCCACGGTCTCCAGCTGGGCCTCGAGCGCGGGCAGCTCGCCGTAGAGGATGCGTGCAGCCGACTCGAAGTCACCCTCGCGCTGCGCGCGGTCGGCGGCCATCCGCAGCTCATCGATCTGGATCTTCAGGTCACCGACCCGGTCCAGCCCGGCCTTCTCCTGGTCCCACCGGGCGCGCAGGGCGCCCAGCTGCTCCTCCTTGTCGGCAAGGTCGGTGCGCAGCTTCGCCAGGCGGGCGAGGCTGGCCTCGTCGGTCTCCTTGGCCAGGGCGAGCTCCTCCATCCGCAGCCGGTCGACCTGGCGCTGGAGCTGGTCGATCTCGACCGGGGAGGAGTCGATCTCCATCCGCAGCCGGGACGCCGCCTCGTCGACCAGGTCGATCGCCTTGTCCGGCAGGAACCGGCTGGTGATGTAGCGGTCGGACAGCGTGGCCGCCGCGACCAGCGCCGCGTCGGAGATCGCCACCTTGTGGTGCGCCTCGTACTTCTCCTTCAGCCCGCGCAGGATCCCGATGGTGTCCTCCACGCTGGGCTCGCCGACGAACACCTGCTGGAAGCGGCGCTCGAGGGCGGGGTCCTTCTCGATCCGCTCGCGGTACTCATCCAGCGTGGTCGCACCGACCATGCGCAGCTCGCCCCGGGCCAGCATGGGCTTGAGCATGTTCCCGGCGTCCATGGCGGAGTCCCCACCGGCGCCCGCCCCGACCACGGTGTGCAGCTCGTCGATGAACGTGACGACCTGGCCGTTGGAGTCCGCGATCTCCTTGAGGACGGCCTTGAGCCGCTCCTCGAACTCCCCGCGGTACTTCGCCCCGGCGATCATCGAGGCCAGATCCAGCGCGATCAGGCGCTTGCCGCGCAACGACTCGGGCACGTCACCGGCCACGATCCGCTGGGCCAGGCCCTCGACCACCGCCGTCTTGCCCACCCCGGGCTCGCCGATCAGGACCGGGTTGTTCTTCGTCCGGCGGGACAGCACCTGGATGACCCGGCGGATCTCGGCGTCACGGCCGATCACCGGGTCGATGCGACCCTCCCGGGCGCGCGCCGTGAGGTCCACGCCGTACTTCTCCAGGGCCTTGAAGCTGCCCTCGGGATCGGCGGAGTCGACCCGGCGCCCACCGCGGGCGGCGTCGAGCGCGGTGCTCAGGGCGTCGGGGGTCACACCGACCGCAGCGAGCATGGGGCCGGTCGCCGCATCGGGGGCCGCCAGGGCGATCAGCACGTGCTCGGTGGAGACGAACGAGTCGCCGCGGGTCCGGGCGAGGTCGCCGGCCGCCTTGAGCACGCGGTAGGTGGACTGGGCCAGGTCGGCGCTGGCCACCGTCGCCCCGGACGCCACCGGGAGCGCGACGATGGCGCGCTCCGCCTGCCGCGCGAGGGCGTCGACGTCGGCCCCGAGGCCCTCGATCAGGGCGACGGCGATCCCGTCGCGCTGGTCGAGCAATGCCCGCAGCACGTGCACGGGCTCGACATGGGCGTTCCCCCGGCCCGCGGCGTCGCGCACCGCCGCCTGCAGGGCCTCCTGGGTGCGGGTGGTGAACTGGTCAGCCATGGCGATCCTCCTGATCGATCATCGGTGTGCACGGAATCGACCATCGGATGGTCGGAGTCGTTCACATCGATGCAACTCTGGGACTTACTGTCGGCGGTCGGGGCGCCAGACGACCAGGGCCGTCGAGCGCTCACGGCCCTCGAGGGCGTCGAGGCGCCGGCGCATGCTGTCCAGGTGCTCCTCGAGCTCGAGGATGCGCATGATCCCGGTGAGGTTCACGCCGTCGGCGGCCAGCCGCTGCACCTCACGCAGCCGTGCGACGTCGCGCATGGAGTACAGGCGGTTGCGACCACCCGTGCGGTTCGGGGAGACAAGGCCCAGCCGGTCGTACTGGCGCAGGGTCTGGGGGTGCAGGCCGGCCAGGGACGCCGCGATGGAGATCGCGTAGACCGGGGTGTCGTCGTCGAAGTTCATCAGCTGCCTCCCTTGGGGGTCGTCGTGATGGACATCAGGTGGGCGCGCGGGTCGGGCTCATCGGCAGCTGCCACATAGGCGGACAGCGCTGCCCTGGCCTCGTCGGACAGGGCGCGGGGGACGGCGACCTCGACGGTGGCCAGGAGGTCGCCCATGGTGCCGTCGCGACGGGTCGCCCCCCGGCCACGCACCCTGAAGGTGCGTCCGTTGGCGGTGCCCGCGGGGACCTTCAGCGTGACCTTCCCGCCGCGGGGCAGCGGGATGGGGATGTCGGCCCCGAGGGCCGCCTCGGCGAAGGTGAGGGGAACGGTCACGGTGACGTTGTCCTTGGCCCGGCCGAACACCGGGTCGGCGCTGACGTGCACGACGATGAACAGGTCCCCGGAGGGTCCGCCGTTCTCGCCGGGCGCGCCCTTGCCCTTGAGCCGGATGCGCGCGCCGTCGGTGACGCCCGGGGGGATCCGGGCGCTGACCGGCCGCGCGGAGCGACCGCGTCCGGAGCCGGCGCAGGTCGTGCAGGGGGTGTCGACGACCAGGCCACGACCGAGGCAGGCACGGCACGGCTCGGACAGGGCGAACCCGCCCTGGCTGCGCACAGCCTGCCCGGTGCCGTTGCACGTCGGACACATCCGGGGTGCGGTGCCGGCCGCCGCACCGGTGCCCGAGCAGGCCGAGCACGGCTCGTCGGTGGTCAGGCGCAGGGAGACCGTGACCCCGTCGAGGGCCTCGGCGAACGAGATGGTGGCCTCGCTCTCGATGTCCGCCCCGCGGCGCGCCGGGCGGGCCGTCGTACGCTGGCCGCCCCGGTTGAACAGCCCCCCGAGGACGTCACCGAACACCCCGCCGACGCCTCCACCGGCACCCGCCGGGCCACCGGCCCCGCCCCCCTGTTGGCGCATCTGGGCCAACAGGTCGTCGAAGTTGATGCCCCCGGCGCCGCCCGAGCTGCCGCCCGAGCCGCCGAACCCGCCGGGGAACCGCACGCCCCCGCCGCTGAACAGCGAGCGGGCCTCGTCGTACTCCTTGCGGGTCTTGGCATCCGACAGCACGTCGTAGGCCTCGGAGACCTCCTTGAACTTCGCCTCCGCGGCCGCGTTGTCCGGGTTCTTGTCCGGGTGGTGCTTGCGGGCGAGGATGCGGTACGCCTTCTTGATCTCATCGGCCGTGGCGTCCTTCTTGACGCCCAGGATCTTGTAGAAGTCCTTGTCGATCCAGTCCTTCGTGCTCACCGCACCCCCACCTCCTCTCGTGTGATCGGTGTCAGTCGGTACCGGCGACTGACACCCGGGCCGGGCGCACGACGCGCCCGTTCATCTCGTAGCCGACCTGCAGGATGGTGACCACCGTCGGCTCGGTCACGCCCTCGCGCTCCTCGCGCATGAGCGCCTCGTGCCGCGTCGGGTCGAACGGCTCGCCGACCGTCCCGAACGGGGTCAGGCCCAGCCGCAGGGCCGCGGCCTCCAGGGCCTCGCCCACGCTGCGGAACCCACCGACGAGCTCGTCGTGGTCACGTGCACGACCGATGTCGTCGAGGATCGGCAGCAGCTCGACGAGCGCTGACTCGACGGCGCGCTCGCGCACGAGCTCACGGTCGCGCTCGACGCGCTTGCGGTAGTTGGAGTACTCCGCGTGCACGCGCTGCAGGTCGGTCGTGAGGATCGCAACCTGGTCAGCCACGACCCCAGAGCCCCCGGCTGCCGCTGCCATGTCGGCCTCGGCGGCGGTGAACTCGGCCTCGATCGCGTCGGCGTCCAGCGCTTCGGCGAGCAGGGCGTCGACCTCGGCGGCCTCCACCGTGGACGGCTCGACCACCTCACCCTCGGCGAAGTCGCCCTCGGGCTGGGCCTGCGGCTCGAGGACGTCGCCCTCGAGGATCTCGGCATCCACGATGTCCGGGTCGGGCTGCCCCGCCGCCGGGGGCATGAAGCCCTCCGGAGGCGGGGTCTGCTCGGGACGCTCGGTCACTTCTGCTCGCCCTCGGTCGCGCCCTCGTCGTCGACGATCTCAGCGTCGATGACGTCCTCGTCAGCGCTGGACGCGCCCTCGTCGGATCCGGGGTTGCCGTCGCCGGCCGGCGCGGACGCCTGCGCCGCGGCGTACATCGCCGAGCCCAGGGCCTGGGACGCGGTGGCCACCTTCTCCGAGGCTGTCTTGATCGCCTCGATGTCGGTGCCCTCCAGCGCGCGCTTGAGCTCGACCATCGGCTCGTCGACGTTGGCCTTGGCGTCCGCCGGGACCTTGTCGGCGTTGTCGCGCAGGAACTTCTCGGTCTGGTAGACCAGCGACTCCGCGGTGTTGCGGACCTCGGCCTCCTCGCGGCGGGCGTGGTCCTCGGCCGCGTGGGCCTCGGCGTCGCGCATCATCCGGTCGATGTCGTCCTTCGGCAGCGCGGAGCCACCGGAGATCGTCATCTTCTGCTCCTTGCCCGTGGCCAGGTCCTTGGCCGAGACGTGCACGATGCCGTTGGCGTCGATGTCGAAGGTGACCTCGACCTGCGGCACGCCGCGCGGGGCCGGCGGCAGGCCGGTCAGCTCGAACGTGCCGAGCTTCTTGTTGTAGGCCGCCATCTCGCGCTCGCCCTGGAACACCTGGATCAGCACGGACGGCTGGTTGTCGTCGGCCGTGGTGAAGATCTCCGAGCGCTTGGTCGGGATCGTGGTGTTGCGCTCGATGAGCTTGGTCATGATCCCGCCCTTGGTCTCGATGCCCAGGCTCAGCGGGGTCACGTCGAGCAGCAGCACGTCCTTGACCTCGCCCTTGAGCACGCCGGCCTGCAGGGACGCGCCGAGCGCGACGACCTCGTCGGGGTTGACGCTCTTGTTGGGCTCCTTGCCGTTGGTCAGCTCGCGCACGACCTCGCTGACGGCCGGCATACGGGTCGAGCCACCGACCATGACGATCTGGTCGATGTCGGCCACGGAGATCCCCGCGTCCTTGATGACCGTGGCGAACGGCGCCTTGGTGCGGTTGAGCAGGTCGGCGGTGAGCTCCTCGAACTTCGCCCGGCTCAGGGTCTCGTCGAGATGCATCGGGCCGTCGGCACCCGCGGTGATGTAGGGCAGGTTGATGCCGGTCTGCATCGAGCTCGACAGCTCGATCTTGGCCTTCTCCGCAGCCTCACGCAGGCGCTGGCTGGCCATCTTGTCCTTGGCGAGGTCGATGCCGTGGGCGTTCTTGAACTGGCTCACCAGCCAGTCGACGACGCGCTGGTCCCAGTCGTCGCCACCGAGGTGGTTGTCGCCGGAGGTCGCCTTGACCTCCACGACGCCGTCGCCGATCTCCAGCAGGGACACGTCGAACGTGCCGCCGCCGAGGTCGAAGACGAGGATGCGCTGCTCCTGGTCGGCCTTGTCCAGGCCGTAGGCCAGGGCGGCCGCCGTGGGCTCGTTGATGATGCGGCTCACGTTGAGGCCCGCGATCTCGCCGGCCTCCTTGGTGGCCTGGCGCTGGGCGTCGTTGAAGTACGCCGGGACGGTGATGACCGCATCGGTCACCGTCTCGCCGAGGTAGGCCTCCGCGTCGCGCTTGAGCTTGCCCAGGACGCGGGCGCTGATCTCCTGGGGGGTGAATCCCTTGTCGTCGATGGTCACCTTGAAGGTGCCGTCGCCCATGTGGCGCTTGATCGAGCGGATGGTGCGGTCCGGGTTGGTGACGGCCTGCCGCTTGGCGACCTCACCGACGAGGACCTCGCCGTTCTTGGCGAAGGCGACGACTGACGGGGTCGTCCGCGCGCCCTCGGCGTTCGCGATCACGACGGGCTCGCCGGCCTCGAGGACGGCGACGCAGGAGTTGGTGGTACCGAGGTCGATGCCGACAGCACGACTCATGGAAGGTGGTTCCTTTCCGTTCGGATGCCCGGCGGCGACGCCGTCGGGCGCGTTATGACATGTCCTATCCTCCCCAAACTTGGACTTTGTGTCAACCCTGCGCTCATCTAACTTGAGTCGACCTGACTCAAGTCTGGCCGAGGCTGCGCGAGGGGTCGCCCATCACGGGCCCGGCACCCCCCTGCACCTCCTGCGGCATCCCCCACGCGCCCCGTGACCCGTCGGGCGGGGCTCCGGTCGTCGCACCCCACGCAGATCATGCGCCCCTCGGGTCACAGGCTCCACACCCGGACTCGGCGCGGAAACCCGACCGGATTGCCCACCCCTCGGGCGAATCGGCTATGTTACCGATCGGTAGGGTCCCAACAGAGGGACCGCGTCGAACTGGGGCGAGAATTGGCCGGGCGGGGCACCCCTGGCCAGGAGGTTGGCGGACATGGATTCGATGATGCTGATCCGGGCAACGGTCGGTCTGATCATCATTGTGGCGGCCGGGTTCCTGGCCCTCAAGCGCGCATGGTTCCTGCAGGGGCTGGTCCGGTCCGGGCAGCCGGCACAGGGCCGCACCGACCAGGTGGGCGCCCGCGTGCAGGTCGAGGCCACCGAGGTCCTGGGCCAGAAGAAGCTGCTGAAGTGGTCGGTGCCCGGCGTCGCCCACGTGTTCGTCTTCTTCGGGTTCCTGATCCTGACCCTGACCGTCATCGAGGCGTTCGGCGAGCTGTTCTTCGCCGGCTTCGCGTTCCCGATCATCGGCACCTGGCCGGTCGTGCGCTTCCTCGAGGACCTGTTCGCCGTCCTCGTGCTCGTCGGGATCCTGGTCTTCGCGGTCATCCGCTACCGGAACAACCCCGCCAAGTCGGGTCGCTGGTCGCGGTTCTTCGGCTCCCACACCTCGGGCGCCTGGTTGGTGCTGTTCATGATCTTCATGGTGGTGTTCACGCTGCTGCTCTACCGCGGCGCGAAGATCAACGCCGACGGCCCCGACGGCATGGACGGCGCCTTCGCCTCGCACGCGGTGGCCAGCGTGCTCGAGCCCCTCGGCGAGACCGCCAACGAATGGCTGCTCACCCTCGGCCTCTGGGCCCACGTCGCGGTGATCCTGGGCTTCCTGCTGATCGTGCTGCACAGCAAGCACCTGCACATCTTCGCCGCCCCGATCAACGTCTACTTCTCGCGCCGCCCCGACGGGCTCGGCCCGCTGCTGGAGATGTACTCGGGCACGGAGAAGATCGACTTCGAGGACCCCGCCGACGACGCGATCTTCGGCCGGGGCCGGATCGAGGACTTCACCTGGAAGGGCCTGCTGGACATGGCGACCTGCACCGAGTGCGGTCGTTGCCAGAGCCAGTGCCCGGCGTGGAACACCGAGAAGCCGCTGAGCCCCAAGCTCATGATCATGAACCTGCGTGACCACGCGTTCACGAAGGCGCCGTACATCAAGGCCACGCAGGCCAAGCTCGACGGGAAGAACGTGGAGTTCGGCGAGGTCGACGACGAGGTCCTGGCCACCATGTCGGAGAAGGTGGCTGCCGAGGTCGGCCGCCCGCTGATCGGCGAGCGCGACTTCGATCCGCATCGCGAGACCGACGGCTATGACGCCTCCGGGCACCGCTCGCACGAGGGCCCGGTCATCGACGTCGACGCGCTGTGGTCGTGCACCACGTGCGGGGCGTGCGTCAACCAGTGCCCCGTCGACATCGAGCACATCGACCACTTCGTCGACATGCGCCGCCACCAGGTGATGATCGCCACGGAGTTCCCCAACGAGCTCAACAGCCTCTTCAAGAACCTCGAGAACAAGGGCAACCCGTGGGGCATGAACGCCTCGAAGCGCAACGACTGGATCAGCGAGGTCGACTTCGAGGTCCCGGTGTTCGGCATGGAGGGCGAGGACGAGATCCCGGCCGACGTCGAGTACCTGTTCTGGGTCGGCTGCGCCGGTGCCTACGAGGACCGCGCCAAGCAGACCACCAAGGACGTCGCCGAGCTCCTGAACGTCGCGGGCGTCAAGTACATGGTCCTCGGCGAGGGCGAGACCTGCACCGGTGACCCGGCGCGCCGCGCGGGCAACGAGTTCCTGTTCCAGATGCAGGCGATGCAGAACGTCGAGGTGCTCAACGAGGTCAAGGCCAAGCGCATCGTCGTGACGTGCCCGCACTGCATGAACACGATCGGTCGCGAGTACCCGCAGCTGGGCGGCAACTACGAGGTGGTCCACCACAGCCAGCTGCTGGCGACGCTGCTTCGCGACGGCCGGCTCAAGCCGCTGACGCCGGTCGACTCGACCGTCACCTACCACGACCCGTGCTACCTGGGCCGGCACAACAAGGTGTACGTGCCGCCCCGCGAGCTCGTCGCGTCGGTGCCCGGCGTGAGGCTGGTGGAGATGGACCGCACCGCCGACAAGTCCTTCTGCTGCGGCGCCGGTGGCGCCCAGATGTGGATGGAGGAGCGCCTCGGGACGCGGATCAACCAGAACCGTGCCGACGAGGCGATCGGGACCGGCGCCACCAAGATCGCGGTCGCCTGCCCGTTCTGCTCGGTCATGCTGCACGACGGCGTGACCGTGCGGGCGCAGGAGGCCGGCGAGGACGCCCCCGTGGTCGAGGTTCTCGACGTGGCCTCGCTGCTGCTGGGCTCGGTCAGGACCCCGGCCAGCGACTGACGGGTTCGGCGCGCGACGCGGAGGGGTCCGACCGAGGGGTCGGACCCCTCCGGCCGTCCCGGGGGACGCGGTCGGCGAGGGTTCGGCGCGCGACCGCACACGAACTGCACGCTCAGGAACCCGGTCAGCCCGAGGACCAGGGCCACCGCGCATGAAGTGACCCGATACGCGACCTCCCAGGGGCCCAGAACGCTCACCTCATGCGCGGTCGACCCGCGCCGCGGGAATGGCAGACCTGTAAGCGTTCGTTTCGAGCGCGGTGGCCGATCCGAGCCCCGGTCTGCGAACTCGGTCGTCGATCCGCGCCGCGGTCTTCGAACTCGGTGGTCGATCCGCGCCCCGGTCTGTCACCTGCCGCCGGCCATCTCCGGCTCAGGCAGAGGGCCCGCTGGGATCCGGTACCGGATCGGCGCCCGACATCGCCGGGCCCTCGTCATCCAGCCCTCTGAGCGAGGGCAGGGCGGCGATCAGCAGCGAGAGCCCGACCAGGAGCACGCCGATGATCGCGTACACCAGTTGCACGCCCCACGCCTCGACCGCGATCCCCGCCAGCAACAGCCCCAACGGGGGCGCCGCGTAGAAGAGGGCCGTCTGCACGCCGTACACCCGGCCCTGCACGTGCGCCGGAACGCGGGTCTGCACCAGCGAGTTGAGCAGTGGGTTCATCGGGCCCCAACCCAGGCCCAGCAGGAATCCTGCCGCGACGAAGACCGGCAGCGGCGGCAGGAACGCCATCGGGATGATGGCCGCTGTGACGGCGAGCATGACGAGCACCACGATCCGGTGCTTGGACATCCGAACTGACAGCCACCCGTAGGAGAAGGAACCGATCATTCCCCCCGCGGCCAGCGCCGTGAGCGTCAGGCCATAGCTGCTCGGTTGCCCGATCTCCTCGAAGTGCACCGGCATCAGGATCGACTCCGTGGGCATGTAGACCATGGCCAGCACCGCGATCGCCAGGGTCAGCACCCGCAGCGCCTTGTCGCGCCACAGGATCCTGGCCCCGCGCACGATGGACGACCAGAACAGCTCGCTGTCGTCGCCGGCCGCATGACGGGATTCGCCGATCGCCTCCGTGACACGGATCCCGCCGACGGCCACGATGGCCAGCACGAACGCGGCAGCGGTGACCCAGAACGTGGAGATGACCCCGATCGTGCTGATGCCGATCGCGGCGAGCGCAGGTCCGATGACCCACCCGGCCGCGAACACGCCCTCGTGGACGCCGTTGATCCGGTCGACGTAGAACCGGCCCGCGTGCGCGACGTCGGGGATGAGCGACTTGCGCGCGGTGTACCCCGCTGGGTCGAAGGTGGCACCGAGGACGGCCAGGGCAAGGATCATGCCCAGGGTGAGGATCCCTGCGCCCTCAGCCAGCGGGAACAGGCTGACCGAGACCGCCGAGAAGGCATCCGAGGCCATCGATACCCGGCGACGCCCGAAGCGGTCGACCAGCGCGCCCACGAACGGCGAGACGAAGATGCCCGGGATCGCGGCCGCGGCGGCAACCAGCCCTGCGTCGGCGGCCGACCCGGTCTCCTGGAGGACCAGCCAGGGGACCAGCACCGCAACCGTCGAGTTGGCCACGCCCCCGAGCAGGTTGGCGACCTGCAGAAGGACGACGGGGGTACGGCGGGCAGGCACGGGAAGTCCTCGGGCAGGGGGCGGGACAGGACCGCCAGCGTACGCGGCGGCAGTCGCGTCGGGTGTGAGTGGATCGCGTGCGTGGAGATCGCACGTGATCCCGCGCCCCGCCCAGCAGACCCGACGCGATTCGGCGGCGGTCAGAGGGTGGGCTCGTTCTCGCCCTCGTCGGGGGCGTCCGATGACGGGGCGCCCGCGGCCGGGATCGGCCACACCACCGACGGGCCCAGGCGGTAGAGCGTGAGGTTGCCGGCGGACGTGGTGAAGAGCGTCTCCCACCCCGGTCCCGGCAGGGGGCCGAATGCCCGATCGACGGGCTGGAGCGCCCGCCGGCAGTGCCAGCAGGTTCGGTCCTCAGCGCTGTAGATCACGACGTACTCCCCGGGCTGCGGGTACTCGGCCGGGGAGGACGGGGGGAACCTGACCAGCCGGTTGAGCGAACGGAAGCTGCCCGCCTCCCAGCGGGGCTCGCCGAACGGTCCTGTCTGGTACGCGGGAAGCACCCGCTGCGTCCCCCAGTCTGCCCATACCCGCGCGCCGACCAACTCGCCGCCCTGGGACGCGAGGTGGGCACGCAGCTCGACCATGGCGTCCCCCCCGTTGGGCGCGAACCCCGGGTAGGACGTGGCGAACCGCACAGCCGGCACCACCACCCCGAGCGCCAGCAACCCACCCGCCACAGCCGCCCCCAGCCGCCAGACCCCCCGGGAGCTGCGGATGACGATCGCCATCGAGCCCACTGCCGCCAGCATCAGCGGGATGATGAACGACAGCCAGTACCGCGCGACGTCGAGGCGCACCGAGGGATGCCCGGGGTCGAGCGGCCCCCCCTGGAGCCAGAGCAGGGCGACCGTCAGCATCCCCCATGCCCAGATCCGGCCCAGCTGCGCGCGGAACACCACCCCACCCACCGCACCCACGACCAGGCAGGCCAACAGGGCCGGCCCGCCCGAGACCTCAAGGATCGACCGGGGCAGGATCGTCACGTACCACCACCGCGACTGCCCCACGTACCCCGCGTCCGAGCTGACCACCGACTCGGAGATGTCAGCCCCAAGGATGACCCGGAACTTGAGGAACGGGTCGTCGTAGACCACGGCGCACAGCAGCACATCGAGGACCAGCCACGCGAGGGCGGGCGGGGCGAACCAGGCCAGGGTCATCAGGGGCCGTCCGATCCGCCACAGCACCCAGCCGATCACCGGCCACGCGAAGATCGCCGTCTCGCGCACCTCGAAGCTCCACCCGGTCACGAACCCACAGGCCACGAGCAGGGCGGGAACCCGCCACCCCCAGCTCCGGCCGGCATCGCGGGCCTCGTCGGCCGCATCCCCGGCCAACGTCGCCAGCAGCAGGGCCAACCCGATCAGCGTCGTGGCGGTCAGGTCGGTGTACCCACGGGTCAGGTTCACGAAGACCAAGGGCGTCCCGAGGGCGAAGGCCGCCGCCAGCGCCCCGGTGGACCGCGACACGTACCGCGTGCCGAGAAGGTAGAGGACCGCGGCCAGGACGCCCGTGCTGAGCACCGGCACCACGTAGTAGGTCGCTGTCGCGTCACCCCAGATCCGGGCGAACGGGATGATGGGCAGCAGGAAGCCCCACCGGGACAGGCCCTCGGGCCGCCACGTGCCATCCGGGAATGCCAGCGCGCCCTGCACGTAGTGCCAGGGATCGGTCGGGACGAGGGCGGAGCGGTAGGCCAGGGCGATCCCGATCGCGACGACGGCCACGAGCGAGGCCCACGCGAGGTCGCGCAGGTGGAGCGTGCGACCCCACTCCAGCGATCTCACAGCCGTTGCCCCGCCCAGCTCCAGTACCGCGCGAGTGCCCGGCTCACGGGGGCCGGCACGCCGGGCCCGAGCCCGGCCGGCGGATCGAGCGGTCCGCGCAGAAGCCGAGCCAGATCCCGGTCAGGCACCCTGCGGACCGCCTGGATCCCCCGTCGCCGTTCCGCGAGCGACCTGCGGTGCTTGACCAGCCAGCGCCAACCGTCCACCTTGTCCCGGGCCCAGCCGTCGCGGACGGCCACCAGCAGGACGCCCCCCTCGACGACCAGCGCGGGGAGGGCGACGAGCCTGCGGGTGCGCCGCTCCGGCAGCAGCACCAGGTTCATGAGCCGGTTGCGTTCGAGCAGGTCGAACTTGGCCGAGTTGCGGGCGAAGTCGTAGTGGTGCAGCACGACGGCCTCCGGCTCATGGACCACCCGGTAACCCGCCTGCCACGCGCGCAGCGACAGGTACACGTCCTCGCAGTAGGCGACGTAGTCGGCGTCGAACCCGCCGAGGGCGTCCCACACCTCGCGGCGCACGGCGAACGTCACGCCGGTGATCGACGCCACCTCGGTGAGCTCCCCATGATCCGCCGCCGGCTCACCGAGGCTGCCGACCCAGGAGAACATCAGGTAGTGCACCGGGTTGCCCGCCGTGTTGAGCACCGCGGGCTCCTCGGCCAGGCGGATGCTGGCAGAGGCAAGGCCGACGTCGGGCTCGGCCACTCGCCGGACCAGCGCCGCCAGTGCCCCCGGCTGCACCAGGGCGTCGGAGTTGACGAACACCAGGACGTCCCCGGTCGCGTGACTCGCTGCGTAGTTGCAGCCCCCCGCGTAGCCCAGGTTCCGCCCGGCCGAGAGCACGCCGAACCCCGGCCATGCCACCGACGGCGTCGACCGGGCCCGGTGCTGCGTCGTTGTCCACGACCACGATCTCCTCGGCCCCGTCAGCCACGAGAGCGGCGACGCAGGCCTCGAGGGTGGGCTCTGCGCCGTGGGCCAGGACGATCGCGGAGGCCCGCACGGACTCACCCTAGCCGCCGGGTCCTCCGGACACGTCCAACCTGCCCGAGCGGGCCGCGGGATACGATGGTGCTCCAGGTCCAGGCGTTCCGAGTCGCAGCGGGGGTGGGCGATGCGCAGGAGGGGATGGCTGACCCTCATCCTGCTGGCGCCGCTGGCCCTGATCTCGATCGGCACCCAGGTGGCGGCGCTGACCGGCCTCGTCGGCGTCGCGCAGACGGCCATCGCGGGGCGCGCCCGCGACAGCGCGGGGCTCGAGCGCGGGCCTCGGCACCATCCGGAGCGGCGGCGAACGTCCTGGACCTGACCTGGTCCTCACCGGCGGCCCGCGTCCTCGAGTACAACCCGATGACGCTGGGGGCCATGGACGACCTGCGCGCCTCCGCGCACGCGCTGGCCGTGAGCACGCAGGTGCTGGACCCACTGGCGGAGATCGGCACGGCGGCCGTCGGCTTCGACGGCGAACCGCCCATCGTCAGCGGAACCACGATCGATCCGCTGAAGGTCGAGGACCTGGCCCTGCCGGTCGCGGCGGTCCACGCGGCCCTCGCCGCGACCGGGGCGGCGCTGGCCGAGGTCACGGGGTCGGGCCCCCTCGGCCGGCCGATCGGCGCCGTCGCCGACTCGCTGGCCGGGTCCGTCGGTGACCTGACCCAGCTGGCCGGCGCTGCCGAGATCGCCATGCCCGACGTCGCGCGAGGCCCTGGGATCGACCGAGCCCAAGCGCTATCTGGTCGCGGCCCTCAACGACGCGGAGCTGTTCGGCTCCGGGGGCGCCCCGCTGTCGGCGTTCGTGGTGCAGGCGGACAAGGGGTCCCTGTCGGTCCCGATCTCCGGGCAGCTGGAGTCCAAGCTGTCACCCAACAACCCCCCGATCGACTGGAGGCACGAGGGTGGGCCCCCCTGGTACCGGGAGGGCAAGCGCTACCCGTTCGTGAACTCGAACTTCCATCCCGACTTCGGCACTGCCTCGGTGGACATGCGTCGGGCATGGGCGGCGCTGGGCTATCCCGAGGTGGACGGGGTCGTCACCGTGGACATGAGCGCCTTGGCCTCGATGCTGGCCTGGACCGGGGCCGTGGAGTCGCCGGGCTTCGGGGAGATCAGCTCCGAGACACTCGTGCGCAGGGTCCTGGTGGACGCCTACCGGCAGTTCAACAGCCCGGAGGGCGTGATCGAGCGGCATGCGCGCAACGAGGAGCTGACCAAGGCCCTGGTGAAGCACCTGACCCAGCCCCTGAACCTCATGTCCGCCGTCCGCGGCACGATGGACGCGATCCCGCCCCGGCACCTCCAGGCCTCATTCGACGCCCCGCACCTGCAGAGCGCGGTCGATGCGCTCGCGGCCGGCGGGGAGCTCTCACAGGGGACCGGGCGACCTCGATCGGGGTGCACTCCCAGAGCGCCCCCAACAAGCTGTCGGTGTTCCAGGACCGCCGCATCACCCAGGAGGTCCAGCTGACCGCAGGCGGAGGTGCCACGGTCCGCCGCACCATCTCGTTCACCAACGCCGTCCCCGCGGGCCTGGAGGGCGATCCCACGACCTACTCGGGGTACGTCGCCCTGCGCGCCCGCATGCGGGTCGCGTATCGGCTGCCGCTCACCGCCA